>NZ_JBJDOS010000002.1:0-670425 GCF_044900935.1 Psychrobacter sp. NPDC078501 | reverse complement strand
CAGGCTCAACAACTGGTTCAGGCTCAACAACTGGTTCAGGCTCAACAACTGGTTCAGGCTCAACAACTGGTTCAGGCTCAACAACTGGTTCAGGCATAGCACTAGTCACTGACTGTGCTAAATTGTCATTATCATAGATACCGCTTTGTAACTCATCGTGACTTGGTGTCTGATAATCAACATTATAAGGCTCTGGCGGTGGTGCTGACGCTTCATGTGCAATAGCATCTGGAGCTGATGCCGAAGAAACTGGTTCTATAGCGGGTACTTTGGTAGCAGACCCGTTGCTATCGTAAGTATTGCTCAAGACTTCATCGACTGGCAATGGACGAAACGCCAATAAACGCAAGATGCACATCTCAAGTGCTTGCATCGGTGTACTTGCGAGCTTGACACCTTCACGGGCTTGTACAACGATCTCATAATACAGCTGCAAGACATCAGGGCTGATATGTTGAGCTAGCGTATAAATATCTTTTGCTTGCGCCTCATTAACATTGAGAGCGACTTCAGGCAACAGCTGAGTCAATGCCAACTGATGTAACAGCTCAGCGAGTCCATCAAACATACCAGTCGCATCAACCATTTGCGCGCGCATTTGTTCAATATGAGCAGCAACAGCAGACTTATCATGATTATAAATATCTGTGATTAGACGCACTAAGTCAGCAGCATCAATAAGACCAAGCATTGCATTAACAGTCGCATCATCCAATGCGCCTTGGCCAAAAGCAATGGCTTGATCGGTCAATGATAACGCATCACGTACAGAACCTTTGGCTGCACTTGCCAATTGCCAAATGGCTGGCTGAGTATAGCCTACCTGCTCTTTGGTCAAGATATTTGCCAAGTGCTCGCTAAGTAACGTTTGTGGTAATGGGCGTAGGACAAATTGCAAGCAACGCGAAATAATCGTAATCGGTAGCTTTTGTGGATCAGTCGTCGCTAATAAAAACTTCACATGTTCAGGTGGCTCTTCTAACGTTTTAAGTAGCGCGTTAAAGCTGTGCGTAGACAGCATATGTACTTCATCAATCAGATAGACCTTATAACGCCCTTGACTTGGTGCATAGGGTACGTTATCAAGCAGCTCACGTGTGTCTTCAACCTTAGTGCGAGACGCAGCATCAATCTCAATAAGATCAATAAAACGTCCCTGATCAATAGCAACGCAGTTATCACATACACCGCAAGGAGTGCTGGTAATACCTGTATCACAGTTCAAGCATTTAGATAAAATGCGCGCAATCGTCGTTTTACCCACACCGCGTGTACCTGTAAACAGATAAGCATGGTGCAAACGATTATAATCAATCGCATTAATCAGCGCTTGAGACACATGCGTCTGCCCAATCAACTCGTGAAAGTTTTTTGGTCGGTATTTGCGAGCTAAAACTTGATATTGCTGCGTCATAAGAAATGCCAATGTAAATAATACAAATATAAAGGGAGCGTCAAACTAATGAATCATACTATGTTCAGATTATAACTGAGCTTGAAGTTGGGCCAGTCGGTCATATAAGCGTTGAGTACTTTCATCAATCAATGAGCCTGCTTGATGAAATATATCTAGATAAACCTCAGTATTTACGCTGTCTTCGCACGGCCTAAACTCTACGCCCAGTAAAAACAAATTGTCCATCACTGGCTCTTGTAACTGGACATTGATATCTGACAATAAATCTTTATAAGAAAGCCTAACATTTTCTGCGCTCAGCGAACTGCTATCGTCTTGTGCATAAAACACCATGAGATAATGGCGTCCAAATACATGATAAGAATGCTCGTGACGGACATATCCATTCCAGCGCGAGTCTTGATCCATGGTTCTATAAGCTAAGATTTTTTCTACTAGACATGCATAGGTATACATTGACTCATCTACCAAAATATCAACCTGATCATTTGGTAAAGGTCTACCTACTTCATGATAACGCTCAAGCACACTGTTGAATAGCTTGAACCACATTCCAGTATTTTTTTGCATCTCAGCCATTAAGGCATCGGCATACACAGTCTGATTCGGCTCTACTGCTTTAAGTAAGCGTAATTCAACTTGCTCAATTAACTCGTTATCGATTAGCTGCTCTTGCACCCTAATCGCTCTTTGGTGAAAGTCAGGTGATTGTAGAAACTGTTTAAGCAATGTTGATTCGTTTTGAAATGATGCAAAGCTAGACAGTTGACGACGATGGAAATCCAAAAAGGTTGTTAAATCACTTGGTGTCACTAACTGATTGAGGATATCAACGAAGTTTTGATGACTAAAGACTTGTAGGATACTTTGCTCATCATCTAAGTCTAAAACACAGTCTTCTGCAAAAAACCGACTGCCATATTCGTAGCCAACTGCATAAGATGAATGGCCCGATTGATCGTTTTGATGATTGATGGACAATGACGTCAAGCCAATAAAATAAACTGCTTTATCAGTTATCGAGGCACTTCTATCTACAATTAGGCTATCGTTTTTTTGATAAATCTGAGCGTGGCGTTTGATGAGTTGGTTAACAACTTCTTTTCTCCACTCACGAACTTTAGTATTATCCACTTCTTGCTTATTTGCCTGTATCACGACGGTATTGACGAGCAAATAAATAGTAGCGCCAGAAAACTCAAAAACAAAATCATAACCCTGAAAATGATCAGAATCAGTGATTTTGTCATCAGGCAACTCATACAATGATAAAAAACATTGCTGTATCATTTTTTGCCATGGCGCATGTGATGCTTGCTGAATATCCATAATACCTCTATAAACGATATTTCACAAAAAAGCTTATACCCATTCTGTGAAAATGAGCAAAAGCTTTTTATGCTGAGTTAAGTATCAGTTTGGATTTACAGCAAGCAAATCCACCTTAGCTGTCTTGTTTGCGGCGCATGTGCGGGAACAAGATCACATCACGGATACTAGCAGAGTCGGTAAATAGCATTACTAGACGATCGATACCAATACCTTCACCAGCTGTTGGTGGCAAACCATAAGACAATGCTTCGATATACTCTTCATCAAAATGCATAGCTTCATCATCGCCAGCGTCTTTTTCAGCAACCTGACCACGGAAACGCTCGGCTTGGTCTGCTGGATCATTAAGCTCACTGAAGCCATTAGCCAATTCACGACCACCAACGAACAGCTCAAAGCGATCAGTAATCTCAGGATTGTCATCACTACGGCGCGCCAGTGGTGAAGTCTCAGCAGGATATTCAGTAATGAACGTTGGCTGACGTAATTGATGCTCAGCCGTTTCTTCAAAGATAATCGTCTGTAGTTTACCCACACCGAACACATCTTTGACTTGTTGCTTAAGTGTCGTTGATGCATATTCTGCTAGGTATTCACGATCATTGATACGCGCCATGTCAAAGTTTTCAGCATATTTTGCAATCGCATCAGACATTGATAGACGAGCAAATGGTGCTTTTAGGCTAATGGCTTCTTCTTGATAAGTCAGCTCTGTTGTGCCTAGCACATCTATTGCTAACTGATTAAACAGACGCTCAGTTAAATCCATTAAATCATGATAATCAGCGTAGGCTTGATAGAACTCAATCATGGTGAATTCAGGGTTATGACGGGTTGAAACGCCTTCGTTACGGAAACTACGGTTAATCTCAAATACGCGCTCAAACCCACCAACGACCAGACGCTTAAGATAAAGCTCAGGCGCGATACGTAGGTATAAAGGCATATCTAATGCATTATGATGTGTCTCAAACGGACGGGCTACTGCGCCGCCTGGTATCGGATGCATCATTGGCGTTTCAACTTCCATAAAACGCTCATTAAGCATAAATTGACGAATGCCACTAACGATCTGACTACGAACCATAAAGGTATTGCGAGTCGTTTCATTGGTCATCAAATCAAGATGACGATTGCGATAGCGCGCTTCGACATCAGCCAAGCCATGGAATTTATTTGGCATTGGACGTAATGATTTGGTCAGTAGCGTAATTTCTTCAATATGCACATACAAATCGCCTTTACCTGAGCGACCGATATAGCCTGATACACCAACGATGTCACCCAAATCTAGTGATTTGATGCTTGCACGCGTCTCCTCATCAAGCTCTTTACGTGCTACATATAGCTGAATACGGCCTGTCATATCTTGGATCACGATAAACGAACCACGGTTGAGCATGACTCGACCTGCCACGTTGACCTGTGTTTTTTCACCATTTGCTGCTTTTTCTTCAATTTCCTGCTTTGAGACACCATCAAAAGCTGTCTGTAAGTCTTGCGCATAATCAGTGCGTTTGAACGTATTAGGATACGGCTGTTTACCTGAAGCACTGATATCATCTAGCTTGGCTTGCAGTTGTGCGATTAGCTCGTTAGCATCTTCTACGACTGGGGTTTGATCTTGGTTCTGATTATTGTGCTTTGACATAACACTCTCAATATTTTTAGGTAATTAAATGGATAAACGAAAAAAGAAAAATTAAATCAATACTTATTATTATAAGAACAGACATGGTGATAAAAACGATAAAACTGTTGGTACTCTTAAAGACTAAATACTAGTCATTGCCACCGATACTGGCCATCAAATCAGCCTGATGCTCACGTAGTAGTGCATCAAGAATCTCATCCAAGTCGCCTTCCATAATAGAGTCAAGCTTATATAAGGTAAGGTTGATACGGTGATCGGTCATGCGACCTTGTGGAAAATTATAGGTACGGATACGCTCTGAGCGATCGCCACTACCGACCAAATCACGACGTATAGAATCCGCCACATCGACCTGTGCTTGTACTTTGGCTTGCTGTATTTTAGAGACCAGCATTTTCATAGCATGCGCACGGTTTTTGTGTTGGCTACGCTCTTGCTGACACTCTACCACGGTACCGGTTGGAATATGCGTCAAACGTACGGCAGAGTCAGTCGTGTTCACGTGCTGACCACCCGCGCCGCTTGAGCGGAAAGTATCCATTTTGATATCAGCAGGATTGATATCAACGGTATCATCAATCTCAACTTCTGGCATGACCGCAACCGTACAAGCTGAGGTATGCACACGACCTTGGCTCTCGGTTTCAGGGACACGCTGTACACGGTGAGCGCCCGATTCAAACTTTAGACGACCATATACACTATTGCCAGATACGCGAGTGATGATTTCTTTATAACCGCCATGCTCACCTTCATTTGCAGAGAGCACTTCTAGTGTCCAGCCTTGGCTCTGCGCGTATTTTTGGTACATGCGGAACAAATCACCAGAGAAAATCGCTGCTTCATCGCCGCCTGTCCCGGCACGAATCTCTAAAAACGCTGGTACTTTATCGTTAGGATCTTTGGGTAGCATCATCAGATTGAGCGCTTCTTCCATCTTTACGATGGTATCACGCGCACTCTCAATCTCATCGATCATCATCTCTTTCATGTCAGGATCTGTTGCATCGGCTAGCATCGCTTCTGCATCAGCCTGATCCGTTTCTGCACCCACGTAGTTTTGCCACAGCGTCGTGATCTCCATCAAGTCGCTGTGCTCAACAGACAACTCACGGAACTTGTTATTATCACTGATGACACTAGGATCTGATAATAAAGCGGTGACCTCTTCATAACGGTCTACCATCTGGTCTAAACGCAGGCGTAAGGATTCTTTCATAAAAGGACTTTTAATTGGATAAGAGGAATAAGCCCGTGATTATAGCAAATTTTTTGGGGTAAATTAAAACCTCTAATCATTCTTGTTAATATTGTCGGTAATCTTGACGTTATCTTTCCAAACATCTCTGTTTATATTTAGATGTCACGACTTAATTTCAATAGCAAAAACGACAGACAAAAAAATAGCTAAGAATATTCTTAGCTATTTTTATCAGGGCAAATAGTTAAAGTATTAGACCTTGCGAACCAACACTGAACCAATAGAGTAACCTGCACCAAATGAGCAAATAACGCCCAAATCGCCTGATACTAGGTCATCTTTGTGGCGATGGAATACAATCATAGGACTCGCTGAGCTGGTATTGGCAAATTCAGCAATAACACTTGGGGCAATCGACTTATCGGCATCTTTACCGACTACGGTACGCAGAATCAAATCCAACATATTGGCATTGGCTTGATGCAACCACATCATCTTAACATCAGATGTTGGGATGTCGTTTTCTTGCAAGTGCTCAGTGATAATCTCTGACACTTTTGGACAGACTTCACGGAATACTTTACGACCGTTTTGCAAAAACAGCTTATCAGTGACCGGTGCTTTGATATCTGGATACATTTCAGTCTGCGCTGCTAGATACTCTGAGCGATCCATAAAGCCATATTCGTTTTTAATGTTGGTCGAAAACTGAGTAAATAGCTTAGAGTTTAGAATCTCGTAACCTTTTGGCGTATCTAATTCTTCAATGATAGAAGCAGTCGCCACATCACCGAAGATAAAGTGGCTGTCACGGTTACGCCAGTTTAGATGCGCTGAGGTAATCTCAACGTTGACCACAGCAATACGTTTGGCCAAACCAGAGATGATAGAACCATGTGCTTGTGACAGACCAAAAGTCGCCGCACTACATGCAACGTTCATATCATAAGCAAAGCCGCCAATCATACCAATTTCGTTTTGGATTTCGATAGCCACCGCAGGATAAGTACGCTGGAAGTTTGAGCAAGCAAGGATGATACCGTCTAAGTCATTGGCCTCAAGTCCAGCATCCGCCAAAGCGTCTCTAAGTGCTGCTGCACCCATTTCGGCCATTACCGACAGCTCTTCGCCCAAGTTGCGGTAAGGAATAACTGGTGCCATGATTTCAGTATTTAAAATACCTTCTTTTTCCATCACATAACGTGATTTGATACCAGATACTTTTTCGATGAAAGCAGCTGAAGAAGGCTCAAGTGCCGTCACTGTCTCTGCAGCTATCTCTTCAGCATGTTCGGTATTATAGTTTTCAACATACTGGTTAAATGACTCAACTAGCTCTTCGTTACTAATGCTGTAAGGTGGGATATAAAGACCAGTGCCTGTGATACAAGTCGTCATGATAAGCTTCCTTGTCTACTACTGTGGTGCTTGGAATAAGCATAAAAGTGGAAAAATAATAGCCATTCAAATTCAGTGAATAACTGTAAACTTAAAATCAGTGTGTTTATTATGCCTGAATATTAAATTTTTTCTAATGCTTTGTTACAAATAATCTGTTTCTGGCGATAAATAAGCAAAGACTCACGTCATTCTTTGATAGCTACGTTATAATTAGCGCCATTTTGCTCTGTGTAACCACCCAAACACGTCGATACACGCTCATCTTTAGGAATACTAATGGCAGAACTTCTTACTTGGTTATTTGGTCAATATGCGGATTACTCCACGACATTTATCGTCTTAGAGTTGATTGCCGTGTTTTTTGGTGTGGCAAGTGTCTTGCTTGCCAGCAGAACCAATATCTTAGTCTTTCCAATTGGCTTAATCAGCACGGCGATATTTGTATATTTACTATGGAAATGGCAGCTGTTTGGCGATATGTTCATCAATGCTTACTATACGGTGATGAGTTTATATGGTTGGATTAACTGGTCAAAGAACAAAAAGAATCAGCCTATAGAGACTCATGAGTCAAACAATGTCCGTATTGAGCATTTGCATGCAGGCGATGTACCTATCTTGTCTGCTTTGGCAATAGCAACCATGTCTTTTGTGGCGCTGATATACTATTTCCGTCCGGTGATTAATAACGGCTTTAGTTTTGATGGTGCCGTTCTTGGTGTACATTTATTCACTTGGGTGGACTATACTGACATGCTCACCACGGCTCTGTTTTTGATGGCTATGTGGCTTATGGCACGGCGCAAAATTGAGCATTGGATACTATGGATCATTGCTGATGCGATATCAGTACCACTATACTTTTATAAAGGCTTTACTTTTACCGCGCTACAATATGTAGTCTTCACTCTCATTGCAATCTGGGCCTATTATGAATGGCAACGACGCTACCGTGTACAACCTTGAACAGCATACGCCTGAATCTGTCATTACTGTCGCAGTTTTGGGCGCAGAAAGTACGGGGAAAACAACCCTATGCCGTGATTTGGCAGCGCATTTCGATAGTCTGTGGGTATCAGAATATATGCGTACTTACTTGCAAGCGAAGTGGGATGATGAGCAGCTTACTTGTACATGGGATGACCTGCTACCTATCGCACAAGGTCAGATTGCGTTAGAGAACAAACTGGCCAAACAAGTCACCCAAACGTCTAATGAAAACCGCTATTTGTTTTGTGATACCAGTCTGTTTGAGCTAATGGTCTACTCTCATTGGTATTATGGTAACTGCCCCACCGCTCTTGAGCAAGCAGCATTGGCGCATCATTATGATTTGATACTATTGACTGAGGTTGATATACCCTGGGTGGCTGATGACCTGCGAGACAGTCCGTACCAACGTGATGAGATAAGCGCCTATTTTGCTAGTCAATTAAGCAAGCATCAAAAAATTTTTCAGCGTATTACTGGCGATAGAAAAGCGCGCGTGCTGCAAGTAGTAGCGCAGCTCGCTAATATAGATAAAATATCGCCTGACTAAAGCTAAACAGCTATACCCAAAAACTTATCCATATTTGTGTCTTTAAGACTTTCATGTCTTTAAAAATTTTTTGTATTTGAAACTTAAGAGATACCCATGCTAAAGAAGTTTGAGCTTTATTTAGAAAAAACCATATTTAATAGCCGCTGGATACTGGCACCCTTTTATCTAGGGTTGGTGTTAGGCATTATTTTATTATTTATTAAGTTTGTCCAGAAACTATGGCATATGTTCGCTGACATTCTGACGGCCTCTGAAGCCAGTGTGATTGTAGATATATTGGTATTGGTTGATATCTCTCTAGTTGCCAGTTTATTGCTTATCATTATATTCAGTGGCTATGAAATTTTTGTCTCAAAAATCGATACTGGCACTCATGATGATCGTCCTAGCTGGATGGGCAAAGTAGACTTTTCTGGTCTAAAGCTCAAAGTCATCGGAGCGATTGTCGCTATCTCGGCGATTGACCTTTTGAAATCCTTTATGGATATATCTAGCGGAATGAGTGAACTTGATGCTGACAAACTCATGTGGAAGGTTATTATTCATATGACCTTTGTATTGTCTGGCTTGTTATTCGCTATCATGGATAAAGTCGTTGGCGACACGAAAAAGCATTAAAAACATTAATAATCGAAAAATAATTATCTGAGAATATCAACTTTTACCCTTTCACAGTTATTCCATATTTCCTGCACATCTTCTCTTCATGCCCTCTCTATGATGTCTTTTAAAGCCACAGTCTGCTATCTCGGCAGCTGTGGATTAAAGACACTTAGGAGGCGACCACATGCAAAAAACATTATTGACTAAGTTATCCATCATTGTAGGACTTTGTATCGTTTTTTCGATTGGTCTCAGTATGATTAGCGACATCATATATGAGAGACAATACTACGCAGAGTCAGTGATAAAAGAAATCACCGAGCAGCACGTCAATCCACAAGAAGTGATTAACCCATTTATCGCCATCCCTACGACAATCACACCGGCATGTCAGTCAGATGCATCTGATACACCAAATATAAAGGGCAAATGCGAACCGTCATACTCGAAGATTGAGACGGTTTTTGCCTCCCAGACGCAGGCTGCACAAAACCTAAAAGTAAACACTGACACCTATAAACGCGGTATCTATAGCGCTACTAGCTATGATGGTCAGCTGACATTCGATCAGAGTTATACGCTTGATAAGACTCTAGAAAATTTAGATCAGGTTGGCACTACAATTGACGATGATGCAGATTCAGTCGGTACATCTCCTAATGCAGATAAGACACAACTAGCCAAAACCATTACCCACTGGAATAAAGCAAAACTTATCATTCCTGTGTCTGACTTACGCGGTGTCGCTACCCTGCCTACTGTCACAATTAATCAAAAATCGATTAAAGCAAACTATCCGCAGATACCAATGATAGAGAACTTAACCTATGTTGAAGTAGATATTCCTACAGACGTATTGGAGCAATTAAAAAATCCTACTAGCCAAAATAATAAAGACAGCCTTGTTGCCACAAGCTCAGCGGGTATAAATTTAGATAAATCAGAAGTAAATAGCAAGTTATCTAATCCTAAAGACAATCAAGCGCTCAATATTGTGATCGACTTGCCGTTAGCTGGCATTAGTAATGTAACGACTGTCCCAACTGGGCAGAACTTTACTCTATCTATGCACAGCGATTGGCAGACACCAAACTTCATCGGCAAAGCATTACCAAATACTAAGAATATTACCGCTAAAGGATTTGATGCCAGTTGGCAAAATCAGTATCTAACCGTTGCCAACAATCAATATCTTTCTCAATGTCTCAGCACACCTAACCATCGATGTACTGTCATAAGTGAATCAACGATCAATACTGATAGTCATTCGTACAATCCTGATTCGTTTGAGGCCTCAAGGGGTCTGACATCAGACAGTGCGACAGTAACTGGCAGCAATCAAAGTGTTCTGCTAAACAGCTTTGGCGTTAGTTTTGCGAGCCCAAATGATGTCTATCTACAAACTGAACGAACCATGAAGTACGCCTTGCTATTAATTTTGGTATCGTTTGGTACTTTCTTTTTATTTGAAGTGCTCAAATCAAGTCGTATCCATCCTATTCAGTATCTACTCGTCGGCTGCGCACTATTTGTCTTTTATGTCTTATTACTACCACTTGCAGAACAAATCGCATTTTGGCAAGCCTATATGGTAGCAGCCAGTGCTTGTGTTGGGCTTATTGGCTGGTATAGCTACTATGTATTTGGCGGTTTCAAACGGGCAGTAATCTTCACCGCAACCCTTGCTGGACTATACGCTGCGTTTTTCGGTATTTTAAGTACAGAAGATCTCAATCTATTACTAGGTGCGATATTCTGCTTTGTGATACTTGCTTGCGTAATGGTGATGACTCGCAAACTCGACTGGTACAAAGTCACGTAAATTATGCATACCTCTTAACCTACTTTCTTTATTTTGAATTGAAATTTTAAAGGAAAAAAGCATTTGGCTGCCTTAGCTTATCAACTGAGCTAAGGCAGCTAATCGTTATATTATTTGACGATATGATTGTTTAACGCTTTAGCCCAATTATTGCAATTATCCTCACAGCGCGGACAACAATGATTGGGGTCAGATATTTCATCGACGTAACCGCAATACATACAAGCATAATAAACCCCTGCTTCCACTTGCTCGACTGGTCGGTATTGCTTGGGGAAAAGCGGCATACCGTAGTCTGTCTTTTCAGAGGTATGCAATAAAATACTAAAATTGCCATCAGCTTCGAGCAAACCAGTACGAACTTGTCCTAAATGCTCAACTCCTTGTTGGCGCATTTCAGCAAAAAACTCATCATGTGACATCTCACCTTTTTTGATTTTATCAAGCACTAGCATGCCATCTTCTACAATATACATTGAGCGCCCCTCTAGCAGGTCCTCAAAAGGCTGGAATTTCATCATCGCCCAAGTACACAGCCTATAGAGTAAAATGACCGTACCCATGATGAGTACCGCTTGGATAATAGGCAGGTCTTCGGTGAACATAGGGTCACCTGCAATAGAGCCCAACGATAAAATAATGGTCAGCTCGAAAATAGAGAGCTGACGGACACCCCGCTTACCAGTGAAGCGCAAAAATGTGATAATTAATACAAACATTACAGTGACACGTATTAAAATTTCTACGGCAAACAACCAAGTTGTGTCATAAATAAAAATACTTGCCCAATTCATACTATCTTTCCTATTTATTTATCTGATTTATTGTGTTTAATGAATGTTGTTCTAAGAGTTCGTTTGATACGACGCACATCATCCCTATTTTTAGACCTTATCGTCAATACAACTATCGTTATTCTGATTTAAAAGAGACTTTTTGCTATAAGTACGACAAAATATCCTGTCTTGTGAGACAGCTATCGAATAGATTAATCAGTTATCAATCTATTATCTTTGCTAAGAAATAAGCGTTCGTTATAACAACGTATCTCGAGACCTAAAACTGAAATCCTATGTTTGCCTGTTTTGTGCCATTTATTCATTGTAGGAATTACTTTTGAAAGCCACTATTTATACTATTATTGCGTTAATCGCCTTTGCCGCAAACTCCCTGTTTTGCCGGATGGCATTGGCAGAAGGCTATATCGACGCTTGGAGCTTTACAGTTATCAGGCTAATGAGTGCGACGGCCTGTCTAGGCATTATCATGGCTATACATGCTTACAGATTGCGACGCCAAACGCCCAATCATGACAACTCTACTGTTTACGCTATATTGAATGATAAAGGCAGTTGGTTTAGTAGTCTCAGCTTGGTGATTTATGCGCTGTGCTTTTCGATTGCATATGTAGAGCTGGATACTGGCACTGGGGCATTGATTTTGTTTTCAGCGGTTCAGCTGACGATGATTGGCTGGGGTATCTACAAAAAAGAACAGATCAGCGCCCTACAATGGTTGGCGTTTGTCGTTGCAGTAGCAGGATTCGTGTATTTGATGCTGCCATCAGCTGCCATACCATCACCATTGGCGGCAGCGTTAATGGCTATGAGCGGCGTAGCTTGGGGAGTATATAGTATACGCGGCAAATCATGTGTCTCGCCGCTTCGAGCGACAGGGTTTAACTTTGTGCGTAGTTTAGTCGCTGTGCCTATACTATTACTGGTAGGTATGATGTACCTAGATGATTTGGGTTTCAAAAATATAAATTTGGAAGGTATTACGACTGAAGGTGTACTACTCGCCTGTGCATCAGGAGCGATCGCCTCAGGGTTGGGCTATAGTATCTGGTATACAGCAATGCCACTATTGAAAAACACACAAGCCGCTATCGTTCAGCTATGTGTCCCTGTGATTGCTGCGTTGCTAGGTGTGATATTTTTGTCTGAACAGCTGACTGTTCCATTTATAGTTGCAAGCACAGTCATTTTGGGCGCGGTCTTGGTATTTACTTTAAATAAAAAAGTACCAGTATAAATTAAGTCTATTAGTGATTTATCATTAATAATCTGCTCAGAAAAGGTTCCAGCTAATTACGTTACCGGACAACATAAAACGCCCCGACTCTTATAAATCGGGGCGTTTTATATTCGAGTTATTATTTTAATATTGTTAGTCTATGATCAAAAGTCGTTGAACAATAGCCTTTAAGCAACAGTCTGTACACAACAGCCTTTAAACAACGGTCACTTCTAGACGAGTATCGACATTGCCGCGAGTAGCATTAGAATACGGGCACACCTGATGCGTGGCTTCTATCAGCTGCTGCGCCTGCGCTTCATCAATACCTGATACTTCTACAGACAACTCTATCTCTAAGTTGTAGCTACCGTCAGCTTTCATACCGATACCCACTTGCGCAGAGGTTTTTGAAGCGGTAACAGGCAATTTCATGTGCTGTGCAGTCATGCTCAAAGCGCTATCAAAACAAGCCGCGTAACCCATGGCAAAAAGCTGTTCTGGGTTCACGCCTTCTTTGTCTTGCTCTTGAAAAGATACTAAGTCAAATCCTAAAGAACCATCGTCTAATCCAGTATGGCCAGAACGTCCACCAGTAGCGGTTGCGCGCGTTTTATAAAATATTTTCATGATTAATTATTCCTTGTTTCATATTATTAGAGGTCGTACTTACGCTGTTGCGATGAAATTATTATAGAATCCTCTGCACTTATACGTTAGAACAAACCTCTATAACTCTTGCCTAATCCTACAAATATTTATACTATCAGGCAATCTTATAAAATAAGCACTCGTGATGAATCAAACGACTATTAACCAACTTTTAGCAGTACTACCTAGAAATAAAACTATTGAATCTGCTGTTTTAGGCTTGTTCTTTTACTGCGCGGACAAACCAAGCAAAGCTGTGAGTTATATTCAAGAGCCAAGTATTTGTATTGTACTGCAAGGTGAACGAGAGATTTACTTGGGTGCTGACTGTCAAAGGTTTGACAATAATAACTTGATGTTCTGTCCAGTTAACATACCGCTAAGTATGCATATCAAACACGCTTCGATAAAAAACCCTGTCATTGTTTTATCGATGAAATTAGATTTAGCTATGATTAGAGATGTATTAGCGCAGATACCGACCACACACCCAATGGCAGGCAGTCATTTAGGGATAAAGTGGCACTTAGATGACACCATAATGGACGCGTTTGAGCGATTGATACGCTTGCTTGATTATCCAAACGATATTGATTTTCTGTCTTCTTTAATTCAACAAGAAATATACTATCGCCTACTCTTGGCTGAGCAAGGCAACAAACTTAAGCAATTGGTCGTTAGCGGTAGCCATACACACCGCATTGCCCAAGCGACTGACTGGATAAAGGCACATCTAGATGAACCTATTATGGTTGAAAGCTTAGCTAGTAGATGCGGCATGAGTGTCTCAGGGTTTCATCAGCACTTTAAAGAAATAACCCAGCTGAGTCCGTTACAGTATCAGAAAAGCTTACGTTTAATGGAGGCTCGGCGATTAATCAAGGTGCATGGAGCGCAAATATCACAAGTAGCAATGCAAGTAGGCTACGAAAGTCCTAGTCAGTTCAGCCGAGAATATAAGCGATTGTTTGGTCTGAGTCCAAGTAATGAGTTGTAGTTATAGTTTTAGTTTTATTGCTTAATATAATGATTTTTTTGCTTAGGCTATTTACTATTATATTTATGGAATTCTTCCTTAAAAAACATCGTTTTTAAATTGAATGATTTATGGAGTATTTTAAATAAATAGAAAAATTGGTTGACTCAACTATATATTCGTATTATAACATATAATATATATTTAAAATAATGAATGTATAGGAGCAGCTTTACTCTGCGTACGATCAATGTGAAGCGGTCAAAAGAAAGCTTAGGGAGGAGATAACATGATTCGTTTAAGCTACACTCTCAAATGTTGGGCACTTGGTATCACGTTTTTTACAGTGTTCTACTTTATGGTAGTCATGAGTGACCCTGGCTTTAGTAAGTACATTTATATGTTGGCTTTTAGCACTTTGCTATTCCCTATTGCTAAGCGTGCAGTCGATATTATGACCGATTTTTTCGCACCAGATATTGAGCTGTTCAATGGATTGTTACCATCACTTTTAATCAATATTGTGATTTGGATGCTTACTCCATTTATCGTCGCATTAACTGTGATTGCCTATGTACTTTATAGCATGGGTGTACTGACAGAAAAGATTAGCCATTAAGTACCAATCATTAAGTGTCAATTATCAAGTACCGATCATTAAATACTAGTCATTAGATACCAGTCGCTAATTATCAGACATCAATAGCTTATAGAGAAGATAGTTTGCGAACTAGCTTCTCTAACTATGTATATAGCTACTAAAACGACTAATAGATTTAACTTACAACGGCTAGTTGCTGATTTTTTTGCCAACAAACTGTACTACAGCGCTAAGCCCTTGATGCCGCTTTCCTTCTGATACCATACGCAACTTCTCTACACCAATCACTTCGTTCAGCCCTACAAGCTCATTTTGAAAGTTCTCTAAAGCGCCAAAACGTTCACTTTGACTGGCTGGTGGTCCACCGACTGCCTCTGTTTCAAGCTGTCGTTCTGTATAAGCTTCGACGATAAATACTCCCTCTGGCTTGAGAGCGGTGCCAACTTGTGCATGTACGTATTGACGTACCGTTTCAGGCACGTGTGCCCAGATAGAAACTATAGCGTCCCATTTATCCTGACCAAAGTTATAATGTTCTAAATCAGCTACTTGGGTAGTAATAGCTACCCCTCTATCTTTGGCCAACTTATTCGCTTTGTTTAACCCTACTTCGGACATATCCATCGCAGTTACCTTGAAACCTTGCTCAGCTAAGAATACTGCATTCCTACCCTCTCCCTCTGCTAGACAAAGTACGTGTCCACCTACAGGTATCTGCTCAAATGTCTCTCTCAAAAAATCATTAGGTTCGGTGCCAAATGCGAACCCTGTGCCACTATAGCGTTCATCCCACATTTTAATCGTCCTTTTGTTTGAGATTGATATCTAATTTAGTAGGTAACATATTGCATTTAGAACGCTTAGTTATAGAGCCCATATCTTGAAATTGATGTATGCTCTATAACATAACGTACCATACAAAACTAAAATTTAGCCTAACTCACCTTGTCCCACATTTTGCTTAGACGCTTGGGCGATACTGCCATACGAGTTTTCATAGGCTGGGCAAACAGTTGAATACGATACTCTTCCACCATCCAACGATACTCACTGATAGCTTCTTTATCCGCACGTCCTGCTAGCCGCTCCATATGCAAATCAAGCGCGTATACACCATCGAGGTCAGCATCGAGGTTGTGCTCCAGACGCTCTAGTCGAATCTGTAGCGCTTCAAGATAACGTGGGTACTGTTGCCAATGGCTGTAATCCATCCGATAAACAAAATCAGCCAAATGTAAATCCTCTAGCTGATCTTCGATATCATCGATAGACTCACCAAATATTTCACGATCTAACATCAATAGCCCTTGGCGAATACGTTGCCAACGAGTGTAGACATTCTTAAGCGTTTTAATAACGCTTTGACCAGTTAATAAGAAATTATTCACTACCACTTCGAGAGTCTGGGCATACTCTTCAGAGGTAAACGGTAGCTCTTCGCTCAATCCAACTGCGATATCATCGGCGCTTTCTGGTAAATTCTCAGAATGATCAAATAAGACGTAGTGCTCTTCGAGAGCCGCGTCTAACGCAGCATCTATAACGATCGTTTTGAGTTTATCCATGTCGCCAAGTGGCGCAAATGCCAGTTTAAATATACTATCGATTTGGCTCGTTAACTGCTTTTTCTTTGCACCAAGTTTGCCTTTGATTAAAGTCAGCACCCCGATACGATGTGCTTGAAGTGCTGCATTGACATCAGTGTATTGATGAATCGATACAGCTTCTCCCGCTTCATCAGCGACAAGCGCTGCAAACTGTTTCATTACCACACCTGCGCTATGATGGTTTTTGCTAAAAGCAAAATGCTCAGGGAACTCAGTATGCACGCCTTGCTGTTCATTCACCGCTTGACTGGTCTCAGATGCATGACGAATCTGTAGGGTCTGCAGGTCACGGCCTTTTTCGATGATACGGTTTTTCTCATCGACCACGCAGATTTGTGGCTGCAAATAGCGATCAATCGTAGATGGATTGAAGTTCTCTGGCGTCACCGACATAATACCGCGACGATGTAATGCCTGACACAGCTGCTTCAGTAATCCTTGTCCACCCTTTGGCTGCAACTCATCAAACAAACTGTCTGCGGTATTGGGTATCGGTACGATTTGACGACGTATCTCCTTTGGCAGTGACTTGAGCAGCTGCAATACCAATTCATAGCGCCAACCGGGCACGCCCCACAGTAGCTCAATCGCGTCGAGTTGCGGTAATGCGGCAAGCGGTACACGTATAGTCACACCATCATCATCGCTGGCTGGATCAAAGATATAACGGAGTGGCAGTTTTAAATCGCCCAACTTCCACACCTCTGGGAAGTCCCCTGTAGTCGGCGCTTGGCTATTAAGTACATCTTTATCAGTAAAGAATAGATGCTTGGCATCATGCTTTTCGACTTCTGCACGCCAATCCTCAAACGCTTTACGACTAGCGACATGCTCAGGAATTTTCTTATCATAGAACTGATAGAGCGTCTCTTCATCCACCAACAAATCACGGCGACGCAGCTTGTCTTCGATACGCTCAACATGAGCAATCTTGTCCATATTATGTTGCAGAAATGGTGCATTGCGACCAAAGTTACCTGTCACCAAACCATCACGAATAAATATCTCTCGTGATTCAACTAAGTTAACTTGCTCATAGTTGGTCAGCTGCTTGCTGATAATGATCAAGCCAAACAAACTAATCTGCGCGTAAGCTTTGACGCGTCCTGTTTTCTTGGACCAGTGTGGTTCGAAGTAATGATATTTCAGCAAATCACCTGCCGCTGAAATAATCCATTCTGGTTCGATTTTGGCAACAGTACGCATAAAGACTTGTGAAGTCTCCACCATTTCAAATGCCATCACCCAAGGGGGTATTTGTTTAAACACTGTGCTGGCTGGGAATATCTTGGCCTTTTGCTGACGCGCAGCCAAATACTCACCGCGGCTTTCAGTCTTATGCGCGATGATAGACAACAATCCTGTTAACAGTGCTCTATGCAGATTGGCATATTTGACCGCTTTTAACTCTTCGTCTTCGATCGCTGTCGGATCATTGACAGCCACATTTTTATCAGAAGCTTTTGACTCATTGACATCAGTTAACTTCAGCTCAGTGACCATTTGCACCAACTGACGATGCGTCTGATGCCATTCACGTACACGCGGGAAGCTTAAATAGTTTTTCTTAGCAAACTGCTTACGCTGATTTCCAGACAGTTTATTGCCGTCTTCATCTTTTTCAAAAAGCGCCTTCCATAGACTCAGATAAAACAGAAAGTCAGAGTCGTCTTGACGGAAGACTGCATGCTTTTGATCCGCTTGCGTACGTTTATTGGCAGGACGCTCACGTGGATCCTGCACAGCAAGCGCTGCCACAACGATAAGCATTTCGCGAATACAATCAAAGTCAGAACCAGCCACCAGCATACGTGCCAGCCTTGGATCGATTGGCATACGTGCCATTTTCTGACCAGTTGCTGTCAAACGCAGATGATCAAGTCCTTTTCTCGCTTTTGGCTTGTTAGCTTTGTCTTGAGCAGCAATGTCCTTCTTAGAAGTAATAGCGCCCAACTCATCTAGCAATTTATGACCATCAGTGACCAATCGGCTATCAGGCGGCTCAATGAATTCAAAGTCATCTACACTACCTAGACGCAGGTTTGCCATCTGCAATATCACAGATGCCAAGTTAGTACGTAAAATCTCAGGCTCAGTAAACTCAGGGCGGCCACTAAAATCTTCTTCACTATAAAGACGAATACAAACACCTGGAGCAACACGGCCACAGCGACCTTTACGCTGATTGGCCGCTGCTTGCGAAATCGCTTCAATCGGTAAACGCTGTACGCGCGAGCGATACGAGTAACGCGAAATCCGCGCAAAACCCAAGTCAATCACATAGCGAATACCTGGCACGGTCAATGCAGTCTCAGCAACGTTGGTTGCGATAACAATACGGCGACCTCGACCCGATGGCTGAAAGATACGCTGCTGCTCTTCATAAGTCTGCCGTGCAAATAGTGGCAGCACTTCTGTATGGCGCGGGCCATGACGCTCAAGCACCTCTTGCGTTTCACGAATCTCTGCTTCAGTCGCAGCAAATATCAAAATATCAGCTTGATCGGCGTGACCTTTACTCTGCGCATCGCTAAAACACTCTTCAACAGCGGCAACCACAGCACGCGGCAGGTTCTCTTCAAAATCATCGTAGCTGTCATCTTCCGAGCTATTTACTGGCTCATCTGTCAAAGGACGATAACGGACTTCTACTGGAAAACTACGCCCTTCTACATTAAAAATAGGTGCAGGAACTTGCCGTTTAAGCTTGCTATCATAACGGCTGAAGTATTCACTAAAGCGCTTGGTATCGAGGGTTGCCGAGGTAATAATGACTTTTAAATCTGGACGCTTGGGCAGCATCTTTTTGAGATAACCCATAATAAAATCGATGTTTAAACTACGCTCGTGCGCCTCATCGATAATAATCGTATCGTACTTACTCAAGAACCGATCGTGACCCAACTCAGCGAGCAAAATACCATCCGTCATGAGCTTTACAACAGATTGCGCTGTCCCTTGCTCATTAAAGCGAATCTTAAAACTGACCGTATTACCTAATGGCTCACCCAGCTCTTCCGCGATACGGTTTGCCACACTACGAGCAGCCAATCGTCTCGGCTGTGTATGCCCTATCTGGCCTGTAATACCGCGCCCTGCCAGCATCGCAAGCTTAGGCAACTGCGTCGTTTTACCAGAACCGGTCTCACCAGCGACAATAATGACTTGATTATCGATAATCGCTTGTACTAAGTCTTCTGCGCGTTGGCTAACAGGCAAATCCAGATTTAGTTTGGCAGGTAAATCACTTGGAATACTATCGATACGTGCCTGCACAGCTTGTTGAGAACGTGTCTTTATTTTCTCGTACTGAGCACGTTTTTTAGCGAGCACATCATCTAGATTGTTCTTTTGTTCAGAACCATTATTAGATTTTTTATTCTTAGACACAGCAGGACGTGCCAGCTCTCGCTCAAGACGGCTTAAGTAGTAGCTGTCTTTAGCAAGTACTGGTAGATCCGCCAGTGGTACTGCTGGCTTCTTAGTATCTTGCTTCTTAACATCTTGAGTTTCATTTACAGTAGATGTGTCTGAATCGCTGTTTTTAGGAATATTGAGCTTAGAAGTATTAGGCATATTTGCTTAGGCTATTTATCATGTAGAAGTGGTTAGATTATGGGGGTAATTGGGGTATGATTCAAGTTAGTCGAGTCCTGATTGCTCTTGTATCAATAATGCTGAAACTATCACACATTACAGAACGTATCCGAACTTAAACTATCCATTAAGTTCATTTAATCAGGCGTGTATTGGGTTACTTTTATAAAATTTAGATAAACCTATTATAGCGCCAATTTTTTTAAATTCTTGATGCTTAGATAGCCGACGTACTCTTTGTCTTCTTTAGCATTCAGCTCATCTGTATCACTAATAGGCTCAATCGAAAGCTGAACATTGGAGATAAGATCGTTTACGTTATATATGTCATCTATATCTACTGCAAACTTATCATCAATATGAGAAGCTGCATTAAAAGGTGACATTTCATCTTTAAAAGTAAACTGCTTATAAAAATCACTTTTTTTTGCTTGTTTGATCGCGTCAGCTTGGTTGGGTGCAACGATAAGTAGCTTATAATGGAATTCTTCAAAGCTCCCCTGCTGATAGCCACCTAGATTAATAAAGAATAACTTTAAGTCAGAAGCAGCCTTTAATTGCTGACTTGGTTCAATTAACTTAATGGCATAACTACCCACTTTAGTAATTGCTCGATACGAATCAATATGCCATTTATTTTTTACCTCAGGCCAATGCTCATTGATATCTCCTATCAAGTCACTCACTTGACTGGCTGCACCAAAGAAAATATCGTGTTGCTCAATCAGACGGCCTTTAGGACGACCTCCAAGCTGAACCATATATAGTGTTAGCATTTTACGTAATCTCTATTGAATCAAAATCCATAGTTAATCTAAAGGTAATGCTGTTATTGCTAGGATAGAATGTTTTTAAGTACTGTCATACTGGAAACACTCTACCCGTCTTTAATGCAAATTCCCAATCTTCACGTCCGTTTCTTAGAGCCATATTTGCTGCTGCTTCATGGTCATAAGCGACCCTGACATGCTCAGTTTGCCAATGTTTACCTTGTTGAGTCTCAATACATTTGATAAGAGCATAATTAGCATGAGGCGAATAAGTTTGCATCTTATGAATAATAGGTAAATCATCTTCGTAAGCTGGATAGCCAACGCTACCACTATTTACAATAGTTTGTCCTGACGACAGTACTACTGTACGCGGGATGTGTGTATGACCACATAAGATAACATCATTATCAATACCATCAAGTAACGCCAATATAGTCGCATCATTACGCACTATTGGTTGACCCGTTTCGATATCCTCTAGTAAATATATCATGTCATCGGTCGGCGAACCGTGGCAGAGGTATACATCCTCACTTACATGAAAATCAAATGGCAAAGACCGCATCCATTCAATCGCTTTTTTAGAGAGATCTTTGATAATAAAACCCATGGTTGGATTATTAGCAATTTCTGCCGTAGTGGCTTCATAAATCTGTCTATCCTGATTACCTCTAATGGTAATAATATCATCTCGATTTGCCATTAATAGCTCATAAGTAGCATGAGGCGCTATTGGCCCATATAAAATATCACCAAGATTGACAATCTGATCAACATCTCGATATCTTATATCCGCAAGCACAGCTTCAAGGGCGTAGACATTACTATGAACATCTGAAATTGCAGCGATAGTTGTTATCTGTTTCTTTTCTAAGTTATCCATTTCCTGACTCACTAATCAAAAACTGCTTTACAACGTCAACGGTTGCTAACGGATCTTCTTCGTGCGGTACATGACCTAAGTTATCAAATATCTTAAGCTGACTATTACGTATATCTCTATGAAATAATGCGGCGTTTTCTACAGGAATAAGATCATCTTTTGCACCCCATAAGATCAAAGTCGGTATGTCCAGCTGCTTTATTTGAGCTTGATCACTGTCATCATCAGTCTCATTTAGGCGACGACTCAAAGCCTGCCGATTACCTTGGCGCAAGGTCAATTCATAATATCTATCAACCAAGGCATCGTTTACTTTGCTATTGTCTGCATACACGCTTAAAACGCTTTTTTCGACGACACTTCTGGGTAGGATAAGATTTAAAATTGGTGACAGCATTGGATATTTAGCAAGCTTAAAACCAATAGGAATATGTTTGGACGTTGCTGGATAACCAACTGAGTCTACCAATATTAACCGATCGACACGCTCAGGATACAAAGCGGCGGTGCGCCACGCTACCTTGCCTCCTAATGAATTACCGGCTAGCGTGACACGATCCAGCTTCAAATGATTGAGTACTTCAATGACAAATGCCGCATAATTTTCGCTACTATATTGTGTGCTTTCGTCCACGTAAGGACCGGTCAAACCGAACCCTGGCAAATCCATGCTCACGACACAGTATTGATCAGACAGCGCCTTGGTCCAGCCCTCCCATGTATGCAAACTTGCCGATGTACCATGCAATAAAACGATTGTTTCAGGTTGTTTTTTTTCGTCTGCATCGCCACGGTGTATATAACAATTAGCTGACTGCGCTACATGCGCCTGCATACCTTGTATGTCTATAAATTCGCTGTTGGGTAGTTGCCATTGTTTTAGCTCAGCGACGGTACGATCAGGTGCCCAGCATTTTGCTATAAATATCATTAACACAGCAATTGCGCCTATTACTATGAGACTAATTGCTTTTGATAAGTACTGTGTCATGTGATCAAATCCATTTAATAATATGACGTTAATAATAAACATTCTATACCGTTAGCTCATATGATAAGCCATAAAAAACCCCAACGTTCAATTTGTCTTGAACATCGGGGTTTCATTTATACTAAGCAGATATGACTAGGATTGTAATGACTACTTGATTATATCAAGAAAAAATACGCCCATAGCCCGATAACGATAGTAGCAATGATATTTAATATGATACCTGTACGAATCATTTCTGTCTGTTTGATCAAACCTGTACCGAACACAATAGCATTTGGCGGTGTGGCAACTGGCAACATAAAGGCACACGATGCACCAATACCGATGACCAATACGAGCACTTCATGTGGCAAACCCATCTGCTCTGCAATAGCGGCAAATACAGGTACTAGCAATGCTGCCGAGGCAGTATTGGAAGCAAATTCTGTCAAGAAAATAATAAATGCTGAGACTGCCATCATCACAACAATAAGTGGTGCCGAAGACAACGCAGTTGCTACGGTTTCCCCTAGTACCAAAGACGCCCCAGATACTTTCAAAATTGTCGATAGCGCAATACCACCACCAAACAACATGAGCACACCCCAATCCGTATTATCTGATACTTGCTTCCAAGATACCAACCCTAAGCTCACTACTGCTGCAGCTGCTGATAGTGCAACGATGGCATCAGTATCCGTGATGTCTAAAGCTGCTCCGATCTTTTTGGAGAATATCCAGCTCAATGCCGTAACGATAAAGACGATGATAGTGACGATACGTGGCTTGTTCCAAGCAATCGGCGCATCATCAACAAGGACAATAGTACGATTTAGGTTCGGCTTTAGATACAAATACATCGCACCCAACAGTACTGGTAATAGTATCAGCATCATTGGGATACCAAACTTCATCCAGTCTACAAAGGCAATATCGAGCGCCTTTGCGGCAATAGCATTGGGCGGCGAACCAACAATCGTACCTAGACCACCAAGGCTGGCTGAATAAGCAATACCTAATAGTACAAAAACAAACGTACCGCGGTCTTTTTCACGATCAACTTGCGTCAAGATACCGAGTGCCAATGGGAGCATCATCGCAGCTGTAGCAGTATTCGATATCCACATCGACAAAAATGCCGTCACACCAAATATCAAAAATACAGCTGTACTCAGTTTGCCACCAGACATCGATAGAATCTTTAGTGCGATCTTTTTATCTAGCTGCTGCACATGCAATGCTGCTGCCAAAGCAAAACCACCAAAGAACAGATAAATAGTAGGATTGGCAAAGCTTTGCAGACCGATTTCAGCATCGAAGTCTGGTATGCCAACCAAGGCACCGATTACTACGACAAGTAGCGCTGTTATGGTGACGTGCACAGCTTCTGTAAGCCAAAGTACCCCAATAAAAAACAGGACTGCGAGACCTTTATTCGCATTGATATCGAACGGCAACACATTATAAATAATCAACGCAATAATCGCGGCAATCGCGACAACGACTAGCCCTTTGCCTGTACCTTTTGGGAAAGTATCAGTAAATAAATATTCATTGCCATCATTAGGAAGATGACTATCTAGCTTTTGCTCTGACATAGAATGTCCTTATTGAATCAAAGACGGTGTAAGAAACCTAAAAATAAAACATAAATTATCGGTTAGTGTATTTTGATAATACATATGACCACTGAGGTAAATCTAATTATCTGCAGACATCACTTGAGATATATACGTCGAAACTCGCTTTTCTACAACTTATGCTAGTAATTCGCAAACTTAGTCATTAATCATGTGATCAGCTTCATTATTAGTTGCATCGTTAATTGCATCATTAGTTACACATAGTCACTAAACAAGTGTACTCTGTATATGTACAAGACTATGACCACATTGCATACTAGATAAGTTAAATAAAAGCCAAGCGCTACTAAATACGAGCGTCAACAAATAAAGATTTAATTAAAACATCTCTATTAAGAAGTAAATAAAAATACTGGAGTACTTTATGACAGACTCAAATAAAACGGACTCAACGACCAAAATGGCACCAAAAGACATCAATCAAGATGGCCTAGTTAAAGAAGATCAACAACGTACTGACGACTCTATGCTTGATATGATGCAAGGGATGCATGAGCACGAAGATCATAAAGAATAAGACCAAAGCATGTTTTAACAGCTCGCTATTCTACACCTAAATAAACATGCAAAAACCAATATGGTTAATAATAGGCACGATAGGCGTTTATCACTATGATAAGCGCCTATCTTTTTTTGGTTCTCTCACTTCTGGCAGATGATCTGAGACATAGTTGTATACAAATGCTGCTGTCGACACAATGGCGATGGGAACAAACAAAGCATCATAGCTGACTTTTGCAAACAAGAAAGCACCTACTGCACTACCACCGCAGAAGCAATACCAGATAATGGCTTGGAACCCCAAGGTTGGCTTACTAATAGAACGACCAGCAAGCCAGTTACCGATTGCTGCACCCATGTCTGATGTCAGCCCTGTTAAGTGAGTGGTACGAATGACCGCCCCACTATAAGTTGCCACCATCGCATTTTGCAGTCCACATGCCATTGCTGCTGCTAATTGCCCCAAGTAATCATGCTGCTGATATAACCAATAACTCACCAACAGTAGTGCTGCTTCTAGATATAGCGCTCGCCCATAACGACGACCGAGTTTCAATGATGTCTGTCCAATGACAAAGCCGCTTAGTATAGCCCCTGCCAAAAAGGACAGCAACAAGGTACCAATATATAAAATACTACGCGCGTCTGAATGAGCGATTGCTGCTGCAAACAAGCTTACATTGCCCGTGACATGCGACACTGATAAATTGGCAAACCCCATTAATGCCGTCGTATTCACGCAACCAGCACTAAATGCCAATACCGCCCCGCCCCATAGTATCCACTTTGGTAACTTGGTTATCATATCCCTCGCTCAAAAGCACTTAACTAAAAGTGCACACTGCTAAAAAAAGCACGTAGCCAAAAAGACTCATAGTATAACTAGAAAAGACAGCCAATTGGCTGTCTTTTCTATTATCAAACGAATCATTTATAACAATTACTGTGCTGGTTCATCAAGCATCATCAACTGCTCACTGATAGCAACTGTATTAAAACCTGCATCAACGAACATAATCTCACCTGTGATACCAGATGCCCAAGGCGACAATAGGAACAATGCGGCGTTACCTACTTCTGTCTGTGTGATGTTGCGCTGTAGTGGCGCAATTTTTTCGCTGATATCGAGCATTTTACGGAAAGATTTAATGCCACTAGCCGCTAGCGTGCGGATAGGACCTGCAGATATCGCATTAACACGAATACCTTCACCGCCCATAGACGTTGCTAAATAACGAACGCTGGCTTCTAAACTGGCTTTTGCCATACCCATGACATTGTAGTTTGGCAATACCGAAATGCTGCCTTCGTAGGTCAATGTCAACATAGAGCCATGGCGCATCGCTAGTAACTCACGAGACGCTTTAGCCAATGCAACGAAGCTATAGCTAGAGATATCATGCGCGATATGACTGCCTTCACGAGTCGTGGCATTGACAAAATCGCCATCCAACTGATCCATCGGTGCAAAACCAATGGCATGTACCACACCATTAATACCGTCGCCCCAGTGAGCAGTCACTTGCTCAAAGCATGCAGCAATTGACTCATCAGAAGCTACGTCACATTCTAGAACCAAATCTGCTTCAAATTTTTCAGCGGCCATATCGACGCGTTTTTTGATTTTATCATTCGGGTAAGTCAGAATTAGTGAAGCCCCTTCGCGGTGCAGCGCTTCTGCGATAGCCCAAGCGATAGAGAGTTTACTTGCGATGCCAGTTACGACAAATCGTTGTCCTTGCAATAGCATAAGATTTCCTTTTGAATCAATCGAGATGATTTAGAATAAGAATTTATTTAGAGTAATTAGAAGATTGAGACTACTAAATAGTACAAATGAAAAGATGAGTTATTATACACGAATTAATTTAAGTAAACAGTCGTAAACTGTATTTGGTTCTTGTTATTGGATTGACTAATAAAAACAACTAATGATGTCAAAATGACCAATAGCAACTTATCACTTGAAGTAGTATCGAAAATGAGAGTTTTTCGTGAGTTATTAGATAGTATTTTAGCATCAACGCTTCACGATAAAATACTCAGGCTATAGCAGATCGCTTATTTTGTGAGAAAAATCGCACTTCGAATATTAACACTATAATCGTTCAGACTGAGTACCAAGCACCCCTTTATTGATTAAAGACTCAACTGCTAGCCACAGCAGTATGAAGTTCAGCAGATTTCGAGTATAATCACAGCCCTTCCCAGCTTGCACAATTTTTATAAGAATCCTCACATGATAGGATTCAACGTTAAGCTACACCCACATTTTGGATGGCTGCCAAACTTATGAGTAACACCCCCATCATAACCCCAGATTATAAAGAAAGTACCGAATCTTATCGCCAACTGATTGCTTCAACTGGCGAAGACTTAGATCGTCCGGGTTTGCTAGATACGCCTGTACGTGCTGCAAAAGCTTTTGCCCATCTGACCCAAGGCTATCATCAAAGTATAGATGAAGTGGTCAATGATGCTGTGTTTCCATCAGCGAATCGCGAGCTGGTACTGGTACAGAACATTGAGTTTTATTCACTGTGTGAGCATCATATGCTACCGTTCCATGGTGTCGCTCATATCGGCTACTTACCTGACGGCCAAGTACTGGGACTGTCAAAATTTGCCCGTATCGTCGATATGTTTGCCCGTCGTTTGCAAATACAGGAAAACCTAAGTGAGCAGATTGCACAGACTATCATGGATGTTACTGGCTGCCGCGGTGTAGCAGTCGTCATGGATGCATCGCATATGTGTATGATGATGCGCGGTGTTAGCAAACAACATTCAACCACGCGTAGTACCGCGATGCTTGGTGAATATCAACACAACAATCAAGCCCGTAATGAATTTTTGGGTGCGGTACCTAAACGTCAACCAGCGTTTTAAGTCGCTGTTAATTGATTAGGCTGTTGTGAATAACAACCAAATAAAAAGGACGCATATGATGCGTCCTTTTTATTTGACTGAGTGATGGAAAAATAGTACTAACCAATTGGTTTTACATCATCTATCCAATCGCTATAACCAGCAGCTTCCATATCTGCAAGTGGAATAAAGCGGAGCGCTGCTGAATTCATGCAATAGCGCTTGCCTGTCGGTGCTGGACCGTCATCAAATACATGTCCCACGTGTGAGTCCGCGTAACGGCTACGAACTTCAGTACGGGTTCCAAATATTCCTCGATCTGGCTTTTCAACCACTAAGCTCGTATCCAATGGGCGAGTAAAGCTCGGCCAGCCCGTACCAGACTTATATTTATCACGCGAAGAATACAGTGGCTCACCAGATACGACGTCTACATACAATCCAGGCTCTTTATTATCCCAGTACTCATTATCAAAGGCGCGCTCGGTACCTTCTTTTTGTGTGACCTTGTACTGAATATCACTAAGGGACTTCTTTAGCGCATCTTGTGAAGGTTTTACAAATATATCTGGGTTAAAACCTTTGCCTACCTTACTATCCGATGTGTTATTTGGCGTCACTTGCTGTGTGCTATCTGCTTCGGGCGTAAACTTACTAAAATCAAGCTCATAGTTTTTACCATAGACACTCTCGATAAATTGATAGCGACCAGAATTAAAGGTATAAGCTTTATAGCGTATCGGGTTCTTTTTATAATAATCCTGATGATACTCTTCAGCAGGATAAAAAGTGCTAGCAGGTACAATCTCAATCACTACTGGATTGTCATACACACCAGATGCTTGCAGGGATTGCTTGGCTGCTTCTGCGATTTGCTTTTCTTGCGCATTGTTATAGAAAATTGCTGGACGGTACTGTGTGCCGCGATCAACATACTGCCCTTTATCATCAGTAGGATCAGCGATTCTCCATAGCGCCTGTACTATGCCATTGTAAGTAATCTTCTTAGGATCATAATACACCTGCGCCGCTTCTGTATGCCCAGTACCACCTGCCGACACCTGCTTGTAGGTTGGGTTTTCAGCGGTGCCACCCGTATAGCCAGACACGACTTCTACCACGCCAGGGATTTTTTCATAACCTGCTTCAACACACCAAAAACACCCACCCGCTACCGTGGCTACTGCCAGTCCTGGCGTAGTCGGTGCATATGGGTTAGCGGCAGTTGTATTCTTTACAGTAGAGCTGTTTTCAGTTGATGCGCAGCCTGCGTAAATCGCACTACTCGCTATAATAACTAACCCTATAATTTTAGATGGTAATATGCGGTTCATGAAAATCTCCTAAGCGTAAATTCCTTTAAATATCCTAACGCTTTTGTATCACTGAAACATTCCTATACTGTTATATATTTACAGTTTATTAAGATAATTTTTATCAACTGAGTCTAGGGCGTGTCCTCAATTCAATCGATAGTCATCTAAATGGGTTAAAAATGGCTAAATCTTGCCAAACGGTGTCAAATAGCTGACTAATATCTCAATATTATCTGCGCTATTTTCCTTGTTTGACTGCTATTTATCTCATTTTTATCACCATTTTTAAAATGAGGACACGCCCTAATCACAAGATAAATTAAACGGTTATTTGATAATGATTATATATTTTAGTATGAGTTAACTATAGAAATAGGACGAAAGCTTTATTATATTAAATGTAATAAAAAAGCCTATCCTCCAAAGAGTAATAGACTTTTTTATTTTAATATCACTAGCTCTATAAAAAACTATGACGCTGTTTCATTATTACTATCAGCACGTTCGTCACTTGCCTGCTTAATCTTCGTTAGAATTTCTTTGATTTCAGTTGCTGATAGATAGGTTGGCACGGCATAAGTATCACTGACTTCTTTTGCAGCTGCCTTTGCAATATCATCAAAGTCGCCGGTTTGCATACCATTGACAGTCGGATCGATGTTTAGATCTGCAATCAAGTTTCTAACTTGGGTGATAAGGTGATCTGCTATCTCTCTATCACCATTGGCTGCTTGACCATCCTGTACCATACCAGTTCTTTTCGCCAATGCAGCCAGTCTTTTCTTGCTCGCTTTGCGATTGACGTCGAGCACATAAGGCAACACGATGGCGTTAGCACGGCCATGCGGAATACTATAGTAAGCGCCTAACTGATGCGCGATAGCATGCACATAACCCAAACCTGCTTTGTTAAAGGCGATCCCGCCGTAATGAGCGGCGATACCCATCTCTTCTCTTGCTTTTAGATTGCCACCGTCTTTATAAGCTAGTGGTAGATAATGCATGACAGATTTTACGGCAGAGGCTGCATAGTAATCTGTCTCTACGCTGGCATTGGCACTCATCCATGCTTCTAGTGCATGGGTCAATACATCAATACCAGTATCTGCTGTGATATGGGCTGGCATGCCTTTCATGATAACTGGGTCAATCGCTGCGGCTAGCGGTACCATTCTTGGATCGATAGACAATGCTTTTTGATGCGTTTTGTCATCAGACACTACTGCACCAAGTGTCGCTTCTGAACCTGTGCCAGCCGTCGTTGGTACGCAGTATAAAGGCGTCGCAGGCTTTCTTGCTTTAAGAATACCGATTAGCTGTTTGGGCTTGCACTTGTTGCCTTGAGACATGGCTATCATTTTGGCCGCATCGATCACTGAGCCGCCGCCAATGGCTACGATAGAGTCACAATTGGCCTCTATAGATTGACGGAGCCCTTCTTCAACTACTTTAAAAGTAGGGTCTGGTGTAATACCGTCATAGATGTGATAACTGATATTTTTCGCATCTAGATAATCAGTGACTTTCGCAGGTATACCCAGTTTGTTGAGCACCGTATCCGTGACGATAAACACATTGGTATTGCCTTCATTGATAAGCATATCGCATAGCTCATCGCAGGCAGTCTCGCCAACGAATAACATTGGTCTTCTTATAGGTATCACATAAGATACTGCTTTTAATACCTTTGCCCGAGTCTTAGCGACAGCCAAATAACCAGCATGCTGCAAACTGTTGTTCTTTACCAATTTAGTAATACTGTTTTGTGTTTTCATGAGCACAAAAATCCTTTTTAATGATGGTTTTAACTGCAATAAAGACCGTTTGGGGCAGCCAGTTAAATATTACTAATTTACGAGCGCCAGAATGTATAAAGATACGTATCACAGCATTATAAAATGTCAGCTCTCTAAAATTATTGTACCACTGCTCTTTTCAATATGTCGCTATTATTATGAACTGCGATGTGTCAGTTTTATACTAGGTCGCTTATTTTAGTCGCTTAGTTTGATTGATCAATTTAAGTGGCTACAGTAAGTCGTTTAAACTAGCCAGTAATTGCCTTTAACAGTTGCTGAGTATAAATATGTTGTGGCTGATTAAAGAGATCTTCGGTACGTCCAGATTCCACACACACTCCTTGTTTTAACACCATAATATGCTGACACAGTGCACGTACTACCTTGAGATCATGACTGATAAAGACATAGCTGACTTGCAGCCTTTCTTGTATTTCACGTAATAAACTAACTACTGTTACCTGTGTGGTACTATCGAGCGCAGAAGTAGGCTCATCCAATATAAGTAGACTGGGTTTCATAATTAGTGCGCGCGCCAGTGCCACGCGTTGACGCTGGCCACCTGACAGCTCATGAGGATAACGCTGCGCAAATGCTAAAGGCAAATGTACCGTAGCAAGACTATCTAGCACCGCTTGCTGACGGGCGATTTTTTCCACGCCTTGTACCAGCAGCCCTTCTTCAACGATTTGCATGACCGTCATACGCGGATTAATACTGGCAAACGGATCTTGAAATACCATCTGTATCTGCGCGCGGAAGTTACGTAGCGCTTTTTTGGACAATATCGAAATATCTTGCCCGTTGACCACTATCTGCCCATTCACACGTGCTTGATTGCTCAGTAGTTGGCTAAGCGCCAGCGCAATGGTGGTTTTTCCAGAGCCAGACTCACCGACGATACCCAATGCTTGGCCTTTTTGTAGCGTCATATCGACATCTTTGACCGCATCGAACCAGCGCTTGGTACCACCAAACAGGCTTTTTTCAATTGGGAACTGTACATTAAGACGCTTCACTTCTAATACGCTTGATTGTTTATCTACGTTATCATCTTCTATGGTTAATGCTTGCCCAAAGTCTTGCTGAATAAGCGTCCGAGTATAATCGGCTTTGGGCTGACTAAATACCGCTGACGTTTGACCCTGCTCAATGGTTTGGCCTTGCCGCATGACGATGACCTCATCACTATAGCGCCTGACCAGATTGAGATCATGACTGATTAATATCATCGCCATATTGTGCTTGCGTTTGAGATCATCTAGTAGCGCCAAAATCTCATGCTGCAAGGTAACATCGAGCGCAGTCGTTGGCTCATCAGCAATCAAAATATCAGGCTGCTGAGCCAATGCCATCGCAATCATCACTCGCTGACGCTGACCACCTGATAACTCATGTGGGTAACGATTCAATTTGTCAGCAGGATCTGCAATATTGACATCATTTAGCAAAGCGATGCTGGTGTCTCGCCATTGCTTCTTAGGTACGCCGCTTAGACGCAACGATTCAGCAATTTGTTTAGCGACTGTATGCAACGGATTTAATGCGGTCATCGGCTCCTGAAATACCATACCGATACGCTGTCCACGAATAGACCGTAGTGCAGCGTTACGCGCCTTATCATTCGCTATGGGCAATGTAGACATGCCTGCCGTACTTGCCAACTGAACTTCACCAGTAATCGTTAAACTATCTGGTAACAGACCTAGTAGCGCAAGACTGGCAATCGATTTGCCAGAGCCTGACTCACCAACGATGGCCAAAGTTTGCCCTTGTCTTAGCTCATAAGACAGCGCATCGACCAACTGGACACCTGTAGTCGTCGTGATAGTTAATCTATCTACAGTTAGCATAAGCTTATCTTGTGCACGATGAAGACTTTCATTTGGCGCATTGCTGTGCTTGGTGGCGATCATATTTTCAGTCATATCAAGAGCGCCTCGGATCAAATGCGTCACGCAGTGCTTCACCAACGAAGATAAGCAATGACAAAATAAAGGTCAAACTAAAGAATCCTGACAAAGCAAGCCAAGGTGCATCAAGGTTGTTCTTCCCTTGTACCATTAGCTCACCAAGAGACGGCGAGCCAGGCGGCAATCCATATCCTAAGAAATCCAGCGCAGTTAAAGCGATAATATTAGCCGTTAAAATAAATGGCAACTGCGACAAACTAGAAGCTAACGCATTGGGTAAAATATGTCTGAGCATGATTTGGCTGTCCGAAACACCTAAATTGCGTGCAGCTCGTACATAGTCAAAGTTGCGGGCTCGTAAGAACTCTGCCCGTACCAAACCAACTAGACCCATCCAGCCGAACAACAGCATCATGGCGAACAGCATAATAATGCTAGGACTAAACAGACTGACCAAAATAATAATCATGAATAGCTGAGGCATACCGCCCCATACTTCCATAAAGCGCTGTCCTGCCAGATCTACCCAGCCGCCGTAATAGCCTTGTACCGCACCAACGATAATCCCAATCAGTGCGCCTGCAAGCGTCAAGGCCAGACCAAACAGTAACGACACTCGCATACCATAAAGTATCCGTGCCAGCACATCACGCCCCATATCATCAGTACCAAGCCAGTTCTGGGCATTGGGCGCTGCTGGATAAGGCAGACCAAGCTCGACGTTGGGCGTCTGATCGGCAAACGGGATAGGCGGCATTATATAAAACCCTTGCTCATCAATCAGCAACTGCACTGCAGGATCTTTATAATTGGTTTCGGTCTCAAATACACCGCCAAACGTCGTTTCAGGATAAGCTTTTAATACTGGAAAGTAATAATCGCCTTGATACTGCACTAATAATGGTTTGTCATTGGCAATAACATTCGCGGCCATGCAGATAACAAATATCACTGCGAAGACGAACAGTGATATCACTCCAAGACGATTTTGGCGAAAGCGATTTAAACGTGCTTGCCATATAGGGTTCAAGCGTTGCTTTTTTGTGGTAGATAGCTGCTCAGGCATTGGCGCTTTATCTGGTTCGCTATTAATAGTACTGCTCTTTGATGAAGGTTGATTATTTGACATTAGCGGCCCTCAAAATCAATACGAGGATCAATTAAGTGATAACTCAAATCACTGATTAATTGCAGTAGCAGCCCCACTAAGGTAAAGATGAATAGCGTGCCAAATATCACTGGATAATCGCGTTGTTGAATGGCTTCAAAACCTAGCAAACCGAGGCCATCAAGTTTAAAGATAATTTCAATCAAAAAATTACCCGCAAAGAAGATACCAACAATAGCGGCTGGAATACCTGCGATAATAATCAACATCGCATTACGAAAAACATGTCCGTATAGCACCTGACGCTCACCTAAGCCTTTAGCACGAGCGGTCAGTACATACTGCTTGCCCAGTTCCTCTAAAAAGCTAAATTTGGTCAAATAGGTCAAACCTGCAAAACCGCCTACAGTACTTGCCAGCAGCGGTAACGCCAAATGCCAAAAATAGTCTTTTACTTTACCAAGTGCGCTTAGCTGATCAAAATTTTCGGACGTCAGTCCCTGTAATGGAAAGATATTCCAATAGCTGCCACCCGCAAAGAACACCAGTAAAATCACTGCAAAGACAAATACAGGTATCGCATGTCCTATAGCAAGCAGCATAGCCGTGGTTTTATCAATGCCTGAGCCATGATGCATCGCTTTATAGACGCCTAGCGGAATAGCGATCATATAGATGAGCAACGTACTCCACAGCCCAAGCGATATCGAGACTGGTAACTTCTCTACGATAAGATCGGTCACCGACTGCCCTTTAAAAAACGACTCACCAAAATCTAGCTGAGCGTAGTTCTTTAACATGAGCCAAAACCGCTCTGGAGCAGATTTATCAAAGCCATATTGAGCGTTGATTGCAGCGACCATCTCCTCAGAGAGACCACGCGTGCCTTGATAAGTGCTGTCGTTGCCACCTGCACTGCCCGCACCAATATTACCGCCAAGCGCATTGTCTTTTGCGCCCTGTTCGATAAGTGCCAGCTGCTGCTCAACAGGCCCGCCTGGTGCCGCCTGTACGATCACAAAGTTGGCAAGCAATATCAAAAATAGTGTCGGCAATATCAGTAGTAGTCTTTTTAAGATATAACGACCCATAATGGCGACTTCCTAAGTAAAGAGAGATAGCAATGACGTTCAGCAGCGAATTGCGGTGTGTTAAAGAGGTTCTTAAAAGCAAATTATTTGTTAAAAACTTACTTTAAAAGTTGTTTTTCAGCTCACGTAACGCTGCAAATATTGTCAATGACTTTTCATCATCGATAGGCATTTTTGATTTAACTCCTGCGATTAAACTCGACTCTTGTGTACGTAAAAACACATTTACCGCGCGCTCATGCTCTAGTGTCACTGGTAGCGTTGCCATGCCTTGCTCAGTTTGCACCTCTGCTCGTGCTAAGGCTTGCTGCATCGCTTCGTTGTCAGGTTCAATAGACAGGCCAAAGCGCAGATTACTCGCTGTATATTCATGCGCAGGATACAGTAGCGCCTCATGAGGCAAGCCGTTCAAACGCTTAAAGCTCTCATGCAACTGCTCAATCGTACCAGTAAAGACACGCCCGCAACCTGCACTAAACAACGTATCACCGCAGAAGCAGTGCTTTTGCCCATCTATATCTAAGATATAGGCCATATGGCTAGCGGTATGCCCTGACACATCCCAAACCTGTGCAGAGCAGCCCCATGCGCTCACCGTGCTACCATCTTTGATAGTTTGATCTTCATCGACGCCATGCTCACTATGTGCAACCAGATGAGTCATCGGATACGATTCCTGTAACTCTGCGACGCCGCCGATATGATCATGATGATGGTGAGTCGTCCAAATCGATGTTAGCTCAAGCTCATGCGTCTCTAGATAATCAATAACTGGCTGGGCTTGACCTGGATCAATGACAATCGCTTGCTTATTATTTTCATTAATCAATGTCCAGATATAGTTATCGCTAAATGCTTTGATTGGGTGAATACGGATACTCATGTTAAATCCTTACCGGTAGTTATTTTTGTTACGTGTTATTTTGAGTTATCTAGGGCGTGTCCTCAATTCAAACGAGTGTCCTCTAAATGGGCTAAAAACAGCTAAATTTTGCCAAACATCGTCAAATAGTTGGTCAGTATCTCGATATTATCTGCACTATTTTCCTCGTTTGACGGCAATTTATCTCTTTTTTATCACCATTTTTAAAATGAGGACACGCCCTAATCTAACTGTTGTTTGATAGCAACAGCATATATGCTCAGCTGTCCGTTGTGACAAGGTCAGACCTTATAGTAAATATAGTTTACTGCTTTAAATATTTATTGATGCGCCCTTCTGCCTCTTTATCCACCCACCAGTAATCGATACCAACAGCATTGGTCGGTAGCTTTTCGGTATGGCGATACTGATCCCAATAGGCGACATTGGTGCCAGATTTGCCGTATAGCGGTACAACATAATGACCTGCGCGTAACAACCGGTCTAGCACCTGCGTATACAGTACAATTTCGTCACGATTTTTAGCATTACCAAGGGCAGCAACGACCTTATCGACAGCTGCATTCTTGATACCAGCACTATTATGATTACCCGGCTCATCAGCAGCAGCGCTACCCCAAAATGCCGCTTGCTCAGCACCAGGAGATAGACTTTGGGCAAATACGTCCACGACCATATCATAGTCAAAACGTCGCATACGCTCATAATATTGCGGCCCATCGACTTGGCGCAATGTTGCATCAAACCCCAAGCGTTTTAGATTGCGAATATAAGGCAATAATACACGGCCCATGGTCTCGCCTGTCATCAAAATCTCAATCCGGGCAAGCGATCCATCAGGCTGATATAGTTTCATATCCTCATAATAAAACCCAGCCTCTAACAATAGCTTACGCGCCTCTAATAACCCTTGACGATTAAAGCCGTTCCCATCACTGGTGGGTAGCTGCCATTCTGCTAATGTTGCTTGGCTCTGAATCGGTTCAAGCTCAGGCAATAACGGCGTCAATACCTGCATCTCTGCATCAGATGGCATACCCGTTGCGGCAAGTTCTGAGCCATGAAAAAAGCTTTGCAAGCGCTCATATTGCCCATGGAATAAGGTTTTATTCATCCATTCAAAATCATAAGCAGCCGTCAGTGCTTGACGAACTTTGATATCTTGAAAGATGGGACGGCGCAAATTCATCACCAACGCTTGCATCGGTACTGGATTTTGGCTGGTTATCGTCTCTTTTTGGATAAGCCCTGCTTTCACTGCGGGGAAATTATACCCAGTTACCCAGTTAGATGCTTTATTTTCGGGGCGAAAACGGTATTGACCGGATTTAAAACCTTCAAAGGCAATTTCATCACTTTGATAATAAACAAACTTGATCATATCAAAATTGTAGCGGCTACGATTGACCATCAAATCACGGCCCCAATAATTGGGATCACGTATATAACTTACCGACCGTCCTGCATCGACGCGTCCTAATTTATAAGGACCACTACCCATCAATGGTGACAGACTGATTTTCTCAAAATCGGTATCAATGGAAGATTTGGCAAAAATAGGAAATTGCCCAACGGTTAGCAAGATTTCTTTGTTTTCAGCAGATGCAAAGACAAACTTTACTTGTTGATCATTAATGATTTGAATGTCTTTGATATCACTTAGGTAACTGCGAATATACATGGGGCCTTTGTTCAATATCACCTCAAAAGTTGCTTTTACATCGCGACTGGTCACACCCGACCCATCCCAAAAACGAGCATTAGGATTGAGATGATAGATAATCCAGCTCGTATCGTCTGGATCATATGACACTTTACTTGCCAGCTGTGGATACATGGTAAATGCTTCATTTAATGAGCCAGTCATCAAAGTATCATACAGATAGTCTGTGCCAATCATCGCCACACCCGTGGTCATCCATTTATTGGCGCTATTAAACGTACCGCGAGCATCTAGAGACAGCGTACCCCCCGATGGCGCTTTTGGATTGGCATAAGGTAAGTAAGGTGCATTGATGTACTCAGTAGGACTATTGTGACCAAGCGCGGTCCTCGTGATAGGTGCAGCGATACTGCTCGGTATCCAACTGACGGTGATGGTTAGCAATACAGCTTTTAACAGGGCATTTTTTATTATCATGACGTTATAACAAACCTCTATGCTAACCAATATAAATATCAAAACGTAAAGCCTGACAGCAAAACAGCGTTATAGCAAAATTTTATCATAGCAAACTTAGGTTTTTTAACACTTTAGCGCAGAAGCTCCCTACTTCTAAAGTAGTGGGATGAATGCATTGTTGGTAGTAACTATTTCTACATGTGGTATTATTAATAATAAATATAGCACGAAATATAAGCACCGTCTGTATGCCCACTCAAATTCTAAACGCCCATAAAGTTAGGATATATCCTAATGCCGATCAGCAAGTATTCTTTGCTAAATCATTCGGTTGTACGCGCTTTATTTGGAATAAAATGCTTGGTGATAAGATTGATCATTACAAAGCTACTAAAACCACCCTAAACAACACCCCAGCTCAGTACAAAAAAGAGTTTGAATGGCTCAAAGAAGTGGATAGCCTGGCATTGGCTAACGTACAGCAACAGCTAAGAGCTGCCTATAGCAAGTTTTTCAAACAAGGCTCAGGTTTTCCTAAATTCAAGAAAAAAGGCATTAAAGACAGCTACACCACCAACAATCAAAAGGGAACGGTAGCCGTCACAAAAAACACCGTTAAACTGCCTAAAATAGGCTACATCAACGCCAAATTCCCCAGTAAAATAAACGGCTTAATAAAAAGTGCCACCATAAGCAAAACCCCATCAGGCAAGTATTACGTCAGCCTATTGGTTGAAACGGTCGTTGAGCCACTACCAAAGACTCACTCTAATATCGGCATTGATTTAGGACTGACCCACTTCATCGTCTTATCAAATGGATGCAGAGTTGCCAATCCTAAGTTTCTGGCAAAGTTGCAAGATAAACTGGCGCGAGAACAAAAGATTTTAGCCAAACGTAGAGCTGTGGCCAAAGCGGATCAACGTAAACTATCAGAGAGCGGTAACTACAAGAAGCAAAAACTTAAAGTTGCTAAAGTCTACGAGAAAATAACTAATAGCCGCAAAGACTTTCTACATAAGCTCTCATTCAATATCATCAAAAACCACGATGTTATTGCTATTGAGGATTTGAATGTAAAGGGTATGGTTAAGAACAGGAAACTTGCCAAAGCCATATCGGACAGCGCTTGGTCGGTCTTTACCACCATGCTGGCATATAAAGCGGAATGGTACGGTAAAACGCTTGTTAAAATAGACCAGTGGTATCCATCCTCTAAAACGTGCTCAGGATGCAGTCACTTGCTAACGAAAGCTGAATTACCGCTGTCGTTAAGATCTTGGAATTGTCCAAGTTGCCTGCAAGAAAATGACCGAGACCTCAACGCCAGTATTAACATCTTAAATCAAGGATTGCTACTGGCTAAACACTCAAAAACTGTCGGTGCGACAGGGTTAGCTTAGTCAATTCGCTTAACCGCTGATACAGAATATCGTGTCAAGTATGAGCGTTACCTAAGAAACCCCTACCTCTAAGGTAGTGGGTAGTTCATCCTAATGGTTTGCCGTGTTACGCGGCATCAGTGCGACATCTATCAGTACTACATCATTGATATTAGATATAATGGCAGCAGATATTAAACGCTTCTTCCTAAAACTGCGCATCGACAAATATACTCATAAAAAAAGACGCAACTTGTAAAAGCAGCGTCTTTTATTTTAAAGGCTATTATGACTTATGCATGCTTTTTTTCAAAAGCAATCATAAAGTCAACCAGCTGCTGTACCCACTCAAGTGGTACGGCATTGTAGATACTGGCTCGCATACCGCCTACATCACGATGACCTTTTAGATTTAACAAGCCAGCTTTTTCTGACTCTTCTAAGAATACTTTATCAAGGCTGCTGTCTGCTAAAGTAAACGGCACGTTCATGATAGAACGATACTTAGAATCTACTGGATTATTATAAAAACTGCTCTCATCGATTGTCTTATAAAGTAAATCGGCTTTTTGCTGATTGATTTTACCGATAGCAGCCACACCGCCCTGCTCTTCCAACCAATCAAACACTAACCCAGCCAAGTACCAAGAATACGTCGCTGGCGTGTTAGACATAGACTCTTTGTCAGCTTGATGCTCATAGTTCAGCAGCATAGGACACCATTCGCTGGCCTGCCCCATCAAATCATCACGGATAATGACAATGACTAGGCCTGCAGGACCGATGTTTTTCTGCGCACCCGCGTAGATCATGCCAAATTTAGACACATCTATCGGCTGTGACAAGATACAAGATGACATATCAGCAATGATTGGCGCATCTACTTGTGGTGGCTCAAATATCTGTAGGCCATGAATCGTTTCATTGGCACAGTAATGAAAATAAGCCGCGTCTTCACTGATGCTCCAATCGCTTTGCGCTGGTACGTCAGTAAAGTTATTCTCTTTGCCAGTTGCAACTAGGTTAATTTCGCCCAGACCCAACGCTTCATAGCGCTTGGCTTCTTTGATCGCTTTACTTGACCATGCGCCTGTCGTCAAATAGTCACCGCGTCCACCATTTAACAGGTTCAATGGAATCGCAGAAAACTGTAAGCTAGCGCCACCTTGCAAAAACAGCACTTTATAATTATCTGGTATTTCCATAAGCGTGCGTAGCTTAGCTTCCGCTTTGTCAGTAATGGCCATATACTCTTTACTACGATGGCTGACTTCCATGACCGACAGGCCGCGACCTTGCCAATCAAGCAGTTCGCTCTGCGCGCGTTCTAATACGGCTGTTGGCATGGTAGCAGGTCCAGCACAAAAATTTGGCAGACGATGCGGTGTGGCAGTTGCTGTAGACGTTGGGGTTGTAGGCATAATCACAGTCCTAGGTATGATGAAATAAAAGGATGTTTTTTATTTCAGTTTGTTGATAAAGGCATTGGTATCGACGTTAGTTTTCATACAACTCAATGAGATATCTGCTCCCACAGCTGACGTTTAGCATCACTGTCTGCGAGCATTTCTTCTAATGTCGGCACAGTGGTCAGATTGGGATGTTGGAGGCCGTCAGGCAGCGCGGTCAGTGCAACAACTTGTATCTCTTCGCTTCGGCCAATTCGAAAAATATATCCTGCAAGACTGGCATTGGCAAGCTCAGCAGTATCCATACCGTCGCAAATCGGGAATGATGTTGTCTCACAAGTGATTGATAGCGCTTGAGTGATGTTTTGCCATAGTTTTTGACTGTCACTATTTAGCGCTTTGATATCAACCAATATTACCCAGTCACCATAGCGGCCACCTTGCAGGTCAAATGGTGCTACTTTTTTTAAGCTATCATCATTTATGCTGTCATCACTAGTACTCTGTGGAAAACTACTTTTCGGAAAATTACTCTGCGCAAATTGAGGTTGCTCAATATGTGCATTCGTAGAGGTTACAGCAGTTTGGTTCGATGCAGTACTTGGGATGTCATGATAGATAGACCCAGCACTTGAACTAACAGCATCTGAACTGACCGTATTTGAATCAACGGAATCAAAACTATAGGTAACAGGGCTTTGCTCACTAGCCGTCTGTTCAGTGGTAGCTTGCAAATCAGTACCATACTCATCGGCAACATAGTCGCTAGCGTTATAATCACTGATATCATAGCCATCAGTCGGTTGATCAACTGTGCCTACAGCTTTAGCGCTCGCTACCTCATTGTTGTTAGACTCAATATCAATGGAATCAATATGTGATTGCTCAACCGAAGCTGTCGCAATGTCAGCCATATTGATGGTTTCTGACTCAGGCTGTACCCACTGATTGATACCCATCATCGCTAGAATTTGTCGTTGCTGCACACGGCGCTGTAATACAGTTAGCGGGTCTTGGGTATCACTCATTTGACTCTACTATCCCTACTCATTTTGTTTATATCATTTATAAATGTTTTTATTATTTTGGCAGCTCTCACTGAGTATGCATCACACTATTAATCAAATACTAAATACATACCAATCAAAACAACTGTCGAATACCGAGCCAACGCTCTGATATTACCAACAAACAATCGTATTCATCTTGGCTGATTATCGTATCGTGTAACATCACCGTATGCAACGTACTTAGCCATTGGCGATACTCATTATGCGTCGGCTGGCTCATCTCACTTTCATTATAATCTATTTGGCTACCATCCTGTTGCTTCTCTCGATAATTATCAGCATTCTGAGCACCTACCACGCGCTTGAGAGAGTGATTGGCAGAGACAGGAACCGCAGAAATAATCGCCAATAACTGAATGCCATTCAAATGCTGTGCTGTCAATAATAGCCACTGCAAATTAACATCGCTTACTGTCACAAGATCAATATCAATCAAGCGCGCATGTCGTCTCAAATCTACAATATAATGCGCTACACTGTCGTTACCTTCACTCAATAACGATCGGTCATGCATTGAGATCATCTGACCTTTTGCATCTTTTGATAGTCGATAAGCCAATAAGACAACAACTGATACTTCTGATTTATTAAGACCTGTAAATACTTGACCCGAAGGATCTAGTTGCGATCTTACGTCTTCCATACCAGTATTCAGTATTTGCGGCCATAGAGACTGCGCGTCTGTATCTTGTAAAACTTCAGATAATATTGGTAGCAACTGCTGCAAATGTAACGCTTGCCATAATGATAATATTGGCGATTTTTGATGTGCTAAAGCTAACGAATTATTCAGAGCCATAGCATGAGCGTTATCACTAGGTATATTTTGATCTGACAAATCATAAGCTAAGCTTTTGGTTAAGTCAGATGACAGCTGTTGGCTAAATAACTCAAATATGCCCTGCTGATAACGCCACAACATCGTACGGCATTTTTCTTGTTTTTTATAGTACTGATGACTGTCGTGACTATGACCGTCTTTACTTTTGAGCTTCAGATCTTCGATACATAGTTCAGATAAATTCTGTTGACGTAACTGGTTTAAAGCAAGCTCAATCAAAGCGCTGTCTAAACGCCTGTCCAAACTGGCTACTACTGTCATCAGCTTAGTATCTATCTTATGTAGCAATACTTGCTCATGGGAAGTCGAGTCAGTCGCAACAGAGAAGCCATCACTCCAAATATCATTCAAACTATAAGTGACAGTCGTTGATAAGGGTTGATGCTGATGGCAAAGCAAGACAGCTTCGACTAATGCTAGCGCACCTAAAGGATGATGACTATGATTGAGTATGTACTGCGGTAGTGATACCTTTTGAATATCGCTAACTTCAATTAGCGTGTTTTCTGGTAGATCAGCGTCAGGTTTGGACTGCCACGGTTTTAACAGCTGATGAGCGCCAACGTCTTCGGCCTGTACTTGAAGTCGCCCATCAATTACCACATCAGCTTCTACGGCAAACTCTAAACCGTCATCAATCCCTGATTCGCTACTATCCGTATTACGACCGTCGCTTATAGACTCAGCAAGAACTTCTTCGTCACTTGTCTGTTTATTGTCACCTGTATTAATCGTTGCAGCTGTTTGAGATCCAAGTAACGACGACTGCTGCAAGTTTTTTTCTGGGAAATCTTCACTTAGGCTATTTTCTTTTGTTGCTCCCCAATCACCTAAGCGGCGTTGCCTATATATCTCTTTAACTTTTTGCTGATTTATTCGCTTTTCTTTGGCGACTTGTACTGCGAATTGATGATAAGCATCCGCATTAATAGCGCTCATACGCTCAGTCAAGCTTGGATGGGTGGCAAACCATGATACATCACCCAAGTCTGCCCCACTACTAGCAAAGAAAAAATGACTGAGTCCATTGATATCGGCGATGCCAGACAAACGCGAGCCGAGCGAGTCTTGATGAATGGCTTTTAAGGTTTCGATAATCGCAGGTGTACGTGTCAATTGAACACTAGTGGCATCAGCAAGTAGCTCACGCTCACGATTAAAACTGTGCTTAATCAACTGCGCGCTTGCCATACTAGAGAAGCTTAAACCATGCAGTAGCAATGTCCAAACACTACGCGAGGCTTGACGATCTATTATAGGTGGCGTTTGCACCCATTTAGACTGACGCTTGGCTGAGGACTGCTGTTGTTGTGATTGCTGCTGCCAGTAAGCGACCCATTCACTATGCGTGGTGAAATTGGCAGTTTGCGCTTCTGTATTGCGTGCCAACATATCAACCTGTCTCTGTGATAGAGACTTTTGGGAAATACTATCGCTATCAAAGTGACTATAATTAGAGAGACGATTAGAGCTATGATTGGATATTGGGTCACTCCAGTCATACAGTATCTGCAAGCCTGCCAATACCACCATCAGCTGTAAATTAAAATTGGCATCGCCGTGCAATATATGACCATATTCATGACCGATGAGTCCATATAGCGCCTCATCAGACAGTTTATCTAACGCACCTTGGGTAACGACAAGTACCATATCTTGATTATGGCGACCAGCGACAAAACCATTGATACCCTGCTCGTCAGGTAGCACGTACAAAATAGGGGTTTGCAAACCTGAAGCAATGGCCAGTTGCTGTGCAATTTCATAGTAGCGACGATAAACGGGTGGAAAATCGCGCTCGTCACGTACTGCTATATGACGCGAACGATAGCGAACCTTTTCTTCAGCTTCGTGTTGATTAGCGACTCCTTGACTGTGCTCCCATGCTTCTTGACTATTATCAATGAATAGCCTAACTGCTCCTACTCGCTGAGCAATAGCGCGGCCACCTGCTCGCAGACGTCGATACTCTAAAAAACTACCACCAATGAAACTACCTAACGTCAAGACAATGACCAGAACCAATACCCAATGATATATACCGCCTGTAAATACTGTCAGCAGTATAGACATGACAGCCAGTCCTACAGCCATATGAGCAAGTACAATCAAGAAAAACAGTCCATAAAGTAATAGACTGCGACGTGTACGTATCCGCTGTTCACCAAAAAAATCCATCAGATTAGGCTGCCTAGAGTTCGCCAAAATTATCTAAACCTTAGCCCATATTGACAATCGGTGCCTGAGCAATCGCTTCTCTATCTTCAAATACCAACGGACTGAGTGGACGAAAGCCAAAAGTCGTACTAACGAGGTTATTTGGGAATACTTCGCGATCGTTATTATAAAACATCACGCTGTCATTATAATGCTGACGCGCAAATCCAATGCGATTTTCCGTATTGGTTAGTTCGTCCATGAGCTCCTTAATCATACTATCAGCTTTTAGCTCTGGGTAGGCTTCGACGACAGCGGAAAATTGACTCAACGCTTTGGACAACATACCTTCTGCTTTTGCAAATAGTGCCATGTGTTCTAGCGAGTCTGGCTGATGTTTATTAGAGTCTTGTAGATCTTGGGCGTGATTGCGCGCGCTAATGACGCGAGTGAGTGTTTCTTCTTCATGACTCAAATAACGCTTAGCGGTTTCGACCAAGTTTGGAATCAGATCATGACGACGCTTTAATTGCACATCTATTTGAGCAAAGCCGTTCTTTGCTTGGTTACGTGCGCGTACCAATCTATTAAAAATGGATACTCCAAACACAACTACCAACACCACAAACGCAATGAATAGCCAAACAAACATCTTCATAATCAAACTCCAAGGTGTCTAGAATGTTAATAAAAAGTTAATACATTGTATTTTAGCTCATATTAATCAATAAAACCTTAGAACTAGATCGGAACTACAAAGGAAATCGAACAGGAAGTTAAATTGAAAACTACATAAGCAAATAGATAACCATCAGACAAAATTTTGACCAAAAAAAAGCCCTTTACAATAAAGGGCTTCATACATCACAAATATGTCTTTTGTACTTTATTGATATTTATATCAAATTTTAGGCAAAAAAAAGCGACTCCATCAGCACATCCTCGGCACACACTATAACTATTACCGTTGCTACCTTCCGGTCCTGGCGGGATTCATAGAACAATGTTGCGAGGCTACCAATGGAGCCACCAGTCGCAAATTATACAAGAATTTTTTAATTTTACAACCCCTATCTTAAAACTGTTTGCTTTAGACCCTAAATAGCACTGTCATTTAGTTCATTAACTCATGTCCGCAATGTATGAGCACAAATTATATCAGTAACTTAGGTCACAAAATTCTCACAGCAACTTATATGAATTTTGCTATTTTAGTGAATGAAGTTGCACCCATGTCGATGTTTAAAAAACAATAGGGACAACTTTTCATGTATAAATGAGTGTTGATAATTGTCATTTATATATTATTAGAATCAACTTAAGAGATAATAATGAAAAATACTTTATTGAATAAAGCAGCACTAGCTTCTGGTACGGTCTGTCTTATGACAGCGATGATGGGTAGCGCCCATGCAGAACCCACTGGCTATGATCAACTGACGTTTCAGACAGAAATAAAAGAAGAAATTCAGAACGACGAAGTACGCGCCAGCTTGTACAAAAAAGCACAGGCCACTGACTCTAAGACTTTAGCCACAATGCTTAACACCTCAATCAACAATGCCATGAAAATCGCCAAGCGCTACCCTAGCGTGACCGTGAGCACAGGGCAACAGCGCACCTATCCACGCTACGACAAAAACGATAAAATTATTGGCTGGACAGGTCAAGCAAACATAGACTTAAAAAGTACAGACTTTTCAGCGACTAGCCAACTCATTGCTGACTTACAAGAAACCTTGGTGATGGACAATCTTAATTTTGGTGTATCAGACACCAAAAAGGATGCTCTAGAGCAAAAATTAATGACCGAAGCCTCTCGTGCTTTTCAGCAGCAAGCTAAGAGCCTTACCCGTGCTTGGGATGCTCGTGGCTACCGCGTCGTCAATGTTAACCTAAATACAGGTAGCAACTATCCACGTCCGATGTATAGCGCTATGAGCATGAAAGCAGATTCGCTTGAATCTTCTGTACCAAGCCAAAGTTTTGAGTCTGGTAATAGCACTATTTCGGTGACTGCTAACGGTACCATCGAGTTAACTAAATAAGACAGCTTATAGTTAAAATAAGTGATTTACATCAAAAAAGGCAAGCATCGTTAACGGTGCTTGCCTTTATATTCAATCATTATTGAGACTGAGCAACTTCCTGTTGACGCAGTTTTAGCATCAATTTTTGATACCAAGCTAACTTTTGATAAGCCAACAGCTGCGCTGCCTTTCTTTTGTTGTCTTGCAATGTGGTTGTATTTTGAATCACGTATACAGTACGTGTGATTTGCTCAAGTGTTTGGCCAGTTTCGCTTTGTACAACCGCCTTGATTGTATGAGCACCTGGCAAAACATCAACAGTAGCAATAGATGCGCTCAAACCTTGTGCAACCTCTTTATCATCAAAATAAATACGGGCACTATCACCTGCCTGTAACGCAGGCTTAATCTGTACATTGACATCGATATTCTGTACGGGACGACGATAGGCTCTCTCTTCGCTAGGTTCAGTAATGGCTAACTGATAGTTTACTGGCGTGGTCACCTTAGTATTTATCGCAGGCGACTCAGTAGCAGTCGCTGTCTGCGACGCATTTGATGATTGGCGACTTGTATTAGAATTGGTTGTCGTATTCAGACTAGTTGACCTGCTCGTCTCATTACCTGTCGTAATAGCCATTTGACTGACTTGTTTGCCAGCTTGCTGCTCATAATCCTGTGGACGGTCAGTAAAGGTGACTTGACCGGTTTGCTCGTCGACCACCTTATAAATGGGTGCAGCATTTGTGAGAGGTGTACAAAGACTAGCTAGAGCAACCGTAGTCCATAACCCAACTCTAATCTTATCCTTCAAGAAACTCGGTTTTGCTAATAAAGTCATAATCCATTAACCTAGATAGTGTCTACTATTAATATAATTTTATAAAACTATTATGCGTGAGTTTTGACATGAAATCAGTAGCGATTTCAAAGAAAATTCAGCAATTGGACTGATACACTTTATTAATACGCATAAAAAAACCAGCTAAGAATAACTTAGCTGGTCTTTTTGACTCAAAATAACTGAGTGCTTTAGCGACTAATTAGCAGCTGTAGTACATGTCAAATTCAACAGGGTGTACAGTTACGTTCAGACGTTGTACTTCTTCTTCTTTCAAAGCGATAAACGCTTCTAGCATGTCTTCAGTGAATACATCGCCTTTTAATAAGAAATCATGATCGTCACGCAGTGCTTGCAATGCAACATCTAAGCTCTCTGCAACCGTTGGGATTTGTGCTTCTTCTTCTGGTGGCAAGTCATACAAGTTTTTGTCAGCAGCTTCACCTGGATGCATTTTGTTTTGGATACCGTCAAGGCCAGCCATCAATAGTGCAGCAAACGCTAAGTATGGGTTAGCCGTTGGATCAGGGAAACGTGCTTCTACACGTACCGCTTTCGGGCTGCTCACGTGTGGAATACGGATAGATGCTGAACGGTTAGATGCTGAATAAGCAAGTTTGATAGGCGCTTCATAATGAGGAACTAGGCGCTTATAGCTGTTCGTTGATGGGTTAGTAATCGCATTCAACGCACGAGCATGCTTGATAATACCGCCAATGAAATACAACGCTGTTTCAGACAGGCCAGCATACTCATCGCCAGAGAATGTGTTTACACCGTCTTTTGAGATTGACATATGTACGTGCATACCTGAACCGTTATCACCAACGATTGGCTTAGGCATAAAGGTCGCTGTTTTGCCAAACTGATGCGCAACGTTATGAACAACATATTTCAATTGCTGAACTTCATCCGCTTTACGTACCATCGTGTTGAATGCAACACCGATTTCAGACTGGCAAGAAGCAACTTCATGGTGATGAACTTCAACCGAACCTTCACCAACGATTTCTTCGATGCGTTCACACATAACAGCACGCATATCATGTGAGCTATCGATCGGTGGTACTGGGAAATAACCGCCTTTCACACGTGGGCGATGCGCCATGTTGCCCCACTCGTAAGTCTCGTTAGTCGACCATGCTGCTTCTTCAGCCGTGATTTTATGACTAACGCCAGACATATCGACTGACCATTTAACATCGTCAAATACAAAGAACTCAGGCTCTGGACCGAAGTAAGCAGTATCACCGATACCAGTAGACTTTAAATACTCTTCAGCGCGACGTGCGATAGAACGTGGGTCACGGTCATAACCTTGTAGCGTTGATGGCTCGATGATATCGCAAGTCACTACCACAGTCACCGCGTCAAAGAACGGGTCAACAAAAGCAGTTTCTGGATCAGGACGCAAGATCATATCTGACGCTTCGATACCTTTCCAACCAGCGATTGATGAGCCATCAAACATTTTGCCATCTTCCATGACATCTTCATCAACGGTATGCGCTGGGAAGCTGATGTGCTGCTCTTTGCCGCGTGTATCAGTAAAGCGAAAATCAACCCATTTAGCATTAGAGGATTGGATAAGATCTAATAGTTTATTCGACATGAATAGTCTCCGTTGTGTTGATCACGTAATTGCGATTTAAAATTATTAATATGATGTTCTTGTCCAAGAATGTCAGATGTGCTCTCAATACTAAAATAGCGCATTCGATATTATGCTTATTATCAGCACTATTTTGTGTATTAGTCAAGATGCTCATCTAAAGCGTTTACTCAATCAGACCAATATTTGTGCACATGGTCTAACATACGCCAATTCAATCCTAACGACATTCTAGCAATATACAACTCATAATGCTGAACTCTTCGAGCTCTTGTTAATAATTATTCTTAGACCAGTTTTTTGGCTTTAAAAATAATCATAACAGCAATAATGCAAAGGCTATGCCAATGTATTGACACTCCAACTCCAGATATAGTTGTAGGCAGATATAATTACCAATAATTACAGTGATTTATATATTTAATATCATTGGATATTAATTAATTCCCATCAAATTAATTGTTAGGGCAGCACTCAATTAGAGCACCAGTTGAGAACCAAAGGCACTTAATTGGTGCAAATACAAGTATGTTAATTCTTGAAATGCTACTTTCTGGTGCAATGTTAATATCTGAATTTATAACATTGTCTCTGGGCAAACTATCCTAGTTATCGACATAATAATAAAAAATATGTTTTTACTTGGTGCTTACTTAGATAGCCTATACCCTACATTTGATAGAAAACAAAATAGTGGTAAGATAACCGCGCGCAATAACCCCCTCTGTTATAGTCATAGCTGCTTGTCTTTGACAATCAAGTGACTCGATAACAGTGAAAACCAATTTCATGTTAAAAATATAATAAAACTGATAAGTTGAAGCCTTAATGATTTTGATGATCGATAATTACGATAGCTTTACGTACAATATCGTACAGTACTTCGGTGAGCTAAAGCAGGACATCACTGTCTGGCGTAATGATCAGGTCAGCATTGAGCAGATTAAAACCCTTGCACCTGATGTCATTGTGATTGGCCCAGGTCCGTGCGATCCTGACCATGCGGGTATTTCGCTGCAAGCCATTGAGACATTTAAAGGAATTATTCCTATACTGGGTATTTGCTTGGGTCATCAAGCTATCGGTCAAGCCTTTGGCGGTCAAGTGGTCAAAGCTGGCGAAGTCATGCATGGCCGCTTATCAGCTATCTATCACAACGAGCAAGGTGTGTTTGCTGGATTACCTAACCCGTCACAGGTTACGCGTTATCATTCGCTCGTCATTGACAAGACAAGCCTACCAGACTGCCTTGAGCTCACCGCATGGACACAGAATACTGATGGTAGTATTGAGGAAATCATGGGTATTCGTCATAAGGCGTTTGCTGTAGAAGGTGTTCAGTTCCATCCTGAGTCGATATTGAGCGAAGCAGGTTATCAATTGCTCAATAACTTTTTACAGACTCATGGATTGGCTACTCTGACATCCGATGAGCTACCACAAGTTGGCTAGATTTGACTAAAAGCACGTCGGTAAAAAATACTGCTTTCATAAGCCCATGCCAAATTCCACACAGATTCATATAAAAAATAATAGTAAGTGAGACTACAATGAGTACGACAACAATAGAAGAAACGCACACACCAGAGAGTATTGCAGAATTGTCTGATGAGCAAACGCATCAATTGCTAACCACAGCTTTGGGTAGAATATTTCAACACATTGACTTAACCTTTGATGAGATGTATCAAGTGATGCTCATCATCATGCAAGGTAGATGTAGCGACGCTATGATGGGCGCTATCTTGACAGGCCTACGCATGAAAGGCGAATCCATCGACGAGATTACTGCATCAGCCAGCGCCATGCGTGCACTAGCCGCCAACATTAAACCAAAGAACTGCGACTACTTGGTAGATATCGTTGGTACTGGCGGCGATGGTGCTAATCTGTTCAATGTCTCGACTGCGTCGGCATTGGTTGTTGCGGCAGCTGGTGCACAAGTTGCTAAGCACGGCAATCGCGGCGTCTCAACCAAATCTGGTAGCTCAGACTTACTTGAGCAAGCAGGCATCAGTCTAGCGCTCACGCCAGAGCAGGCGAAAGACTGTATCGAAAACCAAGGTATTGGATTTTTATTTGCACCCAATCATCATAGTGCCATGCGTTATGCCAACCCTGTACGCCGTGAGCTAAAGGCACGTACCATCTTTAATATTTTAGGCCCATTGACCAACCCTGCTGGCACGCCAAACTTAGTCATTGGTGTATTTACTGCGCAGCTATGTGAGCCGATTGCCAAAGTAATGAAAAACTTAGGCGCACGTCATGTCATGGTAGTAGGCGCGAAAGATGGTCTTGATGAAATCAGTCTTGCGACTTCGACCACAGTCGCTGAGCTAAAAGATGGCGAGATATCAGTCTATGACATGATGCCAGAAGATGCGGGTATCGAGTCACAAACTCTTATTGGCCTCGATGTCGACTCTCCAGCACAAAGTCTTGAGTTGATTCGTGCTGCGCTATCTGGAGCCGACACTCATGACCGTGCCGTACTTAAAGCACGTGATATGATTGCGCTAAATGCAGGTGCCGCGATATACACCGCAGGACTTGCCAGCAACTACCCTAACGGTGTTAGCCGAGCACAAAAAATTATTCAAAATGGCGATGCTTTACTAAAACTTGAGTCTTTGGCCAACTATACCCAACAGTTAGTCGCTCAAGGTTAACTTATAAGCACTAATCTACTGTCTATAGTCAAGAAAACCTAAAACGGATGCAAGGCCGCCAACCATAGATTGTACATCTAAGAAGGGTAATGCCGTAGCCGCTTAGTAGTTATTAATAGCTCTCTGACTATATTTACATTTAACGATATTCGGATACCCGTATGACCACAACCCATTCAGACATACCATCAGTGCTACAGCGCATTGTCGCCACCAAAGTAGAAGAAGTAAAAGCCGCTCGCGAAGCATTGTCTCTAGAGGACTTGAAAGCACAGGTCGCAGCTGATGATAAACCGCGTCGAGGTTTTGCCGCGGCATTACGTGCTGCTGGCACTAAAGAAAATGGTATCGGTATCATTGCTGAGATTAAAAAAGCCTCGCCGTCTAAAGGCATTATCAATCATAACTTTACCCCTGCTCTATTTGCGCAGCAGTATGAGCAAGCGGGTGCTAGTTGTCTGTCTGTATTGACCGACCGTGATTACTTTCAGGGTGATGACAGCTACCTTATTCAAGCAGCTAATACCTCAAGTCTACCGATATTACGTAAAGACTTTATGATTGATGTCTATCAAATCTATCAATCTTACCTAATGGGCGCTGACTGCATTCTACTCATTATGGCTTGCCTAGATGATGCGCAAGTGCAAGAGCTACATGCACTCAGTATTGAGCTTGGTATGGACGTATTGATAGAAGTACATACCCAATCTGAGCTTGAGCGTGCGCTACAGTTGCCACGCTCAGCGCACAATATTTATGGTATCAATAACCGTGATTTAAATACCTTTGATGTGGACCTGCAAACCACGCTTGATCTGAAAAATATTTTAAACGATGCACTCGCTGCTGATGCTAATAGCACTGAGCAAAAACCACTTATCGTGACCGAGAGCGGCATTCATAGCAGTGATGATATTCGTCTTATGCTAAGTAATGATATTCAGCACTTTCTAATCGGTGAACAATTTATGAAAACTGATCATCCAGGGCAAGCGTTACAATCCCTACTTGCGGGCGTCGCAGCAGACGGGTAAAGTAACTCAATAATTTATGATTAAATATATGCTAATAGCTTGAACAATATGTGCGCTATAGACATAGTTCAATCAACCATTCATCAATCAACGATACGTTAACTTTTATGTCAAACTCTCTGTTTTCAAAAGAAATGCAAGACCAGCTCAAAGAACTCAAAGGCCAGCTGAGCAAAGGCCGTGATACCAATTCACCTGAAGGTGAGAATCAAAAGCCAACTGAGCCGGTGTCGCTACCGACTCAAAAGCAAGTAAAAAAGACAGTTAAGCAGCTAGATAGTGAGCATATCGATGACGATAAAGTTCTATTTATGCAAGCCATGCACGGTGTCAATCAGCTAGAAGACAAAAATGTCCGCTCACCTGCCAGCGCAACTAAAGCAGGTAAGCCTGATGCAGCGACACTATCAAAACGTGCTGCGGCTCAAGGTAGTGAAGCCAGTGATCTAGGCGCAGGTTTGTCAGATATGCAAGCACTACTGAACCCTGTTGCTGCTGAAGCTTATTTGTCTTATAAGCAACCAACACTGCAAAATAAAATCTTTGATCAGCTCAAAAAAGGCAAGCTACGTTGGTATGATGCGGTAGATATCCATGGCTGTACGATAGAAGAAGCTCGCGAAGCGATGACTCAACTATTGAGCCAAGCCAAGCAGAAAAACGAAACTATGGTAAAAATCGTCCATGGTAAAGGTAGCGAAGCGATTCTAAAAACCTGTATCAATGGCTGGTTGCGTCAATTGCCAGAAGTATTAGCTTTTTGCTCTGCGCCACCAAAAGATGGTGGTAACGGTGCTGTACTAGTACTACTTAAAAAACCTAAAGCAGATGGCGAATAGGTCTATTGTTAGTGATACGGTACTACATCAAAAGGACTGCTTATTTGCAGTCCTTTTTTTATCAATCACTTATGGTCTAGAGGTAGACTGCAACGATGTTTCCTTCAATGAACGCTCTCTTTAATGTACATTCCATTTAATGTGAGCTTCTCACCTTTTATTAATATATAGACTTGAGCACCTTCTAATTAGCAAAGCGAAATCACTATGAACATACAGACTATTGAAAACATTAACGAACTAGAACAGCAAATTGCTGCACTGATTACCATTGAACCAAGGTTCGCCCCTGTCCATAAGCAGGTCGGCACACCTAATCTTAGGCACAACGCAGGTGGGTTTGAGCAGTTGATGAGAGCGATGGTCGGTCAGCAGTTATCAGTTGCCGCCGCTGCCAGCATTTGGAAACGGTTGGTTGATGCAGAATTGTTCACCCCGCAAGCTATACGCGAGGCGACAGATGATACTTTGAAGACACAAGGATTGTCTAAGCAAAAAACTCGTTATGTGCGTTCATTAGTAGATCATGATATAGACTTTGCAGCCTTAGAAACTTTGCCAAATGAAGAAGTCATAACAACCTTGACAGCCGTGACAGGGATTGGACGTTGGACAGCTGAGATGTATTTATTATTTTCATTAAAACGTGCAGACATACTTGCAGTCGATGATTTGGCCATTAAAGTTGCAGCCATGGAGTTGTTAGGCTTAGCAGAGCGCCCAACACCCAAGCAGCTAAAAGACTTAACTCAGCATTGGTCACCTTATCGTAGCGCTGCCAGTCTACTGCTTTGGTCGTACTACGGTTTATTACGTGATAAAACCGCAGTACCTTTATAACTAATTGAGCAAAAAACATAGCCAGTGTTATTCACTACCATTCGTGAGCAAAGAGTCTCTTTTAAGGCTGGTTCCATATAGAAAAGCCAATTTTTCTTTTGGTATGCTTAAACTTACTTTTTCTTAGCATATGACTTTTATGCTTTAGTGCCTTAAGCGCACCACTTCTGCTGACGGTCGCCATAGAGAATTTGTGGTGACTTGCAACATCATTTTTAGCCTTGTCGCTATCTTTACGAAGATTAACGCCATCGTCGTTGTAATCTTTCCTGTATACGCTTGTGTTTACTTCCTTGTTATCAGACACTTCATTACTAGCAGAGTTACTACTGTTATCTGATTCATCAGTACTACTTCCCACATGATGTTCAAGTTCAGCTTGATTAACAATCAACTGCTGAGTCGGCAATGCATGTTCTACTTTATATTTCGCGACTTTCTTTAATATATCGACAAACAAAGCGTTTTGTTTGTCATAGAACTCAATGATACCAATAGCATTCACATAAGCTTGCAACTGAATAACATAGCAATCTTGGCGCAACTCCAAAATATTGACCTGATTCCATTCTTGATTGGTCAAATCATGCTCTTTTATAAATTCATCCAAGTCATTAACCATTTTGAATATTACGTCAAGATCAGCGGTACGCTTAATATATAAGTAATGGAAAAAACGAAACATATCGCGAGAGGTAAAGTTTTCGATCTGCATCGATGAAAAATCACCATTTGGTACCGTAACAATCGTCCGCGACAAGGTTCGTACGCGCGATGAGCGAATACCAATATCAATAACTGTGCCTTCGTAAGTACCAAACTTACAATAGTCACCGATACGCACAGGTGAATCTGCGACGACGACGACACTACCAACTAAGTTTTCAATCGTCTTTTGCGCACCAAGGGCCAACGCCAAACCACCCACACCCAGTGCGGCAATACCAGTGGTCAAATCAAAACCCAAATTGCCAAAAATAACAATCACTGCAAATATCAGTAATAGCGCTTTGACAACCTTGCGCATCAGTCCCAAAATTGAGACACGCTCAGTATAGTTTTTCTTGTAGCTTAGATTTACCGCTCGAGTAAATATCGCATCGATCACTCGTAATAGTAGCCAAGTCAGCGCCAACCAAGAAGCAATATCCGTAAAGCGATTGACCGGCTCACGCAGGGTCACCGAAACCCCTGCATAAACCATAACTTCAGATAGTATCAGGGCCATGATCACAACAGATAATGGCAAAATAACTTTGTCGGGCAATGGCAACGGCGTCCCGCGCACACGCGGATATACAATCCTTAATAAGTGGTATAGCAACCATACCGCGACATAAGTAAGTACAAAGCTAGTCACAATCATGGTGAGCGCGGCGACCAAATCAGCTAGTTGATAGCCAAAAAGCTTTTTACCATCTAAAGAATCAACCGTATAGCGAGAGACCAAAGTCGGCTCAGTATTTTCTATCACTTCTGGTACTGAGGTCAGTGTATCGCTAGAGAATTGCCAATATTGTTCGTTTTGTTTTGAGACCACCCTTTCTAGCAATAGCGGAACACTTCGCTCCCCGATATTAATCACACCGACATTTTCTTGGCTAGGTGGCAGTTGGTCAGTTAGATTACCCTCAGGTGAATTGCTAATCTGTAGATCCGGCTGAAAACGCCCTCCTGCATCCAGTGCCTGTTTGAACTGTCGCACAACGGTCGTTGGGTTATCGGACTTTGATAAGTTGAGATAATTACTTGCCAGCAAATAATCATTTTCGCCCAACGCACTGATAAACCCTTGTACCGTATGACGCGGCGTATCTCGTCCGAATGAATCAGGCAATGGCGTACTTACTGTCTCTCCACTACTGTCATTACCCACTCCAAGCGCACCAGCCTCGACAGCATAGGCATTATTTGGCAAGGCAATACTCAACAGCATAGTCAGTAATAGCATTGCGACTATAAATGGCATCTTAGTAATAACAGGGAATAAATTAGGCGAAGGACTGGGAGTCAGATTGTGCTTGATAGACAAAACAAACCTCTTAGTTTAAATGGCATGATAAATGACAGGTGGCGTCCATACTATAGTAACAATTATTTATAACAGCAGTGCTTTTGATTACGCAATTTTGTAGCTAACTGTATTGGTATTTGGTTTCTTACTCTAGGTGTGCTTCTAATAATAGGTGTTTTTAAGGATAGGCTTCTCTTATAAAGTTGAATTATTTCTCCTAGAATTTCTAAGTAAAGTAATTTTTAACTGACTATTTAGCAAGCCAACCTGAATAACATTCAGCCTAACCTGAGTAAACATTAGGTTAAAGTAGTTTATAAAGCAGGACAATTTGTAGATAATGAGCACAGTTTTGCTTATATACTGTTTTTTGTAACTTTTGACCCCTTTTACGTCATAATAGTTACCTCTCATTTCTGCATTTTTAACTTGATTACTTTGGAATCGACTATGTCTGTATCACGTGCATCTTCACGTACCTATCTTCGTTTAAGTATTTTGAGCGCGCTTGGCTTACTAGCAGTAAATACTGCAATGGCAGCCACTTCTGAAAACACTTCCATTGACGATAGTAACTTACCACAAGTTGAGCTTGACGAAATCGTAGTAACAGCGACTCGCACACCTACTAAAGTCAGTAATGTGATTGCTCAGACACGGGTTGTAAATAGTAAAGAGCTTAAACGTTATCAAGGTCAAACAGTATTAGAAGTACTAAAACGCCAGCCTGGTATCAGCCATTATACAAACGGCGGCATGGGGACGGTTTCAAACCTTTATATGCGTGGCTACGATGGCAAGCAGATCTTAGTACTGATTGATGGCATACGCTATAGCTCATTAAGTACAGGTACTAGTGCCCTAAACTTACTACCAGCAGACCAGATCGATCGTATCGAAATATTATACGGCGCGTCAGGCTCTAGTATATATGGTGCAGATGCAATGGGCGGTGTCATTCAAGTATTTACCAAAGGCAGCAATGTTGAAAAGACTAACTACTCTGTAACTGCGGGTGTCGGCTCGAATGATCAGTACCTATATGGCGCGAGTGCACAGTTTGCCAATAATACTGGCACAGCCCTTAGCCTATCAGCTAGCCACAATGAAACAGACGGTATCAATGCCACGCTACCCGATCCTAGTAACCAATATGCTCCTTACAACAAAGATGACGACGGTTTTGAAAGTGATAATGTGAGCATTGCTTTGAATCAGCGTATTAATGATCAATGGTCGGCAGGTGCTAGTGCACTGTACAGTGAATCAACGACTTATTTTGATAATGGTGCGGCGCAAAATGTCTATTCTGATCAAGAAACGGGCGCAGCTCAAGCCTTTATCGATTGGCGTTATCAGCCAGGTGCTTCGGTGAAGCTGCAATATGGTCATTCTATTGATAATATAGATACTGAAACCTATGCCAGCAATTATGATACCGAACAAGATCAAGTTAGCTTAGTAGGTCAGCACTCACTACCTATCGGTACAGGTGTCTACGGAGCAGAATATTTAAACCAAAGTATCGATACCACTGACTATGATGTTGATGATCGCGATGTCACCAGTGCTTTTTTGGGTTATGTGCTAGCCAACGATAAGTTCGATGCACAAGCAAACCTACGTTATGATGATAATTCGCAGTATGGTGATGAGACCACTTACAACCTAGGTGGTGCGCTACACATCAATCCTAACCTACGTATCGGTGCCAGTTATGCTAAAGGTTTCCGAGCACCTAGCTTCAATGACTTATACTCACCTTTCGGCGGCAATGCCGAACTAACACCAGAAGCCAGCGATAACTATGAAGCCTTTATTGAATATGACACAACTATTCAATCTACACGCTTGACTGGCTACCATAATAAAGTTGACGACCTAATCAGCTATGTATCAAACCCCACTCCTAGCAACCCATATGCAGGTGCTAGCGAAAACGTCAATGAAGCTAAAATAAAAGGGATCACGCTAACATCAGACTGGATAATCGATGACTACTTATTTGGTGCGAGTTATGACTACCAGCAAGCAAAAGACAGCAGTGGCGGTAGTAATGATGGTAATTTCCTTGCCGTTCGTCCTGAGCACAAAGGTCTGATTTATGCAGGCTATCGCCTATCAAGCTTTGATATTCGTGCCGAGTATGAATACGTAGGCGATTATTATAGTAATACTGCTAATGCAGAGTCGCAGTTTGTCGATCATTATGGATTGTTCAATATTAGCGGTAACTATCAGTTAACTGATAATCTTACTATGACTGCTCGTTTGGATAACATCACCAATGAGAAATACATCACGCTACCTGGTTATGATACTGACGGTATCAACTACTTTACCTCTCTAACTTACAACTGGTACTAAGCTGACTTAGTACTATAAAACACTAGCGCTTAACTAAATATAAAAGGTCATCTACAGGTGGCCTTTTTTTTACCTATGGAAAATATACAGGTACTTATGCCATGACTGCCTATCATTTATCTAAGTCAATAGGTGACAATTAACCACTCATCTATTACAATAACGACCTCCGAGAGGTGTTGCGCCATAACAGTGATTTACTGCATTAACATTCTATAGTTATGCAATCACAGGTTATGTTAGGCTCGGTTAACTGTCGAGAGACCATATTTTTGGTCGCTCACAGCGCAAACAACGGCACCTGCGTTTTTATTCTTTTTATCATTCGTTAACCACTGATAGGAGCATATTATGGACGCAGTGTCTACTACACCATCTGCCCATACGATCGATCCCTCTTTCACTGACTATAAAGTCGCTGACATCAGCCTTGCTGATTACGGCCGTCGTGAAATCACCCTTGCTGAAGCCGAAATGCCTGCCCTAATGGGCTTGCGTCGCCGCTACGAAGCAGACCAGCCGCTTAAAGGCGCGAAAATCGCTGGCTGTATCCACATGACTATTCAGACTGCCGTACTTATCGAGACACTAGTCGCGCTAGGTGCTGAAGTACGCTGGACATCATGTAACATCTTCTCAACTCAAGACCATGCTGCTGCTGCAATTGCTGCTGCTGGCATCTCTGTCTATGCTTGGAAAGGCGAAACAGAAGAAGAGTACGAGTGGTGCCTACGTCAGCAAGTACATGTTGGCGGCGAAGCGTCAGGCCAACTTTGGGATGCTAACTTAATTTTAGATGATGGCGGTGATTTGACTGCTTTGATTCACAGCGATTATGCAGAGCTGCTTGATAACATCCATGGTATCTCAGAAGAAACCACTACTGGCGTTCATCGCTTGGTTGAGATGCTTGGTAAAGGTACGCTTAAAGTACCAGCTATCAATGTCAACGATGCGGTTACCAAGTCTAAAAACGACAACAAATATGGCTGCCGTCATAGCTTAAACGATGCTATCAAACGTGCTACCGATATGTTCCTTGCTGGTCGCCGCGCTTTGGTTATCGGTTACGGCGATGTAGGTAAAGGCTCTACGCAAAGCTTACGTCAAGAAGGCATGATCGTACGTGTTTCAGAAGTTGATCCTATCTGTGCTATGCAGGCATGTATGGACGGTTTTGAAGTATTATCACCATACATCGACGGTGATAACACGGGCGGCGCAGCCAGCATCAACAAGCGCTTGCTTGAAGACACTGACATGATCGTCACGACTACTGGTAACTATCACGTTTGTGACCGTCATATGCTAGCAGCCCTTAAGCCTGGTGCTGTTGTATGTAACATCGGTCACTTTGACACCGAAATCGACACACAATTCATGCGTGACAACTGGCGCTGGGTTGAAATTAAGCCACAAGTTCATCAAATCTTCCGTTCAGACGATGAGAACGACTATTTGATCTTGCTTGCTGAAGGTCGCCTAGTGAATCTAGGTAACGCCACTGGTCACCCATCACGCGTGATGGACGGCTCATTTGCCAACCAAGTATTGGCTCAAATGTATCTGTTCGAAGAAAAATTCGCTGACTTGCCAGCTGACCAACGTACTGACAACCTATACGTAAAAGTATTGCCTAAAAAGTTAGACGAAGAAGTGGCCGCTGCGATGGTTGCAGGCTTTAACGGTACGCTAACTAAGCTGACCCAAAAGCAAGCTGAGTATTTGGGTGTGCCAGTTGAAGGTCCATTCAAGCCTGATGCTTATAAATACTAAAAGGAGCCTGACTGTGAGTAAGCCTGCTTTCTCCTTTGAGTTCTTTCCTGCGAAGACCGAGCAAGGTCACGAAAAGCTTCTCAGCACGTATGATGAGCTTAATAAGTTGTCACCAGCTTATTTTTCGGTAACTTATGGTGCGGGCGGTTCAACCCGTAGCCGCACCTTAGATATCGTACAGGCACTAAGTGCGCGTGGTACCACTGAAATCGCACCGCATATGTCTTGTATTGGCGATGACAAAGCTGAAATCGCTGAATTGCTCGAGTATTATAAGACTTTAGGTATTAGACGCTTAGTAGCGCTACGCGGCGACTTGCCATCAGGTCAGGTGGGCATGGGTGAACTACCATTTGCGGTAGATTTGGTAAAGTACATTCGTGAGCATTCGGGTGATCACTTCCATATCGAAGTGGCCTCCTACCCTGAAATGCACCCACAAGCGCGTAGCTTTGAGTTTGATATCGATAACTTGGTAAATAAGTACCAAGCTGGTGCCAATGCGTCGATTACCCAGTTTTTCTACAACGCTGACAGCTATCTGTACTTGCGTGATAAGCTAGAGAAACGCGGTATTGACACAGTATCTCAGCCTTTGGTTGCTGGTATCATGCCAATTACCAATTCAAGCAATCTCTTGCGTTTTGCTGATAGTTGTGGTGCTGATATTCCGCGCTATGTACGTAAACAGTTGACGGATTTTGGCGATGATAGTAAGGCTATTCGTGAGTTTGGCTTTGATGTGGTTTATCGCTTGTGTGAACGTTTGATTGCCGAGGGCGTACCTGCCATGCATTTTTATAGCATGAACAAAGTTGAGCCAAACAAACGCTTAGTAGAAGCTTTGGGATTGACCGCTTAAACTTGTAAGCATTCTAGAATATCCTTTAATCATTCCTGAACACATTATCAATGACTGGCGCTTCTAGGAGCGCCAGTTTTTTATTGTCAAAATTCTGACCAATAGCCCTTTACAGTCTTATTCATACACTTTATCTTATTTAATTTTTAAAAATTTCTTCACTGTGTAATAATGCTGCTCTAAGAATAATTTTCTTTATTAAGAAAAATTCTCATAAAACAAATGTCATTAATTGGCTCAAGTGATATTCTATAGATCTAATAATAATTACACTCAATCAAATAATAGGAATAAGACCACGTGCGACGTTTTTTTTATGCCATTAACAACGACAACGCTGATGCCTCACCACTACCTAAATTGGGTGAGTTACCGCTAGGTAGCAATGTCGAATTACCTGATAGTGTTGTCCATCACTGGTGCCGTGTACTACGAGCCAATATTGGGGATCAAGGGATTTTGTTCGATGGATTTGGCGGCGAATATACAGTAGAGCTACAGGCAATCAGTAAAAAAAATGCCACGGCTACTTTGCTTACACATATAGACGACGATCGTACGCCGCTTACTATCACTCAGATTGGTTTGGTAATGAGCCGCGGTGAGCGTATGGATTACGCTATTCAAAAAGCAACTGAGCTTGGGGTGACTGCCATTCAGTTGCTCAGCAGCCACCATGGCGAAGTCACATTAAAACCTGCTCAAGTTGAAAAGAAACTGGCGCACTGGCAACAAGTAGCGATTGCAGCTTGTGAACAATGCGGTCTTAATCGTCCACCTCTTATTCTTGCGCCACAATCTATCAACGAATGGCTAAGCAATACCAATTCTGATGCTAAGACTACTGACGTTACGAAGGCGCAAATGGCCGTCAGTTCTATCGTTTCTGTGCTTAGTCATGATCCTTACTACCAAGTATTAGCAAACGCTGCAGATCTATGTATGCAAATGAGCGTACCAGCAGCAGGACAACCTGCCATGCCTAGCGCTCTATCTGATATTCTCAAACAACAGACCCCTTATATCAAACTGTTGATCGGGCCTGAGGGTGGCCTGAGTCAAGATGAATGTCAGAAAGCGGAGAGTGTTGGCTTTAAGCCTTGGCAGATCGGGACAAGAGTCTTGCGTACCGAGACTGCACCAGTGGTAGCGTTAGCTACTTTACATGCTTTAAGCACCTAGTAAAAACTGATAAGTACTAGTATGACTATCGTAGTTTTTATCTTTTATGCTTATAGTCCAAAATAACGTCTGTTCTGTATCGTACATAGTAAAGTGCGATGCCAACTCAATGTTAATAAATTGATAATGCAGTTCTTATTTTTATAAGCCCTTATCTTTTGTGAGCCACTATTATGAGCAATTTTGACACTATTCCAGTATCAATCAAGCAGCAGTTGATGAGTACGCTATGTGAACAGCTTGAAGACGCCATATTTGTATTAGATGATAATTTACGTTATTTAGCGGTCAATGCCAGTTATGAGCTTATGATTGGCTACAAAGAAGAGTTCTTGGTTGGTCGGCCACTTGGTATTTATGCTGCTAAGTTTTTATCAGAAGCAGAGCAGCTGATCTTGAAAGACATCAGTAAAAACCTAGACAGTCATGGATTTTACGAACTTGATTTTTCGATGATCAATCGTTATGGCGAACCTATCGATTGTCATGTCACTTATCGCAAGATTTATGTCGAGCAGACAGCCTACCATGTCGGTATGCTACGTGACATGTCATCCGTTATCAAAGATCAAAAACAGGTCGCGCATTTACTCAACTATGATCAGCTCACAGGCCTCCCTAACCGCAAAGTATTTTTGAGCCAGACAAGTGACATGCTATTGGATAGTTACCAAGAGGTTGTCCTTGTACGCTTAAACATTGACCGCTATCGCAATCTTGCCAGCCTACTAGGGCCTGATGGTGCCAATGATTTAATAAAAAACTTTGTAGAAGAAGTCGAGAAGCTCAAACTACGTAATTTACGCTCCTTTTCTCACTTCGGTGGTGATGATTTTGCGCTACTGTTTGAAGTTAAAGATGCCAATATGGTACGTCATCAACTAGACACACTCATGCAAATGTGTGAACGCCCCTTCTCTACTGATAAGAGCCATGCGACAGATGCAAATATCTATTACCATATCTCTGTGGGTGTCAGCTGTTTTCCAAAAGATGATAACGAAGTAACCGGTTTATTGACCAAAGCAGAAAAAGCGCTGGACTATGTCAAGCAGCACGGTGGTGATGATATTCGCTGGTACGATGAGGCCATTGAAAGCGCCACCGCTGGTAGCTTAGAGTTAGAGTCTGAGCTTAGGACTGCTACCCTTGAAGGTCAATTCGTTCCTTATTATCAGCCAAAGTTCTCATTAGAGACTGGGGCTATCACAGGTTTTGAAGCATTGGTACGTTGGCAACACCCTACTCGCGGATTACTCAAGCCCGTTCATTTTATCAATGCCATTATCGCGCACAAGCTCTCCTTTGATTTATTTTCGCAACTGGCCATCAAAATCGTCAAACAATTATCCGTTTGGCAACAGCAAGGGTTTCATCAACACGTCTGTATCAACGCTGATGCCGCTGAGTTCAGCCACCCTGACTTCTTTGATATGGTAAGCACACTACTGACAGAAAATGACATTGCTGCCCATCAATTGCATATTGAAGTGACCGAGTCGTCTTTGATTCAGCGTCATGACAATGTAAAAAAACAGCTTAACTCGCTTAGAGAGCTTGGCGTACGGCTAGCGCTCGATGATTTCGGTACTGGTTATGCATCATTGAGCTACTTGCAAGAATACCCATTTGATTTTATCAAGATCGATAAGAGCTTTATCTCCAATATTGAAACCGATCGTACCCAGCACGCGATTGTAAAAGCCATTTTAGACTTAGCAGTCGCTTTAGATATGCAAGTCGTTGCTGAAGGTATCGAAACTAAGCAGCAGCGTGATGTGTTGTTAGATATGGGTTGCAAAATTGGTCAGGGCTATTGGTTTAGCAAACCCGTGGCTGCTGATGTCGCCACTGCGATGCTGCTTAAACAAAATGCTTCTGAGTAAACGCTAAGCCATTCGTTATAAGTTATAACTTATTAATCATAAACTACTATGTTAAGACTCCTAGCATACGAGCATGTTTGATGTTTATCACGTTTATATCTGTGAAATAACTTACATGCTCGGTTCTACCAAATAGTGTTGTAATTTATACTGATGCGTTTGTCTTTCTGGCGAACGCTATTTTTTTGCCTGTCGTTTTTTCATGTTAATACTGGTCGTATAAAGGATTATCTGTCTTAGTAACGTTAGAGTTTTCATATGCTTAATGCTGCTGTTTACTAGCGCCTAACGTCGATTGCATAACCGATGCAAGATAGGTTCATGACTTATCAGTCCTGTCACCAAACTTGTATAATCACCTATGAAAGCCTATCTTTTATAGTGAATTTGTTAGAGCACATTTAATCTCTCATTGACTCTGACAATCACCACTCTTTTCAACACTATTTTATGTAATCGATAGCATGGTTGACCTGCTTTACTGTTTATCCTTTATTTAGATTTTCAGATTGGCTAGGTAAGAATAACGCACTAGAGGATAGTGCGACCATATGCTCATTATTGGCTATGATCGGTTACATTCCAAAAAGGACAGGAAGTTATGCAATACAAAGCGCCCTTACGTGATATCCAATTCGTTATGCATGAACTACTCGATAGTGAAAGCCACTACAAAACTTTGCCTGCGTTCCAAGAAGCTGACCGCGAGCTAATGGACAGCCTATTTGAAATGGCTGCAAGCTTTGCTGAAAACGAACTGTCGCCATTAAACCAAAGCGGTGATGCTGAAGGCTGTAAGTTTGACAATGGTAAGGTCACCACGCCAAAAGGCTTTAAAGAAGCTTATGATGCGTATTGTGAGCTTGGCTTCCCTGCTTTATCTGCTGAAGAAAATTTCGGCGGTCAAAACATGCCGTTCTCATTATCTACTGTCATCAATGAAATGGTTGGTACGGCTAACTGGTCATTCTCTATGTACCCTGGCCTCTCACATGGTGCTATTCAAACCATCGAGCATCATGGTACTGACGAGCAAAAACAAACCTATTTAGAAAAAATGGTTACTGGCGAATGGTCAGGCACCATGTGTCTTACTGAAGCGCATGCGGGTTCTGACTTGGGTATTATCCGTACCAAAGCTGAGCCTAAAGAAGATGGTAGATATAGCATCACGGGGCAAAAGATTTTTATCTCTGCCGGTGAGCATGACCTAACCAGCAACATCATCCATATTGTATTGGCTCGTCTACCAGGCGCGCCTGCTGGTACTAAAGGTATCTCGCTATTTATCGTTCCTAAAATGACGGTCAACGCAGATGGTAGCGTTGGCGAAAGCAACAATGTCGTTTGTGGTTCTATCGAACACAAAATGGGTATCAAAGCCTCTGCAACTTGTGTCATGAACTTTGATGGCGCAACAGGTTACTTGATTGGACCTGAAAACCGCGGCCTACAGTGCATGTTCACCTTTATGAACGTGGCACGTATCGGTACAGCTGTGCAAGGTTTGACTGCAGCAGAGTATGCATTCCAAGGCTCATTGACTTACGCAAAAGACCGCTTAGCGATGCGCTCACTATCAGGTACGAAAGCACCAGAAAAAGCGGCTGATCCTATCATCGTACATCCAGCGGTTCGTAACATGCTATTGACTGAAAAAGCCTTTGCTGAAGGTGGTCGTGCGCTAGTTTATTACCTCTCCCACTTTGCAGATACCGTCGCAAAAGGCGAAGGCGAAGAGTTGAAGTTTGCTGATCAAATGTTGTCACTACTGACGCCAATTGCTAAAGCGTTCTTGACTGAAACAGGTCTAGAAGCTGCTAACCACGGCATCCAGGTTTATGGTGGTCATGGTTTCGTTAGCGAATGGGGTATGGAGCAGAACGTACGTGATACACGCATTTCTTGCTTATACGAAGGTACCACAGAGATTCAAGCGCTTGACTTATTAGGTCGTAAAGTCTTGGGTTCACAAGGTAAGCTACTTGCGAACTTTGTAAACGTTATCCAAGAATTCTGTGAAGAAAACAAAGAAAACGACGAAATGGGTCAGTTCATCCGCCCACTTGCCAAGCATCTTAAAGAATGGGGCGATTTGACTGCACGCATCGGTATGCAAGCAACTGAAACTCCAGATGCTGTCGGCGGCGCTGCGGTAGACTATATGTATTTCAGCGGTTATGTGACCCTAGCCTACTTATGGGCGCGTATGGCACTGGTTGCTCAGACTGCTATCGCAAACGGTACTGGCGAAAAAGCATTCTATGACGCTAAAGTTAAAACAGCTCAGTTCTACTTTGCTAAGCTATTGCCACGTACTACTACGCACGTACAGCGTATCAGCACTGGCGTAGAGCCATACATGAGCATGGACGTTGATCAGTTTGCCTTTTAATTAAAGCGCTAAACTTCGCAATCGTATAATCTTGAGCGGCAATATACTTCGGTATGTTGCCGCTTTGTTTTGCGCGTGCTTATGATAACTATCAACATAGTTTTAACAGTAGCAACTGTCTATAAGTACCGACCTGTCTACCTTCTCACATTCTAGTTGTCAGTGAGGTGTCTATAAGCACTTCAATAGCTGCTGCTAACTTTTGGTGTACGCACAATTCACGAAGAAATACACTCGCTCACAAGCTTATTTGTTAAACTTTGATTATTAATCGCTAAGGTTATACCAAGAGAACAGTTGATAATCTTAACAACTTCAATTTTAATTATTTGAACCAAAGGAATGTTTATGGCTGTTTACAATGCCCCTCTTAATGACATGCGCTTTATCTTAAATGACGTATTCAAGGCGCCAGAGTTTTGGCAAAACAACGAAAACTTGGCTCATGTCGACATGGAAACTGTCGATATGATTTTAGAAGAAATGGGAAAACTGTCAAAAAACATTCTACTTCCTATTAACCGTAGCGGTGATGAAGAAGGCGCAACTTTCGAAGGTGATGGCGTCGTCACTACGCCGACAGGCTTCAAAGAAGCCTATAAGCAATATGCTGAGTCTGGCTGGGTTGGCTTAAGCGGTAATGCTGAATACGGCGGTCAGGGCTTCCCTAAAATGGTTACCATGCTCACTGAAGAGATGGTTTTTACTGCTAACCAATCATTTGCCCTATATCCAAACCTAACAGTCGGTGCGACACTTTGTTTAAATGCGGCTGGCTCTGAAGAGCAAAAGCAAACTTATCTAGAAAAAATGTACAACGGCGAATGGGCGGGCACCATGTGCTTGACGGAGCCGCATGCTGGTACTGATTTGGGTATTATCAAAACCAAAGCTGTGCCTAATGATGATGGTAGCTATGATATCTCTGGTACCAAAATCTTTATCACTGGTGGTGAGCATGACCTTACTGACAACATCATTCATTTGGTATTGGCAAAAACACCAAATGCACCAGAAGGCTCAAAAGGCATCTCACTATTTGTCGTACCAAAATTCTTGGTCAATGCAGATGGCAGCTTAGGCGAGCGCAACACATTAGCGGTAGGCTCTATCGAACACAAAATGGGTATCAAAGCTTCTGCGACTTGTGTCATGAACTTTGATAATGCTAAAGGCTGGATGGTTGGCGCGGAAAACACTGGTCTATCATCAATGTTTATCATGATGAACTACGAGCGTGTCACTATGGGCTTGCAAGGCCTTGGTGGTTCTGAGCTTGCCTATCAAAATGCAGCGTTATATGCCAATGACCGCGGTCAAGGCCGTAGCGATACCCAGCTACAAAGCCCAGAAAAACCTGCTGATGCTATTATTCATCATGCTGACGTCCGTCGTATGCTATTGAATGCTAAAGTAAACACTGAAGCATCGCGCTGTTTTGCGATGTACGTTGCCAAAAACCTTGATGAAGAGAAATTTAGTACCGATCCTGAGTCAGCCAAAGCGGCTGCAGCTCGTGTTGCTCTGTTAACACCAGTTGCTAAAGCGTTCCTGACTGATAAAGCACTAGAAGCCACTGTTGATTGTCAGCAAGTATTTGGTGGTCATGGCTATATTCGCGAATGGGGTATGGAGCAGATCGTTCGTGATACACGTATTGCACAGATTTATGAAGGTACCAACGGTATTCAAGCGCTTGATTTGTTAGGTCGTAAAGTTGCTCGTAACAACGGCAAGTACGTCACTCATTTCTTGGGTGAAATTCGTGACTTTGTTAACAATATGCAAGCAGACCACGCTATCAAACAAGCTACATTGAATGCAGCAGATACCATCGAAGAGCTAACCACCACTGTGCTTAACAACATCGGTGAACGCAAAAACGAAATCAATGGCTGTGCGGTCGACTACATGCATGCGTTTGGCTACCTTGCTTACTCGTACATGTTTGCGTTGATGGTAGAAGCCGCTAATGGCAAAGAAGGCGAGTTTTATACCAATAAAGCCAAGCTTGCTGACTATTTCGTTGGCCGTGTCTTACCACGTATCGATGCTCATGCACAAATGGTCAAAGCTGGTAGTGACCCGATGATGAACTTTGATCTTGCTTATTTCGACGTTCCTGCAAGCTAAGCTAGCTTTAAAACTAACCTAAAATACCTTGATTAAAAGGACAGTCGTGTTACTGTCCTTTTTTTTGTCAAAATAACTGCTAACAAAATAATTCAATATCAATTGGCAGTTCCGATTAAAATAACGCAAGACAAGATGTCGCTCGACTACAATTGAACGATTGGCAAACATTACTCAACCACTTATACCGACTTAAATAATAAAAACGATTGAAACAACCATGATAAAGGGTGCGACGTGTCAGAATTAAAACGCATTTTACAACAGATTACCGCTTTGAGCGACGTGCCAGATCCTGCGGTACTCAAACGCTTGATTGATGAGCTACGAGTCAGTGATAAAGAACCTGCATTGGCCAACGAAAAAATTCAATCCCTTATTGATATCATACATCAGCATCCAGAATATGGAGATGGGCTGTCTAGTTTTGTGCTAAAACTGATTATCCAATATCGACAAATTGCGCTGTATACCGATACTGGTATTATGTCCGACCAAGGATTCTTTAACAGTTTACGCCGGTTGATTGGCCATCGGTTTTTACCATTATTACCACAAGATGACTCTGTCGTTGAACTGGTGGGCTACTTATTTAATAAACGCTCTGATGAACGCTGGCTTGCCAATATCGAAAAGGAAAAATGGGACAAACTGGTTGAGCTGGTTCGTGTAGAAGAGAAACATTTAAATCTAGTCGCTACCGCAAAAAACAGTATTTTAAACGCCATTATCATTTTGTCTTATCGCATCAGTGGTATCGGCTTGCATCCTGATTTGATGGAGTCCTATCCGCAGATACTGAACTACTCAGCATCTTTTGTTGCACAAAACCAAGAAGCCGTACTCTTTGTCAATCAATATCGTCAAGCACATGAGCTTGATACCTTGACAGATATCACACCCGAGCAAGCAGTCGACCCCGCACCTCTATTGGTCATGCTTGAACAGTGCGAAGATATTGTTGCTACTGTACGCAAGCGGATTTATAAGACCGGTATCTCCATCCGTTTGACTAATATGATGCTGCGTCTAGATCAAAGTTTGCAGCGTATGCGGATTTTGACTGAGTTGGTCACAGACGATAATCAAAAGCGAGATCGCGCTGTTATTGAACTGATACAGGCGCTTATCACTACGGCTAATCAGCGCTATAGTATTGGTTATTTGATTGATAACAATACCAAATTACTCTCTCGTAAAGTCACAGAAAATGCCAGCCGCGTCGGTGAGCATTATATTAGTACCGACAAAGCTGGCTATCAAAAGATGCTCAAAAAAGCCTCTATTGGTGGCTTTGTCATTGCATTTATGGCAACCATAAAAATACTGGCGTATCACTTAGCGCTCGCACCCATGGGTCGTGCGTTCATCAACAGTATGATCTATGGTTTGGGTTTCGTATTTATTCATGTTATTCGCGGCACAGTCGCGACCAAGCAGCCAGCCATGACCGCGGCTGCAATCGCTTCTACCATTTCTGAAGGCTCTGGTAAAAAATCGCATCAGTTGACTAAGCTATCAGAATTGGTCGTCGATATCTTGCGTACCCAGTTTATCGCTATCATGGGTAACGTCATGTTAGCCGTACCCGTCGCTTTGATTATCTCTTTTGCTTGGTTGCAATATACTGGCGCGCCAATGATTGACACCGAAAAAGCAGGACATTTGCTACATGATCTTGACCCATTTCACTCATTAGCACTGCCCCATGCTGCCATTGCTGGGGTTTACCTGTTCTTATCTGGTTTGATTGCCGGTTACTATGACAACTTGGCAGTTTATAACAACGTAGGCGCACGTATACAACGTCACAGATTGTTGAAATACCTATTGCCTAGCTCATGGCTTCAGCGTTTAGGCGGCTTTATAGAAGCCAACTTGGGCGCTATCATGGGTAACTTCTTATTCGGGGTGTTCTTAGGTAGTACCGCGACTATCGGCTATATCTTTGGCTTACCAATTGATATCCGTCACATTGCCTTTGCTTCAGCAAACTTGGCACATGGGCTATTCAATATATCTGCTGATGACATCAGCTGGAATCTCATCCTAATTTCTATACTTGGTGTGGCACTTATTGGTCTGGTCAACTTAATCGTTAGCTTTTCACTGGCACTGTTTGTTGCCCTACGTTCTAAAGAAGTTCGATTTTTTGAATGGAGTCGTCTCACAAAGCTCGTATTTGGCCATATTATTAGTCATCCGTCTGACTTTTTCTGGCCACGTGATAAGCCAATGAAATATGCGCGTATCGATAGTCAGGGCCATATGATATTTGATGATACCTCCGCACAAAAAAATGGCAAATCCATACCGAGTAATTATGTGGTAAGGCGTTTGTCTGATGTCAGAATCCTGCCTGAATCTAAACATGCTGATGCTCAACATTCCCAGACAAACACCGACATCAACTATGAAAAGCAGCCAATAGATGAGCATACGCAGCCGTATAGCTCTCCTGAAAAGGTAATGGATCTGGACGATGGTTTAGTCGATGACGAACTAAACAGCGTTCCTTATACCGATGACATCCAATACGATAAGGTCACCAAAACGATAAGTGCGGTTGATAGCGATGTCGTTAGTGATGAGCCACACCATACTGACTCTAATGACAAGCAGACTGGTGACGCAAAAACACCTTTACCAAAACCTAAAAAACCACCAAAGCTACCTAGTTAAATAGGTAGTTGCGGTGGGTTTTTGCTCGATCAACTGTTGATATTAAAGTCATTGAATACATGTAAAATAATGGATTAGATATGACCGAAAGAGTAACCAACAAAGCAATTTTCAGTAGTAGAATTTTTTCAATTAATTATGTTACCTACCCTACTAACCACAGCGTTATGAGACACTGTGACTCCGTGCAAAAAGGCTGTTATTACAAATTAAACTTTGTTTTAATTCAGCCTAAAGTTGGTGGTGTGTTCGAGTGTTCAAACTGCATTATAAACCTGTTCGACAGAGTTTATTTATTTCGTCCCGATAAATATGAGCACAGTGTTTCACGAATTCAATCTGGTAAACGCGTGTTATTGAGTTTTGCTTTGAATATTTAGCCAAAGCTTATTAAAGCTGGGCAAACTGTCGAGTTATTTTTCTTTGATTGGTTTGCCATAGGTATACCCCCAAGGGAACCAGCTATTTCACCCTTTAAGTCTATTAACAGACTACTTAAAACAGACTGATATAATGGAACTACTTATAACAGACTATTTATTTAGCCTTGTATATTAAGACACCTATAACCCTCTTTATGGACTCGGGCACTGTGCGCTTGAGGTTATTACCTTGCCATCACCTAATCTATAAGCCAATAGATAGTTACCCCACACGCAGCCACCGTCGAGTGCGCGCGCATGTGGCAAATCAATCTCTCCTTTTAGCGCAGCCCAATGACCGAATAGTATCTTACGAGTGCGCGGTACTTGCCACTCAAACCAAGGCAAAAAATCGGTTGGCATAGCTTCCTCTAAACCTGCTGAAAAGCTAAACTCGAGCGCCCCATCCTGCTTACACAAGCGCATACGCGTAAAGTAATTAGCAATCGCCCGCATTTTGGTAAATCCTTCGATACCTGCATGCCATTCATCCGCTTCTTTGCTATATAGATTCGGTAGCAATTGATCGAGCTGCGCCAAATTACTTTGCAGCTGAGCTTCTAATTGCTGTGCGTATCCTGCAGCTGCTTCAATACTCCAATGTGGTGGAATACCGGCATGCACTAACACCGTATGCTCATCAGGATAAGCCAATATCGGCTGCCTGCGTAACCATTCGAGCAACTCATCACAGTCATCCGCAGCAAAGATAGGTGCGGTTTTGTCTTTATTTTTAAGCTTGGCTACCCCGCGCCAGACTGCTATCAAATTAAGATCATGATTGCCCAATACCGTTGCCGCAGCGCCCTGCTCACACAACGCTTTGACATGACGCAGCGTGTTCAATGAGTCCTCGCCGCGTGCTACCAAATCACCAGCAAACCATAATTTGTCTTGGGCAGGATCGAAATCCAGTGTTTTTAGCAATTCTAGATACGCAGCATAGCAACCCTGCAAGTCACCGATAACATACTGATGGCGAAAACTCATAACACCTCAATGATTTAAACACGATAATTAAAGACAGTTCGATAAGAAATAAATACTTAAGCGCTAATCACAAAAATAAAGCATAAAAAACCGCCATTATAATTGACGGTTAGTAGCATGCTTTTATTTATCAAAAATACATTATACGTCTAGTTGTTGTGAATGATTGCTTAGGTTCACAAAATCTGTGACGCTTAATGTCTCAGGTCGTGCTTGCGGATCGATACCACAAGCCTCAAAATCGTCTTCGCTCAATGTCGGCAGCAACGTTGATTTTTTGAAGATAGCCCGTAGTGTTTTGCGACGATGGTTAAAAGTCTCACGTACGACAATAGCAAAGTGCTCTTCATCATTTGCGACTACTGGTTTGTTGATGTGCGGCGTCAAGCGGAAGACAGCACTAGTCACCTTTGGTGGTGGATTAAACGCACCGCGAGGAACGGTCAGCAAATAATCTGTATCACAGTGGTACTGCATGATGACCGATAAGCGGCCATAAGTCTTGCTACCCACATCGGCTGTGATACGCTCAACCACTTCTTTTTGCAACATAAAATGCATGTCTTGAATCACATCGGCATAGCTAAGCAGATGAAATAAAATAGGCGTTGAGATGTTATACGGCAGGTTACCCACCACGCGCAGCTTACCGCGCTCTTCACTATATAGCTCACGGTAGTCCACATGCATCGCGTTGTCTTTGATAATATCAAAGTTTGGATGGCTATTGGCACCGATACGAATACGCAAGCTATCTGCCAAATCACGATCCAGCTCCACGACTGTCATCGCATCCACTTCTGCTAATAACGGCTCGGTCAATGCGCCCATACCAGGCCCAATCTCGATCAAATTGTCATCGCGCTCTAGACGAATACTTTCGACGATTTCGCGAATGACGCTAGTATCATGCAAAAAGTTTTGGCCAAAGCGCTTACGCGGCTGATGTTTGGCAGCACGTAAGCTGTTAGAAATAGTTTGAGCATCAAATGAAGTTTTGGACATAAAAGAGTCTTAATGTATAAAAGATAAATGGGCGATGATAATGTAATGGCAGCGATACGCTGACTTTATAATGACAAATTATACCACAGCTCATAATTAGGCTGTGTTTTTGAATAATTATTATCGATAGACGAGCCATGCTTTCAAGTCCACTGACCCAGTAACTTTTTACCACCAAATCTATTTAATATAAACTCTGATTATGCTAAATGGCAGCGTCAAACCAAGCGCCAGCAGACAGAAACCAGTCCAAAGGTGGCGTCATCATAACGATTGCGGCGTAAAAATAAACCGATAATTGATTTTTAAAGATTTTTATGTTTAATAAAGCCCGACTGCATAACGCAATTGGTTATGTCTCACCTTTTGATTCTGAAAAGCGGTATTATGATAATTTAACCCTGTCAGGTATTGCTGTCTGACTCCAGTAAGCCAGTCTCTGATATAGTCGGGGCGGTTCAGCCTCACGCGATCGTCAGCCCGCCAGATAAACACCCTTAGGGAGTTCAAATATGATCTTGAAACTTAACGTCACACTCCATTATCGACTCTCAGAGCCAATGGATCTTTTACTTCAGATTGAAGCTGCCGATCTTGCGGATCAACGGGTACGGTCAGCCGAGATTTGGACATCAGACGTTGCGCATTTTTCACGGGTTACCGCCGATGATGGCATAGGAGAGCGGATTTGGATTCACGCTGAAGGGGATTTTAGCTGCACTTATCTCGCAGAAATCGCCGTTGACCGTCCTGCCTTGGACATATCGGCACTGTCCCAAACGCCCCTGCATCTTTTGCCCGGAGAGACGATCAGGCATTTAATGCCGTCTCACTATTGCCCGTCAGAACAGTTCCATGCCTTCGTAGACGCCGAGTTTGGAAATCTCACTGGCGGCGCACGGATTGCCGCAATGCGCGACTGGATCGAGTCGGCATTTAGCTATGTACCCGGATCAAGCCATGCACAAACCACCGCGCTCGACAGCTTTGCTCAACGTCAGGGCGTATGCCGCGACTTTGCGCATGTTCTCGTAACACTAGCCCGCGCGTCGTCGATACCAGCTAGGTTTGTGAGCGTTTATGCGCCCGATGTGACACCACAAGACTTTCATGCCGTGGCCGAGGTCTATCTTGAAGGGAGCTGGCACCTCATTGATCCGACTGGCATGGCAGGTGCCGACACAATGGCCCGCATCGGTGTTGGATCCGATGCGTCCAGCGTCGCGTTCTTAACCTCGTTCGGATCCATGGAGCTGGTCAATCAATCAGTATCCGTCACTAGATAAGTTTAGGGTCCTGATCCTAGGCTTTCGAGCCTATGTTTAAGACAGATGCTGTTCCTCATGCACGATATAAACTTTACTAAATCGTCTTAAGTGGCTGCCTTTTTAGATAGGCATTACTGATAATAAAATTATTAAGTACTACGTGAAAAATATCTATAAGCACTGACTTATACAGCAGGTACATCGATAAGTGATTTATCAGCCATCTCATTAGCCATATTTAGTGCTTGATATAAACTGGTCGCACTCGCACCGCCGCTTCCTGCCAAGTCTAACGCCGTACCATGATCAACAGAAGTACGAATATAAGGCAGACCCAAGGTTAGATTGACCGTATCGCCAAAACCGTGCGACTTTAATACTGGCAGTCCTTGGTCGTGATACATGGCAATGACCGCATCACAGTTTGCTAAATGTCTGGTGGTAAATAACGTATCCGCTGGCATCGCCTCTGATATATTGACACCTGCATCGATGAATTCTTGCAACACGGGATTGATAATCTCAATCTCCTCACTTCCCAAGTGCCCGCCCTCGCCTGCATGTGGATTGAGGCCGCAAACCAAGATGCGAGGCTGCGTGAGACCAAACTTCTCTCTCATGTCATCGATGACAATTTTTACCGTTTGGCGCACGTTCTCCGCGGTGATGGCAGCAGGGATGTCCTTCAACGGCAAATGCGTAGTGACAAGTGCTACTTTCATCGCTTGATTGGCCAGCATCATGACGACTTTCTCACAGCCGCTTTGCTGCATAAAAAACTCAGTATGACCACTAAACATGGTGCCATCTAATAGCTTAATATCTGCATCTATCAGCGCTGACTTTTGCAATGGCCCAGTGACGATGGCAGCGACTGTATTATTTATGGCCAGTTTATGAGCAATAGCTAACTGCTGAGCCACCATCGCTGAGTTAGCGATATTGATTTGCCCGCAGACAACGGGTGCGGCACAAGGAATATTCAGTAGGATAAAAGCACTATCAGCTTCTATACTCTGCTTTGAGATCTGCTCTACCAAGTTAACATCGAAATTATCGACATTTATATCTGTATTGATAGTATGCCAGCTAGGTGTGCTTTTGAGCACGCCCGCCGCGACCAACTCCTCCGCGCGAGTTTGCATCGCTTTAGCATCAGCAGTCACCCAAATTGGCCGAGCAAAATCTTGCAACTTCCCCTCTGCTGCTAGTCCTAGTACTACGTCCATGCCAATACCCGCAGGCTCACCTGTAGTGATTAATAGCGGTCGTTTTCCTTTTGTCATAACAATAGCCTTATGTTATTCAAATTATTGATTTTATTATATTTATAATTGATTCTTTAAGTTTTTACACTTAGATACCTTATGGTATTTCTTAGTTCATAAAAAACAATCACTTCAGATTTAGTTCTTTATCAAGTCTAAAAAACCATATTATGTGTTAAACTTTCGCATCTGATTGTAGCATTTACAGACAAACCTGAGACCGCGTTTTGGTACTTCTATCGTAGAGGCGCGCTACGTTTGTATTGCTCTATCATCGACATCCTTTTTCATACCCATTTTAACTCATTAGGCACTCATGGCAGAAAACGACAAAACCGACGACTTACTCAATCAGACACCGCCGCACAATATTGATATTGAAAAGGCATTGCTCGCGTCTTTGATGAGTATCGAAGAGGCGTACGACAAGATTGCCGATATTGTCACCAAAGATGACTTTTATGCTGGGCGACATCAATATATTTTTGATGCCATTGCCCATTTGGCGGCAGTGAATGAGCCTTATGATACCGTCATGGTACACGACTGGTTAGAAGCGCAAAAGCTACTCAAAGGCGCAGGTGGTGACAGTTATTTGGCTGATATTTTGAGCCAAAGTCCTGCGACCTTATTTAACCTGACTGCCTACGCTCAGCGTGTGCGTGAACTATCAACCCTACGCCAGCTGATTACCACTGGTAATGACATGCTGACGCTTGCTTATAATCCAAAAGACCAAAGCGTTAGCGACATTCTCGATAATGTCGAAGGTAAGATATTTAGTATCAATGAGCAGCATAACAAACGCGCGGAACAGCGCGGACCTGTTGGTATTACCTCTGTCTTGACCAATGTTATCGATAAGATTCAAGAACTAAAATCTAATCCCGATGGCATGATTGGTTTGCAGACACCATTTGCCGAGCTGAATAACAAAACCCAAGGCCTACAAGCGGGTGACTTGATTATTGTCGCTGCGCGTCCTTCGATGGGTAAAACCACTTTTGCGATGAACTTGGCAGAAGGGATTTTGTTTAATGAAGATTTGCCAGTCGTCGTATTTTCGATGGAGATGCCTGCGGAATCTATCGTCATGCGTCTGCTGTCCTCATGGGGCGCGATTAACCAGACGCACCTACGTTCTGGGCAAATGAATGAAGATGAATGGGCAAAGATGATGAACGCCATTCAACATTTGCAATCAAAGCATTTGTATATTGATGATAGTACTGCCCTACCGCCGTCTGAGATGCGTTCTCGCTGCCGCCGTATCGCCAAAAATCATGACGGTCGCTTGGGTGCTATCGTAGTCGATTATCTTCAGCTGATGAAAGTGCCAAGTCTAGATGGTAACCGTGTTGGCGAGATTTCCGAGATTTCTCGTAGTCTAAAGGCGCTCGCACGTGAGCTTGAATGTCCAGTGATTGCGTTATCACAGCTTAACCGTAGTCTAGAAAACCGTCCAAATAAACGCCCTATCATGTCAGATCTACGTGAATCTGGTGCGATTGAGCAGGATGCCGATTTGATTATGTTCATCTATCGTGATGAGGTTTATAATGAAAACTCAGACCATAAAGGCGTGGCGGAAATCATTATTGGTAAACAGCGTAACGGTCCTATCGGTACTATTCGTTTAGGCTTCGAAGGTCAATTTACCCGCTTTATCAATCTAACGCCAGAGTACTACCAAGGCGTGAGTTTTGAGAATGATGAGTAATCTATTTTATAAAATTTAACTCTAACAAAGACTAGGCTTTATATAAACTCAGGTTTAGTCATAGGTTAATAAATCATTTTATACAATCAATTTTAATACAATAGCCAGTACCGCATCAACTCAATCGATGCGGTACTGGCTTTATAACTTCATAATTCTACTCATACAGAAGGCGATTATGCGCACAATCACGATAAAACCAAAAGCCCTTACTCATAACCTAAATCAAGTCAAACAACGAGCACCTCAGTCTAAGGTATTGGCTATGGTCAAATCCAATGCTTATGGACACGGCGTGGCGGCAGTCTTGCCAGCCCTGCAGCAAGCAGATGGTATCGGTGTCGCTACGTTGACTGAAGCGTTAGAAGCCAGACAGTTGGGTTGGGAAAAAATCATCGGTCTAGTAGAAGGTGCGTTTACCGCTGATGAGTGGCAGCAAGCGATTGATCATGAGATTAGCTGCGTGATTCACCACGGACCACAGCTAGAATGGGCCCTGCAAAATGTCCCGCTAGCTGGCAGTGCAACTAGAGTAGCTTGGCTCAAATACAATACAGGTATGAACCGTTTAGGATTCAATGCTGAGGGTGTGCTATCAGCAGCAAAACGCCTACATGAAGCGGGTTATCAGCTGATCCTAGCCACGCATTTTGCCAATGCTGATGACTACGATCATCCATTAAATGCGATGCAGATTGAGCGTTTCTCAAGCGTACTGGCGACTTTGAAAGACACCATTAGTCCAGATATCCAAGGTTCGTTATGCAACTCTGCTGGTATCGTCAACTTCCCAGAGTACCATTATGACTGGGTACGTCCAGGCATTATCTTATACGGTAGCTCGCCTGTGGTTGATAAAAGCGCACAAGAACTAAACTTGCAGCCCGCGATGGAGTTTAGTGCTCAAATCATTGCTCTACAAACCGTTAGCGCAAATGATGCGATCGGCTATGGTAGCCGCTGGCGTGCGCAGCAAGACACCAGAACGGCGTTGGTCAGCGTTGGATATGGCGATGGCTACCCACGTGTGGTCACTGACGATGCGTATGTCACTGTTATGGATGCTAACGACAATCAAAGCTACCGTTGTCCTGTGATTGGGCGCGTGGCTATGGATATGATTGTTATTGATGTCAGTAGCGCACCTGAGAGTCTTGCTATAGATAGCAAGGTCATGCTCTGGGGCGATGCGCCGCGTGTCGACGAAGTTGCAAGTCATGCTGGGACGATTAGCTACGAGCTGTTATGTCGCCTTAGCATACGTCCAAATCGTACACAGGCATAATCATTGCGGCATAGTCATTAGCATACAAGATATCGTGGCTTGCTAAGGTGATTTCGGTCTATTTGGCAAGCCATTTGATCTTGATAAAAATGAACGTTTACATTGAAAGTAAATACGCTATACTAAAAGTTTGTTGTCAACCCAGTATACGCACTGACGCGATGCTATTGAAGACTGATGACGTTTCACTGACTGCGATCGACTGCTAGGATTACTATGAGTTTGCGCCATTTTTTAACCTTATCTGATTTAACCAAACAAGAACTAGAAAACTTAATCAAACGCGCAAGCGAATTGCGGAAGATGCAACACGCAGGCGAGATATACCAGCCTTTTGTTGGTCGTACGCTTGGCATGATATTTGAAAAATCTTCAACGCGTACCCGTATCTCATTTGAGACAGGCATGGGGCAATTTGGTGGTAACGCCATATTTTTATCACCAAACGATACGCAGCTCGGTCGCGGCGAGCCACTAGAAGATTCAGCACGCGTGATTTCCAGCATGGTTGATATCATTATGATTCGTACCTTTGGTCATGAAAAAGTTGAAACCTTTGCTGAATATTCCAGTGTACCGATTATCAATGCGTTGACCGATGACTATCATCCTTGCCAGTTGCTTGCTGATATGCAAACTTACTACGAGCATCGCGGTAGTATCGAAAATAAGATTGTGACTTGGGTCGGTGATGGCAACAATATGTGTTCATCATTTATGCAAGCTGCTAATCAGTTTGGTTTTGAATTACGCGTGGCAGCACCTTATGGCTTTGAGCCTGATCCGAAACTTATGGAACGCTTCTCACACTGCGTAAGTCTGGTAGAAAACGTACAAGATGCGGCAAAAGATTCTAATCTAATTGTCACCGATGTGTGGGCAAGTATGGGTCAAGAATCAGAGCAAAACACACGTGCACGTCGTTTTGCGCCTTATCAAGTGACGCCGTCTCTATTAGACAAGGCTGATCCTGAAGTGGTGTTTATGCATTGCTTGCCAGCCCATCGTGGCGAAGAAATCTCTCATGACATGCTTAATGACCCACGCTCTGTCGTTTGGGATGAAGCGGAAAACCGCTTACACGCACAAAAAGCATTGATGGAGTTTTTACTCAAAGATAAAATCAAGTTACCTGCATAACTTAGGTTATTCTATAAAAAGCTAGTGAATTCAATAGTAAAATAACTTGCTAACAAACTCCTAAATAAGTTCCCAAATAAAAAAGCCGCCCAGATCTGGACGGCTTTTTTTTATACAAATGATTTGATCATAAATTAACGCGTGAGCGTTGTCACACCATTAGCACCTGCTTTTAACAGAACGTCTGCTTGGTTTGCTGCAAAGATACCATTACAGACCACACCCACGATATTATTCAGCTCTTTTTCAAGCGCGATTGGATTGCTCACATCCAAGTCATAGGTGTCTAAAATGACATTGCCGTAATCAGTGACAAAGTCTTCACGATATACTGGCTCGCCGCCCAATTTGGCCAATTGACGAGCCACATACGAGCGGGCTTGTGGTAATACTTCAATCGGTACTGGAAACGCGCGACCCAATATATCAACGCTTTTACTGTTATCGACCATACAGACGAACTTGTTTGAAGCTGCTGCCACAATCTTTTCGCGAGTCAATGCACCGCCGCCGCCTTTGATAAGTTGCAAGTGCTCATTGACTTCATCCGCACCATCGATATAAACATCCAATGTACCAGCAAAGTTTAAATCGACTATTTCGATACCAAGCGCACGAAGTTTGTCTTCTGTCACCTGTGAGCTAGCGACAGCGCCAGCAAGCTTCAGTTGTGGCAACAACTCAATCAAACAGTTGACCGTACTACCTGTCCCTACCCCAAGTATCATATCGTCTTCGATATAGCTTAGAGCAGCTTTGGCCGCGGCTTGCTTTTGTGCTTGCTGATCACTCATCATAAATCCTTGGAAAATAAACGTATGGTCTTAAAAAAAGTAAAAGGCTAAAACAGATAAAATGCGCGGCTATTATAACCGATGATATTAACGGATGTTAGCGCATCATGGCGCTAATTTGTGAGTCCTATCGTGCCTACCTAAGACTTAACTTAGGCAAATACCTGCACTTCATGTAAATTCAAGCACGAAATCTCAAGAAAACTGCAATTGAGTCTTGCAAGATACTAAAAATCGGCATAGGCTAATCTATTTCGTTTTTATATTCATCTACACTTTTTATATTCACTCTGTTTAGGGATTACTATGCTGTCACACTGGGTACGAGCCATCTTACAAGCCACCGTCTATGACGTTGCTATTCAAACACCACTTGAAACGGCGCCCAAGCTGACCCAACGTTTTGCCAATGATATTAGATTTAAGCGTGAAGACTTACAACCGGTCAAATCATTTAAATTGCGCGGTGCCTATAACCGCATCAGTCAGTTGAGCGATGAGCAAAAAGCGCGCGGCGTCATTTGTGCTTCAGCAGGTAATCATGCGCAAGGCGTGGCTTACTCTGCGCGCAAATTATCATTAAATAACATTATCGTCATGCCAACCACGACTCCTGATATCAAAGTGGATGCGGTAAGAGCACTTGGTGGCAATGTAGATCTGCACGGTGATAGTTTTGATCAAGCGAACCGTTATGCGATTGACCGCGCTGAACGCGAAGGACTTACCTTTATTCCACCTTATGACGATGAACTGGTTATCGCAGGACAAGGCACCATCGGTCTTGAGCTTACCCAGCAGTGGCGCAACATGGATTATGTGTTTGTTGCCGTTGGTGGTGGTGGCCTAATATCTGGTGTGGCCGCATTCTTAGGCGAAGTTGCACCGCATGTAAAAGTGATCGCGGTAGAGGCTGAGCAGTCAGCTTGTCTAAAAGCAGCGCTTGAAACAGGTGAACGTGTCAAACTTGAGCAAGTAGGATTGTTCGTCGATGGCGTGGCAGTCGCACAGATTGGCGAATTGCCTTTTGACGTCGTCCGTACGCAAAAAAGCGATAACTCAGGCCCTATCGTTGAGCCTGAAGTGATCACTTGTACCAATGATGAAGTGTGTGCCGCTGTCAAAGATATCTTTGAAGAAAATCGCAGCATTGTTGAGCCTGCTGGCGCGTTGTCAGTCGCTGGTATGAAAAAATATATCGAAGCTAATAATATTCAAGATAAAAACTGCGTCGGCATCATCTGCGGTGCCAATATGAATTTTGACCGCCTGCGTTATATCGCTGAGCGTACTGAAATTGGTGAGAAAAAAGAAGCTATCTTTGGGGTTACTATCCCCGAGCAAACAGGCGCTTTCTTGAACTTCTGTCGCAGTCTACACGGTCGTAATATTACTGAGTTTAACTACCGTGCTGATAGCAAAAAATCACCAGACTCAATGGAACCTGCCTCAATCTTCGTAGGTATCGCTTTAAAAGAAGGTGAAAAAGAGCGTCAAACCATCAGTAACCAATTATCAGACGATGGCTATACCGCTCATGACCTGACTGATGATGATATCGCCAAATCGCATATCCGTCACTTGATTGGTGGTCATGCTCATGTCGAAAACGAGCAATTGCTACAAGTGGTATTCCCAGAACGTCCAGGCGCATTGCTAACGTTCTTAGAGAAATTGGGTGATGACTTCAATATTACCCTATTCCATTACCGCAACCATGGTGCTGCTGAAGGTCGTGTACTGGTTGGCCTGCAAGCCTCTGAAGGCAATTCTCGTCAGCTGCAAGATGCGCTTTTAGATATTGGTTATGACTGTGCCACGGTCAATGACAACATTGGCTATCAGTTGTTTTTAAGATAACCTCCTAAGAGTATGTTCCTAAGATGAATAACAAAAGCGGCTTCTCTTACGATTAGCCGCTTTTTGCATCATATAATTCAATACTAAGTACTACAGTCATCAAATCTATTTGCAAATATCAAAGTTGCCCTAATATTGTTTATATAAAACTATGATTTAATATAAAAACGAATGCAGAGTGATTCTTATGAAGAAAAATGCTAATGCTGATGATAACCAAGGTTTGGTGAAAATCCGTCTTGATAAATGGCTTTGGGCAGCTAGGTTTTATCGTACACGCACCCTAGCCAAACAAGCGATTGAAAGTGGACGCGTGCACTATGCTGGTAGCCGGGTAAAAACCAGTAAAGAGATTTCAGTCGGAGATGAGCTAACCATTCGCCAAGGCTCAGCGACCGCGATGACCGAAAAGACGGTCGTTGTTGAGGCGCTATCTGCCCAGCGTGGCAATGCGACTGCCGCTGAGGTTCTATATTCAGAGACTAAAGAGAGCGAGACACGGCGTGCTTACTATGCCGAACAGCGCAAACTGGCCAACCTTGCTCGTCCTGATAACAAGCCCAACAAAAAAGAGCGACGCGATCTACAACGTTTTAAAAGCAATCAAGATTAAAACTGTTTCACCTTTCGGCTTTGCATCATATGGCCAGATTTTCGTTGTTAAATGACGCTATTGTTTAGTCTCTATCCTTGCCATTCCAAGCATTAAGCGTTACGCTAGCAGCTGATTCAATCGATTGCATGCTAATAAAAGCCGCATTAACAATGCCGGTCTCTTATAGCATGTTTTTTTGTTATAGAAGGTCATATTATGCTGATGAAAGCCTGTACTCCCTCGTCTGTATTATTGGTATGTTTGGGAAATATCTGCCGCTCCCCTACTGCTGAAGAAGTTTTTCGTCAGCAAGCAGCGATTGCTGGACTATCTATAAAAGTAGACTCAGCAGGCACTAGTGATTGGCACGTTGGCAGTGCGCCTGATGCTCGCTCGCAACGTCATGCTAAGTCACACGGCTACAAAATCAATAAGCTGGTCGCTCGTCAAGTCAGTGCCAATGACTTTCGTGATTTTGATTTAATCTTAGCCATGGATTCACAGAATTTAGCTGATCTACAAGCTATCAAAGACAGCATTGCAGATATAGAAGATAATTTGGCAACATTAGCGCTGTTCAGTGAAGAAGACCCTACCTATTGCGGCAGCGATGTGCCAGATCCATATAAAGGCGATAACGATGATTTCGAAGAAGTGATCGAGCGTATCGAATCAAGCGCCCAAGCTTGGATAGAAAGCTGGAAAGCCTGCTAGCCATACCGTCTATATTTCTGCTACTCTTGCATCCGGTATCCTTTATAATATGGTTAATCTTCTATAAAAGAGCTACAGTGTTAACCTCGCTTGAAGTATCACAGTTACGTCTGCATTCAGTTGCCTTGTATCTCTTTTAAATTGAATCAACTATAGCTACCTTATCATTTATTATCCTTTTGCCACATAGGCTATGTTATGACCCAAGCTTCACGCCTTGACCACAGTACTCAGTCTACCATCAGCTCTGATGTTTCGAATGTTTCATCGACTGCCGTAGTCAATGATTCAATCGACTTGTCATATGACAATACTATGGCATTGGCCTGTGTTGCTGACTCTGTCGTGACGTTAGAAAATGAGGCGCAGCTTGACGGTTTTATGGCAGCTTATATAGAGGATACAGCAGACAAGCTACCACTGTTTGTACTGTCTGGCGGTAGCAATGTTTTATTGCCTGCCGCGTTAAAAGCCATAGTATTGCAGCCAAAGATGCGTGGTATACATCTGACCAATCAAGCCGACGATTATGTTGATATCGAGGTAATGGCTGGTGAGAACTGGCATGATTTGGTTGTACATACGGTCAATCAAGGTTGGTATGGGTTAGAAAACCTTGCACTAATACCAGGTCTGACGGGCGCGGCACCCATACAAAATATCGGTGCATACGGCGTACAATTAGAAGATCGCTTACAGTATGTACGCGCCTATCATTTGCCGACACAAACTTGGCACCATTTGTCAGCTGTTGATTGCCAATTTGGCTATCGTGACAGTATTTTTAAGCGCACACCAAACACATGGTTTATTAGCCGTGTAGGTTTCAGATTACATACTGATCCCACCAATATTCTAGCCAGTTACGGTGATGTACAGACTGTGGCGCAGCGCTATGCGGAGCAACGAGGGCGCGAGCAAGCGATGCCTCGTGATGTTATGCAAGCCATTATAGATATTAGACAACAAAAACTGCCTGACCCAAAACAGCTACCTAATTGTGGCAGTTTTTTTCAAAACCCTATTATCGCTCAGGAGCGGTTTACAGCGCTGCAAGCAACTTATCCAGCTATCGTTGGTTATGCGATGCCTGATGCAATGGTAAAGGTTGCTGCAGGCTGGCTTATTGAGCAAGCAGGGTTAAAAGGGGACGGCATTGCGCCTATTTTTACGCATAAGCAGCAAGCACTAGTATTGACTAACCATACGCCTCAGCAAGCCACGCAAAAAGATGTAGCCATAGCGCAGAAACATATCGCTGCTACTGTCTATGAAAAATTTGCCATTCAATTGTCACGTGAGCCAGTCTGGGTAAATGCTGATGGCTCAATTGGATATGCTGAGCATGTGGCCTAAAAAATCATGGTCTAAGCGGCTATTATCTAAACGATTATGGCGATATTACTTGCGGTTTTCTGAACGCATGGTGATACTATTCCGCATTATCAATATTACTTTTATACTAGGCTCAACGTCTGTCATTTTAGTGATTATTAGCCTATTTACCCCGCTGTTTTCGCAAGCAATCGTTTATATCTTTTCTCTACTGCCGCTACCTGACATGCCTTCTGCTGCCATGAGCTCCCCGCCTACCGCCTATGTAGTCTTAGGCGGCGGTCTGACCAATGACCATAACAACCAAATTATCCTCAATCGCTATAGCCTCAATCGCGCCCGTACCGCTGCAGGCGCTTACCATGACTTACCCCTACCAATCGTACTGAGTGGCGCTGAAGCTCCATGGCTCGGTCAATGGTTGATGGAACACGGTATCGATGGACTGATAAGTGAAAATGCTAGCATGAATACATGTGAAAACGCCCGTTTTACAGCCAAACGCATTCCGCTACGCCATGTATACCTGATTACTGACAGCTATCATATGGCACGTGCACGCAGACAGTTTGCCTTAAACGGTATCAATAGCACACCACTTCCTGCGCCACTGCCAGTAAGACGCGACTGGATGAAGCCTGCGTACAATTTAAGTCACTCAAGGCGCGCTGTCTATGAGGTAGCAGCCTACCTGCGAGATGTGATACGTCCACAGATGGACTGTCGCCATGCCAATGATGTGACTTCACAGCAGCTATTGACCCCAAGAGGCAATGCCGCAAAAGACTCTGACGAATAAACGTTAAAGATGTATACGATACTATTAAGAGACTCACTGTAAATGCTACCGATCATTCACTACATTTGTGATGGGTGTATAATAATAAGAGACACTGCTATTTAAGAGATTTGCCATGCTCAGTATATTTTTATTAATTCCATTAAGTCTCATGCTGTTTGTGGTTGCTATTTGGGCAGTGCGTTATGCGGTCAAGTCAAATCAATTCGAAGATCTGGACAATGCATCACAGCGTATTATATTGGATGACCGTCAAGAACGCCGCCAAACCATGCAGGCTCACGAACGCTCAGCGCCTGCCCAGCAGCAAGATAAAACAGCCGCAACTGATGGAAATAACGATAACTCTGAGATAAATAAAAACTCAGAAATCTAATCTTACCTACCTTATAAATGCGTAATTTATTGGTGCCGTTTTATTAAATAATTCAGCACTAGCAAGTTCGCCCTTTACCATTCTTAGGAGACGCATTCATGACCATCGCTTTACTTGTGGCGGCATTACTAATGGGATTCTTTGGTTCACCGCATTGTTTAGGCATGTGTGGAGGTCTTGTGACCGCGTTTGGCCTATCTATGAAAGATGTCAGCCCCGCCAAACGTCGCGCTTTGGTGGCCACTTATCATCTTGGGCGTTTAACGAGTTACGCATTATTGGGTTTAATTGCAGGGCTTATCGGTATTACCGTATTAAAGCCATTGATGATGGGTAATAGTACACCGCGTATTTTATTAGGATTGGTACTGGTATTTGTCGGTGTGACGATGCTTGGTGCACCATTTTTGACTAAGCTCGAACGTTTTGGTATGCGCTTTTGGCAGTATCTTAGCCCATTGCGTCAAAAGGTATTTCCACTCAATACTTTTCCGCGCGCACTGACAGCAGGTTTGCTTTGGGGCTTTTTGCCTTGTGGTTTGGTATATGGCGCCCTACTAATTGCGGTCGTTGCTCACAATCCATTAAGCGGTGCTGCGTTGATGTTTGTCTTTGGTCTAGGAACCATACCGATGTTGGTTGCGACGCATGAAACGGTCGGTTGGCTACGTGATAAGATCGGACGTTTTCGCTTAAGACAGCTAAACGGTGCGATTATGGTAATTTCAGGTTTGGCAGTAGCGGTCGTGCCGATGGTCATGGCAAATATGCATGGCGGCCATGGTGAGATGAATCATGGTAGCCACGCTGCTATGATGTCTGATATGGACTCTCATGATATGAACCAAATGAATCACGATATGGCTATGGCAGAAGACATGGATCATAACATGCAGGATATGGACAACCATATGGATCATAGTATGCATGACATGAGTGATGAATCAATGGACATGAATCACCATGAGCATACTGAAATGATGGAACATGCTCAATAAATTTATTTAAACAGATACTATTAACACTTAGCATATAAAAAAGCCCTCAATACCATTTTTGATATTGAGGGCTTTTGCTTGTTAAATAGTGCTCAGTTTATAGCAATTATTCCTGCCATTGTTCAAGCGTAAACTTGGTTTCTAAATGCTTCTCTAATGCCGGTATATTAAAGGCATCATCCTCACTCACAAAACTGATACTAATACCTGTCTGGCCTGCACGGCCCGTACGACCAATGCGGTGTACATAATCATCTGGTTGGTCAGGCAAAGTAAAGTTAACCACATGGCTGATATCATCGACATGGATACCGCGCCCTGCTACATCTGTCGCCACCAAGATAGACGCGTGACCATCTTTGAAACGCTGTAAGTACTTCTCACGTTTTTGCTGGATGACATCGCCCGAGAGCATTACAATATTATGCGCTTGACGCAGTTTGTGATACAGACGCTTTACTTGGTCTTTACGATTGGCAAAGACGATGACCTTCTCTACTGCTTCATCACTGATAATACGCTGCAAGGCGTCTAGCTTTTGGTCTTCTGTCAGTAAATAAAAATGCTGATCTACTAACTCGCTGGTCTTGTGTTCAGGCTCAATTTCAACAAACTGAGGCTCATGTAACCAACGATAGGCCAAATTCATAACATCTTGGTTAAAGGTTGCAGAAAACAACAAGCTTTGACGATCGGTATTGGCAGGCATTCGTCCAACTAGGCGCTTGATATCAGGAATGAACCCCATATCTAACATGCGATCGGCTTCATCAAGTACCAGTACCTCTACTCTATCTAGATACACCATGCCTTTATTAGCAAGGTCAATTAGACGGCCAGGCGTCGCTACCAAGATATCAACGTATTGACGTTCAAGCTCATGCTGCTGAGTTTCATAGTTAGTACCGCCCATAATACAGACGCTATGTAGCGAGGTATATTTGGTTAATGCAATACAGTCATCAAATATTTGCTGAGCCAGTTCGCGAGTTGGCGCCATGATCACAGCGCGCGGCTCACCAAGATAACGCTCTTCGTCGTTGGTAAATGGACGCTTAAGCAAGGCTTCCATAATAGTCAGTAGAAAAGTCGCTGTTTTCCCTGTGCCCGTTTGTGCTTGTCCGATAGCATCTTGATGTGCCAATGTATGCGGTAGTATCTTTGCTTGAATGGGTGTCAATTCAGTAAAGCCTAGATCACTTACTGCACGCAGGGTCGCTGTTGAAAGTGGCAAATCAGTAAACGTTGTAAAATTGCTCAAAAAAATATCCTTTTAAATGAATTGCTTGTATTTTATTAGTTATAAATAGGCTCACAATGAACCTTTATAGTGTCAAATGTAGCGTTTAAACCGTAATCAGTAAGAGTAGCTTTATCAAGTCTGGGGAAAGCCATCAGACATATAGGCATAAAAAAAGCCAAGCCCAAATCCAATCCTACCAAATATGCTGCAGTTCACTCAACATAGGTAAGATAAGATGGGCTTGACTCAGTAGTATATCAGTAGTTTGTACAGACATTATAACTAAACCGCTTTAATGTCTGAGTAAATTACTCTTCTATCTTTCTGACTTCTTCAGCTTGAAGACCTTTATCACCTTCTACTACGCTGAACTCAACTTTTTCGCCATCTTTTAGAGAACGATAGCCATCACCCTGAATCGCGCGGAAATGGACAAAAATATCTTCTCCGCTGTCACGTTGAATGAAACCAAAGCCTTTTGAGTCATTAAACCACTTAACGATACCTTGCTCACGAGCTGACATAATATTACTTCCTAAAAAAGTCCGCTTAGCCCTAGCTTCCTTTGCGACATTGCATATAAACAGGGTCTAAGATTATGAAATCAAAAATTAAGAGTATTACTACTCTACTTATCATCGTCTATGCAGTACTTTAATTACCTACATAATACTTCTATAACGAATTTGCTAAACGCCCTTATCGTCACGAAACTTGATGATAGCAACAAACTTGCAATATTTATTGCATAAAAAATATCATAGCACGGGTTTTTAGCAACATAAAGACTTTTAATATGCTTTTTGATATCTAAATAATCTTTTTAGACAAATTTTTATAACCTAGCTGGCAAGCTGTTATGATAAAGAGCAAAATGCGTTGAAGCCATTTTAGCTTAACGCCGCGCACCTTAGATTATTCTTATATTATAATAAATTATTAACACCGCCCAATAGTTACCGAGACCATTATGACCGCCTCCACTCCCTCAAAAACAGCCGAACAATCGACTAACGTAAATTCAAATCAAATACTGACTCATAAATTACTACTGGTAAATGGCGTAAATCTAAATTTACTAGGCAAGCGAGAACCGCACATTTATGGTCATACGACACTTGCCGATATAGAAAAGCAATTAGTTGAGCACGCCGCTCGTCACGATGTAGAGTTAATATGCATACAGTCCAACCATGAAGGTAAGTTAGTAGATGACATTCAGCATTATGGATTATTGGCGGATAAATCTGCCCAAGTCGATGCTATTATTATCAATCCGGCTGCATTTACGCATACTTCAGTGGCTCTGCGCGATGCGCTATTGGCTACCCAAAAGCCATTTATAGAAGTACATTTATCCAATGTTCATGCCCGTGAGCCTTTCCGTCATCATTCATATCTAAGTGACGTTGCGGTCGGGGTTGTTTGCGGCTTGGGACAATTAGGCTATCAAATGGCGCTTGATTACTGGTTGAGCAATATGTATGCAGTTGACACGAACAAATGATATGACGGCGCTTACTTTTTTATAAATAATTACTCGCGTCTTCACACATTAGTCAAACAGTAATCTTGCAACTAAAATAATAGAATTACGACTGAGTAAACAACCCATTATACGGTGACATGAATGGCAAAATCGTCCGGAAAACGCTTTATGAAACTCGCTGGCATGACAGCGAGTATTGCTGGCAAAGCCGCCAAAAACTCATTTAAGCATCTCTCAAGTGACGAAGAGAAACGTCTGCAAGCTCGCTCAGATCTGATGCAAGATGTGGGTGTTCAAATTGCCGAAACGTTGGGTGAGATGAAAGGCGCAGTGATGAAGGTCGGACAGATTGCTTCACAATATAAGGATGTGTTCCCGCCTGAGGTTGCGTCAGCGCTCGAAAAGCTACAGAAAGATGCGCCGCCAATGCCGTATGCGCAGATAAGAGCCCAAGTTGAACGCGAACTAAAAGCGCCGATCTTAGAATTGTTTAGCGAGTTTGAAGAGACACCTTTTGCCGCAGCATCCATTGGACAAGTGCACAAAGCGACGTTACCATCTGGTCAAAAAGTGGTGGTCAAAGTCCAGTATCCTGATGTTGATGAAAACTGTGATAGCGACCTCAAACAAGTACGTATGGCATTAAAAATCGCTGGCGTGCTCAATATGAGTAAGCAACTACAAGAGCAGCTTTTTAATGAGATTCGCCAGAGCTTGCATGATGAATTGGACTATGTCAAAGAAGCTCATAACTTACGAGTATTCGGCGCTTTTCATGCAGAAGATGAAGGCCTTATTATTCCCAAAGTGATTAGCAGCCATTCTTCTAGACGGATTTTAACGCTGACCGAAGAGATGGGAGAGACATTGACTGTCGCTGCGACATGGGACAATGACGTCAAACAAAAAATAGCAGAGCGCCTATTTCATTTTACCGCAGGGCAGCTATTTGGCTTATACCGTATGCACTGCGATCCTCATCCAGGTAACTTCGCGTTCCGTCATGACGGCAGTGTCGTGGCTTATGATTTTGGGGGTATCCGCAGTTATAGTGATAGCGAAGTACAGCTATTTAAACGCTTTGTCAAACATGCACTAAGAGGTGATGTCACTGCACTTGAGCAAGATTTGATTGCGCTAGATATTCGCCGCGAAGATGACAAGAACATCCCTGGTGAGTTTTATGAAAAGTGGCTATCAATCGGACTCAAACCTTTATCCATTAGCCCCTATCAAGAAGGCGCATTTGATTTTGGGAGTAGCCAAGTACATCACGAGGCCATTGCACAGATGCGTACGTCTTTGAAGTACTTTGGTCAGTTTCAACCCTCAGCTACCACTATGATGCTAGACCGTACTGTATCAGGACAATATTGGAATCTGGTCAATCTAGGCGTCGAGATCGACCTGTCACCACTGGTTGATGAATATATCGATGCGTAGTAAGTATACTGACTGTCACGATTAAATCTATCTCTAGATATGTAGCGCGTGTCCGCAACGATCGCAAAAGTCTGCCCCTACTGCATGGCCGAATTTACCACAGTTTGGACAAGTCACTGGGTTCAACTGTGGACGCATGTTACGTGCTAGCTCTGACGTAAAAATACCTGTTGGTACAGCAATAATCGAATAACCCGTGATCATGACCATGGTTGCAATTGCTTGGCCGAGCGGTGTCTTGGGTGACATATCACCATAGCCAACCGTCGTCATCGTAACAACGGCCCAGTAGATAGACAATGGAATACTGGTAAATCCATTTTCCGGCCCTTCTACGACATAAATAATTGAACCAAAGATGGTTACCAATAATACAAGCGATAAGAAAAAGACCGTAATTTTCTGTTGACTGGTTTTTAATGCAGACGCCAAGAACCCAGCCTGTTGCATATAAGCTTTGAGCTTAAGAACGCGGAACACACGTAAAATACGTAATACCCGTATCACGAGTAGATACTGCACGCCCACAAACATTAGGCTCAAATAACTTGGCAATACAGACAGTAAGTCTACTATCCCAAAGAAACTAAAAGCATAGCGTAAGCGGTTGGGTGCTGAAAACAGCCTTAACGCATACTCAATAGTAAACAAAATGGTAAAAAACCACTCTGCATAAAAGAACAACGTGCCATACTGCAAACGCATATATAGCACACTATCAAGCATGACGACGGCCACACTGGCTAAAATTGCAATCAGCAATACAATATCAAAGAGCTTACCCAGACGAGTATCTGTGCCTTCAATAATGATATGCGTACGGTTACGCAAGTGTGTAAGAGCTTCGGCGGTTGGTTGCTTCATAGAATCAGTACTTTATAAAATCAATGGCTTGATATCACGCAATGACTTAAAATGTGATGGATAAGGGCAAGTTGGTCAAAATAGCTAAAACTGGTTTATAATATCGCTCACCTATCACAGTGAATACAATCTATAAGTTGCCACAGTGTAGCAAAAAAGCACTCTCAACAACATACAAATCATTAACGTGCCAGTAGCGCTACTACCTCAAATAGACAAAGTAATGATAGTATAAAATCAGGCAATCAGATATCGAAGGTTGTTGTTGATCACTTTTTTTACCCATAAAAATAGTACGTAGAACTTAAGGATGTTATATGGCAGGCCATTCAAAATGGGCAAATATTAAACACCGTAAAGCCCGTCAGGATGCAGTAAGGGGTAAGATATTTACCAAGATTATTCGCGAAATCGTTTCAGCTGCCAAACAAGGCGATCCCGATCCTGACAAAAACCCACGCTTACGTGCCGTTATCGAAAAAGCCCTATCCGTCAATATGACGCGCGACACGATTAATCGTGCTGTCGACCGTGGTACAGGCGGCGGTGATAATGAGAATATGGAAGAAGTCAGTTACGAGGGTTATGGTGTTGGTGGTGTGGCTGTATTGGTCGAAACCATGACGGATAACCTTAACCGTACGGTCAGCGAAGTACGTCATGCTTTTACCAAGAATGATGGTAATCTTGGCACATCAGGCTCAGTGGCGTATTTATTCACTAAACGTGGCGAGATCACTTTTAACGATGTCAGCTTAGAAGATGAAGTCATGCTCGTTGCACTAGATGCGGGCGCCGTTGATATTGAAAATGATGGCGAAAGCTTACTCGTTATCACAGAATGGGAAAGTTTCGGTCAAGTCCAAGATGCCCTTAATGCGGCTGGTCTTGTTTCTGACAACGCCGAGGTCACTATGTCACCATCTACCACGGCTGAGATCGACAATGTCGATGATGCTGAAAAAATCATAAAGATGATTGATATGCTAGAAGATGCTGATGATGTGCAAGAAGTTTATACTAACGTGAACTTCTCTGCTGAAGTCATGGCTCAGCTTGAAGCATAAGCGTATTAATTGTTCAGTAAAAAGGGCCAGATACTAAAAGTATTTGGCCCTTTTTTATTAAGACAGGTTTGGACTCATTTTTACGTCCAACTTCCTTCTAGTGCTAGTAAATACTCTTTTTTATCTAGCCCGCCTGTATAACCACCAAGCTTGCCATCGCTTGCAATCACTCGATGACAAGGCACGATAATGCTAAAAGGGTTTTTGCCATTGGCCTGCGCAACCGCGCGAAATCCTTTTGGACTATCCACACGCTTTGCTAATGTGGCATAGCTAATCGTTTCGCCATACTCAATACCTTGCAGTGCCTGCCATACTCTTTGCTGAAACTCAGTACCCATAGAGAAGTCTAAAGGCAAATCCAATGTCTTACGTTTACCATCAGCATAGTCTTTGAGTTGGGAAATCGTTTCTATTAATAATGCTTGAGCAGGTTCATTCATGCTTAGGCTATTTCTATCTATAAAAGTAAAGTCTTCATCTGTCAGATCATAGTGCTTTTTAAGTTTAGGTACAGATTTTGAGCTATGCCATGAGTTACCTGCCAGCAGCCAGTTGGCTTCAACGAGCATAGGCTGACCATGCTCGTTGACACGAGCAATCAGTGTTAATCGATGTGACCCAAAGGCTGCTGTGGTAACTATCATAGCGTCTACTTCCCTATTCTTTTAAAAATGATTTACCAGATAAAACTGGCTCTCTTATTCTTTATCATCGGTCTCGAACAAAGCGGCGACAAATTGTTTCGGACTAAAAGAACGCAAGTCATCAATCGACTCACCCACACCAATATAGCGGATAGGCACATCTGTCGTTTCGGCAATATTAAATACCACGCCACCTTTAGCAGTACCATCTAACTTAGTAATAGTGATGCCCGTTAGCGGCACAACTTTATTAAACAGCTCGACTTGGTTGATAGCATTTTGACCCGTGCCAGCATCTAGCACAATCATACCTTCATGCGGGGCGCTTGGATCCGCTTTACGCATGACACGTACGACCTTCTCCAACTCTGCCATCAAATGTGTCTTGTTTTGCAGACGTCCCGCAGTATCGGCAATGAGCACATCGATATTTTTTGCCTTGGCTGACTGCATCGCATCAAAAATGACAGAAGCGCTGTCAGAACCATGACCTTGCGCTACCACTGGAATATGATTGCGCTCGCCCCAAATCTGTAACTGCTCAGTAGCTGCCGCACGGAACGTATCACCCGCTGCCAGCATGACTGATTTACCCTCGCCCTGCAGACGCTTGGCAAGCTTACCAATCGTTGTAGTTTTCCCTACACCATTGACACCTACTACCAATATAACAAACGGCTTTTTGCTAGTATCAATCACCAATGGCTCAACTTTTGGTGTGAGGATATCAACCAACTCACTTTGTAATGCTTTATATAGAGAGTGTGCGTAAATCAAGTCACCACGATCTGTCTGCTCGGTAAGGCTCTTGATGATACGGTTCGTCGCGTTGACGCCGATATCCGCTACCAGTAGCTGATCTTCGACTTCTTCTAATAGCTCATCATCAATCTCTTTACCACCGATTAAGATACTGACCATACCTTCGGCTAAGTTTTTGCGTGACTTGCTGAGGCCCGTTTTCATACGGTTGAACCAGCTGCCCTTTTTCTTATTTTCTTTAGTCTCTTGTGACTCTGTAGCAGACTCTTTGCTAGTAGCTGCCTGTGCGTCATTGTCAGCCACTGGGTTTACACTTGGCGTATCACCCAATTGCTCTTGCAACGGCATAGCAGGAATAGTCGACGCAGTATTAGTTTGACTTGTAGCGGCTGTCTCTGTAGCGTTCGAAAAACTTTCAGAGTCACCTTTAGGGACATTATGCTCTTCTGTCATGACAATTGGCGTGGCCAAAGCAATATTTTCTGCAGCGTCATTGCTAGAGACGTCTTGGTTTACCGTACTGTCCTTTTGTGGAGCAACACTCTCTGTTTCATCAATAATGGGCACAGATTGCACCGGTAGACTGGGTAAGGTAATATCATCGTCATCTAAGTCGTCAAGACCAGCATCAAGGTTGATGACTACGCGGTTGCTATTGTTTGGGTTGTTCATAAGTTTGCCCTAAAAGTTATCACGATTAATTATTTGTTTATTGTTAATGGATTTGCATATTGTCATCTGGATACGAACGACATGACATCTAATTTTGACCTATTTTAGCATAATTCAAGTCATGCTCAGCCCTTACCCTATTGGACTATCGTCAAAATTTATCTATTTAAAAAATAACTCAATGGTTTGAGAAAGTTTTGCTTAAGGTTTGGACACAAAATTCTGACCTGTTACTTGTCAGACTTCGCCTACTCTACCAAGACTTATTCGATAAATACTTATTAGGAATCCGTTATGTCATTATTCTCTAAGCACTATAAAAAAATCAGCAGCATCAGTGTGGCTGTTTTATTAACGACGACTATATTGGTGACAGGTTGCACCACGACGCAAGAGTTTAGACCAACTGCTAGTGTTATGGTTGGTGCTCAGACCTCTTTGTAATGCCATTTATTACTATGATTAGCATCTAATTCTTCTATTATTATTTTATATAAGTAGACCATACCATGCCATTGCCTTTACCTCTAGCAGCTGCGCCATTACGCATGGCTTGTGCCTTAGCAGTAGCAGCGTCACTTGCTGCCTGTCAAACCAACACAATGCCTACTGATTCTACAACCGTGACAAGCTCAATCGCAACCGATAGCTCGGCTCAAAATATATCAAATGAAAATAAAACGAGCAAAGACACACAGCCGTCCGAGTTGACAATGGACATGTCAGGTCGACATGAATATCAGTTAGAAAACGGTCTAAAAGTCGTTATAAAAGAAGACCACCGTGCCCCAGTAGCTATGACACAAATCTGGTACAGAGTGGGCTCGGCAGATGAGCCTCTTGATAAAGGTGGTATCTCTCACTTACTCGAGCACATGATGTTTAAGGGCACGACCAATGTTTCTAGTGATGATTATGAGCGGCTAATTGCTAAGTTTGGCGGCGTCAACAATGCCTTTACCAGCTATGACTATACCGGATACTACGAGCTGTTCCCTGCCAATCGTATGCCATTAGCGTTAGAGCTTGAAGCAGATCGCATGAAAAACCTTATATTCGATGAAAAAGAATTTGCCAAAGAGCATCAAGTGGTCATGGAAGAGCGTCGCCAACGTACTGATGACAATCCCCTTGCCAAAGCGTATGAGTCATTTCGTCTGCTGGCCTTACCTGACAGCCCAAAGGGTGAGTCTGTTATTGGGCCTATGAACGAGCTAGAATCGATCAAACTTTCAGATTTAAAAGACTGGTATAAGATATGGTATGCACCAAATAATGCAACGTTAGTCATCGTCGGCGACGTGCAACCACAAGAAGTACTTACTCAAGTCAAACGTTACTTCGGTGATTTAGAAAAAAGCAACCTACCCAAACGTACTTCTGTGACTCAAAAAGGCTTCCGTGGTTATCAAAAGGTAAACTCTGAGCAAGCCGTACAAGTACCCGTTCTACTGATGGGTTACAACGTGCCAAGCCTTGCCACGGCAGGCACCAACAATGAAAAACAAGCTTATTCCCTGTCACTCGCTCAAGATGTACTCGATGGCGGCTTATCTGCACGCTTAGAGAGTCGACTGATACGTGAGCAAGGTCTGCTTACCACGGTTGGTACTTCTTACGACTTGTTAGATCGCGGAGATGGGCTGTTTTTGATTCAAGCCACACCTCGTGAAGGCGTCAGCTTAGAGCAAGCACAACAAGCTATAACTTCGGAAATAGAAAAGTTAAAAACCGATCCTATTGCCGATGATGAAATCAGTCGCGCCAAGACCAATACGGTTACTGGTTTGATCTATGCACAAGACAGCATGGAAGGACAAGCGCGTATGATTGGCTCGTTACAGTCTATCGATCTAGATGACAGACTGCTTGCTAAACTGCCAGCTAAGCTCGACGGTATCAGTGTGGCTGACATTCAGGCTGCCAGTAAAAAATATTTGGTCAAGGACAACTTAACGGTGATGCATGTCGTGCCACCTAAAGACAATAAAACCTCAGCGAAATAGTCGCTGCCTATTATCAAACGTCTCATAGAAATGACCATAACACCGTATTCTTAATAAGAAGAAACTCATGATTCAGAATAAATACGACTCCAAAGCAAGACAAAAATCTTTTAAGACTGCTTCATCCTCTATAAAAGGCACTATAGCATCTACAAAGCGAGCCTACCTCAGTGCTAGCGTAGTTTTTGCTTTTAACGTCTTAGCTACTACCGCGCAGGCAGATACAACAGCTGCTGAAGATTACCGCGCACCTACTGCAGTCGATGCAAGTGCGCCAATTGCTGCTCTATCTAAGCTAACCAGCTTAGATGATGACAAACCTTTAAAAGTCACCGTACCGACCATTCAGCAGTTTGAGACCAAGTCAGGCGTACCTGTTATGTTTGTACAAACGACCACCTTACCAATCGTCGATGTTGATTTGCGTTTTAATGCTGGTAGCGCGCGTGATGGTAGTATCAAAAAAGAAGGTTTTGGTATTGCTAATATGACAGCGACGATGCTCGAACAGGGCTCAAAAAGTCTAGATGAAAACGCATTTACACGTGCAGTGGAAACGTTGGGCATCAATCTAAGCAGTAGCGCCTATAAGGATATGTTCATCGTTTCACTACGTAGCTTATCCGATGACAAGCATCTCCTGCCAGCCATTGATTTAATGACACAGATGGTAAGTGAGCCTACGTTTGACGAGCAAGTTCTAGCACGCAATAAAGCAAGACTGTTGGTCGGCCTACAGCAACAGAAACAAGATCCCAATAGCCTAGCAAGTATCGCTTTCAATGATGCTTTGTACGGTACTCACCCTTACGCGCATCCATCAGTCGGCACGCTAGAAAGCGTTCCTACGATTGAGAAACAGCAACTGATAGACTTTAAAAACAAATATCTGGTAGCAGCAAACGCATCTGTTGCTATGACTGGCAACCTGACATTAGAACAAGCCAAAAAACTGGCAGAAGACATCACTGCTAAATTGCCCGCTGGCCAAGCTGCCACTGATTTACCTGAGCCGAAACCGCTTACCAAAGCGCAGCACGTTCATATTCCATTTCCAAGCACTCAAACCACTGTACTCATGGGACAGCTGGGTAGTAAACGAGCTACCGACCCAATAGCACAGCAGCAGCAGACCAACTTTGCTGTTGGAAACGAAGTCATGGCTGGCAGTGATTTTAATGCGCGACTAATGACTGAGGTGAGACAAAACCTTGGCTATACTTATGGAATCTCAGGATCGATGAACCCAATGCTCTCTCGAGGTCCCTATCAGGTTGGTTTTTCAACACGTAATGACAAGGCGCGTGCGGCTATTGATGCAAGCCTAGCGGTTATCAACGAAACGCTGGACAAGGGTATCACCAATGAGGAGATGCGCTTAACTACAGATAATTTGAAAAATAGCTTTCCGATGGGATTTGCAAGCAATGCTGGTATTAATGGCTTACTCGGAATGATGAACTTTTACCAATTACCGAATAACTACTTAGCTGACTATACCAATCGCATTGATCAAGTCACACTTTCAGAGGTCAATCAAACCATGCGAGATACGCTAAAACCTGATAACTTTTTGATAGTTACGGTTGGACAAGAAGATCCGTGGAAAGAAAAGAAAGCGGCAAAAAAAACCAGTAAGAAATAAATCGCTAGGAAGCAATATTAGAAATAAGCGTTATCAATCAAACGGACGTATTATAAATGGTAAAGAATACTGCTTATAATATGTCCATTTAAATATTTGAATTAGTATAATCTTTAAATAAAAAGTGAAATATTAGGAATGCTTAGTATTAAGAATACTTGGCATCAGAAATTTTTAGCGCAACATCATAGACAAAATGCTCAGGCTTATGGGTAGCCCCGTTATAGCTCAAACGGATAACATGCTTATCATAAGACGTCACTTTATAATTACCATTGGCAAAGTTATGTAGCGTCGGCACAATTAATAATGCTTCTATTTGACGGTTATCTACTTTAACATTGAGGCGCTGACCCTCTCGCGGATATAAGAAATAATCACAGTAGTCATTTACCATGACTTCTGATATACGTTCGATAACCTGATTACCTGTTTCTTCTTGAATTAATTTTGGACAGACATCAGAGCGCTTAGAGGCTAAACGAGCGTAAGAGTTCTTGATACTATCTTCTATCTCTTTAGAGCTTTGTATATGTCTATCAGCCTTATCCGTCACTATCATATTGTTTTCAGAGGACATCTCTGTACTACACGCACTAATCAGCAATACCGACATAAGTGCAGAAGTAAACAAAGCACCATACATATAGTTAGAGTGCAAAAAACTTTGTTTCTCGTTATTTAATTTATGATAGCTTTTCATTGTCGAGCGCTGATTTTTCATAGTTTTCGCTTAAAGTAAATTTGGTGGTTTTCTTTATAAGCCATGAAAATATAAAGGCGATTGATAACACATATTATTAAAGCATAGTTTTTAAAGACCAAACAAATTTTTAATGAACTCATGCGTCTAGCCTATAAATCCTACCAAATAATTACAAAATTATTATTTTTAGTAAACACCGGAATAGTATATATAAAAATGAATATATATCTAGTGTTATCTCGGCTAACTTTATATTTATTCAAACTTTCGATTCTTGACAAGTCAATTAATAGCGGCAAGAAGAAGAACTACTAGCGTGATTGAACCCCCACTTACGATAACCATCAGTATCTAAATGAATAGCTCCCGTCGCATATAATCCTAAGCCAAAGTTATAAGGCTGCCCTTGATACTGCCAAAACTGACATAAGCCATCATGCATGGTACTCAAACGCCATAGATTGTCTTCGTACTCAGGCACCCAGATATCCATAGCACTTGCATTCATATGCTTACTACTGTCTGCCCCGCCTGCACAGTCATTCAAACCTGGGTTACGATATACCGAACGTATCTCACTGCTGAGTGGTAAAATACCTTGGTTTTTCAACTCACTATAAAGGCGCAATGTTGGTACAATGTTAGACCATAGCTCTTGAGGTGGCAATTGATACGGCTCATACCCGCATTTACTCCAGCTACGAGCAGTCGTCAGCAGTTGCGACAGTGGCGGTACATTCTGTGACCCGACTCGTGCGCTAAGATAGCGTTCATACTCTGCTACCTGTCTGGCACGATAGCTATTGCTATTTAACCACGCGTTAAAGTCCATATTCATAGAATCGTTATAAGCACCATTGTAGGTGTTGTTTGCTGTACTATAAGTAGTACCGCGTCTCACTACATTCACACGTTTGTTTTCTTCAATGGACAATCTAGCATCAATTTCGAAATCACGCTGCTTTTGTACAATCAAGTTTTGCATACTGTCGCCATTTGATGCATTCGCACCACTCAACATGGTGACACCAGGACGCTGATATGAGCTGTTGGTAGAGGGCGTTATATACGCATTACTGTTATTGCTTGTACTGCTACTGTGACGTATTTGAATACGGCGTTCACTATCGTCACTGATAATAACGGCATGGGCACTGACACTGCCAGCACATAAGATAAGAGTAATAATAGGTTGGCAAATTTGCCTATACGCATGGATTTTTGATTTTATCATTGCAAGAAACTACCGCTAAAAACGTTTTATCGATACTATCAAATTTTCAACAAGCAGGCTAAACTATCGCTTCTAATTTGAAGTCCAATATTGATAATTAACACTTATCCTTACAACTTTTATAATTGAGTGACTTTATTATTATTTGTGAATTATATAGCCATTGCTTGCTCGCATATTTTTATTAAAGTCGGTACTTTTAAGTACGCTTCTCATCATTATTTATAATGAGCTAATTTAGTTAGTACTTCCCTCCTACACCAATTGTTAGCCAAATTCTGCCTATGTCTTCTAACCCGCAATATCGTTTTTCACGTCAAAGCCATCATTTGGGTCAAGGTCACGCACCGACACTATGGCAACGCATTCATATCGACCCATGGTTAACCTTACTGTTATTGACGGTTTGTTGCATTGGTCTGACGATTCTATACAGCGCCGCCAGCCAAGATATTGGTATGGTCATTCGCCAAATGGTCAGTTATGGTGTGGCATTCGCTGTGATGTTTACCATGGCGCAGATACCGCCCAGTCTCTATCGTACTTTCACGCCCATATTTTATGTCTTAGGGCTTATATTATTAGTGCTGGTAGATATTATCGGTGAAGTACGTATGGGTGCTCAGCGCTGGATCAACTTGCCTGGGTTCGGTAGTGTGCAGCCTTCAGAGTTCATGAAGCTGGGCATGCCAATGATGTGTGCTTGGTTTTTATCTAAGCGTGATTTGCCACCGTCAGCGTCTAGCATTGCTATTACCTTGGCATTAATCATTGTACCAGTGCTATTAATTGCCAAAGAGCCTGATCTTGGTACGTCACTACTGGTCGCTGCTAGTGGCATATTTGTGCTTTTCTTAGCAGGCCTTTCGTGGCGATTGATTTCTGCTGCTGTAATTTTGGCTGTGCCATTTATTGCTTTTGCTTGGAACTTTTTGCTCCACGACTATCAGCGTACACGGGTATTGACACTCCTTAATCCTGAAGCAGATGTACAAGGCGCTGGGTGGAACATCATTCAATCGAAGACAGCCATTGGTTCTGGTGGTCTCACTGGAAAAGGCTATCTGGAAGGCACGCAATCACACCTACATTTCCTACCAGAGGGCCATACTGACTTTATTATTGCCGCCTTCTCCGAAGAGTTTGGTTTACTCGGTGTGATGCTACTGATGTTCATTTATTTCTGCCTTTTATCACGCGCCTTATATATCGCTTTCACTCATCCTGATGTTTACAGCAGATTGTTGGCTGGTGCTATCGCCATGTCTTTCTTTGTTTATATATTCGTCAATGTTGGTATGGTTGGCGGCATTTTACCTGTCGTAGGTGTTCCACTACCATTCATTAGTTATGGTGGTACGGCTATCGTGACTTTGATGGCAGGATTTGGCTTGCTCATGTCTATCCATACACATAAATCTGGCTAACTGGGATAAGATACTTTCTGTATAGATCGACTTTCGAGTAAGTCGTTGTAATAATTATGGTAGTACCATTAAGATAAATTGTTTTATACTACTAATGATTTGATAAAAGACGATCAGCCATAGCGCGAAGAGGAGTTTTATTCTGAGCGCTATGGCTTTTTTATTTTAATGGTTTTCATATAATGTATGTTTGTATTAATCACTATACTAGTTACAAATCTGAAATAATTGTTCGTTTTAGCGCCTCTTATTTTTAGTAGTAAGTAGGCATAATTTCCAATATAAGTTAACCACCTATAAGTCTAGAAAGATTTTATTCCTTGTTTTTTACAAAAAATTGCGTTAACCTCGTTTTACTGTACTCTGATACATAACCCGTACATAGCTACTAATAAACTTTGCATTTAAATATATTTAGGTTGTAGCGTAGCCGTATAGTTAGCATCTTGTAGATTCCAGACTTTCAAATACACTACTTAATTAACGGTTTGATAACAAAGCGATACGCGATGTCCTCTGAACCTTTTATTAACGTAGCATTCTAAAGAAGTTTGTATATCGCACATCATGTAAATACGACATATAGTGACATTGTCACTTAGTCCTGATTTTGGACTTTGTATTCAATGCTTATCGCTAACTATCATTTAAGCGTATCGTCAGTCACTTTAGTTCTATTTCTGCTGAATACTGATGATAATGAAATGAAAAATTACCATATATTAATATCTATAAGAGCCATTCATTAATCAATATGAAAACAATAGATTAATGCCATGCTCAATCTAAAATATTTAGAGTTAGGTTTTGATGTATAAGTTATAGAGGTATTTATGAACAAGCGTTTATCTGGTTTACTTACAATGTCAGCAATGTTATTTGCTGGCTCTGCAGTCGCTACCAATGCAAATGCTGTAGAAGCAAAGACCACACTTGCTATGATTTCGCAAGATAACGCCTCCCACATTGACCGTGTACTTGGTGAATTAAGCCGTCAACATGATGGTGCATCAAGTTTGGTAAAGTCAGCCCGTCAGCCAACTTCATTGGCGCTTAGCAGCTCATTGTTAGCCAATGATACGACACAAGTTACCAATGATGAAGATGTATTAGAGCGCCTAACAGCTGTTGCCTCTAACTCTGTCAGCAAATTTAAGCAGACTGGTCTTGCGTCTTGGTATGGTCGTAAGTTTCATGGTCGCAAGACTGCCAGTGGCGAAACTTTCGATATGAACGGTTTAACTGCAGCGCATCGCTCATTGCCATTGAACTGCTATGTCAAAGTTACTAACAAGACTAATGGCAAAAGTGTCGTGGTAAAAGTGAACGATCGCGGCCCATTCCATGGTAACCGTGTATTAGACTTATCTTATGGTGCTGCCAAAAAACTCGGTATTACGAGTAAAGGCGTGGGTAACGTTGCTATTGAGCGTGTTGCAGGACCTTAATTTTAGATATCAGTTTTAAAGACCAATAATATTGCTAGCCCATATAGCAAAAAAGCCTAACTAATCATTAGTTGGGCTTTTTTTATGGTTTATATTTATCGCTCTATGCTAATAGTAGCGACTAAGCTAGTCAAAACGAAGTACTATTAGTCCTATGTACCTTATAACTCAAATGCGCTTTCGATAGCATCATCGAGTCGCTCAACAGCAATCACATTGATACCCTTAAACTGAGGCGCATCTTTAGCAGGTGCATTGGCCTTTGGAATGATGGCATGCTTAAATCCATGTTTCATCGCTTCCTTCAGGCGCTCTTGTCCATTAGGTACTGGGCGGATTTCGCCCGATAGACCAACTTCGCCGAATACTGCTAATGAAGATGGTAGCGCTCTCTCTTTAATACTTGAAGCACAGGCCAACAGTACAGCCAAATCAGATCCTGTCTCTATGACTTTGACGCCACCAACGACGTTGACATAGACATCTTGTCCACTGGTATGTATTCCACCGTGACGATGCATCACTGCTAATAGCATGGATAAACGTTGGAAATCTAGACCCAATGCCATCCTTCTAGGCGAACCTTGTGAATCATCAACCAAGGCCTGCACCTCTACTAGCAACGGCCTTGTACCTTCACGACTGACCATCACCACAGAACCTGCAACAGGTTTGTCATAACGACTTAAAAATATCGCTGATGGATTGGCGACTTCTTTGAGCCCCATATCGGTCATACCAAAGATACCCAGTTCATTAACCGCACCAAAGCGATTCTTGACCGCACGAATCATACGAAAACGCGAGTCAGACTGGCCTTCAAAATAAAGTACGGTATCAACCATATGCTCTAATACTCGCGGACCTGCTAGCGTACCTTCCTTAGTTACATGTCCGACTAAAAATAGCGCTGTCCCTGTTTGCTTAGCATAGCGCGTCAAAATCGCCGCAGACTCTCTAATCTGACTGACACCACCTGGCGCAGAGTTGATAGCGTCCGTATAAATCGTCTGAATAGAATCAATAATAGCAATGGCTGGCTGCTCTTGCGTTAATGCAGCACAAATGGTTTCTACGTTAGTTTCGGCCAGTACACGCAGTCTATCAGCAGGCAAGTCTAATCGCTTGGCTCGCATGGCCACCTGTGCAAGTGACTCTTCACCCGTCACGTATAACGCACTACCTGCTAGTGAATCCGCCCGTGCCATATTGGTTGCCGTTTGCAGTAGAATCGTTGATTTACCAATACCTGGATCACCACCAATTAACACCACAGAACCTGCCACTAGTCCACCGCCGAGTACGCGATCAAACTCACTGATACCGGTTGGTAGGCGCGTGTCGAGCGTCACACTTACTGCATTAAGCGGCATAACAGCACTGTGAGTACCAGAGTAGTTACCAGCTGGCGCACTGGTACCACGAGTAGCAGCTCGTGCGTTATTGGGCTTCGCGGTGCTCTTGTTATGATGGGGCATGCTGACATTTGGAGCTTCGACCAAGCTATTCCATTCCCCGCAATCCGTACACTGCCCGGCCCATTTACCAAAATGCGCGCCACAATGCTGACAGACATAGCTGCTTTTATTTTTTGCCATAGCTTATAAGCCTTATTCAGAGGATCAATCGAGAATAATGAAGAAAGTATTGTCACGCTTTATAAGCGCTGATTCAAAAATATTTGTCATGATAAGTCAGCCATTGGTTTTGCAAGCTGTACTTGAAAGAGGATGATGTTAATTGTAGAGATATTAATTGTAGATATAAGTAGTAACTGGCTTATAAGCTCTATATAAAATAGTTTTAGCCAGCTCTATTAGTTAATCAGAAAATACAAAACTGTTGGTATAAATTTTACGCAGCGTTTGGAAAGCAAAATGCATAGGAAGTAAGGAAAATCCATACCAGCATAACTCTACTTCAACGGCTCCTTTGTGTTTTGAGCGCACTATATAAAATAGAGTATGAGATAAAAAATTTAACGCTCTTACTTATACTTGAAAGTCTTTACCTAGATAAACAGATTTTACTAAATCATTTTCTAACACTTCAGCCGAAGTACCTTCTGCAATGATAGCGCCTTCTGATACAATATAAGCCTTCTCACAAATAGCCAGTGTATCTCGAACATTGTGATCCGTGATTAAAACGCCAATGCCACGATTTTTTAACGTCAAAATAACGTCTTTAATATCACCGACAGAGATAGGATCTACCCCTGCAAAAGGCTCATCCAATAAGATAAACTTAGGATCAGCGGCCAATGCTCGCGCAATCTCACAGCGACGACGCTCACCGCCTGACACGCTCATACCCTGAGACTTGCGCACATGTTCTAAATGGAACTCGCCAATCAACTTTTCAAGTTCTTGCTGCTGTTCAGCTTTACTTAATTCTGTGCGAGTCTGTAGGATAGCTAAGATATTGTCTTCGATAGATAATTTACGAAAGATTGATGCCTCTTGCGGTAGATAGCCGATACCCGCACGCGCACGCTCATGCATTGCGTATTTAGATAAGTCCATTTTACCTAGCGTAACACGGCCCTTATCCATATTGACCAGTCCCACCACCATATAGAAGCTAGTTGTTTTACCCGCACCGTTAGGTCCCAACAATCCGACGACTTGACCCTGTTCGACAGAAAATGAAACGTCTTTGACTACCCAACGTTTACCATAGCGTTTGCCTAAATTTTGCATAGTCAATCGAGCGACGGGCGCCGTATTGGTATTTGATGCCGATAGGTCTAGATTTTTATCATCGCTCATAACTTACTCTTACTTTCACAAAATTTAAGCATTGCTAAAGGCAGACTTATTTACTCATAGCCTGTTTGTTTGGATTAACGTACGCCACTTTGGTTTGTACCATTGTTAGGCGGGAATACCAATTCAACGCGCTGATTACCACCAGCGGTTGCTTCAACATCACCTGCTTTTAGGCTATAACGGATAACATTACCAGCGAAGCTTGCACCATTTTGAACCAGTTTTGCATTACCAGTTAGTGTAATAATTCCAGACACTGCGTTGTAGTCAATCTTATTAGCCTGCCCTTTTGCCAAGCCTTTCTCTTGCGTGACTACTTGCTGCATAGTCGCTGGACGGCCAGTTGCTACCGCTGAGTTAATGCTACGCTGCTGAGATAGATTGACCGTGATGTTGTCGGCCGTCATCTTAAACGTACCTTGAGTAATAATGACATTACCTGCATAACTGGTCACGCCGGTACGCTCACTATAAGTGGCTTTATCCGCTAGCAATTTGATCTGCTGATTAGAATCTGATGGCAATGCATGACTATATAGCGGTAGCGCCAATAACATCACCATTGGCATTGCGCGCAATTTGTGCAAGCAGAGTGATGATGCGCGTAAAGTAGGCAAAAATTTAAGTTTCATATAAATAACTCATTTCATAATAGGTGGTAGGATTTGCAAACTTTATGCTAGCTGCTATTTTTTGATACGGTAAATAAGAAAGACTTTGATTAAAATAATGCTTTATCTTGGCGTTCAGATGGAGAAAAGGCAACAGCCACTTGGCCAAATTCATATTCTCCCGTCTCGAGATTGGCAGTCATACTAGAGGCTTCAAATCGATTCATGCCTTGTTCGATTTTCACAGGCGCGTCACTGTATACTTTGCCTGATTTAGTATTACCTTTTAGCGTACTACCAGTTACTTTTATTGGTTCGATATCAGGGGTACTCTTATTGCCTTCGCTCACCAGTGTAAATCCACCTGATAAACTAAGCTCCCCTGTCTGTTGACTAATAGCTGCACTGCCCGCTTGAATACGATAGCGTTGCTCTGCAGATGGTTCCCAATTCATGGTAATGCCTGACATTTCATCCTGATTGGTCTCAGGATTATGTGTCAAAGATTCAGCAGTAAGCTCGTATTCGGTTTCGCCTTGCTCATTCGTCTGTACAGCTTTGATATCCGTGGCTTCATAATCGACATCTGTCGTTTCGATGTTGACTGGCGGCGTTACGTCGCCTTGCTGCTGAAAAAACCAACCCGCGATACCAGCAATAATTAAGGCTAATACAATTAAGACACGTGTATTCACGACTGGTTATCCTGAGTTAGTGCCTTATCAAGCGTGTAATGCGCGATAAAGTCTTGATAATGTCCATGACCTTTTAAAATAAGGTCACATATCTCGCGCACCGCTCCAGTACCGCCAGCACGAGTCGTTACCATGTCACTGCGCTTGATGACTTCAGCATGCGCGTTAGGTACGGTTGCCGCAAACCCTACTGTTTGCATCGCTTTAATGTCTGGTAAATCATCACCCATATAGGCACAGTCGGCCGCAGTGATATTCATGGCAGGATCTAGAGAAGACAGCAGCTCGTTTAGCGCAACAAGCTTATCATCACGGCCTTGCACCACATGGTTGACGCCCATTTCTGCTGCGCGCTTATTCACCATGGCACTACTACGGCCGGTAATAATGGCTGTTAAAATACCGTAACGGGCTAGAGACTTAACACCCACACCATCCTGTACTGAGAACGCTTTGGTCTCGACACCATTGGCATCATAGATAATTTGACCATTGGATAAAATTCCATCGACATCCATGACCAATAGTTTTACTTGTCCAGCTTTCTGTATCAAGTCCTGCATTATTTGTCTCTTTTTAATATTTATTTTCGAAGCGTTATTCTATATAGCTTAACTATTTCAACGGCAACTCACAAACCTTATTTGACACCAGCTTGCAGCAAATCATGCACGGTAATAATAGCTTCTAAACGATCTTCATCATCAATAATCAATAACTGGCTAATACTACTCTCATTCATGACACTTAGCGCATCTGACGCACGCATCGTTTTACTGATATGGCGTGGATTGCTAACCATTACTTCATGCATTGGCGTTTGTAGGTCGATGCCTTTTTCTAACCCTCGGCGCAAGTCACCATCTGTGAACACACCGACGACCTTATTGTTATCATCAGTCACTACTGTCATGCCCAATCGCCCAGCAGACATGGTAAACAAAGCTTGTTGCAATGGGGCTTGCTGATGAATCAAAGGCAAGTCTTCTGACTTGGTATGCATCAAATCTTCGACACGCGTCAATAGCTGACGACCCAGGGCACCAGCAGGATGTGATAATGCAAAATCTTCAGAAGTAAAATTACGTGCGTGTACTAAAGCCACCGCTAACGCATCCCCGAGCGCTAAAGTAGCTGTCGTACTGGAGGTAGGCGCTAGATTAAGTGGACAAGCCTCTTGCGACTGACCGAGCGTCAATACAATGTCAGCTGCTCGTGGTAGCATACCGCGCTTATCACGACTGATACTGATGAGAGGGATATTTAGATGCTTAACAACTGGCAATAACATTTTGATTTCATCTGACTCACCTGAGTTTGAAATAGCAAGCAGCACATCACCTTTTACAAGCATACCCAAATCACCATGCCCTGCTTCACCAGGATGCATAAAAAAAGCAGGCGTGCCAGTTGAGGCGAAGGTCGCTGCAATCTTGCGTCCAATTAGCCCCGACTTACCCATGCCCGTGACTACCACTCGACCTTTACAAGTCAAAATAATGTCACATGCTTGTGCAAATCTGTCGTCAATCTGCTCTGTTAGTAATGCTAATGCAGATATCTCTGTGTTAATGGCCTCAATAGCAGTGGTAATAAATTGCTCATGGGTTAAGTTGTTTTTGGTATCACTCATGAATCCGCTCTATTTTTATAATGAATCAATACTTCATTTTACTACACTATCTTTCATATTAGTAATGGTCTACAAAATCTACACTAATATAGTGCTTTACACTGAATAAAGAGCTTGCTGCTATCTATACAAAAAAAACCCACTATATCAGCAGGTTTTAAACGAATAAATCATGTCTTAATATTTTTCTAGACAACATGCTCAATTAATGCAATAAGTTAGCTGTTGCTATCATTAGAACCGTCGTTTGGCTTATCTTCAAAGCCTGTAGTATCTGCTGTGACATCGAACCCACGATCTTGACCGAAGCCACCACGCTCAAATCCGCGCTCTTGACCTTGACCGAAACTACCACGTTCAAAGCCGCGATCCTGACCTTGGCTAAAACCACCACGATTAAATCCACTACGACTCGATGCAAATCCGCGCTCTTCAAAGCCGCCAGCAGCAGGGTTGCTACCACGTTCAAAGCCACCGCCTTGATAACCAGTCGGTACTGCGCTCTGAGGCTGAGCACTTGTACCTGTCGTCGTACTACTACGCGGGTTACGCGCTGGCACGACTGTTGAAATGGCGTGTTTGTATACCATTTGGCTCACTGTGTTTTTCAAAAGAACGACATATTGATCAAATGATTCAATTTGGCCTTGTAATTTAATGCCATTTACCAAGAAAATAGAGACAGGAATGCGATCTTTGCGCAGCGAGTTCAAGAACGGATCTTGTAAAGTTTGTCCTTTTGACATGAAATCTCTCCTAAGTATTATATAGTTATGTTTTGGGTGCCAATTATTTTAAGTGTTAATTTAATTATAATGGCTAAAAGGTAGATACAATAAGGTGTTTTCTTTATAAAACGTATCTAAATAAATATTCGTTGCTCTTAAGTGATTCCACTTTATCGCGAATACGTTATTATTGTAAATAATTAAGTAACTAGTTGTTTCATTAATAATTTTTGTCTACAAAAGTTCATAAGCCAGACATCATAACAACGCTCAATGCACTGAGCCGAATTATAACAGCTATCTATGTCAATCTTTGAAACTAATTGTGTTAGCTATCATTGCACCTTAAGACAAGTACTCTCGTGTTTCGGCCATGGTTTCAAACGTTTGTAATGTCATATGACTGCTAGCATCAGCCTTGTTCTCAGATTCTGCTATCCCATTTGATGACGCACTGGGCAACTGCATTACCTTTCTTAGCCATGTGTACTGACGTTTTGCTAGCTGTCTTGTAGCATATAATGCCTTATTTTGCATTTCCTGACAAGCAAGCTCCTCGGTCTCTTGGCTAGCCATGTTTGGTTGAGCAGCTGACTGAGCAACATTATCTGAGATTTCTTTTTCTTCGTTGGCAGCTATATGCCTTCCAAAAGCTTCATAAAATTGAGCTTTATCCAGATGAGTCTCATCAAATATTGGATGATCAATATGCACCAAGTATTCTAGTACTTGCCTGTAGCCCACACAGCGCATCGAAGGCATATTAGGCGTGAGCGGAAACTTTTTTAGTAAGTCTATGACTTCAGCCACTAGCCCTTCATTCCACATGATATCTAGACGTTGTTCGATACGATCATGTAGCCATGGACGATCTGGCATTACCGATAGCGCATGCCATTGTTGATTCGGATTATTTGCCAATGCTTGCTTTGGCTTGCGCTGCCAGTCACTTATTGGAATATGTGTTTGTAGATAGACTTCAATTGCTCGCGTGATACGCTGAGTATCAGTAGCATTCAAGCGCTCATGACTTATAGGGTCTATACTCCCCAAATAATCATATAAAGCGCTAATACCTTCCTCTTGACGCCACTGCTCTACGCGCGCCCGTACGCTGTCATCGCTATCAGGCACAGGAGACAATCCATCGAGTAGCGCCATGTAATACATCATGGTGCCACCTACTAATAATGGTATTTTTCCATTTCTGTGACACTCGTCAATAATACGAGCAACGTCACTGACAAACTCCGCCACACTATAGCTTTGCATAGGATCAATGATATCGACCAAATGATGTGGATAACGCGCCAGCTCAGCAGCTGTTGGTTTGGCTGTGCCAATATTCATATCACGATATATCAGTGCTGAGTCCACAGAAATTAATTCAAAACGACCTGTATCGTATAGCTCGTACGCCAGTGATGTCTTGCCGCTAGCAGTTGGTGCCATAAGACAAACCACGCTATTATCCGCCAGCTTGTGAGAGATGCTATCAGACGAATGTTGCATAAAGTGGCCTTTCATAATATATGGATAACTCGGATATCGATTGGTTTAATTGCTTTAAGATATTGTAATTATTTTCAGATATTTAGGATAGCATTAGCTTTACTAAGCTGTGACTGTCTATCGCTTTAATAGCATTGTTCATGATTATTTCAGTAAGATCATTCACAAAAACTATTGAATCTTGCGCAGACATTTGCGTATTGACCGTCATAAGTTGCTGATTAACCTCAGTAGCACTGATTAGCAATCTATCTTTTTTGAATACTTGCTGACTAGAGGTAAGTGACTCAAATAACTGGTTTATTTTAGACTGCCAATCTTTAGCACTTATCAGTACGCACTGCCCTTGGTGATAAAATAACAACCAAGGTAGACTTCTATCCTCTATGCTTGAATCAATACCGACAGCTTCTACATCGTTGATCATATCTAAGCAAATTGGTAAAGAGACAGAAGTAGCTGCTACAACGGAATAATGTGACGTGCTGTTGTTACTTTGGTCTGATCGTTCATTGATATGAGATCGCAATGACTCTTGCAATAAAGGATTATTTGAAAGTGATTGGTTTGCAGTAGTCTGATAAGACCGCTTATTAGATTCTACTTGATTATTCTGACTTTGGTTATTGCTAGACTGACTACTAAAGATAGGCATTTCAGACAAACGACTTTCAGAAGCATTTTCGTTTGATAATTTTGCAGATATGTATTGGCTGTCAGTTTCTGGCTTCGGTACAGATTTAGATGCAGAATCAATTCCAAGCCCAAATTTAGCTACATCGATCGTTTTCAACTGCGCACGAATTGTATGGCCTAAGTGCGCCATGATATTATTCAATGGACTGATTTTGATACGTTGTTTAGATGGATGTACATTGATATTTAACCATTGGGTTGGTAAATCAAAATACAGTGCATACCCCATACCTGCTAGCTGCGCACCTTGTGCCAGTTGACGTATTTGATTGCTAATCAACGCTTCTTTTACTAGCCTACCATTTACATAAATCAGCTTTGGTAAATCAGTTTTTTCATGATGCAATAGCCATAACCAGCCACTAATCGCTGCTTGATTAACATTGCTATCATCGTACGCTACAGACGACTGCACCAGACTCGACAAATCTATCGATATTGCTAATGCATTATCTGTCAATGCCATACCAGTCGCTTGTTCCAACCGCGGTAGTGGCAAACGACTGTCATTGTTACCACTAATACTCGTAGCACTTGCAGATAATGATAGCCGCTGTTTATTGTCATGAAAAAGTGTCAAAGCAACATCGGCACGCGCCAGTGCGACTTCTCGAACAATGGTTTCGATATGACCGAACTCAGTAGCAATAGATTTCAAATTGCCACGGCGGGCAGGCACGTTAAAATACAAGTCTTTTACGACAATCGTAGTACCGCGGTTATGGACAACTGGTAACAGTTTCGGTGTGTCATCCAATACGCCAGCGACCTGTAATTGGCGACCGATACCGCTCTCATCATGACTACTGGTTAAGGTCAAACGCGAGACAGCAGCCATCGCCGCTAACGCTTCACCGCGAAAACCCAGTGTCGTAATACCATGCAAATTAGCAACGTCAGCAACCTTACTGGTCGCATGACGAGTGATGGCCATAACCATGTCATCAGGATGAATACCGACCCCATTATCCACCACTTCAATTAGGCCCATACCGCCTTGAGTGATGCGCACCTCAATATTGGTCGCACCAGCATCGATGGCATTTTCCAGCAACTCTTTGACCACTGCTGCTGGACGTGTCACCACTTCACCTGCTGCTAATTGATTGATCAGCAACGGCGATAGTTTTTTAATGCGGGTATTAGGATGATTATCTGGCATGGATAGATGTCGTATTTTTGGAAAGTAGCGTTTGGTATAATTTAGATATTCATTTAGATGTCAAGTTGCGATAGATCCAAGCCCTGCGCTTGACCTACCTTTGACAATCTCAACTGCACTTGGCGAGCTTCAGTGTCATTATCATCGCTGACACTTTGAGTCATATCGATGAACAACGTGGGCGGCGGAAGATAGCTATCAGCGCGGCTAGCCCATTCGATGATGACTAGCGCTTCAAGCTCATCGAGATACTCATCAAACCCAATAAAAGACAGCTCTTCTGGATCTTGGAGACGATATAAATCTGCATGATAAACTGGCTTGATCGAACCATCTTTTCGCTGAATACTATAAGGCTCAACCAAGGTATAGGTTGGGCTTTTTACCGCACCTGTATGACCAAGCGCTTGTAACCAATAACGCGTCAATGTCGTTTTACCAGCGCCCAAGTCCCCTGCCAGCCACACGCTACCTGTCAGTGGTAATGTCGCTAATTGCTCAGCCAATGCTTGAGTATCTTGCTCAGCATTGAGTATGAGAGTCTTTAGGTATTTGCCATTTTCTATAGATTGAGTATCACACATCAGACTGAACCTGCTTGTACTTGCTCTGTCTGAACCTGCATGGTCACGGTTGGATTGGTAAAGCTTTCACCACGAATCAGCTTGGCATATAGCTCAGAGTCAGTCCACTCAGCACTAACCTGCTCACTGAATTCAAAGTCCTCTAAAACTAGCTTACCCATTTGATCGTTTGCAACATCATCAGCAAAACACTGCGCATACCCTGTCGCCGTCTCGTGAGCAATTACTGAGTACACGCTGACATCTGCTTCACCATTTTGCATTTGTGTCTGACGTAGTATTTCTTGTGCCCAAAAGAATATCACTCGCGAAAACTGCTCTGCCGATGGTGAAACTGGCAAGCTGATCCAACGTGCGCTGAATTTCTTACACGCTGCGACATACTCAGGATCATCTTTGTTCCAAAAACAAATAGCATGATCAAAGCTATCAATAATGTCTTTTATAGAAGATTTTAGCAGACCAAAGTCATAAACCATTTGCCCATGGTCTAAACGAGTGGCCTCAAGGATCAGCTCAATCTGATAGCTGTGGCCATGAATCGAATGCTTACAGCGTTCAGAACTACAGTTACGAACGATGTGAGCATTTTCAAATTTGAACAGTTTACGAATACGCATAATAATTTGACCAAAACAGTAAGCACTATGGTGCTAAATGTTAATAAATAAGAGTTTGCCGCGTTTATAAATCGGTTTATAACTCATTATAGCAAATCGCCATGTATCCGTAAGTAAGCACTTATTAATACAATGATTGATTGAACGAATCAATTGATAGACTAGGACTAACCTTATAAGAGTTGCTCGTCATTCTGCACAAAGAACACTTAGCGAAAACCATAAACGATTTGAACGATAATTGAATCGTAGACGAATTGTGCGAGCGCTATCTATTACTAAAGCTTAAGCCTATACTCTATTCAGTAAACAGCTATGTTAGCTGTATTCACACTGTCTTGAATTCGCTGAACTTTGCGTAATGAGTAGTGTGCTGTAAAAAAGGAAACGATGATGAGCAAAGGTCAAGATAGTAAGAAGAACGTTAAGAAAAAACCCCTTTTGACTGCTAAAGAGAAGAAAGCTGCCAAACAAGCCAAGAAAGACGACAATGGTAGTATTTTAGGCAAACATTAATAATCAATACATCAATATGCCAATCTGACCTAACCGTTTGATTGGTATTTTTTTGGTTCGTCATTGGCTTTTATAAGTACTACTCTTTTAATTAGGCACTGTTTTTTCTTAAGTAATGTCTTTAATTAGGCCCCGCGCGGTGCAAACATAATAATCGCCATTCCTGATAGTGCAACTACTGAACCCACTATGTCCCACATGGTTGGTCGTATACCATTGACCGTCCACAACCATAAAATCGCCATACATATATAAACACCACCATATGCTGCATAGACCCTGCCCGCAGCAGTCGGATGTAATGACAGCAGCCAAACAAACGCGACCAAACTCAGCGCACCAGGTATCAGTAGCCAGATTGACTTGCCTTCACGCAGCCATAGATAAGGCAGATAACATCCTGCAATTTCAGCCAATGCAGTAAGCGCAAATAGCCCAACCGTCTTTAATTCTGTCAAAAATTACTACTCCTCATCTTCTACTTTTCTAATCTACTAAAACCAGCCAGGTATTGTACGGCATTCCCCAAAATAATCACCCTATCTCTGTCACCACTTATAAAAAGCTATTTTTTCTAACATTACAGTCAAAATCACAGTAAAATCTATCATAACAAACAAACCTCTTAGAGAACCATCTATCGAGGCCATACCGATACTTTACATAGGAAGTTAGCGTCACGATGCGCATTGGATTATTTTTATTAACCAACTTAGCAGTGATTATGGTATTTAGCATTGTGTTTGGTATATTGTCGAGATTTTTTGGGATTGGCGGCGTGCACAGCGCAGGTGGTCTTAACTACATTAGTCTTGCCATTATGTGTGGTATCTACGGTATGGTTGGCTCGATGATCTCGCTATTTATATCGAAGTGGATGGCCAAAAGATCCACTGGTACGGTAGTCATAGAATTGCCACGCACCGCTACTGAGCAATGGTTAGTTGATACAGTCGCCAAACAAGCACGAGCCGTAAATATCGGTATGCCTGAGGTTGGTATTTTTAATAATTCGCAGCCAAATGCCTTTGCGACTGGTTGGGATAAAAATAAAGCGCTAGTGGCAGTTTCATCTGGTCTACTACAGAATATGAATCAAGATGAAGTCGAAGCGGTACTAGCTCATGAGATTGGCCATGTGGCCAACGGTGATATGGTAACCCTTGCCCTTATTCAAGGCGTGGTCAATGCGTTTGTAATGTTCTTTGCACGTATTGTCGGTAGTTTCGTTGACCGTACTGTGTTTAAAAACACTAGTGACCACCCCGGTATTGGTTACTTTATTACCAGTATTGTAATGGATATCTTACTTGGGTTTTTGGCGTCTGCTATCGTGATGTGGTTCTCACGCTTACGTGAATTCCGTGCGGATCAAATGGGCGCAAAACTTGCCAGCCGCGAAAAAATGATCAGTGCGCTTGATGCGTTGCGCCCCTCTGCACAGCGACCGGATCAAATGCCTGAGAGTATGAAAGCGTTTGCAATCTCGTCTGGGCAAACTCAAGGCTTTAGTATTGCAAACCTATTCCGCTCACACCCAACGCTTGATTACCGTATTGCGGCGTTAAGGAATTATAATCCTAGTGAGGGGTAATTAAGGTTATCACTCTATGATTTACTCTAAATATAATCTATAGATGGATTTGATAGCAGTATAATAGTGATTGGCTAAAACCATATTAATCAGTTGAACATACTGGTTTGGCCAATACATAGCCTGTTAAATACAATTTATAGATAGCTACTCTGAAATGTATTAGTAAAAAGATACATCTTTATCTGGGTCATCACATATTTTTTGTAGCTTTATTCTTCCTACTGTTTTCCTGTCTGTGTAGTAACTACCTGAAAGCTCGTAAATTTTATCTTCTTCTGTTTCTATAATTCTTATATCAAATAATGTTGAACCATTATACGAAGACCAACTCGGATTTTTAGGAGTTGAACGATATACGTAGTATAGTTTTTTTTGACCTTGTTCTATTGTTGGTGTTGTTTCTATAGTAATTGATTTTGTTGTTTCACCATGCATATCAATCTGAGTTGCCAATAGTGATTGACGAATCACAGCTTTCACTACAAGAGTTCTGTTATCCTCAAGGGTCACTTCACCTTCCCATGTTCCATTCAAATCAGGAAACATAGATTTATTAAAATAAGTAAGAAAAGCCCACAGTTTTCTAGCAAAAAATGATTTTAATAAAATCATCATTATAAGAGTGCTGACAATAGTGGATATAGTAATTACTAACGTCAATTGAACATCTGAAAGTAAATAGGTTCTTATTAAGAAGTAAACTCCTATACTCATTACAGTAGTAGCCAAAACTACATATTTAAGAATAAGATCAAACCTTATAATTCTGAACAATTTTTTTGCTCCTTATAAGCCTAGTTTTGCATAGTTGTGTAAGCAATTTTTTCCGTTAGATTTAGCTGACATCAATGCTATATAGGCTTCGCTAAGACTTGTACCTATCCCAGCAGAAAAAGTCATGTTATTAGGTGCTAGTATTTGTATTTCTTGAAATATAGCTTCCAAGCTAATATCTGACTCTGTGGATGCTACGACTCCATCGGCAGCACAAAATATAATATCAAAACCGTAATCTTGGAGTTTTGCGGCTATTTCCTTCGTAAACTCATACAGTGATTGACTAATGTACATCAACTCTTGACGATTGTTACTCAGATAGCAAGAGGTGATTTTTCTACCTATATCGTCACCATCAATTGAAATATAATTCAAAATAAATCCTATTTGATAAATCAGAGAGAGTAGCATTAATATATTAGCAACGACATAGTAACTCACATTTGTACTTTACAGTTCAAATTACGATATTACTACTATCCTTGGAAGTAGCCCCTACTACCTCAACTAAGATATACGGCAAAATTATATTTTTATTAAATAATAAAAAATCAACATAAAAAAAGCCTATCTATATAAGACAGGCTTTTCTAAATAACATTTGCTAATTAAATATCAAACTCAAGCGCTCTATCACCTTCGCTATCTTTGATACGCGTTGGCAAACCAATCTTATTTAATAGATTGATAAATGGCTTGGCATCTAACTCTTCGACGTTGACCATCTTGCCTGCATCCCATTCGCCAGTCGCGACTAGTATCGCAGCGGCAACGGGAGGCACGCCTGCGGTATAAGAGATACCTTGGCTACCAACTTCGTTGTAAGCATCTTTATGATCTGAAACGTTATAGATAAACACTTCAGTCTCAACACCATTGATCTTGCCTTTAACTTTGTCACCGATACAGGTCTTGCCTGTATAGTTCGGTGCAAGTGAGCTTGGATCTGGTAGTACTGCTTTAACGACTTTTAGTGGTACCACTTCTTGACCTTCAGCAGTCATCACTGGCTGCTCAGACAACAATCCTAAGCTCTGTAGGACAGTGAAGACATTGATGTAGTGCTCACCAAAACCCATCCAAAAGCGAATATTTGGTACATCTAGATTGGCTGACAATGAATGTACTTCATCATGACCACTCAGATAGCTGTTTTGCACACCCACAACTGGCAAGTCGTCAGTACGTTTGACTTCAAACATTTTGTTAGACTGCCACTTGCTGTCTTGCCACGAGTAAACCGTACCGGTAAACTCACGGAAGTTGATCTCTGGGTCAAAGTTGGTCGCAAAGTATTTACCATGGCTACCCGCATTGATATCAATAATATCGATATCCGTCACAGATCCTGCATCCATCATGTCATAGCCAAGACGCGCGTAGGCGTTGACCATACCAGGATCAAACCCTGCACCTAAGATAGCAGTTACATTGTTGTCTGCACAGCGCTCTTTACGTTGCCACTCATAGTTGTTGTACCACGGCGGTGTCTCACAAATCTTGCGCGGGTCTTCATGAATAGCCGTATCTATGTAGGCAGTACCTGTCTCAATGCAGGCTTCTAGTACGGTCATATTGATAAATGCCGAACCAACATTGATGACTATTTGTATTCCAGTGTCTTGTATCAGCTGCACGAGTGCTTGGCTGTCCATCGCATCGACTTGATGCGTATGCAAGACCGCAGCCTGCTTAAAGCTGTCTTTTTCTTTTACACTTTGGGCGATGGCATCGCATTTGTCTTTTGTACGTGAGGCGATATGAATCTCGCCAAGTACATCATTGTGCATCGCACATTTATGCGCGACCACTTGAGCGACACCGCCTGCTCCGATGATCAGTACGTCTTTTTTGTTGGGCTTAGCTTGTTGGTTTGTGTTCAATGAACAATCCTCCTTTGTGTCCCTGTCGATACCATTGATAGCGGCTATGCAAAACAGAAACGAGTGAATGATATGCGTGAATTAAAAAGGAAGACCGAGGAAAACCCACGCACCCGTCGGGCAAATAATACTCCATTATTTGCCCGACGCGATTATAACAATTTTTATTCCCTTATCGGTAAAAAATAATGTATCAATAGCAGATACCTTAAAATTACCCATTATTAAGACTAAGCCTTTGTTTTCTAATGTAGAAAAGTCTTAGAAATATCGCGTTAAGACAAGCTGGCTTTATAATCTTGATAATTAAACTCACGCTGGATATCGATACTGCCATCCAATCGGCGGATGACTATCGCTGGCATGTTGACACCATTGAACCAGTTTTTCTTAACCATTGTATAACCAGCAGCATTGCCAAAGGCAATCTTATCGCCTATCTGAAGATTACTCGGTAATGCATACTCGCCGAAAATATCACCTGCCAAGCAAGAACGACCATAAATAATGGTATGGTCTGCTGACTCAGCATTCGCTTCAGACGGTGCAGCTTCTGCAGGATTACCGATAGGCGCAATATTGGCAACTGTATAGTTAATCGCAGCAATCGGTGCTGACTCACGATAAATCAATAGATCAAGCATATGCGCTTCAATAGAAGCATCGACGACTGCTAGGTTTTTTTCATTATGCATGGTATCCAATACAGTAGTTACCAACGTGCCCGCACCGTGAATACTGGCTTCACCCGGCTCAAGATACACTTGCACACCATAGGTTACGCTAAACGCTTTCAAACGTGCAGCTAACTTTTCTAATGGATAGTCAGGCGCGATAAAGTGGATACCACCGCCTAAACTAACCCACTCAAGCTGCGCTAAGATATCACCAAACCTTTCTTCAATATCCGCCAAGCTTTCACTAAAGGCTTCAAAACTGTCATTTTCACAATTGTTATGAATCATAACGCCAGTGATATCACCAAGTACCGCTGCGATTTTATCTTTATCGTGCTCACCAAGACGACTAAATGGACGTGCAGGATCAGCAATCAAAAACGATGAGTTGCTGGTCTTTGGATTGAGTCGTAGACCTACGGGGATATTTTGCACGGCGGCTTGCGCTTTAAAAGCGTTGAGCTGTGAGATTGAGTTAAAGATTATTTTATCCGCATAGTTCAACACTTCAGGGATTTCGTCTGCACTATAGGCGACGCTATAAGCATGCGTTTCTTTTTTATCGCTGCTACTGGCATCATCGTTATTACCAAAGGTCTCATAGCCTAATCTGACTTCGTTAAGTGAAGACGAAGTCGTGCCATGCAGATAAGGCTGCATCACATCAAAAACACCCCATGTGGCAAAGCATTTTAGTGCCAATAATGCTTTTGCACCAGACAGCTCACATAGCCTAGCGATGATTTTCATGTTGGCGACGATGGCCGCTTCATCAAGCACATAGTAAGGCGTTGGTGGCAATGACACGTTGATAGAATTCTCTAGATTTTTTGCATTCATAATAGATTACCTAATAGACACTCTGCTGTTGGTATCTTGACAGACAGATATAAATATTTGCGCTATAGTAGACTAAATTCATCATAATTAGAATATCTTATGGCACTCTCAACCGATTATTCTACCTCAGCCAGTCGATCCCATTCATCACAATTGGATCCGAAAAACATAGATTTGACTTATCTAGATCCTGATGCGCGTGCCGTGTTGGATTTTTGGTTTGATAAAAACAATGAAGCGTACTGGTTTGAACAAAACGATCGTTTTGATAAGCAAATACAAGATAAGTTTGGCGGCATTTGGGAAGCAGCGAAACAAGGCGAATGTGTCAGTTGGCGTATCGCAGAGTCTTCATTGGATGGTAATAGCTCGATAACGGCGTTGGCAGGACGCTTGGCAGAAATTATTGTGCTGGATCAGTTTTCACGCAATTTATGTCGCGGACAAGCAAGTTCATTTGCGCAAGATGGTATGGCATTAGCACTCGCCCAAGAAGCCATTCAACAGCCTTATTTTGATACTCTACCGATGCAATGGCGTAGATTTATTATCATACCGTTTATGCACTCTGAGTCGGCCATGATTCATAAGCGTTATCTACCGCTATTTGAACAATTAGATGATGCAAACACATTGGACTTTGAACATCGTCACAAACAAATCATTGATCAATTCGGGCGATACCCACATCGCAACGAGGTACTAAATCGCGACTCAACCGAAGATGAAAAAAACTTTTTAAAACAGCCTAACTCATCCTTTTAGGCGAGATTCCTAGTACTGCTTAAAGATACTCAAAGTTATTACACAAAAAATTATCACATAAAAAGAAGGTCTGAATCATATCACTGGTTCAGACCTTCTTTTTTACGATCAATATTTAGAGAGTATTAGATACTTATCAGTAATTTACCTTACCAGTAGTAAACGTAAATAACTGCTGCTCTAATGCTTTATCGTTAACCAAAATATCAAAGCTGACCTTATATTCGCTATTGCCATAAAGTCCACAATTGCCACCTTTATTACTACCTGATTCACAGCTTTTCAGCGCATCCGTTAATGGCAAAATAAATGCTTCATTCGTTGGTAGCGCATAATTCGTACCTTTGTACGGATCATTGTCAGAATCAAGCAATTGAATCGGCACATCTATATTACGCTGCACATCTCGGAATTTAACGTTACTCACTTTAACTTTATCAGCGGATGGCATGTTGATATAAACCGGCTGTCCGATAGGATCAGTACGTAGATTTCGCCCAGAGCCTCTGACAGGATTTGGGGTTTCGTTATAAAGTGCAGTGACTGTCCCCGTTACATCTTGACATGGGTACGTAAAAACACCTTCAAGCGTTTTATTTGCCGTGGTTTTTGTCCCTGCAGCATTGCTTACCAAAACATAGCCTTTATTGTTAGCAGTATTTTTACTACTAGGCGTATAGGTAACCACTCCTGTTCCTACCACGCCTGAAGTTGGCAACATTAAAGAGCGTAGATGATAAGGCGCTGACAACAACGACTTTGCCATAGAGCTTGCCACGGCTTCTGTACTCAAAAAATTGCCTGCCGAACTGTAATAGACAGACTGGGCAATGTTTTCAGTGACACCATATTGAGAGTTGCCATAGTCTGCATTGATCAATCGATCTGCCAGATCTAATCCACTGAAAAAAGGGTTGTTAGAACCTGTCACACTAGCAATATCGCTTATTTCATTTTCAAAATGCGCGTTAAAGCTGGTTGGTGAGCTATTAGCAAACACATATTTAATATAATTTGCATGTTGAATAGCAATATCGTCTAATTCTGTAACAACAGATAGACCATTTAGACCACAACTGGTTCTTGCTAGACTAAACTGATTGTTCGCACTTAGTGCTGCTTGTACATTATTATCAGCTGACCCATTGCCATCAACGTTAGGAGTACCACCACCTTGTTCAGTTGGTGTCGCTATAATCGGAGCAGAAATAATAGGTTCCGACGTGGTTGGCTGGGCTGTTTCATCATTTTGTGAACTGTCTGGTGTATTAGCAGATGTAGAACTACTATCAGAATCTCCGCCTCCGCCACAAGCGCTGAGAAATATGGTTAAAAATAGCACTGCCGCAAGATTTTTCTGAGAAGTATAAGAAGTCATCGCTCATCCTATAAAATAATAACCTGTTTGTGAAAAGCAATGAGAGTCAAAATCAGTTACAGGATAGTTAGTGATTGATTTAACAGTGTTTTATTTCAATATAATGTCTATTGTATTACAAGTTATGAACTTTTGCTTATTATTTTGTAAAAAAACCTGCTACTCGCTGATTGCAAGTAACAGGTTTCTTTTTAGGTCTATAGATTAACAATATGCTTAAGCTATTTTTAAGGCAAAGATATCATCTATAAAGTACGATTCTTTTGTCTCCGCTATACAGTCACTTTTTCATGATCACGTTTCTATAGTCACTTTTCTATAATCACTTGTTTATAGCTACTGTATTTCTAGCGCTTTTCTTACTGGTGCAAAACTACGTCTATGCGTTGGCAAGACACCATGTTTTTCGATTGCTTCGATGTGCGCGCGCGTCGGATAGCCTTTGTGTTTGGCAATACCATATTCTGGATATTGAGTATCCAGTGTATACATTGATTCATCCCGACTTACTTTTGCCAATATACTGGCCGCCGCAATACTAGTATGACGCGCATCTCCTTTTACCCATGCTTGACAGTCAATTGCAAATGGCGCTACCTCTAACTTTTTAAAGCTATCATAGTTCAATTCAGGGCAACGATTTCCATCAAACAGTGCTTCGATCTTTAATTGATTGAGCAACGTGCTTTTATCATTTCTAGTAGTTGAGAATGTTCCAAAAATTACTTCTAACAATGTTTCAGTACATAAGCGCATACCAAGCATCGTTGCTTGTAGGATATTCACCTGATCAATCACTGCTGCTGGTATATCAGCGATGATATAACCGATAGCATGCTGCTGAACCAATGGATAAAGGATATCGCGCTTTTTTTCACTGAGTTGTTTGGAGTCTGTCAGTATCGACAACGGCGTGTCTTTGAGCGGTTGTTCTTCAATGAGTCCTGACCAAGTTGCAGGTAACATTGCCGCTGCCACATTGACACTACCTAGTAATGGTCCGCGTCCTGCTTCATCAACGCCGATTCGTAGTATTGACTGCTCCGTATCTTGGTTATCATTAGTCAGATATTGAGTGAGCAACTCAGCGGTATTTATTTGCCCATATAAACGTATGGGCGCTGCTAACTGAATATATTGTCCTTTGACATCGATGTGCTCAATGTTAATATCAATTACTTGAACTGGGCTTTCTGTATGTTGGTTGATATGCATAATATTAGGAGGTCTTTCTCGTTTAATTAGGATTGACAGTATCGGTATTTTGGATAAACCACTGTTCAATCACGCTGTTTGCAGGCTCATGGTTACTTTGCTGTTGTAGCGACTGCTTTGTGACTAGTAAGTCGTGTAATTGCTCGGCATAAGCGCGTGGTTGCAGCAATCGCATCACGGTACGGCAAATATTGTCACCACTCGCCTGCTCTTGAATAAGCTCAGGCACAATCGGCGCATTAGCCAATATATTAGGCAATGCCACATATGGCACTTTTACCAGACGCTTGGCAATTTGGTAAGTGAGCTGATTTAATTGATAGACCACTACCATCGGCCGTTCAAGCAGCATTGCCTCCAGCGTTGCTGTACCAGATGCTAGCATCACGATATCTGATGCCGCCATGGCATGTTGGCTAAATTCCGGCTGGGTATCATCATAGACCACCACAATTGCTTCACGTAGCTGTTCTGAGCGTTGGTCGATCACTTCTTGTACGATATATTGATGGTTTTGATCGACCGTTGGAATGATGAAGCACAGCTTAGGATCTAACAGGATTAACTTTTGGATGCCATCAAGCATCAATGGCAGAATAGCTGTAATTTCACCACGCCTAGAGCCTGGCATCACACAAATAAGCTGACTCACATCATCGAAGCGTTCGATGAAGAACTGCTGCAACCCATCATTGTCCCAAACGAGCTCACTGCGACGTTGATTGATTGGCGTATCGATCAGGTTCTGATCAATGGTTCGTAGTAAGGGATGACCCACACAGATCGCTGGATGGTTATGTCGCTCATAAACTGGCAACTCAAACGGGAATAGACATAGCACCAAATTGGTTGCCGCTTTAATATTATGGATACGCGACTCGCGCCACGCCCAGATAGAAGGACTGACATACTGCACACAGAACACGCCTTGGGGCTTTAGTTTTTTGGATACTCGCAAATTAAAATCAGGCGCATCAATACCGACAAACCAATCAATATTGGCGGCTTTAAATGCGCTCAATAGCTCGCGGCGTGCTTTGAGCAAATCTGGTAGCTGCGACATGACTTCAACCAGACCCATTACCGCCAAGCGTTCTAACGGAAAAATACTCTGTAGCCCTTGCGCTTGCATTTTCGTACCGCCTACGCCTACCCAGACAATATCATCACGTAGATTATTCATTTGCCGCATAAAATCTGCGCCTAAGCTGTCACCAGATACCTCACCTGCGACGATGCCTATCACTAGCGGCGTAGCATTTATATTTGGTACTTGAGAATCCGTCTCAGCTTGATGAATGAGGTCAGTATGGTGATGAGACGTAGCAGAATCTGTCATGACAAGCTCTCGATATTAAAAATACACAAAATAAAATAAACCGTTATTATAAAATATAACGTAATAAATCAGCGATACGGCCTCATGGATAATGTGCGCACTCATCCGTACTGTTTTAATGCCACAGTTTGGGCCACCCATCGCTAATGTTGCTATCATACTTGACGATGATACAAATAGCGAAATTCACGCATAAAATCTGAGCGTTATGCACCAAAAACTCAACCAACTCTTATTAATAGATAGAAAAACCAAATGCTAAACGTGCATTTAGAACGTCAAATATCATGCTAAGTCTCTATAAGTATAACTAAGTTTTAGTTTTCTCATTCCAGTTATCAGTCAATTAACTGCTCGACTACCCTTGTCAACCAACACTTTTGTCCGCATAATGAATGTTCCTATAAATCAGCTAGACGATATATAACCATGACAACATCAGTTACCCATAATGCAGATATTGACGACGTGAATATTGAAAAATTTATTCCTTTGATTACCCCCGCCGAGCTAAAAGCCGAGCTGCCTCTGTCAGACGACGCGTATAACACCGTACTAAAAGGTCGTAATACTATTCAAGATATCTTGGATGGTAAAGACAAGCGTTTGTTTGTGGTCATTGGCCCTTGCTCTATTCACGATATCAAAGCCGCTCACGAATACGCCGATCGTTTAGCCGTATTAGCAAAAGAAATCGAAGACAGTGTATTTGTGGTCATGCGTGTTTATTTCGAAAAACCTCGTACGACGGTTGGCTGGAAAGGCATGATCAACGACCCTGACATGAATGACAGCTTTGATATAGAAAAAGGCTTGCGCACGGCTCGTAAATTGCTACTTGATTTGAATGAAAAAGGTCTACCTTGCGCAACTGAAGCACTTGATCCAAATACACCGCAGTACATCCAGGATCTAATCAGCTGGTCAGCTATTGGTGCACGTACTACTGAGAGCCAAACGCATCGCGAAATGAGCTCTGGCTTATCATGCCCAGTTGGCTTTAAGAACGGTACTGATGGTGGTATGACGGTTGCTGTAAACGCCATGCAAGCGGTTAAAGAAGGTCATAGCTTCTTAGGTCTATCATCAGATGGTAAAGTCTCTATCATCAAATCTAAAGGTAATCCTTACGCGCACGTGGTACTTCGCGGTGGTAACGGCAAGCCTAACTATGATGAAACTGCGGTAGCCCAAGTTGAAAACGAGCTGGCAAAAGGCAAGACCAATAGCAAGATTATGATTGATTCAAGTCATGCTAACTCAGGTAAAGACCCTTACCTACAACCGATGGTTATCAAAAACGTCGCCGAACAAATCCAAAACGGCAATAAATCAATTATCGGTATGATGATTGAGAGCCACTTAAAAGGCGGCAATCAAAAACTAACTGCTGATTTAAGCCAGCTTGAGTATGGCAAATCGATCACCGATGGTTGCCTAGATTGGGATAGCACTGTCACAGCATTACGTGACTTACGTGATATGGTAAAAGATGTGCTACCAAATCGCTAATAGCTATTCGCGATAATTTATCGTCGAGCAAGCAATAAAAAGCTCCTTTTGCATCAGTGCGAAAGGGGCTTTTTATTTCTGAACGTTTTATAAGAAATACTGTATTTTAAAACTTGGTTAGCAATGACCATCAACGATACCTGTTTCTTTAATTGGTCAGAGCTAACCTTGTTCTGAAGATGGTATTTTCATAACATTAATATTGCATTTCAATGCATACTGCACTGTTCTCAATTAGCTATTTGCGGCACCTAGCACGCTCTCTAAGCTTTCGAGCACATGCTTAGATGAGACATTCTTTTGTAAATCTACTAGCTGCTCATGCGCCATTTGACGGCGAGGCTCAGCCAACGTACTCCAGCGAGCTAGTACTTGCAGTAAGCGCGATGCTAATACAGGGTTAGCATCATCTAATTTCTGAATCACGCCTGTATACATCTCTAGACCTTCCGCCGTCCAGAGTACCGTCGGTTGCGAGCTAAAAGCGCTGATGACCGAACGGACACGGTTAGGCGTATTCCAATCAAAGTCTGTGTGCGTCAGTAGCGACTTGACCATATCAGGCGTCACATCGTCAGCGGCAGCTTGGACACTGAACCACAAATCGATGACCAGATCGTTTGCTTGGAAACGCTCGTAGAAATCAGCCAAGTACTTATCTGCACCTGCCAATTGATGATTGACCATGGCCTTCAATGCACCAAAGCGCTCAGTCATACAGCTCGCATTATCATACTGCTGCTGTGCCCATTCTGCTGCTGCATCTACATTGGCAGTCAACGCCATATCGAGCACGACATTACGCAGCGCACGAATACCTCGAGCTTCAGCGCTATCTTCATAAGACTGCATTGGCAGGTTGTTGTACAGCTCAGCCCATTGGCCTTTTAACTTATCAGCCACTTGCTTATACAGCCCATCGCGCTGCTCTTTAACCAACACTGGATCGTAGTCTTTAGAAATAGCAGAAGCTAGCTCTTGCGCTGACGGAATATCAAGCAACCGTGCCGCTAGCATCGCATCATCAGCCGCTAAGACAGGCAACGTCTGCGCCAATGCTTCTAGGTATACATCAGGGCTGCTCTTCCCACCTTGTCCTTGCAGCAAAATACGATTTACCAGCATTTGAGTAACTTGCCAGCGGTTAAATCCATTGGTTTCATGCTTAAGCAAAAATGCTAAGTCTACATCTTGATAGTCATAATTAAGCTGTACTGGCGCGCTAAAGTCACGTAGTAATGACACAACAGGCTCGCTCGCAACACTCTCAAAGACAAACGTCTGCGTCGCCTCGTCAAGCAATAACATACGCTCAGCAACGATAGCGCCTGAGTCTTTGTCAAATAAGGCGGTTGCTACAGGTATCGGCAATGGTTTTGGCGCATCAAAGCCTTTGACATGGCGTGTTTGCTGATTCAAAGTGATGGTCAGCGTCTGTGCTGCGCTATCATAGGTTTGAGAACCCGATACCACTGGCGTACCAGGTTGACGATACCAATCAATAAAATTCTCGATTTTGTCATCAGTGATACTCAGTGCTGATAAAAAGTCCTCAACCGTTACCGCTTGTCCATCATAACGACGGAAATATTCGTCTGTTCCTTTGCGGAAATCATTTGGCCCTAACGTATTGGCAATCATACGCACAATTTCAGCGCCTTTCTCATAGACAGTCGTCGTATAAAAATTATTAATCTCAACAAAACTCTCTGGACGTACTGGATGCGCTAATGGACCTGCATCTTCGCTGAATTGATGTGCACGCAAGGTCGCCACATCATCAATACGCTGCACCGCACTTGACTGTTGGTCTGCTGAGAATGACTGATCACGGTAAACGGTAAAGCCTTCTTTCAAACAAAGCTGAAACCAATCACGGCAAGTAATACGGTTGCCAGTCCAGTTATGAAAATACTCATGAGCAATAATAGCTTTTACGCTAAAACTGCGTGCATCGGTGGTTGTTTCAGGGCTAGATAACACACAAGCGGTGTTAAAAATATTCAAACCCTTATTTTCCATTGCGCCCATATTGAATTGGCTGACCGCCACAATCATGTAACGATCTAGATCGTAGGCTCGTCCATAATTGACTTCATCCCACTTCATCGCATCTTTCAAAGCTTGCATACCGACATCGCATTTATCTATATCAGCAGACTTGGCGTACAACTCAAGCAACACTTCTCGACCTTCGCTGGTCGTATAAGAATCTGTCAATACATCTAAATCAGCAACCACACAGGCAAATAGATAGCTTGGCTTATTGGTTGGATCGTGCCAGATGGCATAATGACGGTCTGGCGCATCGGCCACTTCGCCTGCTTCGACTAAGTTACCATTGGCCAATAACGTCGGATAGCGCTTATCTGCTTCGAGTCGCGTGGTAAATATCGCCAACACATCAGGGCGATCGGGATAAAAAGTAATCTTACGGAAACCCTCTGGCTCGCACTGCGTCACAAACATCGTGTCGTCACCGCTACCGGCCATATATAAGCCTTCAAGCGCGGTGTTGGTCTGTGGACAGATACGCACTTGAATATCTAAAGTAGCTCGCTCAGGGGCATTATAAATCGTCAGCTTACCCGCTTCCTGCTGATAATCCTCAGTGCTCAGCGTCTTACCATTCATCGTAATCGTTAGCAGCTCTAATGACTCACCAAATAAAACAATATCCCCTGCCGTTTGGCGTACCATCTCAAGCTTACTGTCTACCTGCGCATAGTCTTCAAACAGCTTAATATCTAAATGTACTGTCTCGACATCAAAACTTGGTTTGGTATAGTCTTTTAAGTTAATCTTACTTGGCGCATGAGGCGGCACATCTGGCATTTCAGAATTGATGATTTGTGCATCAGTTTCAGCAGTAGGCATATGGTGTCCTATTATTATCAGTGATTTGGTTATAAGGTAGTTTTACTAGGGATGAGCAATATAATAATGAGTAATATCATTTCGCTATTTGCAGAAGGCTCTAGTGCAAATAAAGACTTAGTCTTTAGGCTAAACAATCAGCTAAGCGCTTAATAAACTAATTTTTATTACTAATTTGGTTTTCTCATCAAGCTTATAGCTAGATTGACCTAAATCGCCAAATTTCAAGTATGTAGAATAAGATATCCTCGGTTCAATATGATTTAAATATGAAACATACGTTATCAATTGGATAATGTCGTTGAAAATGATTTAATAGTCATACTGATGACCAATCATTTAACTAACGGCTTATTATATGACAAAAAATACGGTGAAACGTGCAGACATTACCCTACCTTTGCTTATAGAGTATGTTGACGCGCTACTACCCTCATTGACGACTCAGACAGAACAGTCACCTGAGCATAACAAAGATAATAATGAGGCATTATGGGTAACACATAACCATGCGGATTTATTAGCACTACAAGCACAACTTGACGATACTACATCTACTAATGAGAACACTGAATCAAGGCTGAACGCACAACACTTATCAACGTTATCAGATCTTGCTAAACAGCATGTACCTGATCGTTATGAGCTTGCTTGCTTTTGGCTGCCCACCTTGTCAGAAGAGCTGACTCAACACTATGTGCCGCTACTCATGCGTTACCGTGACCTGTATGCCGCGCATTTACTTATTGCATTAGATAGCTCTGTAGACTTAAAACCTTACGGCTTTACGCCATTTGATATATTAAGTGAGCCCTCTCTAAATATTGACGATATTCAATCTATTACCTCGTCAACCGTTACTGCGACGCTTTGGCAATTTAATCTATATGACTATAAACAACTACCGAATTGGCTCAATGCTGATTACTGGGCTAACCCTGAAAACTGGGGCAAGCACCGCTGGTAATACACTTAATTTTATCTATCGTAATTTACAGTAAAAATACTTACATAAATTAACATTTAGTATATTATAGATAGAGATTGCCTAAGTTTTATCGGAAGCAGTTTAAAAAAACAAATTTAATTAAAATTTTAGGAGCTCGTCATGTCAATCAGTTTTTCTAAGATCGCTGTTCTTGCTGTGCTATCAAGCGCCGTTGCACTAACCACTGGTTGTGCTACCAAGCGTTCTACCTCAGAAGTTGTCGTTGCCCCGCTAGGTATTCCAGGTGGACAAGTTGGCTACAATGGTGCGGTTATCGTTGATAACTCAAACGCTGTCATTACTGGCGCTGAGAATATTCAAGCAGTGGTCTACTTTGCCTTTGATAGCAGCGAAATTACTGCTCAATCAGCGAGCGTCCTTAACCAACACGTAAGCCTGCTAAATTCAAACCCAGCAGCGACTGTCGTTATCGCAGGTCACACTGATGAGCGCGGTAGCCGTGAATATAATATGGCACTAGGTGAGCGACGTGCACAAGCTGCACGTAACTACCTCGCTGCTCAAGGTGTCACTGCAAACAACATCCGAGTTATTAGCTATGGTGAAGAACGCCCTGCAGCAGCTGGTAACACAGAAGACGCGTATGCACAAAACCGTCGTGCTGAGCTGTCTTACTAAATTGTGATTTAGCGTTATTTATAGCGTTCGATGATTAAATAAAAGCCCAGCAAGAGTATATTGCTGGGCTTTTGATATTTTTAGTAGGTTAATTAGATATTAATTATTTAGACAGCACATAGCGTTCAAATTTACACATTTTTATGCACTCGATTCTATAATAATCGTTTTTGACGACTAGTAATATATGCCGACTTCCAACCTTACTCAGATACAGTACACTCAACTCGACACCACGACATGGTGTGTGACAGCTCAAGTGAGCGAGTCAATCAGTCATTTAGTCACTGAAAGCTTGTGGAACAAGTCATTATGGTTATCATCATGTAATACATCGTGTAAAGACATCATCAAGTTCAGTAGCCTAAACTGGCACTATCAGATGGCGACGGCAGTGCCTAGACACTCAGTACCTACTCTAGCGCGTAAACAGCGTAAGCAACAGCGACAAGGCGTCAGACAACTATTGCAAGAGCTGCTTAAGAAGTTAGAAATAGATGACACTTTGGATGAGTCAAGCTTTCCCTATCGGCTCGTCAACAGTCAGCATTACGTATGCTTTAGCCATACAGGAGCTAGTAGTTCAAAGCAAACTACAGAATCGAATCAGACAAATTTGACGCGTTTACACAGTAAAATAGCGGTTGTTATCAGTCGTCAGCGCCCTGCTGGTATCGATATAGAAATTAATAACATTGCGTGGCATGTAGTCAAGCGTTTCTACTCAGAGAGTGAGTTGGCTATTTTGCAGGAGCTATCTACAGATCAGCGTGAACGCACTGCCAAACTGTTATGGCAAATAAAAGAAAGTTTTATCAAAGTGAACCAATATACATTAGCTCAAGGCTTGGGTATGGATTACTCTCACCTTATTTCTAGCTTAATCGAGAATGATAAAGAGATTAACTCTACCTCTGTACCCAATGATAGTGAGGATGCTAACTGCCAATCTGTTTACCGCATTGCCGCGTTACAATCTCAGCAAACTGTCATCGTTTTCTGATCAAGGTCTTCTGAGCAAAGTTCAAACCTGATTTTTAGAATACCTTTTAATACTTTATTTTAGGCATAAAAAAACGACCCCAGAAAGGATCGTTTTTTTATTTTCTACTAATGACAGTCTTTAAACTGTGATTAGATTAGAAACGGTAAGTTGCACCAACTTTAACAATTGGGAACCACTCTAACCAATCTTTATCTTCTAGCTCTTGCTCAGCAGCTTGTGCAGCAGCAGTTGCTTCAGGAGTATTACCTGAAGCAGTTACGTTAGCATCTGTTTTACCCATATAAGCTGCACCAACTTCACCAAATACACCGAAGTTATTTGTGATGTTTGGACGGAAGCCAACAGTAGCATAAGGAGCTAGCTTGTTACGATGCTCAATAGTACCTTGTAGAGTACCTACATCGTCTGCACTGTAATCAACGTCATTAATTCTGTAGTTATTATCCTCAGAGTTCGCACGTACATCGATATCATTATCAGGAACGATGATACCAGCACCCATTGTGAACCAGTTACCAGTAGGACGTAATTGTACGCCTAGGTATGGGTTGCTAAAATCAGTATCAACATCATAGTTTACGTCGTCTGCATCAAAGTCACCGCCGAAAAGGTCAGCAGCATCGCCACCTGCCCAACCAGCTTGCAGTTCAGTTTTCTCATTGACTGACCAACCAATGTTCGCACCATAACCTAGAGTACCAACTTCAGCACTAACAGATGCTGGGTTGATAGCTGTTTGGAACAAAGTTTTAGTACCACCAAGTACCGCACCAGTAGTGTTGCGTACTACACCAGCGTCAGCATTGTATGCATAAGCAGCAGGTTCTGCTTCATAGGCTACAGCAACTGGCTCAGCTTCATATGCAACTGCAGCGTTGTCATCAACAACGATAACTGGTTCAGCAGCTAATGCAGCAGTTGATGCTAGAACAGCAGCAGAGATTGCCGTCAATTTAATAAATTTCATAATTATTCTCCTAAAGTGTGAAATAAACCCGCCCATAAAAAACGATGATTGTGCTTTTGTTAAACCATCATTTTGTTGAGGTGATTAAAACAATTCTGACTTAAAAAGTCACCCCTACTGATGCTGTTTTTATTTGCCATTATGTAAAGATTGCATAGGTACTGTAATAATTGCTACACCAATCTGCAAAAATTCGCCTTTATGTTACATAACGTCCTTAAAGTAACCAAACAGCGTAAACATGAGACTTCGCTTGCTTAATGTTTATGTAAGGGTATTGCAAAATATGTCCACATAATTATCTAGAACGCACTTTGAATCAATGACAGTTATATGGCTTAACCTTACAGAATAGTGTGGCTTGTGAGTTGACGTATCTATTGTTACTTATATAAGAGAATCTACACCAACAAATAAAACGATATAAATGATCTCATATAACGCGACTAACGCTTGCCTCAAGCGAATATTATGCTAAATTAGTTGTTATAATAGATTTGTTATAGAACGTCAGTATTGTCACCATTTGTCTTATTTATGAAAATTTTGTGATGCTGTCTGCTCTATTTCTTTACTCCTACTGAGTCATATATATGCCTAAAGTATCGTCGATTACCCGTGTCCTAGAAATCATCGAAGCAGTGTCCTATGCTTCAAAACCGCTTTCTCCACTAGAGCTCTCACAAGAGCTAGATATCCCTAAACCGACCATTCATAGATTGATTCAAAATTTGGTTGATGATGGTTTTTTGACTGTTGATATTGGTGGCGGTATTATTCCTGGTAAGCGCGTGCGCAACTTGAGCGTTGAGCTATGGCAACAACGACTGTTCTTTAACGAGCGACAGATGATTTTGCAAAAACTGGTTGATGAGCTAAAAGAAACTTGCGGTATTGGCATCCCCTATCATATGGATATGATCTATACCAACCGAGCTCAGACGACCTTGCCACTACAGATTTATCTTCCTGTCGGAGCAAAGTCACCTATGTGGTGTACAGCGACTGGCAAGCTCTATCTAAGCCAACTATCTACAACTAGCCGTATGAAAATACTACAAGGGTTACCATTAGATAAGTTCACTAAGAATACGATTACCGATATTAATGCATTAAATGCCGAGCTTGATCGTATCGCTGATACTGGTATCGGCATCGATAATGAGGAGTTTATCTCTGAGATGGTCGCAGTGGCTGTACCTATACTGGACAAAAAGTCGCGCTATCTGGCTTCTCTCTATCTGCATGCGCCCACCATACGCGTCTCATTAGATGATTTGCTGACTCATGTACCACGTCTACAAAAAGCCGCGCAAGACGTTCAGACGCTTGTCTATGATCTACAAAGCTAATACTATCTATTAGCCATAAAAAAAGGTCTACGCTATGATTTTAGCGTAGACCTTTTTCTTTTTAGCAAATGCATTCTCTTAATTAATGCCACCTACTAATGATACGAAAAATTCTTAATATTAGTATGTTTAAGAGCGGGTATGTCTAAGAAGGTTACATTCAAAAGAAAAGCAGTTAAGATAGTCATGCTTAAGACAGTAGTGAGACGTCATGACGTCCGATAATACTAGAAAAGTCTTTATCACCATTCTCTACAGTATGTGATGCGTATAACTCTGTTGCTTTGGCACCCATTGGCGTTTCTACTTCAATGTCTTGAGCTGTCTGCATCGCGAGGTTTAGATCTTTTTGCATCAATTTGCTCATAAAGCCCCCTTGATAGCCATTGCTAGAGGGCACATTTTCCATGACTTTTGGATAAGGATTATAAACTTCTAATGTCCAGTTACGCCCTGAGCTTTGTAGCATAATGTCTGATAGCACCTTGGGGTCTAAGCCGTTCTTGACGCCTAGATTAATCGCTTCTGCCGTGCCTGCCATCAGAATACCTAACAGCATATTGTTGCAGATTTTTGCCACTTGTCCTGCGCCGTGCTCGCCCGCATGAAAGATATTTTTGCCCATTACGGCAAGTATCGGCTCAGCCTTTGCAAAAGCATTATCGTCGCCACCGACGATAAAGGTCAAACTACCAGCAACTGCCCCGCCTGTGCCACCAGAGACTGGCGCATCTAAAAAGTCGATGCCAAGCTTACTTGCCGCCTCTGCTACTTTCCTTGCATCAGCTGCCGCAATCGTACTACTGTCAATCACAAGCGTACCTTCTGGCAACTCTACTAGCAGACCATCAGAGCTACTATCACCCAAGTACACCGAATGTACATGCTGACCTGCAGGCAACATACTAATCACAACTTGAGCATTACTTGCAGCATCTTTAGGACTTTTTGCGACACTAGCCCCTGCTTGTGCTAGGCGCTGGGTTGCAACCTCAGACAAATCAAAAACAGATAGCGCGTAACCTGCCTTTAATAAGTTCTCTGCCATTGGCGCCCCCATATTCCCAAGCCCAATAAAGGCAATATTTGGTTTAGTGGTGTCATTGTTTATTGTACTTATATCCTTTGTACCCATCTCATCACTCCTTGATGATTTATGATGTAACTATTGCTACATACTATTTAACAGTGTTTATCAGTGAATCTTGATTATTAATGAATGCTGCCATCTTATGTCTTAGCATCATTCTTTAAAACTTTATGAAATCATTGACAGTCTTACGTTATAAATGTCTTTTAGGCAGTTAGCGGACACTTTGACTAGCTAGTGCGTTATCACCCAACCAACCTTCTAAAGGGTGCTCGTTTTTAGAATAAGGATTGACAAAGTGCTTATCGATATACGCTTGTCCTTCTATACTGAGACAATCGGCTAATGAGCGCGACCATTTAGGATTTCTATCTTTATCAATTAATAATGCCCGCACGCCTTCTTTAAAATCAGGATTGGCCGCGCAATGTACTGCGACATTGGTCTCTAAATACAGTACTTGTTCGATCGATAAGTCAGCGACTTTGTGATAGAGCGCATAGGTTAATGCAGCCGTTACCGGGCAGCCATGGCGATAGGTTGCGACTGCTCGCTGTGTCCAGCTGTCTGCTGCAAAGTCTTGGTTTAACTGTGCGAGCGCAGTATCGCTTTGTAGCAGTGCATTGATATCATCCAAACTACCACTATTCATTAGTTGCTGAATAGGCTGCCAATATGTTGCAAGCTTACTATCAGGCAGTTCGGCTACTGGCAGCTCAGCAAGCGCACGGCTAACAATACTATGAGCACTATTGTCATGGCACTTATTTGAACTGCTAGTGTTATCGACTGCCTGCCAGTTGCTCTGTTTGAGGCGCTGTATGACGGCATCATAATCATGACTGGCAACGGCATACTCTGCCAAATTAGCTAATAGCGCATCGTTGCCATTGCACATCGCGCCAGTTAGACCTAAAAACAAACCCGTCTTAGCAGGCATACGCTGCAAAAACCAACTGCCAGATGCATCAGGGAACAGTCCAATGGTGACCTCAGGCATGGCAAAACGTGTGCGCTCAGTGACCAGACGATGGCTACATCCTGCCATCAGCCCCATACCGCCGCCCATGATGATGCCATCGCCCCAAAGTATTAATGGTTTCGGATAAAAATGCATTTGACGATAGAGACGATACTCGTGACTAAAAAATTCAGTGGCATACGGGTTTGGCATTGGTGCACTGGTAGACATGCTGTCATAGAGCTTACGAATATCGCCGCCCGCACAGAACGCTTTATCCCCTGCACCTTTTAACACAAGTGCTACCACTTGCTCGTCCGCTTGCCATTGCTCTAACTGCGCTGAGAGCAATTGACACATATCAACGCTGAGTGCATTAAGTGATTTTGGGGTGTTAAGTGTCATGACTCCAATCAAGTGCCCGCAATCTGTCGACTCAGTATTGAACAATACAGGCGCTTCTTGTGCTGCATTACTTACTGACGTTTGGGAGTTAATATCATTCGTCGCTGCTGTCATAAAAGTGACCTACAAAGATTAAAGAATAAGTGTTATGGCTCAAGCGTTTTGACCGCTGTTTATTTGTTTTGCCAATTGGGTTTACGCTTTTCTAAAAAGGCTTGCACCCCTTCGCGCTGATCTTTGGTATCAAACAATTTCACAAACGCTTCGCGCTCATGGATAAGGTTTTGTGCAGGTGGGGTATTTCTCGCCGCTTGGATAAGCGATTTAGAATAACTGACGGCAACGGGTGATTGCTTAGCGACTTTTTTTGCCAAGGCCTGAGCGATTTGCAATCCCTCACCTTTTGCAGCGACCTCTTCAACCAGACCGATACGCAATGCCGTATCTGCATCGACCCGCTCACCACACAGTATGATGCGTTTGGCCCAACCTTCCCCTACTAACATAGGTAGGTTTTGCGTGCCGCCAGCACATGGTAATAATCCTACGCCTGTCTCTGGCAGTGCCATCTGCGCATGCGCTTCTGCAATCCGAATATCACATGCGAGCGCACATTCTAGTCCGCCGCCCATCGCATAACCATTGATAACTGCAATACTGACACCGCGGTAGGCAGATAGCGCTTCGAATGCCTCACCAAATGCAATCGCCATGCTTATTGCTCGGCTTTTATCGCTATCTGAGAAGTTGTTTAAATCTGCACCCGCTGAGAAGAATTTTTCGCCATCTCCATGCACGATCAGTGCATAGACATCGTCGTTGGCATTAAGGTCGGTAATGAGCTGCTTAAGTGCATATAGACTGTCCATCGTCCACGTATGTGCAGGTGGATTATTCAACGTCAATGTTGCGGTATGACCCTCAATGGATAGCTGTAGATTTGTATAATCTGTCATAAAACATCCTTGTTTCAGTAAATCAAGATAAATTAGCGCAGCTGGCTTAACCCTTCATCCTGTAAAACCTGACGTGAAATAATCACTCGCATGATCTCATTAGTGCCTTCCAAGATTTGATGCACACGTAAGTCTCGCACATGGCGCTCAAGTGGATACTCGTTTAGATAACCATAGCCGCCGTGTAATTGCAGAGCTTCATTGGCAACATCGAAACAAAGATCCGTAGATAGACGTTTTGCCATTGCGCAGTAAGTAGGCGCTTGCCCATCATTGTTGTCGACTTTATCAGCTGCTAGATACAGCATTTGCCGTGCGGCGATGGTCTGAGTCAACATATCAGCAAGTTTAAACTGTACCGACTGCAAGCTAGCAATTGGGCTACCAAACTGACTACGCTCTTGTACGTAACTGGTTGCCGTCTCTAATGCAGATTGTGCCGTTCCTACCGCACAAATACCGATATTAATACGGCCACCATCTAACCCCTTCATAGCGATACGAAAGCCTTGACCTTCCTCACCTATCAGGTTTTCTACTGGTACTTTGACATCTTTAAAACTAATGGTTCGTGTTGGCTGTGCTTTCCAGCCCATTTTGTGCTCATTTTTACCATATTCGATACCGGCACTATTGGCATCTACGACGAACGCGGATACGCCTTTTGGCCCTGCCGCGCCAGTACGCGCCATTACCACCAATATATCGGTTGAGCCTGCGCCAGAGATAAAGGTTTTTTCACCATTCAGCACATAATAATCGCCTTGCTTATCCGCCTTGGTGCGTAATGATGCGGCATCTGATCCTGCATTCGGTTCTGTTAGGCAATAGCTGCCAAGCCATTCACCACTGACCATATTGGGTAGATATTTTTTGCATAGCGTATCGCTGCCATATTCACCAATCATCCATGCGGCCATGTTATGAATACTCATATACGCTGCTACAGCCGTGTCGCCCCATGCAAGCTCTTCGAATACCATCGCTGAGTCCAGTCTTGGTAGGCCTAAGCCGTCATATTCTGGATTGGCATACAGTCCCAAAAAGCCAAGCTCACCAGATTTTTTGATTACATCTATTGGGAAATGCGAGTTGCGATCCCATTCAGCAGCATTTGGCTTTAGCTCTTTTTGCGCAAACTGACGGGCAGTTTGGCGAAAGGCGACTTGGTCATCGGTCAATGAAAAATCCATAGGGTCATCCTTGTTCTTATAGATCAAATAGAGGGTCTTGTCTTTCAAAGAAGCTTAAATACAAACGCTCATAAGCGTATTGGTAAGCAATTTTATAAGACATTAGCGCGACATGATAGCGGCATAACGATAATAAAATTGCGTGCAATAGTACCGCAAGTCGCATTATCGTCATACTGAAAAAACAATGAGCTGACGATTAAATTGAAATCGTTGTATTAACACCGCGGCTCGCTTCATCATCAAACCAACGTGCCGTCACAGTCTTGGTCTGAGTATAGAACTGTACTGCCTGCTTACCATAAGGACCTAGGTCACCAAGCTTGCTGCCACGTGAACCTGAAAATGAGAACATAGGTAGTGGCACAGGGATTGGCAAGTTAATACCGATTTGACCAACTTGAATGTCTTGCTGGAACTTATGTGCAGCTGCCCCTGACTGAGTAAATATCGCCGTACCATTGCCATGTGGATTGGCGTTCAGTAGTTCAATCGCTTCGTCCAAGCTGTTAGCACGCATGATACACAGTACTGGACCAAAGATTTCTTCTTTATAAATTTGCATATCACTTGTGACATTATCAAAGATAGTTGGGCCAACGAAGTTACCTTTTTCGAACCCTTCAACGGTAATTCCACGACCGTCAAGTATCAAACTTGCACCCTCTTCTACTCCAGTTCCAATCAAATGCTCAACACGGGCTTTTGCCGCAGGCGAAATCAGTGGTCCCAAATCCTTGTCATTTTTGCCAGCTGAGACGACCAAACTTTCTGCTTTGGCTTTAATCTCATCAATCCATTCACCAGCTGCGCCTACTAGCACGACGACCGACAGCGCCATACAGCGTTGACCAGCTGCACCAAATGCTGCGCCTGCTAGCTGATTGAGCGTTTGCTCTTTATTAGCATCTGGCAGGATAACACCATGATTTTTGGCACCCATCATGCACTGGGCACGTTTACCTGACTGGCTTGCACGCTCATAGACGTGTTTGCCTACATGAGTAGAACCGACGAAAGAAACCGCTCTGATATCTGGATGGTCACAGATAGCATCGACGGTTGCTTTGCCACCATGTACGACGTTTAGAACGCCTTCTGGTACGCCCGCTTCAATCGCTAGCTCTACCAAGCGCATAGTCACCATCGGATCCTGTTCAGACGGTTTTAGGATAAATGTGTTGCCCGTAGCGATCGCCATTGGGAACATCCATAGCGGAATCATCGCTGGGAAGTTAAATGGTGTGATACCAGCGCAAACGCCGAGTGGCTGCCAAATGCTATAAGTATCAACACCTGAGGCAACGTTTTCTACAAAATCGCCGATTTGCAGATTGGCAATACCAGCGGCATGCTCTACTACTTCTAAACCGCGGAACACATCACCGCGTGCATCAGCAATCGTCTTTCCTTGCTCTGTGGTCAAGATTTCTGCCAGCTCATCCATATGATCACGAATCAGAGACTGATACTTTAAAAAGATACGCGCACGCGTGGTAATTGGCGTTTTGCGCCATGTTTCAAACGCTGTCTGTGCAGCTGCGACTGCTTGATTAATCTCATCATTGGTGGTTTGTGGCACTTTGGCGATGACTTCTTGAGTCGCAGGATCGGTGATATCAATCCATTCGTCGGTGTTTGATTGTACGAACTGACCATTGATGAGCTGTTGAACGTGGTGCATAAGATATCCTTATCTTTTTTGCGAGACTACCGTGTGACGGCACCTAAATATTTATTAGAAAAATAAAAGCGATGAGTGTTTGTCTATAAAACATTATTAAAAACTGAATTTTAAAATGATTTATTTTGTATCGTTATTGACTATAACAATAAACCATTTTTATGGTCAAGCGCTTTATCGAAATTTTATCTAAGTTTATTTTGATGGCACGTATTCCTATAAAAATTATTTAAATAACAAAAACAAAAAAGCCCATGATGACTCATGAGCTTTTTAAAGTTAACCTAACTTTGATACGCGATGAACAACATTACTATTTTTGTATGAGGTTAATTTATACCAATCAATAATCTTTCATCGCTTGCTTGATCGCATCGATAGCGGTTGGGTTATCAAGCGTTGACATATCTCCTGTCGGTTGGTTTTCTGCCAGAGCACGAATTGAGCGACGTAAGATTTTTCCAGAGCGGGTTTTTGGCAGTGCCTGCGGAAAATAGATAGCGGCTGGTCGCGCGATACCACCCAAAGATTTTACCACAGCGCCTATCACTTGCTGCTCGATACGGAAGCGGTTTTCAGTGGTTTCAATTTGCGTTTGATCTTTTAGGACACAGAATGCAATAGGTAGCTCGCCTTTTAGCTCGTCTTGAATACCCACTACGGCACACTCTGCCATCTCTGGATGCGTACTGATTGCCTCCTCAATCTCTTGCGTGCCTATGCGATGTCCTGCGACGTTAATCACATCATCGGTACGCCCTAAGATGTAGAAATAACCCTCTTCGTCAGTCACTGCATAGTCCGAGGTTGAGTACTGCTGACCATCAAACAGACCAAAGTAGCTGCTAATAAAACGCTCGTCGTTACGCCATACCGTGGTAAGACAGCCAGGCGGTAATGGTGCTTTAATTGCAAGCAATCCTTTTTCGCCAGCCTGACAAGGATCGCCAGTCTCCTCATTGATGACGTGCGCTTCATAACCATACATCGGGTAACCAGGTGACCCTTGCTTGTGCGGCTTATGATTGAACTTTGGCGTATGGCTCAAGATTGGCCAACCAGACTCTGTTTGCCAATAGTGATCTAAAATTGGTACGCCTAGATGCTGAGTCAACCAACTAGCCGTTGATTCATCAAGCGGTTCACCTGCTAAAAAGAACGACTTCACACTGGAGACATCGTAACGCGTCATCCAGCTTTCGTCTTGTTTTTTGAGCATACGCACACCTGTGGGTGCGGTGAATAAAATATTAACTTTGTTAGCTTCAACAATACGCCACCAGATACCAGGGTTTGGCATATGCGGCAAGCCCTCATACATAATACTAGTCATACCCGCCAGTAACGGCGCATAGATCGTATAAGAGTGCCCGACGGCCCAACCAATATCAGATATTGCCCAGAACGTCTCGCCTGCCTTGCTGTCATAGACATAGTCTATCGATGTCGTCAGCGCGACTGCATGACCACCCGTATCGCGCTGCACCCCTTTTGGTGTACCGGTCGTACCAGAAGTATAAAGCAGATAGGACGGGGTATTTGACTCAAGCCAAACTGGATCTACGACTGCATTTGCCTCACAGCTATGACGACGCTCGGTTGCATAATCGACATCGATGTCTTTTGTTTCAAATGGCAATATACCACGATTGACCACCAGCACATGCTCTGGTTTGACAGTCGCTTGCTCGACGCCTTGATTGACTAGATTTTTATAATTGACGACCTTACCGCCTCGTAGCCCTGCATCTACCGTAATGACCATTTTGGCTTCGGCATCGTCCATACGGATAGCCAAGTTATGGGCGGCGAACCCACCAAACACGACTGAATGGACGGCACCAATACGAGCACATGCCAGCATGGCATAAGCGGCTTCTAATATCATTGGCATATAGATAATGACACGGTCACCTTTGCCAATACCGTGACGCTGTAGCACATCAGCGAAATAATTCACTTCTTTATGCAAGTCATTATAAGTCAGGCGGCGCTTGGTATAGTCTGTATAAAACTCGACGTTATTGCCCAAATCTTTAAACGAATCAACGACCGCTGGAAAGGTTTCTATCAATTCTTGATTAATCTCCGATGACACCCACACAAAAGCATCTTGCTCTGCACGGTCTGCCAGATGACGATCGACACAGTTATAACAAAGATTGGTCTCACCGCCGACAAACCATTTGGCAAATGGCAGATTACTGTCATCTAGAATTTGCTCAGGCTCTTTATGCCAATAGATACGCTTCGCCTGATCAGCCCAAAACTGCTCTCGATCCGTAACAGACTCATGATAAATATCAGCGAAGTTTGGCGTGTCAGTCGTTTGGGTAGAAACTGGGGATTGGGAATGGTCGCTCATAGTAGCTGTCCTTAGCATAAACGAGAAATGAGGCAATAGTATTTTATAGTTAAGGCACTCAATAAGTTGTAACGGTATTCACCTCGCGCGACGCTCTGTCTGCGTGCAACTGGCTGATACCAACTCTAAAATGCTTCAACTATAAAAAACCATGTCTTAGTAAATACTGGTCATCCTTGCCAGAATTAAAAAACCGATACATATTGTATCGGTTTAAAATGTAGCAGAGCCTATCGGAAAGGTCAACTATTAAGCGTGTAATACGCGCTACATTTTGACGAATACAAATATTTGAACATTTAATCAATACTAATTAAATCTCAGTTTGATTGGCATACATCTCACGCATGACTTTTTTGTCATGTTTACCAACGGAAGTTTTTGGTAGCTCATCAACGAATTTAAACTGGCTTGGCACGCCATATTTAGGAATGATACCGCGCTCTACCGCTTTTTCTGCAATCGCTTTGATATCATCAGCACTGGTATCCTTAGCATCAGGCTTTAATACCACCAAAGCCAATGGACGCTCACCCCATTGCTTATCACGAACGCCAATCACTGACACATCAGCCACTGACGGATGTAATGATAAAATGGTCTCAATCTCTAGTGATGAAATCCACTCACCACCTGATTTGATCACGTCTTTTAGACGATCGGTGATTTTGATATAGCCATCAGGACGTATGTAAGCGATATCTTGGGTATGCATATAGCCATTTTCCCACAGCTCTTTGCCAGCGTCGTCGTTTTTAAGATAGCTTTGAGTTAACCAAGGCGCACGCAATACAAGCTCGCCTGTATTTTCTGGTCCAGTTCCCACTGACTTGTTGCCTTCACCCCATACTTGAGCATCAACCATGAGTACGGGTTTACCTGTCATACAACGACGGGCAATGTCTTCTTCCTCTGTCATTTCAGGCTCATCGAGACTAAATCCCGTTAAGCTAATAAGCGGCGCGGTCTCCGACATACCATAGCCTGTGTAAACTTCAATGCCTTGGGCCATCGCCGTTTTTGCTAAACCTTCCGTCAATCTTGAACCACCAATAATCATTTTTAGACCATTAAAGCTAGCATCGCGATCTTGTGCTTCTTTGAGTACCATTTGCAAAATCGTTGGTACACAATGGGTGATACTGACCTTTTCATTAACAATTAAATCCATCAACGTATCAGGCGCATAGCGACCTGGATAGACTTGCTTTAGACCTACCATGGTTGCTGTAAACGGAAAACCCCATGCATGCACATGGAACATTGGCGTCATCGGCATATAGACATCACCATAGCTTACGCCTTGCTTATCAGGCAACATCCCCAAAGTTGCCGCTTCTGCTAGTGTATGTAGCACTAGCTGACGATGGCTAAAGAAAACCCCTTTTGGATCACCTGTCGTGCCTGACGTATAAAAGGTCGTCGCAATGGTATTTTCATCAAAATCTGGGAAATCAAAATCACTATCAGCTGACTCTAGCAAGGCTTCATATTCGCCTGTGACACGGCTTTGATTGCTACCAAAGATGCCTTCAGCAGTGACACCATTGTCATCTAGCCAGATAATATGCTCGATACTTGAGTTCTCAAACTGATAGTCTTTCACCAATGGCGCAAACTCAGAATTGAGCATCAGCACTTTAGGCTTGGCATGGTTGATGGTATAAAGGATTTTCTCAGGCGATAGACGGATATTGACAGTCTGTAAAACGTACTCTGACATTGGCACGGCAAAATAAGACTCAAGATAGCGATGACTGTCCCAATCCATCACGGCAACCACATCACCTGCATCAAGCTTCAAGTCTGCCAATACATTGGCCAAGCGATTGATACGCTCAAACAACTCTTTATAAGTCAGGCGCTTTTTGTCCGCATACACAATCTCTTGATCTTGCGATACCGTTTTTGCACGGCTTAATAATTGCTTGACCAGTAATGGATAATCGTAGGCAGATGGTGCACTGTGGTAAATGTTTGACATAGATTTGACTTCCTTGTTTGTCGTACTTATAAGGGATAAATAACAATAATCAAGTTAATAGCAGCATAAAATTTCCTGCGCTAACCATTTTAATTTTTATAATAACATCGTTATTGATAGTAAGAAAAAAGCGGCGCTGTGTAAAGCGGTCTTACATTAAGTATCATAAGATGGCCGAGCGAGCCTACATTAAATCACTTTGCCCGTACTGTGGTTTTAATCATTCCAAAACTGGCTATTAATAGCGCCAGTACCTGCACAAACAATAACAACCATACGGTAAGAGACCACTGCCCTCGCGCATAAGCTATGCCACCCAGCCATGCCCCTAGCGTACCGCCTGTGTAATAGCCCATATAATATAGACCCGAAGCTAATGATCTGCCTTTTTTCACATTGACCGCGATGTAGCTGATGGTCGCTGACTGCGTAATAAATACACCTGACGACATAATAGCCAGTCCTATAATCACCTCCCATAATGGCGTGACCAGAGTCAATAACAATCCAACCATAGACACGACGATAGCCACCCGTACTGTACGCGCCGATCCAAATCGACGTAGCAATGTCGTAGATAATGGCGTGATAATAACACCAAGCAAATATACTGCAAAAATATTGGCGAGCGCACCAGTGCCAAGCTCATAAGGCTTATCTGCCAAATGTAAATTGATAAAAGTGAAGCAGCCTACAAGGGAGAACAGCACGCAAGCGCCAAGCAGACATGCTGTTACCACATAGCGATTGGTGACATGCTCGCCCAACGTCTGTATCGCTGAGCGAAAATTAGGATTGGCCACAAAGTGACGAGACGATGGTAGCATCTTGCCGACCCATATCGCGCCTAGCAAGGTCATTGCGGTCATGACGTAGTAACCATGCCGCCAGCCAATCAGCTCATGCAAATGCCCCAGCAAGAACCGACCCATAAAGCCGCCAAGCACGCATCCTGACACATAAAAGGACATCAGCTCAGTCATCGCCCGGCCTTCAAACTCCTCACCGATATAGGCAATCGTCACCACTGTAATACCCGGTACGGACAATCCTTGCATGAAGCGCCAAATGCCGACCCATTCAATGCTCGAGCTCTGGGCAATGAGTGCTGTTGGTATCGCTAAAAACAATAAAGCGCCAACGATAAACGACTTGCGCCCGACTGCATCTGAGAGCATACCTAAAAATGGTGACATAATCGCAATAGCCAATACAGTGGCACCAACGATCATGCCAGCTTGTACTTCGGTCGCAGCAAAGTCCACCATCATGACCGGTAGTACTGCCTGAATAGAATACACTTGCAAAAAAGCAAACATACCTATTAGACCAATTGTGAGCTTCAATATCCACGACGTTGAATGATTGGAGGGAGCTGGTGGCACAGCTGTTATATCTTGGATCTGATCTTTAGAATTATTCACAGGGGATCTGACTATATTGGTTATACCATGACTGTAAATAACAACCGTCACTGGCGTGGATGGTAGAGAGGAATAACGGTGATTTATGCTCAATGTATAAGCAAAATCACCGTTATTAAACGATAAATGCTCATCATAATGACAAGCAAATTATGGTAGCACATTCACTAATATACTCAGGTTTAAAAGTGTTATTGCCACTTGATAAATTCTTTATTTGGGTTCGAGATTATCGTAGAAAAACTTGACTAGAAGTCTTGTTTCGACTTTAGACGGTGAAGACAGTTTTCGACTCACGAGGTCAAGATCAACGTTACGTTTATCGCATATACAGGATAGTATGGTTAGATGCTATTTGTGCACTTGCTAATTATTTAACTACTTTAACGATTAACAGCTATAAGAGTTAAAATCACTACCTACGTCTATCTTTTTTAGCCTAGAGACGTGCACGACCACACAACCTTTTAGAATACAATTTACTATGACGAAAAATATGGTGCTTTCAAAACTTATTATCGCGATGGGTACATTGGTTTTCTCTACAATGGCTGTAGCAGAAATAACTGTGTCCGAGACTAGGGTTAAAGGTCTCAGTCCAGTTGGATCAACACTCGACTCTACAAAATCACTAGCGGCAGTAGACTGTATAAAGGATGACGCTATCACTACTACTGAGCTCACAAAAACACGTGATAACGGTCCCTTTTCTGTCAGTACCAAGCGTGTGAATCGCCAATCTGCCAATGGCTTTGGTGGCGGTACCATACACTATCCAACGGATGCTGCTAGCTGTGGTCTGCTAAGTGGTATTGCGGTGGTGCCAGGTTACGTGTCTTATGAGTCTTCTATCAAATGGTGGGGACCGCGTTTGGCCTCTTGGGGATTTGTCGTTATTACTATTAATACTAGCTCCATTTACGATAACCCAGATAGCCGTGCTGAGCAATTGAGCGCGGCTCTCGATCATCTTATCGCTGATGAAACAGTGGGTCATATGATCGATCCAAATCGTTTGGGCGCGATTGGTTGGTCAATGGGCGGCGGCGGTGCGCTACGATTGGCAACTGAGCGCAGTACAGTGCAAGCCATCATTGCACAAACACCCTATCACGATACAAGCTATGGTGCGTTGGATACGCCTGCTCTATTCATCGCTTGTGAAAATGACCGTATCGCACCGAATAAAAAATATACCAATACTTTTTATCAAAAAGCTGACGGTCCAAAAATGAAGGTCGAGATTAACAACGGCAGTCATTTCTGTGCCAGTCATCGTTTTAACGAGAAACTATTAAGTAAGCCTGCTATCGCATGGATGCAGCGTTATATTAACGGTGATACCCGTTTCAATAAATTCTTATGTGGCAATGAAAGCTACAAAGACGATCCTCGTATATCAGCCTATGATTACGAAGACTGTTTATAAGCTGTTTTTAACCTACTTATGAAAGGAAGAACAGCTTTCACTGCTGATGATGACATTTGAATAACAACACTTTTTTATTTTTACACATTTACATTGCTTCTATCTTTTTTCTTACAGACATTACTGCCATAAAAATTAATAATCATATAGTTAATCCTCTATAAATTGGATACGGTGTCAGGCTCGCTTAGTCTACAACTTGTAGTACTTTCACTCGCCTTCCTTGTATCCAAATTATATTGAACCGGCTATAGGGTGCTACAAACAAGTAAAACGATTGAATAAATGAACGATTAAGGAGCAATGTTGATGACTGATGAGACGTATGATTTGGGTGCAGGTTTCTGGAGTATTCGAGGCTCATTTATTAAAAATGGCATACTTGATATTGGTGTTCAATGTGCGCTCATAAGACTATCATCAGAGCGATTTATCTTTTTAGATAGCTATACATTAACTGGTGATGTGCGTCAGCAAGTCATGGCATTGACCAATAACGGTCAAAATGTCGAAGCTGTCCTCAATGTTCATCCGTTTCATACAGTACACTGTGCTCAAATGGCAAAAGACTTTCCGCAAGCGACGTTTTATGGCAGTAGCCGACATCCAAAGCAAGTATCTGAAGTTAATTGGGCAGACGACTTGGTCGAAAGCGATGCCGTTGCTGCACGCTACCCTGAACTCAAATTCTCTATACCTCAAGGCATTCATTACATCTCACCTGACGAGACAGTTCATGCCAGCTCATTATTGGTTTATCATCCTGCCAGCCAAAGCATTTATGTCGATGATACCTTTGAGATACCTCCTTCCAAGTTACTAAATGCCGTGCAGCCTAACCTAGGCTTACACCCTACTACCAAAAAAGCGCTCAAAGATGAGCCAAACGCAGCTAAGCATTATTGTGATTGGGCAGTAGAGCTGGCAAGTGAGTGGCATAATGTCCGTCATTTTTGCGGCGCACATTCAGGCTTAGTGGTATTTGAAGATGGTCAGTTTGAGACAGCACTTATCTCAGCGATTGATTTGGCTCGCCCTGAGCTTGAGAAAGCATAAAAACAAACATAAAGGCGTAAAGAGTTAGAACACATACTATTAAAACAACTCGAAAAACAAAGTTTACAGTGAAAAATTAGCTTTGTTTTGTTTACATATTTTATTTCATTTACTAGATGAGGAAAATTATAAATGACTGATCACATTCATGATTTAGGCGCAGGATTTTGGAACATACGCGGAACATTCCGTCTCGGTGGCGTGCTAAATATCGGCACTCAATGCTCGCTAGTCAAGCTATCATCAGGGAAATTTATCTTTTTGGACAGTTACGCCCTAACGGGTGATGCTCGAGATGAGGTTATGGCACTCACTAACAATGGTCAAGATGTCGAAGCGGTGCTGAACGTACATCCTTTTCATACAGTCAGCTGTGCTCAAATGGCCAAAGACTTCCCGCAAGCCACCTTTTATGGCAGTAGCCGTCACCATAAAAAAGTACCAGAAATCGATTGGGCAGATGACTTGGTAGAAAGTGACGCAGTCGCTGCACGCTATCCTGAACTTAAGTTTTCAATGTCAGAGGGCATTTACTATATATCACCTAATGAGATGATTCATGCAGGTTCTTTATTGGCTTATCACCCTGCCAGTCAAAGCTTGCACGTAGATGATACTTTTATGAGTCCACCAACGAAGTTATTAGAAGCTGTATTGCCTGAGCTAATACTGCATCCTACGACCAAAAAAGCTCTGAAAAACGAGCCCAACGCTGGCGCACAATATTGCGACTGGGCGACCAATTTGGCTCATGAATGGCGTGACGTTCGCAATTTATGTGCTGCGCATTCTTATCTTGTTCAGTTCAAAGAAGGTGGGTTTGAGAAAGCACTGGTGAAAGCCATCAAGAAAGCACGTCCAAAACTAGAAAACGCCTAATTTCTCACACCTTAGACATATATTTTTTATAGATATAGAAACGGGTCGCTATTACTGTATTTACTAATGTAGCGACCCATTTTTTGAGCCAATAACTTTATAAAATATACGATTATTGAAACTTATTATCGAAATAGCAAAGTAGCCAGCTCATCTTCATTGTTCAGAATATCTGCCAATGTATAACGCTCAAGCACATTGACAAATGCGGTGAGTGCTTCAAAAAACACGCTTTTAAGCTGACAGGCTGGACTAATTACACAGCCTAGTGATTTATTCTTTTTTTCCTCAATAAATGTCACTGGCAAATCCGTCTGATGAGCGCCCTGCTCACTGTCATTATGAGACGCTGGTACGGCAAAGCACTCTACCAGATTAAAATCAGGCTCTATCTGTTTGATCAATACACCCAAATTAATATCTTTAGGCGCACGCGCCAAGCGTATACCACCGTTTTTGCCGCGCACACTTTCTATATAACCAAGCTGACCTAGCTGATGAATAATCTTGGTCAAATGACTTTTGGAAATACCATAGCTGTCAGCGATATCGCTAATATTAGCCAATAATGATGGATCTGGTCTCACGGCTAAATAAATCAATGAGCGTAGCGCGTAGTCACTATAGTTGGTCAATCGCATGTACTTGCACTCCTATTTTTATAAATTTTATATATTAAGCTAGGGTGTGTCATCAATTAGATTATGAGCATTAAAATAAGATAAATTCATGCTAAATAAGGAAAAGTTCGCAGTGAATATGAACATATTGACAAGAACTTTGACAAAGTTTAGCGAAAATTTAGCCCTTTTAAGGCCATAAATTGCATCAATGTGCTAATTGATGACACGCCCTAGACAAAGTAAGTCGCATTTTTGGTAATAACATTTGGACATAGCATTTGTAAACAGTATCGTTAGCCCGCTTTAACCAAATAAGCCATCGGGCCGAGGACGTGCCAACATGGGCAGATAACTGATGCAAAATAGCACAAAACACGCAATCCAAGCACTTTGCGCCACCATAATCCACATTAGGTAATGACTCATATCTACTAGCGGTAATAGTACGCGGCTGATAAATACTGAGACCATCAAACCGTACATAACGCTTACCGTTTTCGGCGGTTGATGAATACTGCGACCTGTATGTCCCAGAGATACTCTAGTCATCATGGCTAACGTCATCATACCAACACCAGCAATCGCCAGTCCATGCATAGCGATGCTGTGCGGATAACCGAGCCAAGGCTGTAATGCGTATAGTAAAAAACTCAAACACATGCCTAAAAATGCGATGTAAAACGACCAAAGTAATGGCTTTTGCCAAATACCATGATGATACCACCCTATCATACGAACGATCTTAATCACTGCCACGCCAAGCGCGGTAACCGTCAGCAAATATTTATTTGGATAAAACATATCACTAATAAAAAAGGCGCAGAAAAATACTAAGCTTGCGATATCTTGTGTCTTACTACTATGTAGTTTAATGGGTTCTGACGTTTCCATATCTATACTGAGACCACGTTCGATAAAAAATGGCACTACGCGGCGGCCAATTGTCAGAACCAGCCCGATAATCAAATAGAACCCACTATAAATACCTATCTTGGTTGTGTTCATATCAGCATTGATAATGCCCCAATAGCACAACCCATTACCAAGGGTCAGCAGGGCCAGCTTTGCTAAGATACCCATTTGCTTGTATTGCTTGACTTGTAATACCGCGCGGAATATCACATATGCCATCGAAGCGACAAATACCACATCAAAAACGGCGGCGACGTACAACAACAATGAGCTATTACCTGCCACCACTATGCCCATGCCAAAAGCGATCCAACTAAGCCGCGCTAACAACCAACAGACAAAGATACCTAGCAGCTTATAACCATGCGGCATCATCACCCCTGTCCAAGTCTTGACCGCTGTCAGCAAAAACCCTGCGACCACTGCCAACGCATAACCATAAATCATCTCATGACCGTGCCAATACAACGGGTTCAATACTTGCGCATCGATATCGGTGTGACCAGTGAACACAAAAGCCCATAGCAGCATCGTTACTACGGCAAATAGCGCAGCAGCACTAAAAAATATGCGAAAGCTTAAATTAAGGATGGAATGCGGGGAACTTGGTGGCTTGCTAGGTAACTTGATAGATTGCATAGCCATCTTCTTAGAGGAGTATAGATGGCTTTAATTATAACATTCATTTTAAATAAACTTTATAAATCTTTAGTCTGATTATTGAAATATTCTATCCATTAAAGTGTAGCGCCTACGGAAATCTCTAAAATAAATGTCCTAATTATAAAAATAGAGGAATCAGGCTGGTTGTTCTTTAGCTGTTATTTGGCCATGACTTAGTCAATACCACTTACAACTGTAATGCCGCGATGACTAACGATATGACCACTATCGCCGTGACATACTGCCTAACTTTAAAATATGTGTGATTGATAATCTGCGCTCGATGAAGGCTATAATCAATAATCAACAGACTTATAAAACCAATCACTAATAGCCAAATAAAACTACTGGCTGACAAGATTAAAAACCCAAGCCAAAGGCCAAGCGCAATGACATTACTATACAGTGGAAGTCTAATAGCCCACTTATTGTCGTCAGCTAAATCTAAATGATTACCCCAATGCGCGCCTGCCATAAATGATGCAATCACTAGCCCATAAGCACTTAATATATCGACTACTGAACCAAGTACAGGCACGGTAACAACGTCTATCATCAGCAAAAATGCACAGGCGACAAACGGAATAGCACCTGCAAAAGTGAGATAAGGACTGGGCTTTTTCATTGTTTAAACCTATCTTATAATTAATCTAATAATAGTTGTCACTTGTTGAGTGGGAGTTTTCAACATACATTAGTCACTCTTTTGAGTGTTGCCTTGCCACTGACGGATAAACTCACCATTTGGATCGTATTGCTGGGTTTGCTTGTCGAGATTAAACTGTCTGCATCCTCTTGGGTCAGCACCCACGCCTGCCAGATATTGCCAATTGCCCCAATTACTGCCGACATCATAATCAACAAGATGTTGCTCAAAGTAAGCTGCCCCATAGCGCCAATCAAGGCCTAGCTCATGGATAAAGCAACTGGCAACCAGTTGTCGTCCGCGATTCGACATATAACCTGTCGTGCGCAATTGGTTCATGCATGCGTTGACGATAGGATATTGTGTTGTACCACTCTTCCATTGCGCTAACAGATTTTCGTCCAATTGAGTTGAAGGCGCGTGCTGAGCGATGCCCTTAAACCAAAACAACTTTTGCTGATGGGTGACAGCATACCAGTAGAAATACTCACGCCACAGCAGCTCAAACCATATCCAGTAGGTAGAGTCATTTGCGATCATATCGCGCTCATAGCGACGTAGACGATTCAATATCGTGTTTACAGATAGTGAGCCGTTTGCAAGCCAAGCGGAAAACTTTGTGGAATGCGCCCACTCATCTAGCGCGTTTCGGGTAGTTTTATAAGTGCTGGGCGCATCGGAATCGAAATAGGCATCTAAGTGCTTAAGACCATTTGACTCTCCACCTATAAAACTGGATGGCTGCTGTGATGGCTTATCAAGCCCTGCCTGATTAGACAACTGCGATTCAAAAAAGCACTCGTTCCTACTCTGCATATTGTCAGGTAATGGAGCAAGTGTTTCTGGCGTTGGAGAAATGGCTATATCTTTTTCTGCATGCAGCAAATCATAATCGGTTTCGATTTGTTTACGAAATTGCGTAAAGCTTTTGGGTAAGCTCTCTAGCGGTAACTCGTCAAACAAAGTCGCCGTTGTTTGAATGTGCCACTGTATCTCTGGATATTTTGCCTGTAGAAGGTCATATACTTTGTTTTGATTATAATCTGCCGTTTGACTGATGCAGATATCTGTCACTTGTTGCTGCGCTATTAGATCACTCAATTGAGTAAAGACGTCCAATGCTTCATCGCCTTTCTGTAAATACAGCAACCTATTACCTCGTTGCATTAATGACGTATTTAAATCAGCCAAGCTCTCATGTAAAAACTGCTGGCGAGCTTGACCTATAGCCTCATAACGATAGGCGTCGTAATGGTCTTTATCGTCTAATATATCTGTCAACGATGACGCATAAACCAATAGCAGCTTTCCATCAATGGAGATTTCAGATGCTTTTAATAGAGTGGCATTGTCCGCTAGCCGCAAGTCATTATGAAATAGCACCAATGTGACATTTCTGTTCGCTGAGTTATTCTCTGAGTTGTTCGCTGCTTGATTTAGCATACCCTATCCTTCTGGCTGTTTAGAGCTTATCTATTATTTTTAATATTTAGTCTTTAATCTTGAAATGTCATATACGATGTAAAACATACTTAGGGCGTATTGAACATTCAACTATGATGCGAGCCTAATACTTGTAAGGCAATGCGCTCAGCCCCAGAAACTACTTATAAGCATTGACTCTCATGTGTCTGACTGCTTAAATGGCTTACCTCTAGGAGAACACCATGACTCAAAATAATACTACGACTGAAGAAAATAAATCAGATGAAAAGCGTAAACTTATCAATCGATTTTTGATGAGATTGACAAAAGAACAGCCTCAAATGTATTACGCAACCACCTCTGAGATATCGCGAAGTATTCATACGATGATAAAAGAGCACACCAATCGCCTGTCGGTAGAAGAACAAGCACTGGTAAGACGGATGACGATGGAAGAGATTGAAGGGTTGCTTGGATTTCATGCCAGATAAGAGATTGACCAACTTCAGATACGTCATTATCAGTAAGTTGCCAAATGACACACAAAAAAAGACCGCTATCAAAGCGGTCTTTTTTATTAGCTATTAGCAATCTATTTTAGGACAATTAGAATGGATATTCACGTGGTTCATTTTGCATTGAGATCCAATGCGTTCTAGTGAACTCTTCTAGTACCCACTCACCGTTAAAGCGGCCTATACCTGAGTTTTTCTCACCACCGAATGGCGTATTGCTTTCATCATTGACCGAGATGTCATTGATGTGGGTCATGCCAGCTCTGATACCGCGAGCGAAACGTAGACCTTTTTGCATATCAGCAGTGAACACCGCACTAGACAGACCATACATAGAATCATTGGCAATCGATAGCGCATCGTCTTCGTCTTTAGCACGGATGATACCAACCAATGGTCCAAACACTTCATTGCGTGATAGATCCATTTCGCGAGTCACTTCGGTAAAGATGTGCGGCGGTACGACTTGGCCTTCGATCTCGCCACTGAGTATCATTTTTGCGCCTTCTTCCTGCGCTTTAGCGATTTTTTCTTTGAGCGATTTGACTTGTTTTTCGTTGATGATTGGGCCAACAGCGGTATCTTGCTTATTAGGATCACCGACGTTCAATGTTTTGACATGTGCTAAGAAACGCTCTACAAAGTCATCATATATCTCGTCTTCTACAATGACTCTGTTAATCGCGATACAGATTTGGCCTTGATGCAAGAATTTACCAAAGGCAGCTGCTTTTACCGCTTGCTCAATGTCAGCATCTTTTAGTACCACAAATGGACTGTTACCACCTAGCTCAAGCGCCACTTGTTTGATGTATTCACCACCATTGGCCAGCTCACCGATATGTTTGCCCACTGAGGTCGAACCTGTGAACGACACTAGACTTGGCGCTTTGTGCTCAACGATTGCATCGCCTATCTCACTGCCTGAGCCGACTACAACGTTTAATAGACCTTTTGGCAGACCCGCTTCTTCAAACACTTTGGCCAATAGCAAACCACCTGTCACTGGCGTATCGCTAGCAGGCTTGAGCACCACGGCATTACCAAGTGCTAAGGCTGGCGCGATAGAGCGCTGCGTTAAATGTAGTGGGAAGTTCCATGGGCTAATGACTGCTACCACACCGATAGGCTCACGATAAATGAAGTTTTCTTTACCAGGGGTGTTCGATGGACGAATCTCACCATGGACACGATTAGGGAATGTCGCTGCTTCAAGGGTAATCGCGCGCGTCGCACCGAACTCGACCATGGCTTTGATACGGGTACTGCCCGACTCTTTGATTAGCCAATCGACGATTTCTTCTTGTCGCTGATCAAGTATGTTTACGACTTTATACAACACTGCAGAACGCTCTGCTGGCGTCTGCTTGGCCCACGCTTCTTGAGCTTGGGTCGCCGCATCATAGGCTTCGTTCAACTGATCCTTGGTCGCTTGCTGGATCTCTACCAGCGTATCACCGTTATATGGGTTGGTATTGGTGTTGGTGCTATCGTCCTTACCGGTTTGCCATTCACCAGCGATGAACTGTAAATGGAAATCACTGTATGCACTCGTAGTATTGGTTGACATAATCATCCTTATTTTTAATTTGTTGTGTTGAGTATTGGTTTTCGATTATTAAAATAAAATTATTAAGTCGGCGATATCTTAATGAGAAAATACCTGGCAAGTAGTAAGTCTGAAATCGTTACCGAGCTATCAATCAATAGTCATCAGTTAAAAAGAGCTCTAATGAAAAATGATCTTTAGCAATAAATACTAACGGTAACGGATAACAACAAAACCTACCTTGCTAGACGACTGGTCTAATGCTACCATAGCTACTAATAAAACAAGACTACTTTGTCAGTGAATATTGTTGATAAAACGTAACACATATAACTATATCCTATTACAATACGCCATCAACGTGACGTTCAAATGAACGCTAACTGTTTTAACTGACTATCTAATACATACGCTAATATAAGCGACTACTAAGGGAGACAATCCTGTTTATGTCTAATACAGACGCAACTACCCCAGATACCAAAGCTCATTTACTTGCTACTGGCTACCAATTAATCGCCAAAAAAGGTTTTACCGCTGTTGGTCTAAAGCAAATTTTAGATACAGCAGGCGTGCCAAAGGGCTCCTTCTACCACTACTTTGCTTCTAAAGAGGCCTTTGGTGAAGCCATTATTAATCATTACTTTAGCTTATATAAGACTCGGTTAGATGTCATCGATGCACAAGATGTCAGTGCACAGCAAAAGCTATATGATTATTTTCAAAACTGGTATGACACCCAGCAGAACGGCTGTGACCACGAGAAATGCTTGGTAGTGAAGCTCAGCGCAGAGGTGGCCGATATGTCAGAAACCATGCGTAAGGCACTCGATACTGGCTATCAGCAGACAACCATGTGGCTCGCCAAGCAGATCAAAGCTGGCTGGCTTGATGAGTCCGTACCTCGTCACGATAATATCTCAGCTGAGAGTATGGCCAAGCGCTGGTATTTTGCATGGCTTGGCGCAAGCTTGATTGCAAAGATTAGCCAAACCAATACCCCCTTAGCAGAAATTTGGCAAATGACAACGACCCAAATGGGACGCTAATCGTTAACTGTTCGGATTTCTAGCGACTGCACCTCTAACGTAACCATTAAGGCACATTGAATATTTATAACGCTCATAGATAGTAGCTGTCAGTACTATGCTTGAGTATTCAGTGTGCTTCATTGCCTTCTATTTTCTGAACGAATTTCTTAAAGACATCTGCATATGACTTAAACAGTTATACGAGAGTTTTGTAAATATCACTAGACGACTGGTCTAATTGGTGTACAATGCGCACAAATATTAAGAATGAATGTCTATACGAGCATTGCTTATCATTCATTGATTGATATCAGACAATATCTTATGTCAAAACCATTTAATTAAACCGTTTTTATTAAAAACTTTTTATTACTAATTAGGAATCTTATGAATAACTTCCAATACTACAACCCAGTCCGTATCGTTTTTGGTGAAGGTCAAATCGAGCAACTATCAGATCTAGTCCCTACTGATGCGCGTGTACTCATTACTTATGGTGGTGGTTCAGCACAGCGTACTGGTACTTTAGACGAAGTAAAAACTGCCTTAGCGGCAAGCGGTAACCGTACTGTATTTGAATTCGGCGGCATCGAAGCCAACCCAGAATTCACTACGCTATTAAAAGCCGCTGATATGGTTAATGAGCACAACATTGACTTCTTATTAGCAGTTGGCGGTGGTTCTGTGATTGACGGTAGCAAATTCGTCGCACTAGTATCTTCATTGACTGAAGAAGACGGCACTGTCTCACGTGACCAAGCTTGGGATGCCTTAACTGGTTATTGCAAAAACATCGATTCTGCTGTCGACTTGGGTGCTGTATTGACCATCCCAGCAACAGGTTCTGAGATGAACTCAGGCGGCGTGATTAACTATAGTGAACGTCAAGCAAAACTACCATTTGGTAACCCACTTGCCTTCCCTAAATTCTCAATTCTAGATCCAATCAAAACACTTACCTTGCCTGAGCGTCAGGTTATGAATGGTGTGGCTGATGCATTTGTTCATGTAATGGAACAGTATCTGACTTACCCAGTAAACGCGAAAGTACAAGACGCCTTTGCTGAAAGCTTGCTTAAAATTCTTATCGATGAAGGTCTAGTTGTTAAGCAAGATCCAAAAAACCTAGAAACACGTAAGAACATTATGTGGACAGCGACCATGGCATTGAATGGTCTGATCGGTACTGGTGTACCACAAGACTGGACAACTCATATGGTTGGTCATGAGCTAACATCACTACACGCTATCGATCATGCACGTACGCTAACCATCGTATTGCCATCAGTTATGCGTGAACTAAAAGAAAGCAAAAAAGAAAAACTGCTTCAGTATGCGCGTAACGTATGGAACATTACCGATACTGACCTAGACGACGATGCTATCATCGAAACTGCTATTGTTTACACTGAAAACTTCTTCCGCGAGCTTGGTTTGCCAGTTAGCCTAGAAGACGTTGACTTGACGGAATCAGCGATTGATCCAATTATCAAGCAACTTGAAGTGCATAACATGGTTAAGCTTGGTGAACATGGTACCAACGACTTAGAAGTATCACGTCGTATCTTGCAGCGCGCTGTCACTAGCAAAGCGTCTTAATAAGCGCTTTAGCAAGAACTGTTTAAAGAATTATAAGAAGAATCGCGACAGTAACAATAAGTACATATCGTTATGCTATTTATAGAGTAGCTATTCCATGCTGAGTAGCTACTACATTTACCACCACTATAATAATGACAATTAATAAATATAAAGGAGTCTTACAATGAGCTTCGACAAACAACAGAATCAACAAACAAACCGTCAAATCAAATTGGCTAGCCGTCCTAATGGCGTACCTACTGCTGACAACTTTGACATGGCGACTAGCGACATTCCTATGCCAAAAGATAACGAGATGCTACTACGCACTGTATATCTATCACTAGATCCATATATGCGTGGACGTATGAGTGATGCAAAAAGCTATGCAGACCCGTTAGAAGTCGGTGACGTCATCATGGGTGGTACCGTAGCGCAAGTGGTCGAGTCAAATATCGATAGCTTCGCGGTAGGCGACCTAGTCGTATCAAACTCAGGCTGGCAGGACTACAGTGTCAGTGATGGCGAAGGCGTCCTCAAACTGGACAAAAATATGTCTAACCCTTCTTATGGTTTAGGCGTGTTAGGTATGCCAGGGTTCACCGGTTACATGGGTCTGACTGATATCGGTAAACCACAAAAAGGTGAAACTTTAGTCGTGGCAGCAGCCACTGGACCTGTCGGTGCCACTGTCGGTCAAGTGGGTAATCAATATGGTCTGCGCACTGTCGGTGTGGCAGGCGGTGAAGAGAAATGCGACTTTGCGGTCAATGAGCTTGGCTTTGATGTCTGTATCGATCATAAAGCCGATGACTTCGCTGAGCAATTAAAAGCAGCATGTCCAGATGGTATCGACATCTACTATGAAAACGTTGGCGGTAAAGTATTTGATGCGGTAATGCCATTACTTAACGACCATGCACGTATTCCAGTATGTGGTCTGGTATCGCAGTACAACGCAACTGATTTACCGGATGGCAAAGATCGCTTAGGTATGTTGATGGGTCTTATCTTAAGCCAACGCCTAACTGTCAGAGGTTTCATTATCTTTGAAGAGTACGGCGACCACTTCCCAGAGTTCTTAGAAACCATGAGCAAATGGGTAGAGTCAGGCGAAGTGAAAACCAAAGAGCACATTACTGACGGTTTAGATAATGCGCCAAATGCATTTGTCAGTATGTTAAACGGTGATAACTTTGGTAAAACCGTAATCAAAGTATCTGACGTTAAGTAGTTACTGGTTAAACATTGACTAGTTAAGTAGCTACTGACAGTTAGCAATCGTTGTGAATAACTACTTAACAACATAAATTGCTAATATCACTACTGAAAGTTGCTTACAAAGCAGGAATAATGCTAACAGTCATTATTTGCATTTAGGTTAATTAAGTAAAAACGGCTAATGATGCAACGTAAAACTTATGACTGTTGGCTATATAGTTACTAACATATAAATAATAAACAAGGATAATTATGAACATTTTAATGGTACTAACTTCTCATGACCGTTTAGGCGATACTGGTAAGAAAACTGGTTTTTGGCTAGAAGAATTTGCTGCTCCTTACTACGCATTTCTTGACGCTGGCGTAAATGTAACTCTAGCTTCTCCAGCTGGCGGTCAGCCACCACTAGATCCTAGTAGTGACACAGAAGACACGCAAACCAAAGATACCACTCGTTTTAAAGACGATAAAGACGCGCAAGAGCATTTGGCTAATACCAAAAAACTTGCTGATATGAACGCTGAAGATTTCGATTCAGTATTCTACCCAGGTGGCCATGGCCCATTGTGGGATTTGGCAGTAGATAAAAACTCTATCAATCTGATTGAGACTTTTGTTAAGCAAGACAAGCCTGTTGCTTTTGTTTGTCATTCTCCTGCAGCGCTTAAAAACGTTAAAGTCGATGGCGAGTATTTGGTAAAAGGCAAAACAGTGACTGGTTTTACTAACTCTGAAGAAGACGCAGTTGGCCTAACAGACGTAGTACCGTTCCTAGTAGAAGACGCATTGAAAGCTAATGGCGGTAACTATGAAAAAGCGGCTGATTGGGAATCGTTTGTCGTTGAAGACGGTTTACTAATCACAGGTCAAAACCCTGCATCATCAGAAGAAGCTGCTAAGCGTCTAATGGCGAAGCTGAAAGGTTAGTCAAACCCACTACGCAATAAGGTCGATACCATGATTCGCTTACATCATCTCAATCAATCACGTTCATTACGGACGCTATGGCTCTTAGAAGAGCTAGGCGTTCCTTATGAAGTCGTTAGTCATCAGCGCGATGCCAAGACTCATTTAGCACCAGACTCTTTAAAGGCTGTACATCCACTCGGTAAGTCTCCGGTTATCGAAATGGATGGACAAATTTATGCTGAGTCAGGTGCTATCACTGAGTTATTGATCGAACGGTTTGCGCCAGAGCGTCTGCGCCCTGCTACAGGAAGCTCAGACTACGGTTACTATCTACAGTGGATTGATTTTGCAGAAAGCTCGCTCATGTTACCGTTAATGCTTGAGTTATTTACTAACAAAGCAGGCATCGATGACAATGAGTTTTTAAACGGCTATATCGAGACAGAAAAAACCAGATTATTTAAGTATCTGAATACTTCGGTTGAAGGTAAGTCGTTTATTGTGGGTGATAAGCTAAGCGGTGCTGACTTTATGCTGTCATTCGATTTGATTATTCTTGCTAAGCGTCAGAAACTTGACGCCTATCCGCATATCAAACAGTATGCTGAAAAGCTGGCCAGTCTTGATAGCTATCAGCGTGCAATGCAGCTAGAAGCAAAATATGATGAATCAACTTAGTATTTGGTATTCATTGATACCTCGGTATTAGCCACAATACTATATATTGACTGACCAATTTTTCGATACACAAAAACAGCTCTGTATAGAGCTGTTTTTTATGCGTATAGCATTTTTTGCTTATTGCATCGCCTTTTTTAATGTTCGTCACATTGCATGAGACACTGCTATATCTTTATTATTTAGAGCCAATGAGTTACGCGCCAATGACAAAAGCGCTATAAAGATTATGATAAAATATGCCCTGCATTTCTTGGGTTATCTTTCCAGTTTGACCAGCATTTATATCAGTAACTCCGCTGTTTTTAAGCTATAAACATTCATCGTACTGACCTGATTTTGCGTCTGGAATCTGTTCTATGCCATTCTATTTCCTTATACAGATTATGGTACGTCCATGAGTAACGAATATCAGTTTAAGCCCCACGAACAACCGATAATGGTGGGCTCTCCTGCCAATCCTGATCATCCTGCACGCCGCAAATTATTTTACTTACTGATCGGAATTTTCGTTGGTCTCACTGCTAGCTTCCAAAACGGTCTACTCGTCGCAAATCTTACTCAAATTCAAGGTCAGCTGGGCTTGACACCAGCCGAAGGTGGTTGGATATCTGTCAGCTATAATATGACCAATGCCTGTATCACCGTTCTGCTGTACAAAATTCGCCAACAATTTGGCATGTCACTCTTTAGTAAAATCACTCTATTCTTTTTGTTGGCTGCCACGAGTTTACAGTGGCTAATCAGTAGTCATCTGCTAGATACGCCTAATATAGGAATTGAACCTTATTACCTAGAGATTGTCGCCAGAGGACTTAGCGGTATGGTCGCAAGTGGCATGACCATCTTAGGGTTATTCTATTGTTTGCAAGGTATGCCAACCGTCAAGCGTACTAGTGGCTTAATATTGGGTTTTGGCTTGGTGCAGTTTGGTATTCCACTATCACGAATCATCTCGCCCTATCTCGCCATCGATGGTCAGCTTGAAAACTTATTTCTATTTCAATTTGGTTTGGCACTGATTTGTTTTGGACTGATTAACATATTGGAACTACCACCAGGCAATACGGAAAAAGTATTTGAAAAACTCGACTTTTTAAGCTTTGCTTTTTTTGCGAGCGGTCTAGCTGCACTGGCTGTTATTTTAGTGCAAGGTAGGATTTTATGGTGGACGACGCCTTGGCTTGTCTATCCACTGATGATTGCCATTGTTGGGATTGGCATCGCTTTATGGATTGAAACACATCGCAAAAACCCAATGTTACAAGTCCGCTGGATGCGTAGCCGCAATATTATTGCCTTTATGATTACTGGCGCAGTCATGCGAATTTTGCTATCTGAACAAAATGTCGGTGCTGCAGGCCTACTGGCCAATTTGGGCTATGGCAATGATCAGCTGGTTACTTTTTATGCTGTCATAATGGCTGCCAGTGTGTTGGCTTTGGTGATTAGTATTTTTAGTACCAATCCGATGGACTTGCGCCGTCCCGTTATTTTTGCAGTGGCATTGATTGCCTTAGGTTCCTGGATGGACGTTGGGGTGTCTATTAATTCCGCTCCCTATATGTTTTATATTAGCCAGTTTTTGATTGCATTTGCCGCGGTATATTTCATGGGACCTTTGGTTTTCGAAGGATTTTTGCGTGCTATTGCTAGTGGCCCTGCTTATATCATTAGTTTTTCGGTTATCTTTGGTATCTCCCAAACGGTTGGCGGATTGGCAGGTGCAGCGGCTATTCAGGCATTTACGACCATTCGTACACAGGTCCATTATGCAGATATGGTCAGCTCACTGAACTTGGGTGATCCTACGTTCAGCGCTCAAATTGCTGGTACTCGCAGTGTATTATCAAATCAAACGACGGATACAGCGCAAGCGAATGTGGCCGCGATGAGCCAAGTTTTGCAAGGGATTCAACGCCAAGCAACTGTCTCCGCTTATAGCGACCTGTTCTTTTTGATGGCCAGTTTTGCTACTTTCGTTACAGCCATTTTATTGATCAATTATTTTTATAACCGTTACCACAAGCGCAATCCACTTGCTAAAGAGCTTGCGGTTATTGCAAAAATGCGTGAGTCAAAATAACTCAGTTTATTCTATTAATCATGTTTCACCCTGTTCGTTTATAGCCAGTCTATTTTAATATTTATTGAAAATTTAGGAGCACGTCATGAGCCAAGAAAAACCAAATGAGCTTAATCAAATACCTCAGACGTCCACTGGCGCTCCAGCAACAGACACACCTATAGCGTCCGATATAAGTAAAGAAGAGGCTGCTGCAACCTCTTCGCCATCAGCAACTAAGACAGCAAAAGGTGATGTAGAAAACAGTTCAGACAGCAATGAACCGCCGATGCCGCCAAAAGAGCCAATACTCGATACTACTGGCTGGTCGCCTAAGAAAAAGTCCTATCTAAACTTAGGCTTATTAATTTTATTGATTGTCATTGGCGTGGCATTGATTTTGTATGCATGGAAGCTCCCGCCGTTTACCCCAACGGTACAGCAAACCAATAATGCTTTTGTCAAAGGTCAGACGACTATTATTAGCCCGCAGGTTTCTGGCTATGTCACCAAAGTAGCTGTGCAAGACTTCGCCAATGTAAAAGCGGGCGACTTACTCATAAAGATTGACGATCGAACCTTTCAGCAGCAGCTCGAACAAGCCCAAGCAAATACAGAGGTAGCTCTTACTAACCGCTCTACCAACGATCAAGACACACAAACCAGCCAAGCACAAATCGAAGCACGCAAAGCTGACTTATATAGTGCCAAAATCAACGTACAGAGCGCACGTGAAGATGTAAACCGCTACCAAGGTTTGGATGCTATTGGTGCGGTATCAAAGGCGGAGGTGGCTCATATCAAGGCTCAACTCGCCCAAGCACAGGCAGGTGTACAGCAAGCAGAAGCCAACTTGCAAGCCGCTCAAGAAAACCGTGAAAAGACTAGCGGCAGTCGCTCATCGCTGGACGCAAATATCAAAAATGCTGAAGCAGGCGTCAAGCAAGCGCAAATCAATCTAGACAATACTATCATCACTGCGCCTGAATCTGGCCAGCTAAGCCAAGTCAGTGTCAAAGAAGGTCAATACGTCAGCGCTGGTACGCAGCTTATGTATATCGTGCCAAAAGGCATTTGGATCATTGCAAACTTTAAGGAAACTCAAATAGCCAATATGGCAATCGGCGAGCCTGCGACCATTCACGTCGATGCGCTTGGCGGCGCCAAATTTACGGGGCACGTGAGTAATATCTCGCCAGCGACTGGTAGCGAGTTTAGTGCTGCTGCTGCCAACCCTGCGACGGGCAACTACATAAAAATTGCTCAGCGTATTCCTGTACGCATCGACCTAGACCAAAACCAGCCTGAACTGGCACGCTTACGTCCTGGCATGTCAGTCTCAGTAGATGTCGATACCAATATTAAATGAAAGGTTGAATAAAAAGTTAAATAAAAAATAATGCCAACTAAGGTCAATAGCTAACGTAAAAACGCCACTCTAGAAACCAGAAAAACTGGATTTAGAGTGGCGTTTTTAGTTTTCTATAATCTATAGCTTGAGGCTATAACAACTATGGTAATAAACGCTTGGTTATCCAGCCTGTCTTGCCTTCACTGACTTCACTGTTGTCGCCACTACTCTGCGTATACACAATTCGGTCATGCATTCGATTGGCGCGACCTTGCCAAAATTCAATACTTTCAACCGTAATTTCATACCCACCCCAAAACTCTGGCGTTGGTACAGTAGTATTGTCAGGGTGTGCTGCTTGAAGCTGTTCAAACGTTTGCTCCATGACTTCGCGATTGGCCACTTCACCACTTTGCGGTTGACTGACCCAAGCCCCTACTTGACTATCATGGGGACGCTTTTGGAAGTAAGCCGCCGATTTATCAGCATCAATTTTAGCGATACTACCGCTGATACGGACTTGACGCTCCAGCTCATGCCAAAAGAATAATGCTTCGGCATTAGGGTTTTCTACAATATCTTGCCCTTTTGCGCTTTCATAATTGGTATAAAAAACGATACCTGTCTCAGTAATCTCGCGTAATAACACAATACGGACACTAGGTTTATTGTCTGCGCCACATGTTGCCAAACTCATTGCATAAGGCTCTTGCACCTGTTGCGCTAACGCTTCACTCATCCAAGCTTTAAAAAGCTCGAATGGTGACGTTGGTACTGACTGTTGGTCAAGCTCACCTTTCTCATATGAGAGGCGTTGGTCGGTAAAGTCCATGCTCATGGCAGTTCCTTATTTGAAAACTATAATATTGTTATCTTAAATACCAGTTATTATCTTGAATACCACTTATTACCTTAAATGCTATTAGCCTAGTACCGATTTTATAAGATCAGCTAAGTCATTAGCCATTACATCGCATTCTATCTCATCATCTGACTCAACCATCACGCGAATCATAGGCTCTGTGCCTGACTGACGTATCAACAGACGACCACGACCCTCTAGCGTTGCCTGTGCTTTATCAAAAGCAGCAACCAACTCCTCATGTTTGAATGGGTCTTGCATTTGAGATAAGCGTACATTGACTAGCTTTTGCGGCAACACTTCAAAACCTTCAACAAGCTCACTTAGCGCACGCTCTCTGGCTTGCATCACTGCCAGTACTTGCAAACCAGCAATGATAGCATCCCCTGTGCGACTTTTATCTAAGCAGAGAATATGGCCAGATGGCTCACCGCCCAATATCCAACCATTAGCTTCTAAGTCCTGCATCACATAGCGATCACCCACCTTTGCACGGGTAAAGTGGATGTCTGCATCTTTTAGCGCCAGCTCTAACCCCATATTGCTCATGAGTGTGCCGACAACACCTTCAGCTTTGGTTTTACCTTGGGTAGCAAGTACGTATAAGATACCATCGCCATCGATCAGCTTACCCGTCTCATCAACCATTACGATACGGTCGCCATCACCATCTAGTGCAATACCGACATCTGCTTCATGCTCAAGCACAGCCTTTTGTAAGCTTTCAGGATGGGTAGAACCACACTCAGCATTGATATTGATACCGTCTGGCGTATTATTGATGGCAATCACGTTTGCCCCCAACTCGCGCATCACTCTAGGTGCTACGCTATAGCCTGCGCCATTGGCACAATCCACTACTACCGTCAGATGACTGAGGTCATATTGATAAGGAAAACTGCCTTTGCAAAACTCAATATAGCGACCTTTAGCATCATCAATACGATTGTTCTTACCTAAATTTGCAGGATCAAGAATAGGCATTATGGCAACATCACTACCAACGTCGTTCATAATTGCCGTTAATTTATCATTGATTGCAGTTTGCATCTCATCACTTATCTTTTTGCCGTCGCCTGAGAAAAACTTAATGCCATTATCATAATACGGGTTGTGCGAGGCTGAAATAACCACACCAGCATCTGCATTAAAGCTACGGGTTAAATGCGCAATCGCTGGGGTTGGCAATGGACCAAGCATATAAACATCAACACCAGCCGCATTAAAACCTGCTTGTAATGCTCCCTCTATCACATAGCCTGACAGACGCGTATCTTTACCAATCACCACACTTGGCTTACGCGTAGGATTTTCATTTTTTTCTATGAGAACAAGCCCAGTGACATAGCCTAGTTTTAAGATAAAGTCAGGTGTAATTGGTAATTCGCCAAATTTTCCGCGAATTCCATCAGTGCCAAAATAGCTCATTATGTGTTCCTCAAGTCAAAAAAATAAAAGGCCAAACGTATACGCAGGCAATACTATTGTTGTAATAATCTGTTTCTGTATTTTACAAAAAAAACAGCCAACAATAACAGAGCATTGTTGGCTGTTTGTATCTTAAGCTCGCTGCAGCCTTACGTCTCAGCTAACATCAATACGATGTAAATCTACAAAAGAGAAGCATTTCACGGAACGATTTAGTTTACTCGGTAGTTCGGTGCTTCTTTAGTGATTTGCACATCATGGACATGCGACTCTTTCATACCCGCTGAGGTTACTTTGATAAACTGCGGATTGGTACGCATATCTTCAATCGTGGCAGAACCAGTATAACCCATTGATGAACGTAAGCCACCAACCAACTGATTAACGATACCCGCAACTGGTCCTTTATAAGGAACACGGCCTTCGATACCTTCTGGCACTAGCTTCTCTACACCGTCTTTTGCATCTTGGAAGTAGCGATCTGAAGAACCATTTGATCCTGACATCGCACCTAAACTACCCATGCCGCGATACGCTTTATAGTAGCGACCTTGGAACAGCTCAACTTCACCTGGCGCTTCTTCAGTACCAGCCATTAGCGAACCAACCATGATGCATGATGCACCAGCAGCGATTGCTTTTGCCATATCACCTGAGTAACGGATACCACCGTCAGCAATCAATGGAATGCTGTCTTTTAAAGCACTAGCAACATTATCAATGGCTGAAATTTGTGGCACACCAATACCTGCGATAATACGCGTGGTACAGATAGAACCAGGGCCGATACCTACTTTTACTGCATCAGCACCTGCGTCACGTAAAGCGATTGCAGCTTCGCCTGTTGCGATGTTGCCACCGATTACTTGTACATGCGGGTAGTTTTTCTTGATCCAAGAGACTTTATCAATCACGCCTTTTGAGTGACCGTGCGCAGTATCAACGACGATAACGTCGACATCAGCAGCGATTAGTGCTTCAACGCGTGCTTGCGTGTCTGCACCTGTACCAACAGCTGCGCCAACACGTAAGCGACCTTGTTCGTCTTTACACGCATTCGGATTGTTTTCAGCTTTGGCAAAATCATTAACAGTAATCAAACCACGCAGGCGGAAGTTATCGTCAATAACGATGACTTTTTCGATACGATGCTCATGCAACAATCTTTTGATATTCTCGTTGCTTTCACCTTCATGCACAGTTACTAGCTGCTCTTTAGGCGTCATGATCTGGCTAACTGGCAACGATAAATTGGTCTCAAAACGCCAATCTCTATGGGTAACAATACCCACAACGTTATCTGTGCCTTTTTCGACCACAGGTACACCTGAGATATTGTTATCTTGGGTCAAACGCAGCAATTCACCAATCGTCATCTCTGGATGGACAGTGATAGGATCAACAACGGTACCCGCTTCAAATTTTTTGACACGGCGTACTTGGGTGGCTTGCTTCTCGATGTCCATGCTTTTATGCAAAATACCCATGCCACCAAGCTGTGCCATAGTAATAGCCATTTCAGACTCAGTCACCGTATCCATCGCCGCAGAGATTAGCGGAAGATTAAGTGTGATGTTTTTGGTCAAACGAGTAGACAGATCAGCAGTTTTTGGCAGAACTTCAGAATAGGCTGGTAATAATAAAACGTCATCAAAGGTTAAGGCTTCATCGACAATTCGCAACATACAGACCCCTAGTGGTGGTTATTTTGATGGGTAGGAGCTCAGGGTTAAGCGTATCAATCATTGCAGCTGCATATACAGTGCCGACTCATCGCTAACCACTCAGTTATCCTATAAAAATAACGCCACATTATAACAAATAAGCGCCTCACTGACACACTATATTTGTCAGATTATTTTACACAAGTGCGTCTATATCGATGGCGGTCATGTCTGAAACCATTCATAACTCGCTTTTGAAGACAATCCGGCTCGCAAGGCCCCTCGCTATTCCCAATCTCTAGTCGCTTTTTGTTAACGTAAAGCGCTCTGTAGGTAGATACTTGTTTTGCTGCGCATGCAAATAACCAAGCATTTGCTCCCGTATCTCACAGGCCAGCGTCCATGCTTCTATAGGACCTACTGATGAAACAGCGCCGCGCAGTTGAATGGTATTTTCGGTCACATCTACCACGTACATTTCAGGTTCTGTTTTATTATCCCAAAGCTTATTGTCCTTGACCATCGATATAAACGCCTCTCGGATAGCGTCGATATCTGCGCCATAATCGATATACAAAAACACAGGACAGGTCTGATGAACTTCCGTATGTGACCAGTTTTCCACTCGTTCAGTGATTAGCTCACGCATTGGCACGATCAATCGTCGCTCATCCCATGTTTTTAACACGGCATACGTGTAACGCAGGTCTTCAACCGTACTAAAATTACCGTCCATTATCACACTATCGCCGATTCGCACTGGCTGCGTCACTGCTACCTGTACACCAGCGATGATATTCCCTAATATTGGCTGTGCCGCAATACCGATAACCACACCTGCAATACCCGCTGAAGTCAATAAAGTTTTGCCAAGGCCTTCCATATTGGCAAATTCACTAAGACCTATCCAGAAACTTCCCAAAATCATCGCGAAAATAAACACACGGCGAAATATTGATACATAAGTACGGCGGCGACGTTCTTTATCGAAATGCTCTGCAGCTAGATTCTCAATCTGCATGTCTTGATAGCGATTGGCAAAAAAGTTAATGATACGAATGCCTAACCACATGGTACTAAATACCAGTCCAATCCAAATTAATGGACGAGTAGATGAGGCGACTGCATCTAAATAAGGAAAACCACCAGAAACCAAGGTAAAAACCAGTGAAAAACTGATGGTAAAGGTTAATGGTACTGTCAGCTTGCTAACCAAATCTGCGACGCCGTTGGTACTGCCAACATACATGCTGTATTTTTCTTCATCGATATAATGATTGATGATTTTTGCAGTACCTTTACTCAGTAGCCAACCCATACCCATGGTTAATAAAAAGAACAATATGAGCGCTGAAAACTCCCATAGCGCAATTCCAAAAAACTTTAGCTTTAACCAAGTGGGCAAATAACGTTCGAACTCAGCTGGATGATACTGCTCATAAAGATTATCAATATTACCTACTGTCTGTGCCGAAAACACCCAGACAGGTGCTTCATCCCCTACTCGTACTCGCTGTAAATAAATAGGAACACGGCGCTCGCGATAATCAACATAGCCAAGCTGAATAGAACGTCTGGCAATACCCATGACACTGCTATTATTGCCAAGCGGTGGTTCAATTAAGCCATCGGGACGATCTGGCATATCATCGAATACATAGAGCTCTTTTTCAGATAATAAGAAATCCAGTCGCTTTGTGAGATCAAGCGCACGGCTACGTTGGCTTTTCTCATCAATCAAGTTCATATTTAGCGCGTAAGCGGCCAAATCATACTGCTGCTTCATTAACGCTGATTGAAAAAACTCTAAGGCTGCAAGCGGTGTTTCTAAGTTAGGTGGCTCAGATAACGGCGGCAACCCAGCATTTAGCTTATCGAGTATATAGTAGCTCTCACTATATTCTCCGGTCAGTGCCGTATCACCTTGTAGCCTGCCTGCCTGCTCCACTGCGTTACGCTCAGTAGGATCAAATATCTCTTCAGTGATACCAGAAATACTGACACTCTCATCTTTAAGCGCATTGACTTGCTGAGCTGCATATTCAGAAAAACTATCAGGCTTACTAGGCGTTTGTTTTTCCGGCTCGCTCGCACTCTGTGCATTTTCATTATTTGCTGCGTAAACAGGGGTATAGATCACACTTATAGCGACAATAAAAAAGCCCAGCAATACTTGCAGCACATGGCCTTTAAAATGACTTTTCTCTACATCTACTTGATGATTATCATCTGAGCGCAAAACGGCACAATGATGGTCCATAGGATTGTGTTTAAGAGTATTCATGTTTTCAAAGCCATCAGTCTACAAAAGGAAAGTATAAAAAATATATCGGTGCTGCTTTAACCTAATTCAGTAAGCAAAAAAAAGCCAGCCTAAAGCTGACTTAATTTATTACAAGATTTGTAGCTATTTACCATATAAACGGTAAGAGTTGTTTTAAGCGCGGCGCCATGTCGTGCCAGCACGGCTATCTTCGAGCTCAATACCCGCTTCTTTTAGTTGCTCACGTATCTCATCAGCACGGGCAAAGTTTTTGTTGGCTTTAGACTCTGCACGTTCGATGATTAAATTATCAATAACCGCATCCGTTAGACCATCTTCTGCCTGATCACCAGTCACTGCTTGCAAAAACTGCTGCACTGGCTGCTGTAAAATATTTAATACTTGCGCCAATGCTTTTAGTTGCTGGGCTAATTGCCATGCGGTATCGACGTCTTCCGCCTTGATAGCTTTGTTGATATCGCGAGCCAATCCGAATAAAACGCTGATGGCGGTCGAGCTATTAAAGTCGTCGTTCATCGCCTTGATGAAGTCTTGACCAACCGTGCTATTGTAAGCTTCAGCTACTAAGTCTTCATTGATTACGATTGACTGTCCTTTTTGTTGTTCAGCCAACTTTAGCGCATTATACAGTCTGCTTAGGCTATTATGCGCTTCATCTAAGGCGCTATCAGAGAAGTTAACTTGGCTGCGATAATGGCTTGATAATAAGAAAAAACGCACCGTCTCAGGTAAGTACTTTGCCATAACATCGCGAATGGTAAAAAAGTTGCCCAATGATTTAGACATTTTTTCGCCATCGACATTGATAAAACCAACATGCATCCAGTTACGAGCATACTCACAACCAGTCGCTGCCTCAGACTGCGCGATTTCGTTCTCGTGATGCGGGAACTGTAAGTCATGACCACCGCCATGAATATCAAAGGTGCTACCTAAGCACTTAGTCGACATCGCTGAACATTCAATATGCCAGCCTGGACGCCCTTGACCCCATGGTGATGCCCACTGCGGCTCGTCAGGTTTTGCCGCTTTCCATAGTACAAAGTCAAATGGATTGCGTTTATCATTCTCAACTTCAACTCGCGAACCTGCCTGCATATCGTCCAGATTGCGCTTAGATAATTTACCATAACCGTCAAAGCTATCCACAGCATAGTAGACATCACCATTGTCGCCTGCATACGCGTAGTTGCCAGTGACTAACGTCTCAATCATATCCTGCATATCGTCGATATGATTAGTCGCACGAGGCTCAGCATTTGGCATCTCACAACCAAGGGCAGTCGCGTCTTCATGCATCGCTTCAATGAAACGCTGCGTCAATGTACCAATCTCTTCACCGTTTTCAGCAGCACGGGCAATGATTTTATCATCGATATCAGTGATATTACGTACGTAATTCACGTCGTAACCCAAACGTGCTAACCAACGAACGGCCATATCAAAACCGACCATCACTCGCGCATGACCAATGTGACAATAGTCATAAACGGTCATGCCGCACACATACATACCAACCTGCCCTGCTTTGAGTGGTACAAACTGACGCTTGCTGCCAGTCAATGAATCGTAAATGGCAAGTTGGGACATCGCATCTGCAAGTGGTGTGGTCATAGTAAAAAAGCCTTATAACGTAAATAAAATAGAGAAATGTGGAATTTCAGCCGCGGTGTATGAATAAGCCATACCAACGACTGTGACTATAGATTAAGCAAATAAAAAAATTCAGACCAAAAGACGTCGTGATATAAAACGTAACCCATTATCTTAGCGAAAACAGGCATAAAATACTACAATGAGCGTGCAACTAACGCTATTCAATCATAAAAACCGTTAAGGATGTAAAGATGGGCAATCGCTTAAGCAAAATATACACACGTACTGGAGATGACGGCAGCACTGGTATGGCTGATGGCAGCCGCCTTAGTAAAGCGGACGATCTATTTAGCGTCATGGGTGATATCGACGAGCTCAACTCACATATTGGCTTGGTACGTGCGCAACTAAAGCACAATAAAGGGCAATCTATAGAAAAAGAGTTCTCTGAAGCCTTGGTCATCATTCAGCACCTGTTATTCAATATAGGCGGCGAGCTTGCTATGCCAGAGTATGAAGGAGTTAATGCCACTCATATTGAATGGTTAGAGCAGCAAATAGATATGATGAATACCACATTGCCACCGCTAAAAGACTTTATTTTGCCGACGGGTTCTATATTGGTGAGTCAATTACACGTGGCGCGTAGTGTATGTCGCCGTGCTGAACGTCAAGCTGTGATATTGCAGCAGCAGCGTCCACAAGCGATTCGTAGTACTGCCGTCAGCTTTATTAATCGCTTATCTGATTGGTTATTTGTCGCTGCACGCTTTTGTACAGATCCAGAAAAAGTCTCTGAGGTGTTGTGGGACAGTCAAGCATTGAAAACGTTCACTGACAGTCAATGATAAAAACTAAGTATTTGACAATAAATAGCTTAAACGCAAAAACCCCGCGACATGATTGTTGCGGGGTTTTTTATTATTCAGCAATAGCAATTGGCTCTACTGGATATCGCTACCTCTTATTACAATGACCAATTAATAAGTCGCACTGTTGTCTTCAATGATGACCATATCAATGGTTTCATCTTTAGGTACGGCTTTTGGCGTGGCGGGCTTACTAGGCTCGGCAGCAGCAGCTTGAGTGTTTGCAGTCGAACTGCTCTGACTTTCAGCAGGCTTATTGATGGTTGGCGGCGGCGTTGGTTCAGTTGGGCGAATTGGCTCAACTGGCGTTACAGTTCGTGGCTGACGGATTGGCGCTGTTTGAGTCGTATCGTTGTTCTGTGTTGCACGGCGTTCAGCAGCACGTTGGGCACGTTGCTCATCCATTGCAGTTTTAAAGACAGAACCTGCCATCACATCTGCAACAACAGTAATCAAAGCAGGCTGACCTGCAATACGCGTACGCACTTGACCGCCTTGAGTACCGACGATGTAAGTGAAAGCGTCATCAACGAGCATATTGTTATTGATACGGATATTGTCTTGCGCTAAACGTGATTGTAAGCTTGGCTGATTATTGGCCGCTTGTACCTGACTGGCTTGATACAAGTCTTCACTTGGTAGCGTCATACTGACACTTGCTTGGCAAGTGGTCATGCCGTTCTCATTGGCTTGTTGCAAGATGGCAGCGTTTTGGACATCAATGACAACGCCATTGGTTTTTTCGCTAACCACACCATTTGCTAAACTGATTTCAGCATCATTTGCATAATTGGCAGCCAATGACTGTGCTTGTTGATTGAGCGTATTTTTTAGAGCTGACTTAAGGCGATCTTGCACCATAGGATCATCACAACTGATCGCAGGCGCAACGCTATTTTCAGCATCGACCGTCTCTTGTTCTGTTAGCTCTGCCTGCTCAGTAGTGTCTTCTTTATCTGAGCGATCACAGCCTGCAAGCGCTAAACCACATACCAATCCAATCCCAGCAACTTTATGCCACTTGCTCAAACTTATATTTGCTACGCTCATACTAACTCTACTCCCAATTTACAGGTTCATACCGCCACTGACTGACAGTGTTCAACATTCAAATGCAACGCTAGCTGCTACAGATATGAAAACCACATCATTATACGGTGTTTAAATCAAATGGTCATTAGTGTAGCCCATGGATATACAAATAGTGCCCCTCATTGTGGAAAAAACCTGCGTTTGGTTGCAAAAACATAACAAACATTCGCAGATTTGGTCCCTAAGAAGTCATATTTAAAAAAGTACGGATTGCATCGCAGTTTTTGTTAGACGTCATTGATATGACGCTATATGATTGGGCATAAAAACCATCGATAATTGGTGCATATGATAAATTTTAGAGATACGTTGTTATTAGGTCATCGAGGCGCACGCGGTGAGGCGTTAGAAAATACCTTTTCAGGCTTTCAATACTCTCAAGACCTCAAGTCAAGAGGCTTAGCAGGCGTAGAGTTTGATATACAGCTAAACGCTGACGGTCACTTAATCGTATTCCATGATGACGATCTAGAGCGTATGTGCGGGCGACAATCACGCATTGATCAGTTAAAGCTCACAGAGATTCAATGCCAGTTACAGTTTGGTCAACCTATTATGACATTGGCGAGCATGACACCTGCGCTTAGTGGATTTAATGTTATAGAGCTGGAGATTAAAACGCATAGCCGTACCAATTATGCGGTGTTGATTGCAGCGCTTCGGCAGGCATTTATTGATACACCTCTTGCCAGCTTACCAGTTGTATTGACGAGCTTCGATGTCGAGCTACATAACCGTTTACAACGTCACAAACTATTATCTCATATGCCTCGCGGCTTGCTCATTCGTACGCCAGAAGCGTTGGCAAGCGCGACCAATACCGCATTGCAACTCGGCTGTATTCAACTGGGCATTCATTATCCGCTTTTGACCCAAGCTGTCATCAAGCATAGCCACCGTTATGGATTGCCCGTAAGTGCTTGGACGGTTAATGATATTCCCACCATTGAGCAGCTCATAAAATGGGAAACCGATGTCATCATTACGGATTTTCCAAGTCATTTACTGTTGCCTTAAATGATTTATCCGTACTTTTTTGATATTTAATCATTTTTTTGATAAACGCATTCTTTCCTACATATCTACCCTCCTTGTTACACTTCTCCTTCATGTCTGATAAGTCACTCGTATTTTTGACCAATACATTCTATAATCCATACAAGTTATTGTTATTTAGCAATATTTTTATAGTGTATAAGTGTTCACTTTACATGCTTTTTAAGGTACTATGGTGGCTTAAATTAATACCGTTAGGGATATTATATGATTGCAAAAAAAGCACTTGGCTTACCGCTTAAAGGCTTACGTTTCGCTATCAAATCTGGTGATACGCTTGTAAAGACCGCCAGCACTCAAGTAACGCGTTTTAAAACTCGTTTTGATGAGAAAAAAGCGCAAATGGCGCTTGATGATCAGCCTGTTGCCAAACGCAATTATGCTAAAGCTTCTGAGCAAGCGGATCTTTCTGCGCAAGAGCAAAGCATTGATATGCGCGAGTTTGAATTTACCAAAGCACCGATCAACTGGATTCCGGCGACTATTTTGGTAGCGACGCCGATTGCTGCTGCTATCATTACGCCATGGTACTTGTTCACTCATCAAGTGAGCGCACCTGTTTGGGGTGTGTTTGGTGCCTTTATGGTATGGACTGGTATCAGTATTACCGCAGGTTACCATCGTCTAATGGCACATCGTGCTTATAAAGCGCATCCAATTGTTAGAAACTTTTTATTGCTTGGTTCTACCCTAGCGGTACAGGGTTCTGCGTTTGATTGGGTTTCTGGTCACCGTACTCACCATCGTCATGTAGATGACCGTTTGGATGATCCGTATTCAGCACAGCGTGGATTTTGGTTCAGTCATATTGGCTGGATGCTACGTAACTACCCTAGCGGCAAGTTCGACTACAAAAACATTCCTGATTTGACTAAAGATAGAGTCTTACAGATTCAGCATAAATACTACGGTCTATGGGTAGTTGCCATGAACGTCGGTATGGTTGCCGCTATCGGTTGGTTGCTTGGTGATGTTTGGGGTACGTTGGTTATCGCAGGCCTACTACGTTTGGTATTGACGCATCACTTTACGTTCTTTATTAACTCGTTCTGCCATATGTTTGGTACACGTCCTTATACAGATACCAACAGTGCTCGTGATAACTTCTTCTTGGCTATCTTTACGTGGGGTGAGGGTTATCATAACTATCATCACTTCTTCCAATACGACTATCGTAATGGCGTGAAATGGTGGCAATATGACCCAACCAAATGGTTAATCGCGGGTTTATCAAAACTTGGTTTGACTTCTGAATTGCGTACTGTTGATGATACGACTATCAAGCATGCAGAAGTACAAATGCAGTTTAAGAAAGCTCAGCAGCAAATCGATACAGCAGCAGTAAGCGGCATTGATCTTCCTCATGCGATGAAGAGCTTCCAAGACCGTATTAAGTTTGAATATGATGCCTTTACGCAGACTGTTGAAGAATGGCAAGCGCTAAAAGCAAAAACTATCGAGCTTAAAAAGACAGAATTTGCTGATCGTTTGCATGAAGTTGATGATAAGTTAAAGCATGATTATGCCAAAATTGAACAGAAAATTCTTGAGCATAACAGTAATCTAAAAACCGCCTTCCGCTCTATTGGCGCGAATGAAAAAGCTGCTTAATTAATCTCTGATTTCGTTATAATTTTGAAGCTTCTCCATCCCCCTATCCGTCCTAGATAGGGGGATTTTTTTGCTTATACTTTATCGATTATGTCACTACAGCTACTTCTAATGACCTTATTATCATAATAAATGGTCAAATACATTGACTGAGCCATTGCCAGATCCAACCTAAAAACAATAACAATCTCGTTCATCACATTCAGTTAATTAAAGACCGAAAAATTTATTTTTTGTCCAGATATTACAAGAGACGGACAGAGTGCAACGATGCCATATGAGAGCTATGCTATAGTGACATTCTCACTTTTATATTTTAATGGAAACGGCCTGTATGCGTTATCAAAACACTTACGTCAACCTAGACACGCGCCTTTATCACGAGCAGCCACCGACGCCACTAGACAATCCTCGTGCCGGTCACTTCAACACTCAAGTTGCTCAGCAGTTAGGCTGGGCCGACGATGAGGATCTGATGACCAATTGGGTTGAGATATTGGGCGGTCAATACGTGCCAGCTGATTTCAAACCATTATCGATGGCCTACGCTGGTCACCAGTTTGGACAATGGGCTGGGCAATTGGGCGACGGACGCGGTTTGCTCATGGCGCAGGTACTCGATATTGATGGACAGCCACAAGACTTGCATCTTAAAGGTGCTGGCTTGACGCCCTATTCACGCATGGGTGATGGACGAGCAGTCTTACGTAGTACTATTCGCGAATACCTGTGCGGTCATGCATTGACGAAGCTTGGCATCCCCTCATCTAACGCTTTGGGGTTTGTGGTATCGGATACGAGAGTGCGCCGTGAGCGTATTGAAGCAGGTGCAGCGTTGATGCGTGTGGCTGACAGTCATATTCGTTTAGGTCATGTCGAATGGATTGCCAGCTTTGCCCCTGATGTACTGGGTGAGTTCACTGACTATATGATTGACACTTACTATCCAGAGTGCCGCGATAGCGAAACGCCTGTCTTAGCTTTCTTGACCGCAGTGGTCGAGCGTACGGCGCGTATGATTGCTGATTGGCAATTGATTGGCTTTGCTCACGGTGTCATGAACACAGATAACTTATCTATCACAGGCAGTACTTTGGACTTCGGGCCGTTCGGCTTTATGGAACGCTTCAATCCTGCATGGATTAATAATCACTCAGACCACACTGGTCGCTATGCTTATCAGAATCAGCCTGCTATCGGACATTGGAACCTAAACGTTTGGCTGCCACACTTTATGCGCCTAGAAGGCGTCACCCGTGAGACGCTTTCTGACTGCTTAACGCCTTACGAAGCAACCTTCATGCAGCACTATCAGCAAGGTCTGTGCCGTAAGCTTGGCCTACCGCATCAAAGAGAAAGCCTCAGCTTGGCCTTTGAATGGTTGACGCTATTAGAAGACAACTTGCTCGACTATACCAATAGCTTCCGCGCCCTACTCGGTTTGGTCGCACCAAAAGATCATCCTTATGAGCAAAAGCTACTGGCTACCATGACCACCGAATTAAGCAGTGATGCGCAGCAAGTATGGCAAGACTGGTCAGCACGTTATCTGGCACAGATCGAGCAGCTGCCACTTGAGCAGGTAGTTGATGACATGACAACCAACAATCCTGTCTATGTCCTTCGTAATAGCATGGCGCAGCGTGCGATTACTGCCGCAGAGCAAGGCCAGTTTGAAGAAGTTGACCGGGTATTCCGTTTACTAGCCAACCCTTATAGCGTGCAAGATATCGCTAATGATTTAGATAGCAGTGCACCTGCGCCTGATACACCGCAGATGCCCATTAGCTGCTCATCTTAGTAGTTGCCCGTCTTAGCATCTTTCAATTCTGTAATATTTTGAAACATTATGAAATTAAGGTTGATATCTAGACGCATTTTTTGGCATTATCAACGAGATAAATAACGAATATCATTTTATTATATTATTCGCACAATTCATCGTTGTTACTAGGCAGTGAATTGGCAATAATGCTAGAATGAATATTTTAGCTAGTTTGCTTTTTTGACCTGATCTTTGATCGTCGACCATGATTCTAATGGTCGTGAGTCGTTTAACGTCTTTATACTTTTCAATTATTATCATTCAATGATTTTTGGAGGGTTGGACGTTGTTTTTTATCACCATTTAATTTATTCCAATTTATTCCAACCATGGCAACTATTATGAATGACGATACCACTTCGAATACGGATAACCTCAGTACAGAAAAAGAGCAGTTTGAACAAGCTGCCTTACATTACCATGAGTTTCCACGCCCAGGTAAAATTTCGGTAACCCCTACTAAGCAGCTAGCCAACCAACGTGATTTAGCACTCGCCTACTCTCCAGGCGTTGCTGTACCTTGTCTTGAGATCCAAAGAGATCCAAAACTTGCTTCTAAATACACGGCACGTAACAACCTAGTTGGTGTTATCACTAACGGTACTGCTGTATTGGGTCTGGGTAATATCGGTCCATTGGCGTCGAAGCCAGTTATGGAAGGTAAAGGCGTTCTATTTAAGAAGTTCGCAGGTATCGACGTTTTTGATATTGAAATTGCTCAAAATGATCCAGACAAATTCATCGAAGCGGTTGCCTCGCTTGAGCCTACTTTTGGTGGTATCAACCTAGAAGACATCAAAGCACCAGAATGTTTCAAAATTGAGCGCGTACTACGTGAGCGCATGAACATTCCTGTGTTCCATGATGACCAACATGGTACGTCAATCATCGTTGCCGCAGCCATGCTAAATGCTTTGTTGATTACTGGCAAAAAAATCGAAGAGATTAAAATTGTTTGTTCAGGCGCAGGCGCAGCAGCCATTTCTTGCCTAGATATTATTTGCGCACTTGGCGTTAATAAGAACAACATTATTGTTTCAGACTCACGCGGTATCATCAATACTAGCCGTGAAAACCTTGATGAAACTAAACAGCGTTATGCTCGTGATATCACGGCTACTTCTATCGAAGAAGTCATGGACGATGTCGATATGTTCCTAGGCTTATCAATGCCAGGTACATTATCAGAAGATATGGTTCGCCGTATGGCAAAAGACCCTATCGTCTTTGCACTTGCCAACCCTACACCTGAAATCATGCCAGAATTGGCCCATGCGGTACGTCCAGACGTCATCATGGCAACGGGTCGTTCAGACTATCCAAACCAAGTAAACAACGCGCTATGCTTCCCGTATATCTTCCGCGGTGCATTGGATGTTGGTGCAACCACTGTTAACGAAGAGATGAAAGTGGCTTGCGTAAAAGCAATCGCTGCGATGGCACATGTTGAAGCCACTCCAACTACCAGTGCTAGAAACATCGAAAAGATGCAGAGCTTTGGTCGTGACTACTTAATCCCAGGCCCTCTAGAGCCAAATCTAATCATTGAGATCGCGTCTGCTGTTGCCAAAGCAGCGATGGATTCAGGCGTTGCCACGCTACCGATCGATGACATGCAAGCCTATCGTCAGCGTCTGTCTGAGTTTGTTTATAACTCAGCGTTTGTGATGAAACCAATCTTTGCTCGTGCTAAAGCCGATCCAAAACGTATCGTGTATTGTGAAGGTGAAGACAACAATATCTTACTTGCTGTACAAGTGGTCGTTGATGAGAAGCTAGCACAACCTATCTTGGTTGGTCGCCCGTCAGTTATCGAAGCCAACATCAAAAAACTGGGCTTACGTCTAAAAGCTGGCGAGAATATTACCATCGTCAACGTTGATGACGATCCTCGCTACAAAGACTACTGGCAGGGCTACTACGAGAAGAACAAACGCCGCGGTGTAAGCATTGAGCTTGCGCGTCGTGATGTTCGCCGTAAGACGACTTTGATTGGCTCATTATTGGTCGAAAATGGTGCGGCAGATGGTATGGTATGTGGTACGTTTGGCCATTATCAGTTGCATCTAAAATACGTTGAAAGCGTCATTGGCAAAAAACAAGGTATGAACGACTTCTATGCGATGAATGCGGTACTCATGCAAGATCGTAATATCTTTATCGCTGATACCTATGTCCATGAAGACCCAACGGCTGAACAACTGGCTGAAATGACTGTCTTGGCAACAGATCAATTACGTCGCTTTGGTATCACGCCACGCGTTGCGCTAGTATCTCATTCTAACTTTGGTGCTTCAGATCGTGCCAGCGCTGTCAAAATGCGTAAGGTTCATGAGCTATTGACCAATATGAATGTCGACTTTGAGTTTGAAGGCGAAATGCAAGGTGATGCCGCGCTTAACGAAAATATTCGTCTAAACGATATGCCATCAAGCCCATTGAAAGGTGCAGCGAACCTGCTTATCTTGCCAACCCTTGATGCCTCAAACATCGCTTTCAACCTACTTAAAACAGCGACTGGCAGTGCTTCTATTGGCCCTATCCTATTAGGTACTAATAAGCCGGTACACATTTTGACACCATCAGCGACAGCACGTGGTATCGTCAACATGACTGCATTGACCGTTACTGAAGCGCAAGACCTAGAAAACGAAAAATAGTCATACACCATACCCAGTATGAATGCACTATAGTCGTTTCAATATAATTTGGATACCAGGAAGCCGAGTGAAAGTACTACGAGTAGTAGACTGAGCGAGGCTGACACCGTACTCGATTTATAGAGGATTGACTATATTAAGAAGGGCTCTGTCATCCATTGACAGAGCCCTTCTGCTATACTAAAACCAGTCAATGCAACTTATAGAGCATTGGCTGTTTTTTTGATTCATAAAAATTGAGCTAGTGATATAAAGCTCAATAATAACAAGAGGCTTCTATGCAAATTTACCTCGTAGGCGGTGCTGTACGCGATCGACTGCTCAAGCGTCCTATCAAGGACAAGGACTTTGTCGTCGTTGGCGCTACTGTTACAGAGATGATTGATGCTGGGTTTCAACAAGTGGGCGCTGACTTTCCTGTGTTTTTGCATCCGACCAGTCATGAAGAGTATGCATTGGCACGTACAGAGCGCAAGCAAGGCTCAGGCTACAAAGGCTTTAGCGTACATGCCAGTCCTGATGTTAGTCTAGAGGATGATTTGCGCCGTCGTGATTTAACTATCAACGCGATGGCAATCGAAGTTACCAGCTTAACTGACGACACCCCTATTGACGGACAAGTCATCGACTACTATGGCGGCCTACAAGACTTAAAAAGCAAGACATTGCGTCATGTGTCTAATGCTTTTAATGAAGACCCATTACGTGTACTTCGAACAGTGCGTTTCTATAGCCGTTACTACGATTTGGGGTTCACCATCGCGGATGACACTCTAACGCTGATGCGTCAATTGGTCGATACAGGAGAGCTTGCTCATTTAAGTGCCGAGCGTATCTGGCAAGAGTCGAGCCGTGCGACTATGCAACTATCACCGCAAGTCTACTGGCAAAAACTGTTTGAAATTGGTGCACTCACAGAGTATTTCGCGCCTTTGCATCAAGCTTGGGACAATGTCCAAATAAGAGAAACAGTGCAGACAGCGTTATACTTTGCAGGACAGATGCATTTAAATTTATCACAGCGCTGGGCGCTACTAATGACTAGCTTGACCTCATCACTATTTAATAGCGAAAACTCTGAGTCTACGTCTAATGTATCAACCGCTATAAAAAATATTAACGCTATCGGTAATAAAGCCAAAGTCCCAAAAGCACATACTCAGTTCGCGACTTTATTCGCTCAGCAAGCTGAAAAACTAAGCACAATAAACAGTCTAAATGCGGCTGAAAAAATCGACCTCATTCAAGCCTGCGGTGCGCATAAGGAGCCTGACAAGCTCTCTCAACTGCTAGTGTGCAGTCATGTATTACAGCTAGCAACACAGCATCGCCAAATGATGCTAGCACTAAATAGCTTTCACACCATCGGTATGACCGACATTGCGCCAGACCTTAAAGGCCCCGCTATTGGTGCGGCCTTACGCCAAAGCAGGATTGAACACTTGCAAGCGCAAGAATGATATAGACAAGCACCTTAGAGAAAAAAGTAGTATTGCTATGAATCAAGAAGCTAATGCCTACCAAGCAGAAAATATGAATAACCAAGCGCCAGTGATGCTGGTCACAGGTAGTGCTAGGCGTATTGGGGCGGCTATTGTTAAAGCAGCTCATAGGCAAGGTTACCGCGTCATCATTCATTGTCACCGTAGTGAACAAGACGCTAATGACTTGGCTGACCATCTGAACGACATCCGTGCTAATAGTGCAAAAGTTATCGTTGCTGATTTAACGATAGTTAATGATGGTATGGCTTTAGACAGCTTTGTTAAAAATATCGTAGAGGCATTTGGACAGCTTGATGCACTGGTGCATAATGCCTCACGGTTTTATCCTAGCCCACTCGGTAGTATCAATCATGCACAGTGGGATGAGTTGCTTTTAACCAATGCCAAGGCCCCTTTATTACTCAGCCAATCCCTACTACCTTATCTTAAGCAACAACAAGGCTGTATTGTCAGTTTATTGGACATACACGCGCATGATAGACCGTTTAACAACTATACTGTCTACAACATGGCAAAGGCTGCGCATCGAATGATGGTACAGTCGCTAGCGCTAGAGATGGCGCCAGCAGTACGGGTCAACGGGGTTGCTCCTGGGGTCAATATTTTACCTGACCCTACTAGCGACCAAGCTATTGATAACGAGCAACAGAAAAGTATCATCGATGCTATCCCTATGCGGCGAATAGGCCAACCTGATGAGATTGCTCATAGCGTGCTGTACCTTGTGCAGGCAAATTATGTCACAGGAGAGATTATCACCGTGGATGGAGGCCGTAGTCTAACCATAGCTGGTGGTCACCTGTAATACGAAAATACTGCTCAATAAAAAATATCTTGATTACTGCCTATCTTTTACTTGAAAAATTAAAAAAATCAGGTATCATTGTGCGTCTAACGTTAGGGCCCATAGCTCAGTTGGTTAGAGCAGAGGACTCATAATCCTTTGGTCGTAGGTTCAAGTCCTACTGGGCCCACCATATTTAAGTTTCAATAAAAAAGACCTTCAAGAGATTGGAGGTCTTTTTTATTGTCTGCTGTTTTTTTAGTAAATAACAACCATGTGTATAAGCATAGATATAGGCATTTTATTCAAGCCTCTTCGCTGACAACGGATAATTATTGATAGTTTTGTAGTGCTGTGTTTTTCAGACCTTTTACGAACTGCTACAGCGTAATGTACTAGTTTTAGACCCGAAAAGCCTAACTATTAATATAGATAGGCTTTTCTTAGGTAAACAGGTTTTCTACATCCAAAAGTGAGTAACAGATCTATACACGTAATGACTATCTGTTCGTAGTAGACAGTTTGTATATAATCATTGAAGATGGCTTAATAAAATCCATGCACCGATGGCAATGAGCATCACACCACCAAATATTTCAGCTCTATGACCGATTAGGGAGCCCAATACTTTTCCTAACATCACCCCTAGCGTGACCATTACTGTAGTGGCCAAGCCAATAAGACCTGCCGCCAGTAAAATATTGACCTTTACAAATGCTAGGCTCACACCGACAGCCATGGCATCGATGCTGGTACCAAATGCAGTCAAAGCAAGTTTGAAAAAAGAATGTCTCGACGGTGCTGCTTCCGTTTCATCACTTGGCTTCATTCCCTCATATAGCATGTGCAGACCGAGCGCAAAAAGTATGACAAACGCGACCCAATGATCCCATGCCTCAATAAAAGATGCATCTATAAAGGATGTGGCAGAGTGACCAATTAACCAACCAATAATAGGCGTGATCGCTTCAATGGTGCCAAAAATAACACCCATTCTGAAAGCTTCGGTAAAACGAGGGTTTTTAAGACTTACGCCTTTACTGATTGCCACAGAAAAGGCATCAGTAGACATAGAAAGCGCAAGTAATAGAAGTGCGATAGGATTCATGTGATTTTCTCTGGTCGAGTATAGAGTCCACGACATAGCCACACCCCCGACCTGCAGTGTAGATATATCGATGGTCTCGCCAACCGAGAGGTGTTCGCACCATGGCATGTGGCCAAGTATGTTGATACGAACGCTTTCGCAGTACGAAAGCAGGCTACTCCCCAAAGAGAGATTAGATTAGCATTGATAGGCTGTAAGTCAATCATAAAATGCCAAAAAATAACTTTTGCACCTGATAAAGCGTAAAGTTGGAAACACTAGCAAATACTCTTGGAACAGATGAATGCTTTAGAGAGTTATGAACATAAAAAAAACCCTTCACGCTAACTTTTCATAGCCTGAAGGGGTTTTTTAATGCGTGGCGCTTTTTAGTAATCGACGGTATAGCTTAAGCCATAAGTCGTACCTGATGCAGGTAAGCGGTTCAAATCACCAAATGTGGTTTGATGATAGACCGTTAGATAGTCTTTATTAAGCAAGTTATAAACGCCATAGTCTACTCGGCCGACTGGCATCTTTACTTGCCCCAATACATCAAGGGTCATATAACCAGTGACAGGCAAGGCACTAGAGTCAGGGTCTTGTTGTTGGTCTTTAAAAGCCTTGTCATCACCGCCGATTGCCAATACTTGTAGGCGTATGTTGCTGCCTTCATCAAAGTTATACTGAGCAAATGCCGTACCTTTTAGCGGTGTTAGACGTACTGCATCGAGCTCCAGCCAATCACCATCTTTGTCATACTGACCACGAGTGTACGCCACACTACCGCCTACTTGCCATTTATCACTGATATCATGACTGAGTGACCCTTCCACGCCATAGACACGCTCATCGGTATCGACAACTTCTACGGTATAGCTATCAGTAAAACGTACTACTTTGTCTGATTCGTTATAAAAACCGCTCAAACGTGCTGCTGTATCGCCATGTTTGCCCTGCCAGCCAAACTCGTAATTGTTGATCGCGATCGGTTGTACGTTGTCTGAATTAACCACGAAACCGGCACGTACGTCACGCAGCGCACGCTGGATATCCGCTGTGGTGAACCCTTGTGAAAAATTAGCGAATATTTGATCATTTGGGGTTAATTGATAACTCGTGCCGAGATTAAACAAGGTTTTGTCGTGGTCTGTGCTGCCTTTTTCTACATCGCCTGCCTGATAGTCAATGCCATAAGCTGCGCTTGTCGCACTGATAGCAGAACTATTGAAGTACTCTTCAAGCAGTTGCTCATAGATGGGCGTAAAGGTATCAGTCTCTGACTTCAATTTTTGGTAACGTACGCCAGCACTGGTATGCCACTTGTCGGTTATATCTACGTCTGCATTGACAAAAGCGCCCCACTTATCGATGGTAGTATCTGGTCCACCGTTATAAGTAAGCCCATTGGTTTGGGCGGTCAAGCCATTACTAGCAAGAAACGTATTTAGGTCTTGACCGTAGTAAGTTTGCTCACTGTTTTCGCGCTCGAAATCGGCGCCGTAGCTAAACAGTGTCTTTTTGCCTGCGATTTCGGTTTCGGTTTGCATGGCTGCCCGCAAACCCATTACTTCAATGTCAGCTTCTGACTGGGTTACAAATACTGCAGCACTGGTAAGCTTGTTCACGGTTGTTTCATCAGTCAAACCGTTGGCCTGCCATACTTCAGCTGCTTGGGTTGCTGCACTCTTGGCAGAAGGATAAAAACGGCCTTTTTCATCTCGATAGTAGCCCGTCACACTTAGGCTTGACCCTGCAATATCGTCATTATTATAGTTCAAGTTCATTGAGGTCTTAGTGGTATAAGGCTCGTTCTCTACGTTGGCACCATCGATAGCCTTTAAGGAAGGTTTTGCACCAAATAACACTGCCAAACCATCACCATAATCTGGGCCATAGTCGGTGTTTTGCTCATCTTTATAGTAAGTCACTGCAAGATCAAGACGTTGGCTATCGGTGAGCTCTACACCCAAGCTACCATTTACACTTAGCGATTCGGTATCTTGCTGATCCGTTTGGTTCACATCTGGGCTGATTCGGTTGCCTTTGCTATCAAACTTGCCGCCTTTATTATCGTAATCAACATCTAAGCGACCATACACTCGCTCGCCGCCATATCCTAAGGTTTGCCCTACATGATAACCCAATGAGTCTGACTCAAAATTACGACTGCTACTGACACCGACTCTAGTCTGTCTGATAGAGCCATACCCTACCAAAGATTTGGTCACAAGGTTAATCAGGCCACCTGCTGCACCAGCACCGTAGATACTGGTAGCACCTGAGAGTACCTCTACCCGCTCAAGCTGCGCAGGATCGATACTGTTGAGCTCGCGTGAAAGACTACGTGAGCTGCTTAAAGGCACACCATTCAACAAGAACTGTACAGGGCGACCGTGCATGGTCGTACCATAGTTACTGGTAGAACCACTGCTGGCACCCAAACTCGGTATCAATTGTGCCAAGATATCACCAGTGGTACGGTTACCCGTTGCCTGCATCTGAATCTCATTTTCAGTAATTACTTGGGTGACTGCTGGCATCTCACTAATTTTCTGTGCCAGCGCCGTGCCCGTTCTTGCTTTGGCCATGACATTGATAGTGTCTAAAGTCACATTAGGCGTCTCGTTAGACACTGTACTTGAAGCCAGTTCCGCTGAATCCTGCGCATTTAATGCAAAGTCTACTGCATTGTCGGTTTGTGCATATAATTGCTGACTAATACAAAGGGTAAGAACAGATAGAGCAACTTGATGATGGCTTTTCATAATTTTTTCACTTAGTTGAATAAATAAACAGTGATATGAGTAATATTTAGCTAATAATACTGTGTGTACTAACTTTGTGAATCGTATTGTAAATGATAATCGTTTTTATTTCTATATGTATTTGCACCTTGTTAGTAAACGCTTATTTATACTGTTTTCAGATATCGTTGACTATTTAACCTCTGATATTTTCATTAGTTATTGAACAGTTTATCTAGCTCATTGTTACGATAGACCTCAAGAAACCGCTGAAATTTCATCTCATCTTCTTCATGTTTCTTTTGACAGCCTGATAATAGCTGCTGTGCTACATCAACAGATAATATAAATACGCCGTCATTATCCATAATGGCAATGTCGCCTGAACGAATCGTTGTTGCCTGCTCACCGAAGCGATAGGCAATATCGGACTCCAGCGTGCCTTGTGCTTGGTTGCTCTTGAATGTGGTCACAGCGCTGATACCCTGCGCAAACACAGGGAAACCTAACTGCTGAGTCTGTAGCGAATCAGTCGCTTGCCCAATGATAATGACCGCCGATAGCTTCTCATAGATAGCCGCGCAAGTTCGCAGTGCTCCCCAACAGGCTTTGACGCCTAATACCCGAGCATCAATACATAACACATCATTGGGCGCTGCTTGAATCAATGCCTGATTAATCATCTCCGTGTTGTCCGAGGTTAGTTGCACCGTCAACACTCGGCCGACTATAGTAGCCGTGCATGGATACAGCGATTTAATATCTGGTAAATACCCCTCTTCCGTCAGATGACCAATGGTAGAGGTACCTATCTCTTTATAACTATCTATAAGTTCGCGAATATCAATATCATTCATTATGTTCTCATTATGGTATTTCATAATTTTAACCACTGTTCTTGACACGCTTGAATGGGTTGATCGTTTTACTTTCTCCAGCGGGCATACTGCCATGAGGATCGGAGCCACGGGCAATCACAGGCAATAGCAATGTTTTATGCGGATAATGTGAAGCGTTCAATAGCTCATCACGAAGTACCTGACGTTGATCATCATCAAAATTGATAGTTACTAAGGATTCCTCGATACTTATCATTGCCTCGTGCCACAGCGCATCTTCATTAATATGATAGTGCTCAACCAATGACTCGATAATCGCTCGAATATTGACTAGCAGTCCTAACGACTGTAGATAAAATATCAGCGCTTTCGGCGTCTCGCGATATAGACGGTTTTTAAAATCTGGCGGGCTTAAATACTCAGGATCTAATATGTGATGACGTGCCAGCCATGGTAGATGGATGCGTACGGAATCATGGTCACGCAATAACAGACTGGTAAAATGATTGTCTTTTAATACGATAACAATATTTTGCCCGTGCATCTCAGGAGCAAATCCTAGGCGTAAGCAGTGTAGCATCGTATCCAAAAACACATCACAAAGATTTTTAAAACACGCTATGACAGCGGGTTTTTTATTCTGTGGCGAGCCTTCTTGAAAGCTGTCTTGAGCACTGTTTTGGCTACTATTCTGGGTAGTACTATGAATACCCTCCTGAACAATGTCGTCAAAAACGTGATAGCTGACACCTTGTTTGTAGACCAACATACCCAAGCTTGCCATAGGAAACAGTCGAATCGAATCGTCACACAGGTCTGCTGGCAGTTGGCGTAGCATCGCGCCTAGATGCGTGGGCTTTTCTTGATAAAAGTAAGGATTGATAGCGCTTTTATCATGCAAGTGAGAGGGCGACATGTAACCCCACCACAGACGTTCATCCCATAACCGTAGCTGCGAGGATAGATCGGAGTCTAACGTTCTTGCCTGCATCAATATGGCTTGGTTTTTTTCACCATTGATCAGCTTGAGGGCTGGCAAGTAGCGCTTTGAGTTCAGTGCGTACACACCTATAGGTAGCTTAATGCTATTTGGCGTATCCGTATCAATCAGCATACTGCGCATGGATGAGCTAGCATAAGTGATCAGCGCATCAAATTTGAGCGCAACAACTGTGCCATTGGCAAGATCGTCGGCATACATGTCATCAATCACATGAGTCATTTGCCAAGGATGTACGGGCATCGCAATGTGCGTGTCTGCAATACCTTTGTCATCTAGCTCTCGCATCAAACTCTGCTGCTGCGTTGTGTCCAAAAGATAAGTCGCTGGATTTTGCGTTGTTGCATCTTTAACATGGTCTGCCACCATGACATGGCTTTTGGCAATGGCGACCCATACCAGCTTGATAGGCTGGTTAAACTCTGCCATATAACGTTCATAGTCTGTTACCGTAAAGCCCAACTTGCCTTTTGCCAGTGGATGAAACGGACGATCCATCAGTGATGCCCACTGCTCCGCTGCAATCAAGGTTTGATGCCAATGCGGATACTGACAAACTGTCGTCGTGATGTTTGCCGTTGCCGACTGTTGCTGAGCTATAAAGGAGGCTTCTAAGCTTTCTTTTAGCTTTAAGACACCAACGTCAGACAACGCTGTACTATCCATCATTGATAAAAATATATCTAACAACTGCTGTGCTAAGCTTACTGGCTCTAGCAAAGCGCTATCTACATGATGGCTATTATTAAGGATGCTATTAAGATTGCTGTTAAGACTGAGATTAACGTTATATATGACAGGCAGACAGAATTTAGATAGTCGCCACGGTGACGCGTAAGCAGGCTCGACCAATAGTAATAACTGTCTCTCTTGGTCAATCTTCATTACCATTAACGGGTTATCTTGGTCAAAGAAGTCTTGATACTGCTGTGGCAGCGACGCTAAAAATTGATGCGCGTCTTGAGGTTGTGACGTCTGATGATTTGCCAAGTACTCAGTGGTAGTTGTCACTTGAATAAGGTGCTCATCCACCCACTGCTCTAATAGAAAGCACTCTACCAAATGACTAATCAGCGACCATTGAATGGCCTCGATATCTGGCTCAGGGGTTGCATCAAGGCGGCTGTTTTGCGCAGAATTTTGCACAGGAAATAATGTATGCATCGTCTTACCCCTGACTTTTAAACAATGGGTTGTTGATATATTTAATTGGGAATGCTTTATCTCCGAATAATCGGCGCTTAGCCAATGACTCAATGCGCGTTTGTTCAGCGAATACATCAAACAAGTCAAACCGTGTTTGATGCTCTGGATGAGAGGTTTGGTAGTCAGTCACGCAGTCAGCAACCTGTTGCCAAAACGCCACTTCAGCATAGTTATGATGCGTCTGCATAAAAATCGCAATATCTGACAACGCCACAAAAAACAAGCAAGCAACCGTCATATCCCGAATGCCATCGGTATCTTCGGTCTCGATGAATGAGCCTCTATTTAAGGCTGCATGTGCAGGTGGCAAGCTATAAAAATTTGGACGCAAGTGTTGTTGGGTTAAGTGCTCAGGTGAATAGCGAACCCCGTCATGCAAGTCTTTTAACAAGACTTTTATGGGATAGCCGTTTTCATGTACCAAGACGATGTTTTGCGCATGGCACTCTAATGCCACACCATAACCAAACAGGATATGTAATAAAGGGGTGACAGTGACCTTAATTAACTGCGCAATCCATGTTTCTACGCCATATTTATCAAGCCAAGGTGCTATTAAATGCGAGCCATCAGCATTGATATAACTGACACCATTGAGCGGAAATGCGGTTTGACCCTCTGATAGATACTGGTTCACGTTTTCTCGCCAAATAGCAGCTAGCCCGCCATACATATTTGGATGCTGGTAGCCACGTGTGCGTAGCGCCTCATGGTCTAGACTAACGCCAACGGTCTCACCTAAAAACGCAATGGGTAATGCTTGGGCAGTCTTGTCATCTGCAATCAGTTGATTTAACCAAGTGGTGACAACAGCCGCATTCATCACGGTATGCTTTGCTAGTATTCGCGTACTTGAGGTGTTAATCAGGTGCATACTCAGCTTTAAGTAGGCTTTATTATTACTGACGTCATTATTACCATTGTCATCAGCATTACCAAGCATCGTCAATGAGCGAATAGACTGCTGAGCGCGGTACTGATGACCTGCACTACCTAAGTATATAACCTCTTGCGTGACAAGCAGTGGCTGTAATGCTTGAATTAAGGTGCTTTGCCATTGCCAAGGATGCGCAGGTATCAGGCAATAATTATTAGCCGTCTCGTCTACTTCATGACTAGCTGTACCTTCGTCTTGCTTATTTGTGATTGTAATTACTTCTGTGAGTTTGGCATTAAGTGCATCAAATTCATCAGCACCCACATAATCTTTCACCCATTCATTTATATCGATGCCGGTAGTGGTATTACTCACCAGTAGCTCTTTTTTGACTGCTAACCACACCACGCCGATGTTTTGATCAAACTCTGGGCCATAGTCATAGTTATCTTGCAAATCAAAACCAATACGAGACTTAAAACACGGATGATAAGGATGCCCTGCCGTCAAATAGCCTTCGAGTTGCTCATAAGTGAGCGTATCAATAGGTACAGGTATATTAGAAGCCAGTATCTGAGACTGTGTTTCGTTCACTAAGGTATGGCGCAGCTCTTTGATAAAGCTGTCTTTGAGTTCTGCACCTTCAATATTGAGCAAGATATCACTGATTACATGCTCAAGAGTGGCATCTTGAGCAACACCGTTAACCACTCGCTGCACATTTAGCTCATTCAAACGGATGATGTCAAAACTATAATGAATATGGCCTTGCGCGGTATAACGGACATCATCACTTGCTTGTATGACAAAATTCAGCAGCGTCTCATTATCAGCACTGTCGTGAGCGGTGTTCGCACTTTCAGATTCAAAATCAATAATATTTTCATATAGTAATGCTTGTAGCAATTGCTTAATCACCCGTTGCTCAGCGCGTGCCATGATTTTAGAATCAATAGGTGCTTGCCACGGTTTAGTCGTATAAGTGACATTTGCACTATTATTATTTTTGGTAGAGTTTGCTAGATTATTGGACATAGATATAAGCTTCCTGTCTGAAAATTGGATCAAATAAAAGTATGAATTTAAATACATTTAAAGCGAATGATAATTATTTACGTTAATAAGTTAAAGTAAACCCCGATACGGGGTATTTGTTTATGGGGATCGTGGTAATTTGCACGCTGAAGGGATTGTGAATAATAAAATCACCGCGATGACCACCAGTATTTCTTGGATCGCGCTTGCCATGCCGTCACTACTACCTGCTGCTAATAACTGCGCACTTCGACTGCCTATATAAAGGGTGGACAGCGTGATAAATATAGTAGAGATGATACGGCGACTGATGTTATTAAGGGCGGCTCCCTCAGTGACCGCGTCTTTGGGTAAGCTGCTAAAACCAACGGTAGTGGTCGGCAGATACGCCAAACCTACCCCAATACCTCGCATACTCATAATTAGCATTAATAGCCAAAGCGTGGGCTGATACAAGCACCATGCCAGCATCAAAGTAGACAGCGCACTAATCGCAATTCCTACGATGCCAATCCCTCGGGCACCTTGCTTATCTACCATCTTGCCAGCGTAATGCGTGGTGATACTGGCCACGAGCGTCGCGACCATCAGGACAATACCTGTCCATAAAGCACTTTCGCCCATCACATCTTGTATCACCACGGGCAATAACAAGAGACACAGCATCAAACCGACTGTTTGGCTAATGCTGATGATATTACTGTGCAAATAGGTTTTATTATTGAACAAGCGCACGTTTAATAATGGATATTTCTGCCGCCGCTCATATGCCCACCAAACCATCGCGGACAGTAAAAATCCGACAGACAATAAACCCAACGTGGCTATCTTTAATAAGCCATCACTGCTGAGTAGCCCGCCAGTGAAGTCTACCTTCAGCGTACTCAGCCACACCATCATGGTCAATAGCCAAATGAGTAAGCTGATAAACCCAATGGTATCGAAAGGGCTTTTTTTATCATGTGAGCGCATATCAGGTATTAACCACCACACCATCGCCATGACCGCCGCACTGAGTGGCAAGGTAATGGCAAACAGTGTCCACCACGCAAACTGCTCAACCAAGTAAGCACCGACCAAAGGACCAAACGCCAACGACATCATAATGACAATGCCCCATAGCGCCATTACTCTGCCGTGCTGTTTCTGCGGATAAATCTGATATAGCATACCAATAGACAGCGGGATAATCAGACCGCCACTCAGTCCTTGTATGGCTCTGGCAATGATAACAAAGCTCATGCTAGACGCCAGCATGCCAATGACTGAGCCCAGCATAAATCCAAAAATTGCCGCCAAATAAACATGCTTAAACGGAAACTTTTTGTTTAAGTAGCCGCTTAGCATCAGCCCCACACTCATGGCCAAGACATAAGCATTTAGTACCCAGCCGCCCATCACGATGTCGACATCAAACACCGACATAAAAACAGGAATGGCTGGGTTAAGCGCACTATTACTAAAGCTGACAACCGTACCGCCGAGCAGTAGTGTCAGTAACACCTGCTGTACTTGTTTGTTGCTCAAGCCATTACTACTACTCTGAGAGGCTTCGTTTATAGGCGACTCAATTGTAGATACCTTATCTATAGGAGCTTTATTTATAGGGGCGTTGCTCATTAAGCAATGGCACCATAGAAATTCAGATAACCTCTAGATTCTAGAAACTCATCGCGATTGCAGAAATATAATGAGGCGGTTTTTTCTGGCATCTCAATCAGACGTTGTACTCTATAAGCGAAGCTATCAGCAACCCATTGATACACCTCAACCTTACTATCCGGCTCGACCACGATTTTTTTGGCCTCAGTATGCTCAAATATAAACTTGCTAATCATCATGCCAGTTGGCTTGAGATAGCCTTTGCCAACCACCGCTGGATCGCCAAGCAAAATATGCCACCCCATGTCCGTCTCTTTGGCTTTGTAATACTGAGACAACCGGTCACGAGCCGTTTCATAAATCTCTGTATAGCCAATCGGCTTATCATCACAAAGTATAAGGTAGAGACGCTGATGATCGTCGGCCAGCATTTTTTCAAAATGTGTTTTTAGCTGCGGCATCGGGAGATGTAGCTGCCACTGATCGACCACATGCTCAGCATGCATCCATTTATACAGCAATGGCATATCATCTGGGTATTTGACAGGTCTCAACGCAAACGTCTTTTGATAAGCTTCAATGCTAAACGTATCGGGTAGGTTTTGGGTGATGGTCGGCATGACTTGCTCCTAGTTATTATTTTGCTATGTGGTTAGTGTTTTTTAATGTCGTTTCTGTTAAATATAAGTTTTATAAAACACTACGCGCCAAACTTTTGAAATACTTTTAAGGCATCGGTATCGTAAGTCTGTTCACCCGTTAATTGATTGACGATACACCCTGCTCGATAAGCCCCCAACCCCAAGTCTGGTGCGCCAACGCCATGGGTATGCACTTCCTGGTTTTGTACAAAAATTTTGCCATTAGTCGCGATATCTTTTTGATACGTCATCACATATTTCAATGCATAGTCTCTATCAATAACTGGCTGATCAAACTCATCGTGCGCGATGCTAGGCAGTATCGTGTTTAAACACTCAGGCAGACCGTAACGATAGCCTGTACCAGCAATCACACAATCATACTCAGTAGTAAAATCTTGATTCTGCTCACGCTGTCTACCCACCAGTTTTATGGTGTCTGTCGGTTCTGGCACTTCTAGCATTGTTGTCAGCGTTGCCTCAACCACTTCACAGTTAGACAGCAACGTCGAATACAAATCTTGATTGGTAATACTACGCTCATAGAGACGGTGATAAATATCGCGTATGGTCTCAAAGCCCATGCCTTTATATAGCAGGTCTTGCTTGGCAGTGACTTGTGGCTTGGTTGCTGAGTCTAAATCATAAAAGTAGTCTGTATATGCAGGGCTAAAATGCTCTAAACCTAATGGCGAGTACTCCATGGGAAAGAACCCTGCCGAGCGAGTCATCCAATCTAACTGAAACTTAGGGTCGTCATTGGTACTATCATCGCCATCAAACTGCTGATCAAACAGCGTTCGATACACCTCTGCTGAGGACTGCCCAGATCCCAACACCAATACTTTAGTCAGCTTGTTGTCTGCCCTTGTGCTATTCAGATCAAGGCTACTAGCACTGAGGCTCTCCAAGTCAAAATTGTCTGCAAAATGGGCGGTATGCATGCAGCGTTTAGGCGCTTGTTTGGCAATGTCTTGCAACGATGATGGTAGCGTGGCCTGTGTGCCAGTCCCTATGACTAAATTTTTAGCATGATAGGTGTTTTGTGTGCCTTGCTCAAAGACTGTCACTACAAATCCATCATTGGTGTCGTCAAATGCCACGTCTATCACTGCCGCATCAAAATTCAAACTATCCAGCTGCTCTGCTACCCATTGGCAATAGTGGTTATACTCTTTACGATAAATTTTAAATTCTTCTAAAAAATAAAACTTGAGCAATCGGTGCTGAGTATGCAAATAATTCAAAAAAGAATACGGACTGGTTGGGTCTATCATCGTCACCAAGTCTGCCATAAAAGGCACTTGTAGTGTGGTGTTTGGCAATATCATGCCTTTATGCCAATTAAACTCAGCCTTTTGCTCAAAAAACTTGGCAGTTACGTCAGTCTTTGTCAGTAATGCCGCTAAACTTAAGTTAAATGGCCCTACGCCAATACCAATAATATCTAACACTGTCGCCCCTTAGTGATTTGGTGGTCACGTTAATTCTGATGCTAGGGCGTGTCCTCATTTTAAAAATGGTGATAAAAATGAGATAAATCGCAGTCAAACAAGGAAAATAGCGCAGATAATATCGAGATATTAGTCAGCTATTTGACGCTGTTTGACAAGATTTAGCCATTTTTAACCCATTTAGATAACTATCGATTGAATTGAGGACACGCCCTAATTCTTGTTGAACCCTAACTTATATCGTGCGTTATCTTTGCCGTCACAATATGACGTGCTACGTCACCATAGGATTTGGGATATCGACATAAATAGACTGGGTTTCAACAGGTGCGGTCAGCTCATCGAGTGCATAGAGTCTGGTGAGTAGATTGCCCTTGAACGGCAATGTAGGGCTACGCAATAACAAGTCAAATAACGAGCGATGTGGGTATTGTTGCTCTAACGCCATTAGACATGCTTTAAACGTCGTAATTAATGCTTCCTCAGTCACAAGCTGAGTACGAGCAATGGCAGTGATAAGACCAAATATACTGTTGCCAACTAAATAATAGGCAAAGCGTGAGTCGGCAAAGTCTTCTGGAATGACGCACTCTCCTTCGCTAATCAGCTCGGGATAAGCATCAATGAGCGGCGTGGCGTACTCTGCAATATAGCCAAACCCTTGATTGTCTCTGGCCCAAAATTTAGTAGGATAGCCGTCTGTTAGCTCAATCAGACTGTTCTGCTGATGTACCTCAAACCCAATACCATGCTGATAATACATATGAATAAGCGGTATAAAACCAACTTGCAAATAAGTGTCAAACCACTGGACAGCCACCTGTTCTAGAGGTTCATCTGTCTGTTTATGGATGGACTTAAACAGTGTCTCTAAGCGATTGGTGAGACGGGTTGGATGGTCTTGGCTTAAGCTGGCAAGATTGGTGACTTGCGTATCCTCTGTAAAAGGGTTGTCACGTAAGATGCAAATAGTCTCATCAATGATTTTGCCGTCGACACGTAAGGCAATCCAAGCAGGATCATTCAATACCGCAATCGTAGGGTACTGGGTCTTGAGCTGAGTACCATAGTCGCTACGCCAGATTCGGCAGGCATGCATACCGCGTTTACATTCTTTGGGCAAGTTAATCCGCACCGAATTGGTAATCGCTACAGACAACGACAGTTTAAACATCCAAGGCGCATCAAAGGCCGCTAGCGTGCGTACTGATGTCGTTGGATGCAGGTACCAACCGAGTTCACCCAAGTCAAACAATTGGCCTTGTTCTAGTAGCTTTTGATACCACGGCTGCTGCTGCAAAAACCTTGCTTGCCAAGGGTGCAATGGCAACAGCTTATAGTCAGGATGCTCATCCACAAGTTGCTGCTGATAGCCACTCATATCAGCTTGTAGCTTTGATTTGAGCGCTGTGGTAATACTCTCGCCATCTACGAATTCTTCTGTAATGCAGCCAGGATGCACTAGCCAATAATGCAGCTGGGTTTTGCTACTGGTCTCAGGCGCATACTTTGCCCATTCGGCACCATAAAAACCAGCACGGCCTTTGGGTGTAGGATGCATAGCGTGACCGTAAATAAGGTTTTGTTCGGTCTGAATAAAATCTTGCTGATAGTCAATGATGTCATCAATCTCATCATTGCGATGCTCTAAAATAATCTGTAGCCCCTCATAACTCTCAATCCAGCGCTTTAATACACCATTGGCATCTAGCGTCGCTTTGTCTTTATAACGATGTACGATGTCTTCAATAATCAAAGACGCTAGGCTCATAGCAGAGGATTTTATCCATCGGCTGTTTTGCAAAGGGTCGTCCAGTTGCGTGTCTAATGTTGAGTCTGATCGTATGCTGACCTGCTTATTCAATATAAGCGGCGTGCCTGCCAAACGGTGCTGACCCAATTGGCTCACTCTATCGACAGGTACGACCATTACCGTGTTCGAAGGCAATAGCATTAGCACTAATAAAGGCTTATTTTGTGAGGCCTGCTTCTGTATATCATCTTGCTGCTCTACGGCAATAATATCGCCGCGCCCAGTTTCAAAACAATAAGCATTGATTAGATTTTGTAGTGTGAGACGATCAAGCGTTTTATGCTGCATCATGTTATTTCTTCCCATCAACGTTCAGGTTGTCAGAATTAAGTTGGTTAAAACCAGCAATAGCCATCTGCTCAATGATGTCTGCAATATCATTGATTTGGGTACTGGGATTTAGAATGGTGAATTTAAGGCAAAGGCGCTGCTCAAACTGGGTGGTAGCCACATTGGCGATATTGTTGACCAATAATGCTTGTGCAATGTGGCGATTGAGCTGTGCGAGTTGCTCATCAGATAGCGTGGTATCTTTGGGTGTAAAGTAAAACAAAACACTGCTAATAATAGGCTCATGTACCAGTACAAAATTTTCATTTGCATCAATCAGCTGTGCCGCCTGCTTGGCAGTATCCAGACAGTTATCAATCAAGGTTGCATAATCATCCGTCCCTAGCAAGTCCAGCGCCATCCACAGTTTTAATGCATCGAATCGGCGTGTGGTCTGTAAAGAATAGGTCACCAAGTTTGGAATGTTTTCCTGTTCGTCATCAGCCGAGTTTAGATACTCACTATGATGGCGAATGCTCTCGAAATTTCGATTGTCTCGTAAGAGAAAAGCACCGCAGCTGATCGGTAAGAAGAAATGCTTGTGAAAATCTAGGGTAATAGAATCAGCCTGATTCAGCCCGTCAATCAAGTGTCGATAGCGCTGTGATAATAACAATGCCCCACCCCATGCTGCATCGACATGTAGCCATATATTTTCATCACGGCAAATTTTGCCAATAGATATTAGAGGATCAATAGCACCTAAGTCCGTTGTGCCAGCGGTTGCGATGATGGCCATCACATTGTCAGTACCTAGCTGATCTATCTGATGTTGTAAGTCAGACATCAGCATGGCACCTGATGCATCGGTCGCTACTTTAATGACGGATTTTTGACCTAGACCTAGTAGCGCCGCATTTTTTTCGATAGAAAAATGTGCTTGGTCTGAGCACAGGATGTTGCCAACAGGCTGACCCACCAGGCCGTCCTTTTGCACATCAACGCCCTTAGCCTTGTAGAATTGATTGCGTGCCAGCAGTAATCCCATAAGGTTACTTTGCGTACCGCCACTGGTAAAGACACCACCAGCGTTATGGCCTGTTTGATTGTTATTGTTAGCGCTATCAAGCTGGCAACGTTGACATAACCAATTGATTAAGTCTTTTTCGATATAGGTCGCGGCTGGGCTTTGGTTCCACGAGTCCATACTTTGGTTAGTGGCCGCTATAATCATCTCGGCAACCTGTCCGATGACTAACGTCGGCGGATGCAAATGAGCTAAGCAATTCGCATTGGCCGTCGACACACAACTGGGTAAAAACTTACTTTGAATATCAGCGAGTATCGTGTCGATGTCTCGGCCTTTCTCACGGATGCTAAAGGCATTGGTTGCTTGCACTTGTTGCGGTGTGCCGCCCAAATACACATTATTGTCGTCTAGCCACTGTTTGATAACAGCGCTGGTTTTTTGCATATGCGTGACATATTGCTCACTGGTTTGCTGATTTAATAAATGCAAAATGTCCTCACTTGTTTATTCTACGAATGTATAAATCGCAAATAAGTGACTTATTATTAGAGTCGTTATTAGAGTTGTTATCAGAGTTTTTTTATAAATGTGTGAATCATGCTAAGGCGCTGGCAATACTATTGATTGTCTTCTAGCGCCATATCAAGCCTTTGGAGGACTTGTTGCAGCTCATCTTTGGTTATATTGAGTGGCGGTAATAATCGCAGTACTGTGCCACCGCGTCCACCTTTTTCAATCACCAATCCATGCTTAAAACACGCTTGCTGGATTTTGGCAGCCACATCGCTGTCTGCTGGATAGCTACCATCATTTTGTCTAGATAGGCTGGGATTGACGATTTCTATACCAATCATGAGACCACGCCCTCTGACTTGACCCATTTTTGGATAGCGCTGTTGGCGTATTTTTAACTGCGCCATGAACCATGCACCTATTTCTAAAACATAGTCAGCAACGTTGTTGTCTTTTAAGTAATTGAGGGTAGCAAGGCCAGTCGCCATGGCTAATTGATTGCCTCTAAACGTGCCAGAATGATTGCCCGCCTGCCATACATCGTATTGTTTTTTGATACCCAGTACCGCAAGTGGCAGACCACCACCGATTGCTTTTGACATCACAATCATATCGGGGTCAATATCGGCATATTGATAAGCGAACCAACGTCCTGTACGGCAAAACCCCGTTTGTACTTCATCGATAATCAGCATGATTCCTAGCTCTTTTGTCACTCGGCGCACATGCTTCAGCCACTCTATTGGTGCAGGGTTGACGCCGCCTTCCCCTTGTATGACTTCCAAAATGACCGCTGCTGGTTTCACCACGCCACTCTCTACATCTTTTAAGAAGTTTTCAAAGTAGCTCATATGGGCATGAATGCTTTGCTCAAAAGGCAAGCCAAACGCGCAGCGATACATATTAGGATAAGGTAAGAACTGTACCGAGCTCATCAGACCTTCGATACCTTGTTTAGGGGCCAAGTTCCCTGTCACAGCCAGAGCACCATGCGTCATGCCATGATAGCCACCGCTGAAGCTAACCACACTTGAACGACCCGTGACTTGTTTGGCCAATTTAATCGCCGCCTCTACCGCATCAGCGCCTGTCGGCCCGCAAAACTGCAAGCAATACTCATCGCTATTGGTAGCAAGCAACTTATACATGAACTCGCTGAATTTATCTTTTAACGGAGTGGTAATGTCCAATGTATGCATCGGTAGATTGCTATCCAATAGCGCTTTGATGCTTTCTATGACTACAGGATGATTGTGTCCAAGTGCCAGCGTGCCAGCACCTGATAGGCAATCGATATACTCATTACCTTCCACATCGGTAATCCACGCCCCTTTAGCAGATTGAATCGCAAAGGGCAGCTTACGTGGATAACTACGGACCTTCGATTCAAATTGTTCTTGACGGTGTAAGTAGCATTCGTTATCACGTGATTCGTCTAATAAGATCGTGTCCATAGCTTCAGCCTTGTTATTGTCAGTCGTCTTGGATAAACATTCAAAAGTAAGTGTTGACGCTTACTTCTTAAAATAACGCTCATTTATATTGAATGATAATGTAAATGATAATCATTATTATTAATGAGGCGTAGTATCTACTACCAATAACTGACTGTCAACCCAGTTTGCGAATTTTCTGTTGATAAAAATGACAAAGATAGCAGCTAGCGTGAATCTAAGAACGACGAATCAAGAGCGAGTAATTAGGAACAATGCAGACTACTACAAACTGTCGACTAATTAATGACACACAGCTACCCCATACAGATAGTTCTAAACTATTTGTGTTCACTTTTATCGTTAGTTAAGAACTATCTAAAAACAGCGGCTATCTATTTGCCGAGGCTGGTACCTTACGAATGAGCCATAAGAAGTAGCCACCACCTATAATCGCCGCAATCGTGCCCGCAGGCAGCTCATAAGGAAAAATAACATAACGGCCAATCCAATCTGCTATCACCATCACCCCTGCCCCTAAAAGTGCAGCTAATGGCAATTGCCGTTCAAGCTTTACGGCGCCTAGCGAAGTAGCCAAATGTGGCACCATCAAACCAATAAAGCTCAACGGGCCAACGGCAAGCGTACTGGCCGTGCTAAGCGCTGCTACTAGTGCCAGTAGTGAAAAGGTAACGGGCGTAACTGCCACACCTAGATTACGTGCCACACCTGTGCCTAAACCAAGGACACGCAAGGGTTTTATCAGCAGTAGACTGAGTACAAATAAGATAGCGGCAATACCAATGAGATACCATACCGTACTGGGCTGGGCGCTATAAGTTGTCCCTGACAGCCAACTGAGCATCGCTTCTAGACGCGGATCTCCTGAAAGCTTGACCATATGCATCACCCCGTCCATCATGGCGGCAATGCCTATACCTACTAACAATAAATAACCTGAGCTGACCCTGCGTGCCAGCCAAATAATCAATAGCAGCACAGCCATCGCACCTGAGAGTCCTGAAACCAGCAACGTCCCTGCTCCAGCAGATAGCCCTAAACTTGGTAATAATAAAAACCCTAAAATCACCCCCAGTGCGGCACCTGAACTGACCCCCAATACCTCAGGACTGGCCATGGGGTTACGCGTTAAGGTTTGCAGTAGCACACCGGCGACTGCCAACATCAAGCCTGTTGCTGCAGCACTCAAACTGCGAGGCAAGCGGTACTGCTGCGTGAGCGCCCAGTCCGTACTGAGCCCCCAACCATTGATGTCTTGTACCAAAAGACAAGCCAGCAGGATAAGGGCGAGCACCCCAACACCCCATCGCCAAAATGCAATGGATGTATGCTTACCCGCAAGCATGGGCGTCACTGTCTCTATCCGCTCGCGACGCTGACGCAAAATCAACCAAATAATCAACGGTGCACCCAAGATACCTGTCATGGCACCAGCTGGAATTTGCATATCAAGTATTGGCTCAAGCAATAATGCGACATTACTGGTCAATAGTAAAAGCAGCGCCCCTAACCCAAAGGCTGCGGCCAAACGCTTACCAATAGAAGAAATGCCCAGTGCATTGACCAAGCTTGCTGCACCAAGACCAATGAAACCAATCAAGCCAACTTCACTAATCACTAGAGCAGTCACAACGGCAACAACCAATACGACAAGTGCCCGAATCCCATTAATAGGCACACCCAAACGTCTGGCCTGCGTGTCATCTAGACTCATCAGCGTTAATGGTTTCAGTAATGGCAGACATACGACCGCCATCAAAATGGCAGTGATGACTAGCGCGATACTGGTATGCCAGCTGTTTTGTGCCAAAAACCCAGCCGCCCACGACAGCATTCCATTACTACGCTCAGCAAAAAATAGTACTAGTACATTGGCCACTGCGGCCAGCAAAATATTGACCACCAAACCGGCCAATATCAAAATCAATGGATTAAATCGACTGGGTGCTGATAAGGCAAACACCAGACCCATACTAATGATAGCACCTACAAAGGCTACATAAAGTCCGCCATAAATAGCCAGGCTTGGCAAAAACAACGTGACGATGAGCATGGCCAACTGTGCACCCACGCCCACCCCTAGCGTCGTATCTGATGCTAGTGGGTTTTTTACCAATTGCTGTAGTAAAATACTGACCACGCCTAATAGCCCGCCAGCCAGTAACGCTACTACGCTGGTCGCCACGATATGTAGCTGTATCGCCATACTGGCAATATCCAATTGCGAGCTTGGTATAAGCAAGTCACGAAGTGGACGCGTCCATTGCTGATCTAGCAACGCCCAGCTACTCCATAATGACAAAGCCGCTAATCCGATGAGCATGACCCATAGTCGCCAAGACATACTGGCAAATAAAGAAGTCTGGGGATTGGGTTGATTCGGTGACTGATTCAGTGATGATGAATGTTTCGATGACGTTGATGAGGGTTTTGAAACCGTTGCTGCTTGAGAGGCTAATGTCATCGTATGAGCACTGTCGTTATGAGAACTGTCGGTGTGGTTATTGATATGATTGTTTTGGTTGTTGTGAGTGTCTACATTGGCGCTCATAGTACTACGTCCCCGCCTTTTAATGAAACTTCTGACAAGTTATTTGCTAGGCTGACCAATGACGACATACCGCCATAAATCCATACTGGAGGTAGCTCACCCACACAACGGGTATTGCCATAACCCAGGCGCTGCCAAATTAAGCTGTCATCAATTTCAGCTCTAGTAATTGGGCTTAGTGGATCGATAATTAATAAACAAGTCTCATCATCTAATTGCGCCAAATCTCCCATTCGTATTGGCACAAACCCCCACTGATTGCCCTTGCCCAATACCACAAGCTCTCTACCCATCTGCTCTAGCGCAGGCTGAAATAAACTATTTGCCACATACATACGCATGTTATTGGCATCCGCAAACTGTACCACTGCGAATTTCTTGGCTTTTGGATAGCGCTGCTGGAATTGCTGACTGGCCAGCTGTACTTCTTTCTGACTTTGTACAATATAGTCTTCAGCCATCTTCGGGTTATCGATCAGCATGCCAAGCTCCCGCGTCGGTTCGGTATAGTCAGCCCAGGTTGCCTTCTCTCCTTTGGCGGCAAACATCACAGATTCCGCAGGGACATCGCCGTATAAGTTGCGTGCATGCTCATAAAAATAATTATCTATGACCATATCGACAGGCAGTTGGGCGATTAGCTCAGCATTGGGCTGATAACGGATGCCTAAGTCTGTGATCGATGTTGGCAGTTTGGGACTACCCACCCATCTATCCCAAACCCTGACATCACCTGTCGCAATTGGTGCATGCCCCATCGCCGTCAAAGTCGCTGCATTACCCCAGTCAGGAGACACAATATTCATCCTATCGCTATGACTGTTTTCTGCTTCTGAGGTAGCCGTTGTTTGCGTGGATGTCTGACTATGACAGGCGGTCAATACCAAGCACAATGCGAGGGCGAACCATTTCAATATTGTCATTACTGATACTGGTGTAACTAGTGGATGTTTCGATAATTTATCTGTATAAAAAACGGGAGGCATAAAAGCGTATCTTTGTAGGCAAATTAAAAAGAAGGAGCAGAAACCAGACGTTAAGCGACTGCGACAGGCTGCCCAGTAATAGGATGACTGAGTAGCTGCATATCGACATTAAAGATATCGTGTAGCACGGTAGATTGCATGGTACTGGCGATATCGCCGTTGTGACACATTTTGCCATTTTTCAGCGCGATGACTCGATCGGCATATTGTGCTGCCAAATTAATATCATGGATAATAATTACCACGCTTAATCCTTGCTCATCCACCAAACGACGAATGAGCTGAATGACTTCGATTTGATAGTGCATATCAAGCGCAGCAAGTGGCTCATCGAGCAATAAGTAACGGGTATCCTGTGCCAAACACATCGCGAGCCACGCACGAGCGCGCTCACCACCAGATAGCGTGGCAGTAATTCGATCAGCAAACGCTTCGGTTTTAGTCACTTTTAATGCTTGCGCGACTTTGTCTTTATCTATTTGAGTTGGCTTTTGCAGCCATTTTTGATGAGGATAGCGCCCTAGCATGACCAGCTCACGCACCGTGAATCCAGCAGCTTCTGGCAATTGCTGCGGCAGATATGCCATTTGCCGCGCTAACTCCTTACTGCCGTAGTCATTGATACTGTGCTCATCTAATGTGACATTGCCGCTACTACTTGCCATCTCACCCGCTAGCGCTTTGATCAAGGTCGACTTGCCAGACCCATTATGCCCAACCAAAGCCACCAGTTGATTGGTATCAATTTCACAAGTCACGTTGTCTAATAGAGTATTTCCTTGACGGCTGATAGTCAGCTGGTTTGCACGTAGCATATAAGCACTCATTGTTGATAAAAATAATATGTCATAAAAATGATGGTTCATCGGTCATCGGCTATAGACCAATTTTTGACGATCAAACCACAATAAAAATTGATTTTACTCGTAAATGATAACAAAAACAATTATCATTAACTATAAACTCATTCACTTTAATTTCAACGCTCTGTTGATTGCGAGTATTTATATGACTAATCTTCTTTTAGCTACTACAGAAAACACCGATAACCAAAACAGCCAATACACTCCCCTAAACGACCCCGAAATAGCAGGTGTGGTCGCTCATATTAATGAGGAGCACCTCGACGAACTGCTTGGATTCTTGAGCGCATTTACCTCATTATCTACCGCCGAATTGGATCTGGTCGATGCCCAAATAACTGATATTTATGCTGAAGGTATTGCTATACAGACTTGTCCAAAAGGCGTAGAGAATCAATCAACTGCCGCTCAAAATAGTTCACTCTATAACCAGACTTTCTTTATTGCTTTTGCTGCACCTATCTCCCAGCTTGATGACTTGCAAGCCCAATATATCTTGCTAAAACAAAGAGCAGATAAAAAGCTAGGCAAAAAAACAATCAAACTGACCAAGCAAGTATTTGAGGTACAAAATAGCTATAGAATCAGCAAAAATATGCTGCGCCTTGAATTGAGCATGCCTTCATTAAGCGATGTCAAAGGCGCAAAAAGCTCGACGTCAGTACCTACCAACGAAGCGGGTTACGCGTACTTGTTTGATTTAGAACACAATGCAATGACTAATGCATTGATTACTGACAGCACTGATGACAATAAAGCTAATGGCAATAAAGCTAGTGACTATAAAACTAATGGTAGCGATAAGGAGAACGTACGCCCTGCTCGTCCTCACTGCTATTACACTTTGAGAAAAGCATGGCAAGCTGATGATGGAATACGAGCATGGGTCGATGTTTTTTTGCATGGGGATACGCCAGGCGGCAACTGGGCAGCAGCACTCCAAGCAGGCGAGACCGTCGTCACAAAACGAGAGTTTCCAGAAAAGGTAGAGCACTTACGAGACGGTCAAGCAGTACTGATTGTCGACGAGACATCAATGCCAACAGCAGCACGATTGCTGGAGCTATGGAACAACCCTACGCCACCATTAGTCATTTGTATGACGCAAGATGCTGGCGATCAAAGTTATTTTGATACGGTAAAAATGCGCAGTGGCCTTGATTGCGATACTGAAAACAATGGTAATAACTACTTTACCGTACTGCCTATAGTAACCAATCAACCAAATTCAGGAGCAGAATTAGCCACGCTAATCGACAGAGAGTTAGGCGACTATTTGACTAATAACCCTCTACAGATTAATAAAGTTTGGGGAGCACTAGAAGCAAATACTGCCAAAGCATTGCGCCCATTGCTGAAAGACCGACTTGAGCTAAGTCGTACCGATGTTGTGGTAAAAGTCTACTGGCGTCAAGATTAGTTTAGCCTTATAAAACGAAACTCAAAAATTATCCTATATATAGTGGATACTACTGACGCATCCACTATTAATGTTTGCAGCAACGAATGCATGTAGGGTATAGTTTTCATTTTGAACGTTTAATCAATATAGATTATCGGCAGATAGCCTTATCGCTAGGATTACCAGTGATAGTCGAGTAGCACTCAGAGACTCACCCCTAGTAGACTGTCTAACACCTGTGCCAGAATGCACTGTTATTTTTCTAACCCAAGGATGATATATGAAAAAACTTAGGACACCTGATTCGTATTTTACTAACTTGCAAGATTACGATTTTGAACCGAACTATTTGATGGTCGATGATACAGAAGGTGGTGAGCTGCGCGTACACTACCTTGATGAAGGTCCAAGCGACGGCGACCCTATCTTGTTATTACATGGTGAGCCTTCTTGGTCTTATCTGTATCGTAAAGTCATTCCAATACTAACAGCAGCAGGACACCGCGTTATCGCGCCAGACCTTCCTGGTTTTGGACGTTCAGACAAACCTGCATCACGTACTGACTACACTTATCAGCGCCATGTCGATTGGATGCAATCGGTGCTTGATCAATTAGATTTAAAAAATATCACACTGTTTTGTCAAGATTGGGGCGGCTTAATCGGTCTACGTTTAGTAGCAGCGCATCCTGATAAATTCGATCGCGTTGCAGCAGGCAACACCATGCTACCGACTGGGGATCACGATCCGGGCGAAGGCTTTCGCAAGTGGCAGAATTTCTCTCAGGAGACGCCGCAGTTCAATGTAGCAGGCACCATCAAAAGCGGTACCACAACGACATTGTCTCAAGCCGTACTGGATGCTTACGATGCACCCTTCCCTGATGAGTCTTATAAAGAAGGCGCCAGACAGTTTCCTATCCTAGTGCCCACGACACCAGATGATCCTGCTTCAGAAGACAATCGTGCAGCTTGGGTCGTGCTGAGCAAATGGAGCAAGCCATTTATCACATTGTTTAGTGATTCTGACCCCGTAACTGGTGGCGGCGATCGCATCATGCAAAAGCTGATTCCGGGTACCAAAGGACAAAATCATACGACTATCACTAACGGCGGTCATTTCCTGCAAGAAGACCAAGGCGAAACGTTGGCTGAGCTTCTGCTGAAGTTCATCAATGACAATCCGAAAGCACAGTAATAGATAACAAAAACCCTGATTGCTAATGTACTAGAAATCAGGGTTTTTAGTAATACTATGATGATTGGTTAACGACAAAAGGCGCGAGCTGTCATAACTAAAAAATCTGCTTTTTATACAACCTTGCTATACGATATTTTTAAAAATATCATCGATATATTTCTCTACCGCATCATTGTCATTAGTGACCTGCGCATACGTCCTGAGACCTATAATTTGAATTTGGAAATAACGCGCCAGCTCAACTGGGTCTTTTTCTGCGCTAATCTCACCGCTATCAATGGCTTGTCCAAAGAGCACGGCAAACGATGCCTCTATACCTTCTAATATATTTGTCGCATGTGCGAGTAGATCTGGACTATCGTTTTGAGTAAGCTCAGCGACTGTCTTGACGATCATGCACATACCACTAGGCGCAGTAGCACTATTACAGACAATCACCGTATGGATAAAATGTTTTAAGCCATCTAACACTGTGTCTTTTTGCTCAATACAGTCGGCCAATCTCTTGGCACCATCTGCAGCATAGCGATTCAGTGACTCTGTAAATAGTTTATCTTTACTACCAAAAGCTGCATAAATACTACCTGGGTGCATATTCACCACATCTTGCAAGTTTCGCATTGATGTCGCATGATAGCCTTTCTCCCAATAGAGATTTTTTGCTTTTTCGATCACATCCTCACGATTGAACTTTATCGGAGCACTCATAATTTTCACCTTAATATCTTTGCCTTAAAATCTATTTTAAGGCAAAGTTTGTAGAATCAACCTTAGTTACTGGTTTTAATCACTTTTTATATTATAAAACTTATTAAGTCTCTTTGCTTCGATTAACTATTTTTATCAAAGTTTTGCGGATAAAGTGCGCGTGCAGCAACATCATCAAACTCAGTTTTGAAATCAATACCTTTAGGAATGTCACGGGCTTTTTGTACCGCTGGACGAGCATTAATGCTATCAAACCAACGCTTTAGATTTGGATAGTTATCCAAGCCGCCTTCGCCTAGCACGACAGTCGCCTTATCAATCCAGCCCCAAGTAGAAATATCAGCGATTGAGTAGCTCTCACCAACCATATATTCACGGCCTTCTAGATGCGTATCTAGCACTTCATAATGACGCTCGGCCTCACGAAGGTAGCGATTAATCGCATACGGGATTTTTTCTGGCGCTTTATGTCTAAAGTGAACAGATTGACCAGAAAAAGGGCCTAATCCAGATGCTACAAACATTAGCCACGACAGCATCTCGCTACGATCTTCTGGTTGTCCTGCCAGCTTTCCTGTTTTTTCAGAAAGATACATCAAGATAGCCGTAGAATCAAACACGCGTTTGCCATCATCTTCTAGCGCAGGCGTTTTGCCGTTTGGGTTAATAGCGCGGTACTCAGGTGTATGCTGCTCACCTTTTAACGTATCTACTGCCACAAGTTCATAAGGCAGCCCAGTTTCTTCAAGAAACAATGCTACTTTCATTGGGTTTGGCGTTTGATGAAAATAAAATTTAAGCATAACTTTATCCTATTAGAAGACAGTCGTCTAATGACTATCAAATCTGGTGACTATAGTCATTCCACTATAAAAATATTACTGCGTTAACCTCGCTTGAAGTATTAAATATACATCTACGTTCGGTTGCCTTGTACTACTTTTAAATTGAATCGACTATATACTAATGACTATAAAAGCTGTAATGAGATAACAAAAATAGACGTCGAAATTTGAAGCACATTTTTATTGTCTGATATACACTATAACCACAAATGAACGGTCGTTCAAGTAGTGTTATATATTGATATAATAAACACAGTGTCGATATAACTCTGTTCGCATATAGACTCTTTTACCAACAGTCACACTCAAAACTCATCTAACCATCCCACCAATTCCAAGGATTAGAAATGACTACATTAACCGTCATCGCCCATATAACAGCAAAGGACGATAGCATCGCTCTCGTAAAAGCTGAGCTCGAAAAACTCATACCAGCTACTCGCAGCGAAGAAGGCTGTATTCGTTATGATTTGTTCCAAGATAATGAGAAACCCACTCACTTTATGTTTCATGAAAGCTGGGCCACCCGCGAGCTATGGCAAATCCATATGGAAAACGAACATCTAAAAGATTTTTCCACCGCAACAGAAAGCGCGGTTGAATCATTCGTTCTACATGAGATGACTGAAGTTAAGTAATCTCGATTCACTCAGTCATTTCAATAAGCTTTGTCCGTAATACTAGAGAAAATAACGTTATTAACGCTAACAATCACTTTTTTACCGTTATTTTCTCTTATTACTTACACAGTGTTACCTTATTAAGGTACTGATATTAATAGAATAATATGTATTACGCAGAGGAATGTAATTAAGCCATTACAATTTACTTGAACGATTACTCAAATAATTATTGAGCGATTGCTCAATATCATTTATAGTAGTCTCTATTGACTCGTTGACTAAGCAAAGTTGCTAATTTTGAGTAACTACTCAAGCCAATAATTAAATGTAAATCAGCGATTGCTTTGAAGCGAGCATGAAAACTCTAAAACACACTAAATCTCAAACCTATTATTAGGAAGTATATTATGACCGAATTTACTCTACACGATAAAGACACAGCCCCAGCAGAAAGCAAAGACTTACTTGATTCTTCTATCAAAGCATTTGGCATGGTACCTAACCTACACGCCGTGATGGCTGAAGCGCCTGGCTTGCTAGAAGGCTATCAAAAGCTACATCAACTGTTTTTAGACAGCAGTTTTGATGACGAAGAAACCACGGTTGTATGGCAAACTATCAACGTTGAACATGCTTGTCATTACTGTGTGCCTGCGCATACTGGTATTGCTAAGAGCATGAAAGTAGATGACGCTATCACGGATGCATTACGTGATGAAACGCCACTACCAACTGAAAAATTGGAAGCATTGCGTACCTTCACACTATCTGTAGTCCGTAATCGTGGTAACGTTGATGACAGCGCGGTTCAAGCGTTTTTAGATGCAGGCTACACTAAGCGCCAAATTCTTGAAGTTATCCTTGGTGCTGCTCAAAAAGTAATGAGCAACTACACGAACCACCTAGCTAACACACCAATTGACAAACCATTCCAGAAATTTGAATGGCACAAAGCTGACTAATATGTTTTTCAGCTAATGCTGACACAGTCCATTTGATGTTTTCATACTGTTGTTCGAAACATCTTCGGGCAGCAGTTTTTCATTTTAATTTATCGCTAATGAGAGATCCTATGGAACAGGCAAAAAAACCCTTACAAATAGACATCGTGTCAGACGTTGTATGCCCTTGGTGCGCTATCGGTTATAGTCAACTAGCTGAGGCACTAAAACAAACCAACACGTCGCATGAGATTCATTGGCACCCATTTGAGTTAAATCCTAATACGCCGCATGAAGGACGAAACTATCGTGAGCATATTATGGAGAAGTACGGTACAACTGCTGAGGACGTTAAAGAGAACCGAGCTAGAATGACAGCAGCAGGTGCAGAAGCTGGATTTAATTTTCAGTTTACCGATGATTTTCGTACCTACAATACTTTTAATGCGCATCAGTTACTGCATTGGGCTGATCAGAAAGGACGTATGCACGACCTAAAACAAGCATTGTTCGTTGCGCATTTCGTTGATAATAAAAACGTGGCTGATAGTACCGTACTGGCAGACGTCGCAGCAGATATTGGGCTCGATCGTGTTGAGGCGCTTGCCGTTATCGCAGATCAACGCTTTGCCAATGTGATACGTGAAGCCGTACAGCACTCAAAGCAGCAAGGTGTTCAAAGCGTACCATCCGTTATCTTTAACGGTCAGCATCTAGTGAGCGGCGCACAAGGTGTAGAAAACTACAAAAACATCTTAAAGCAACTAGCAGACATGCCAGAATAAAAACAATAAACTGGATCTGATTTACCAATTACCCCCTACTGAGCACAGTATATAAAAAGGTATCATCATTATGTCAAACTCTAATCATTACGAGCCACCCAGCGTCTGGACATGGGATGCAGAAAGCGGCGGCAAGTGGGCAAGTGTCAACCGCCCTATCGCTGGTCCAACGCATGAAGCAGAACTACCTCGCGGCAAACACCCTTTGCAGATCTACTCAATGGGCACCCCTAACGGCCAAAAAGTCACCATTATGGTCGAAGAGTTACTGGCGTTAGGGGTGACAGAAGCTGAGTACGACGCGCACCTGATTCAAATTGGTGAAGGTGGACAGTTCTCATCAGGTTTCGTTGAGCTAAATCCAAACTCAAAAATTCCTGTGCTTTTGGATACAGAGACTGGTAGCCGTGTGTTTGAGAGTGGCGCTATTTTGTTTTATCTTGCCGAAAAATTCGGAAAACTACTGCCTAAAGATGCAGCAGCACGCACTGAAGTCATGAATTGGCTCTTCTGGTTACAAGGTTCTGCTCCTTACTTGGGCGGCGGTTTTGGACATTTCTACTTTTATGCGCCAGAAAAATTTGAGTACCCTATCAATCGATTCACGATGGAAGTAAAACGCCAGTTAGATGTACTAGAACGTGAGCTTGCAGAAAATCGCTATCTAGGTGGCGATGAGTATACGATTGCAGATATCGCCACTTGGCCTTGGTATGGCAATCTAATACTAGGTGAAGCATACAATGCAGGAGAGTTCCTACAAGTTGAGAGCTACCCAAATGTACGTCGCTGGGCAACTGAGATTTTAGAGCGTCCTGCTGTGCAACGTGGTCGCAAGGTAAACCGCACTTGGAGTGAACCTGCTGAGCAATTACACGAACGTCATGACGCCTCAGATTTTGAGCTAAAAACTCAAGATAAATTAGACGCTCAGACAACTGAAGAAGCAAAAAAATAGACGCTTTGTCTATGACTTACTGGGGCGTGTCCTCATTTTAAAAATGGTGATAAAAATGAAATAAATTGCCGTCAAACGAGGAAAATAGTGCAGATAATATCGAGATATTAACCAACTATTTGACGATGTTTGGCAAAATTTAGCTGTTTTTAGCCCATTTAGAGAACACTCGTTTGAATTGAGGACACGCCCTAGCTTACTTAAGTAGTATTATTGAGCAATTTTAAAGGTAATGTTAACTTTTCCTGTTACTACTTGGGACTACTGTAAACATCCCATACTTTTGCACTTAAGACTGCTAATGTAAGGCTGTTAAATAACAACCAACCATAAAAATACTATTAAAAAGGATAAGAACTATGTCAACAGATTATGCTCAAAAAATTCAAGCCGGTACTACGTTTCCTGAAACGGAAGTACAAGTATTAAACGGTGAAATGACTTCATTAGGCAAACCCGAAAACGGTCATGACTGGAAACTGGTCGTTGTATACCGTGGTAAGCACTGCCCAATCTGCACAAAATATCTAAATACCTTAGAGACAGTAAAACAGTCTTTCTATGACGTTGGTGTCGATATCATCGCAGTATCTGCAGACAGCAAAGAGCAGTTAGAAGGTCATCTAGATCAAATAGATGTTAGCTTCCCTATGGCTTATGGTCTGACTATCGAACAGATGAATACGCTAGGTTTATACATCTCTGACCCACGTTCAGAAAAAGAAACTGATCATCCTTTCGCTGAACCTGCTGTATTCGTTATCAATGCTGAAGGAAAAGTACATATCGTTGATATCTCGAACGCACCGTTCTCTAGACCAGATCTTGAAACCTTGGCAAACGGTCTGGCTTTTGTTAGAAACCCAGAAAACAACTACCCTATCCGTGGTATGCACGGCTAATTAATATAGTAAATATAGAGTGTTGATTCACTCGATTATTTAGCTGATTACTATCTAACCAGTTAAATTGCAAAGGGCGTATCGAGATAATTCTTGATACGCCCTTTTTTTATTTATTGATAACCTATCTGCTATCAAACGTAGTCGCTTCATATCTAATTTCATTAATCTTTGCTCAGTACTAATGTGTGAGTAGCACTGTGAATCTATAAAAAGAGGTTCTAGACGAAACTCATAGACTAGCCAGCATATAAGGGCTATATTTGAGCTCGAAATATTATCATAGACACTTGCCTTTTAAGTAATCTATATTTTCTTTTTCATCGGTTTATTTTTATAAATAAAAAAGACTGTTTTTATAGTTTGGGTTACATCTTGCTTCGGGCAAATCTTAATACAATTGTACGTTCTGATTTATCAATGCTGTTTATTATTTGTTGTTAACACTCGTACACTGAGATTGATTTCTGCTAAAATCATGCAGCAACATTATCAATATCTCATCATAGGTATGAGTAAAAGGATTCGATATGCGATTGAAATCAATCGTTCAAAAACTACATGAACGCGCTCCAAAATTAGGCAAAGCTGCTTCACTAACGACGGCAACCAGCGTTATCACTTTTAATAGCATGTTAGCTGGCCTGCCTGTCTGGGTAATGGGTGCTACCAAGGCCATCACCGGTGCTGCCATCGCTGACAAAGCCGTTATCGACGTGACGAACTATTGGATCAATAGCAACAATGCATTGATCGATAACGTATTACCAAGCAAAGACTGGCGCATTAACTTACCTGATGATGTGCATACCAACGGTAAGTATCTACTGGTGAGCAATCATCAGTCATGGGTTGATACCAGTATCGTGCAATATATCAGCGAAAAACGTTTGCCACTGACGCGCTTTTTTACCAAGTTTGAGCTCATATACATCCCTGTCATTGGTCAGGCTTTCTACTTTCTCGACTTTCCTATGATGCGTCGACATTCAAAAGAAGCCATCGCTAAAAACCCTGCACTAAAGGGTAAGGATATCGAAGAAGCGAAACGAGCGTGTGCGTTGCTCAAGGACAAGCCTTTTACGCTATTGAACTATCTAGAAGGGACTCGCTTCACCCCTAGCAAACATGATAAACAAGAATCCCCTTATACGCATTTACTTAAACCACGCGCTGGCGGGTTATCACTGGCTATGAGTGCCTTAGGGGAAGAGATTGATGGGATTTTGGACATGACGATTATCTACCCTGATGGTGTACCCACTTATAGCGATCTATGGAAAGGCAATATCAAACGTTTAGGCGTCGATGTGCGACATATTGAGATACCCAAAGACCTGTTTACTGCGATCAAAAACGGCGGTTATGAAACAGATGAAGCGATAAAAGCGCAGATGTTTGATTGGGTAGAGCAAATATGGCATCAAAAAGATCAGCTAATCACAGAGATGCTGGCTGACTTTGAGAGCAATGAATTTGAGACCAATGACCTTGAGAACAACGACTCTGGAAATAGAGACTCTGAAATTAAAGATAATATTGAACAGGCTTAGCCTCTTCTCTCTACCAACAATCCCAATTATTTGATAACCTCAAGGTGTATCGCACGTGTACTAATATGATAAAGGTAAAGCCATATAATGATGAAGTTCCGTGAAAAATGGTTTTGGGCATTGTGTCTTGCAGTATTAGTACACGTTGGGGTTTTCTTTGTTTTCTATCTCAACACTCATCAGACGGATTCAGTAGAAGTAGCGGATAGCCAAACGAACTCGACTGAACCTATTGCTATCAACAATGTAGATCTACCTGAAAAGGTCTATACCACTACTGTCACCAGCACTAAGACATCTAATGACACTAACGACAATGTAGAAGACACGGTCAATAAAAAATCTGAGATTGGTGATAAGTCTGAAGCATCTCAGCTAGCAAGTAATGATGAGCAAATAACCAACGTAGAAAGCAGAAAAGCACCCTCTTCTCCAGCGACCAACAACGTCGATGATAAACCCAAAAAACCAGCTTCTATATCGATAGAATCAGTGCAAGCAAACAAAACTCCTTTGCAAAAGGAAGAGACGCCAAATGCCCAAACCGATAGCAATACCCAGTCTATAGTTGCGAACACTGATGATAAATTGGAAGAGATTAGAAACAATGCAAGCTTATTGGATATAGACGTTCCTGCTCAAAAAAGTAACGTCAAAATAGATAAAGACTATCTTTCAGCAAAATCTGAAGTGGAAGCGATAAACGATCAATTGAGTGCCGCTATCAACGAAGTCAAAAAGCGTAACCAGCAGAAAATTGATGAGCAACAACAGTTAAGAAATGAGGCGAATAGCCAAAGACTTCCTGAAAACTCTAACTAAGACTATAAGAGTTATGAGTAGTAGCACAATTAGACTCAATACCTCTACATAAAAAAACCCCAGCGATTAACTGGGGTTTTTATTATCTTATCAATAAACACTCAATATTAAACTATTAGCGCTCACCCAAACCTTCTGATAAGGTTTTGGTAATTGGCTTAGTTAAATAAGACAATACCGTACGTTCCATCGCTTTAATATCGACAGAAGCTGTCATACCAGGTTTGATGACAATCTCATCACCGCGCCCTTTAAATTCAGCACCATTAATCACAATTAATACACGGTAGTAAGGCTCTTCGCCTTTAGGTGTTTGCTCCATTAGCGTGTCTGGACTGATATAATTGACCGTCCCTTTCATGGCTCCAAAGATAGAGTAATCATAAGCATCGAGCTTAACCGTCGCTTCTTGACCTTCTTTGACATAAGCAATATCAGCAGGACTGACCTTGGCATCTATAACCAAGTCACTACTGGTCGGTAAAATCTGCATAATGACCTCGCCTGGCTTAACAACACCGCCAATAGTGGTCACGTTGATGTTCTTAATTTTACCTTCTGTGGGCGCCATTAAGCGTTTCTCTTCAAGTACTTGTGCCCGATCTCGCAATTGCTCAAGCTCTGTATCTAACTCTTCTTGAGCCTTTGTCATTTCAGCCTGTGCTTCTTCAAAGTACTTATTGCGCTTGTTATTAATCTGCGCTTCGATATCAGCAACTTGGCGACTGAGTTTGATGACATCAGCTTGACTGACATCGCCATATTTTAATAAAGGCTCATTCATACGCAATTCTTGACGTGCCAGCACTAGCATTTTCTCAAGAGAAGAGACTTCCTCGTTGATAGCTTGACGACGTCTGTTGTATAGCGCCCTTTGGTTTTGCACGTACTCAGGATAGTCCTGTACCCCTTTAGGAAATACCAACGGTTTTTCAAAAATCTCAGCATTTAGTCTTGCTAACTTAGCAGTCAATGCAGCTGTTTTAGAAGCGGAATTATCAACAGCTGCTTTAGCACGCTCTTCCTCCAACACTACCAATAATTGACCTGCCTTAACCTCTTCACCTTCTGTGACAGCCAGCTGAGTCAATACGCCGCCTTCTGACGCTTGGATTTCTTGCGTTCGAGCACTGGCGATTACCGTTGCTTGCGCACGGGTCACTTGGTCAATCTTGGCAAATGAGGCCCAGACAATTAAAGTGACGATCCCGATTAATGCTATCCAAATACTCAACCTTGAACGATTAACCTGTGGTTTAGTGGATGTGTACTTATACTCTGACATGCCTACTTCCCTTGATCGTCTGTTGAATGTTGAGCACTGATGGGTTTTACACTGATATTTCTAACTCTAGAGGTAGCAGGCTTATTTTCGTCGGCACCTTCTTTTGACGGTTGATTGGCTTTGTTAACTATTTTACCTTTTTGCTGCACGGTGGTTTTATTTTTTGCTTGATCGTTTTTTCTGAGCTCATCAAGTACAGCTTGTTTTGGACCATCGATAATAATACGCTGGTTATCCATAATGATCAGCCGATCTACCAAGTCTAGCAATGCTGTCTTGTGGGTCGAAACAATAAATGTTTGCCCTTTCGTCAACTCCTGACGTAGCACTTGTAGACAGCGCTGCTCTTGTCGATTATCCATGGAAGCCGTTGGCTCGTCTAGCAAAAACACATCTGGCTTAGTCAGCAGCAAACGGGTAAATGCCACCAGTTGCTTTTGTCCACCTGATAGGCCTTTACCGCCTTCACTGATCGGTAGGTCAAGACCACTTGAATGACTGGATACTAAGTTGATTAACCCTGTCCTGTTTAAAGTCTCTTGAAGGACATCATCATTGGGCGCTGCCATACCGATTAATAGGTTCTCACGCAGGGTTCCTTGGAACAATCGATGATCTTGTTGCAGATAACCCAAGCGCTCACTAAGTGTCTCACGGCTGATCTGATGTATATCAAGTCCGTCTAACAACACGCGTCCTTCCGTTGGTGCATACAGTCCTGCTAGCACCTTAAGCAAGGTAGATTTACCTGAGCCAATAGGCCCAAGTATCGCTATACGCTCTCCTGGTTTAATCGATAGTTGCGGAACCGTAATGGCTGGTCGATCGTTGCCTTGGTAATTGAACGACAATCCATCGCACTGATACGCGCCTTTTATATGCGTAGGCGATAATGGATATGCAACGCCTTGGTTGTCTTGCTCTAGTGCAAACAGACTCTCGATATTCATTTTGGCGGCTTTGGCATGAGCATACTGTACTAGCAGATTGGGTATCGCCATAACAGGCGCCAACACTCTACCACCAAGTATCGAGCAGGCAATCAGTCCGCCCATTGTCATATCACCTTGCATAACGACAAATGACCCGACTATCACGATACCAACGTAGCTTACTTGCTGTAGCATCTGCGTAAAATACGTTAAGTTGTCATTGGCATGCTTCATATCCAAGTCGTTTTTGATGGTGACATCCATCACGTCCAACCAACGCGAGAGAAACTTCCAGCTGCCTGCCCCAGCTTTTATTGTCTCGACGCCTTCCACAGCTTCTACTAACAGACCTGTCTTATAATAAGAAGCAGTCGCGCCCTCTGATGCAATGGCATCGATGCGTTTGCGTGCAATTAGCCCCATCGTAATTGCAATTACTGCCGCTATTACTGGCACAACAGCGACTAATGGTGAGCCAATAAAAGCCACTAAGCTGATAAAAATAATGGTCATTGGCAAATCGACTAAACCAAAAAGCGTGCTCGCCGTAAAAAAGCTACGTACCTGCTCATAACCACGTAATTGTGCTGCCATAGAGCCAACTGACCCCGGCATTTGGTCGATACGTACTTTGAGTAGACGTTGGAATACTTCTCGAGATAGATACTGGTCTAGACCGACGACGACCTTATCCATGATTCTTGAGCGCGAAAACTTCATGAATGCTTCAAACATGATCACTAAGAAGACGCCACTGGCTAAAATGATTAGCGTGTATTCACTACGCGTTGGTATGACACGGTCATAAACCTGCATAGAAAATAGAGAAACGGCTAATGCCAACATGTTAATCAGGAAAGTGGCGATAACGGCTTCAGCTAAAATACCTTTATAATTACCCAAATCAGACTTTAACAGATCAGAAAATGAGGCTTTCCGCTGTTTAATATGATCTTCTTTTAGACGAATACGCATGACCAAGGTCAACTCTTCGGCACGCGTATGTACCTGCTGGTTTGCTTGTCTAAAGTTCCAGCTTTTTTGCGGCGTTTGGCTATCAATCACACCCCAACCTAAATCCGTTCGATACGCTAGTAAGGGCAAAAAAGCGGCATCAGGTTGCTCTAGTATTTCTGGTGTATCGGTTATGCCAATGCCTTGTAATACTGCAATGACACCGCCTAACTCATGAATACTTTGACCTTGTCTGTCCGACTGCTCACTATGACGTTTGACGACATCATGGAGCCGTATATTGTCTACTGGATAGCCTTGCTGTCCGAGTAAATGCTTAATCGCATCAGTCAGCGTTTCGGTCAGATCAACCTGCTCTGAGTGTTGCAGCTCATGGTGGTCAACAGACTGAGACGATGTCTTTTGTAATTGTGCACTCATATTAATCGCTTATTTAATATTTTAGATGGTTGCGTATGTAGGATAATTTACGCCTATTTATATGACTTTCTGATTTACTTATTTGTCATATTCTCTTGATCAGTTATCGGCGTAATACTGTAATCATCATTTAACATGAGATACTCACCATTGTTCAAACTTTGCTCTGCCGTCGCGGGCAGCTTAATATCGATATATTCTTCTGCTGAATTGTTTCCATAACCGAAATGACTACTAGTGTTGTTTTTGTCTTGTTTATTGAGCCATTGCTTGACAGAATTTGCTGGGCTAAACAAAGTCACTGGGTCGCGATTATGAGAAAACTGCTGCCACTGCATGATGCCAAAATCTACTTGTAGACTGTAAAATGCACCCAACATTTCTGCGCGAGTTTGTACCAGCTGGACTTGATAATCGTTATGCTCACGGACAGCGTTTAGTACTTCAAGCCATGACTTGCGTCCTGCGATGAATTGCCGACGATAAGAGCTGACCACAATCTGCGCCCCTGCTACAGCAGCAACCAACGAGGTTTCCCTGTCTTTGGCACTGACAAACTGCTGGTATTGTACTTGAATGTTCTCGATGACATTACGGCGTGCGGCTTCTTGGTTTTGTACTAGGCTATTGACCTCTGCCTGTGAGGCTCGTGCTAGCGCAAAATTGGAAAATCCAGCGCCTGGTGCATAGCTCAATCCCACTGAGAACTTACCATCGTTTTCGTTATCTTCATGATAGTAAGCATGCTCATATTGGGCATAAATGGTTGGGTAACGAGCCGCTTGCTGTGCTTCGACACCTTGCTTAGCGGACTCAATCTGGAAGTGTTCTTTGACGACGGTAGGATTGTAAAAGCCAGCTCTATCGAATGCCATTCTTTCAAAGTCAACGGATTGCTGCTTGGCTTGATTTACCAATACCTTAAGGTTTGGTATGCTCGTGACACTCATCTGAGACAGTGGTTGACCAATGATTTGTTCTAGCCTAGCAGCGGCGATACGTTGCTGCTCAACTGCCGCTTGATAAGATGTTTGCTCTTGTAGGATACGGTTAGTCACCAGATCAAGCTCAATACGAGCCGATACACCTTGACCAACGCGACGCTGCATCATGGCTTCAAAATCATTCAGCTCTTTTAAATTCTCTACATGGACACTTTGCGTAGCGACGGCTTGGATATAGCTTTGCCAAGCATCAATTGTTGTTTTGGCCACTAGGTTTTGCTGCTCATAGATATACTCTACAGCAGCTTTATCATCGAATATGGCTTGATTGACATCTGCGGTGAGCTTACCCCCTGTCCATAAGGGCTGGCGAATAGTCACCTCTGAGACAAAGTCATTGTCTCTATCGTAACCTGAGCTTACGCTTGGTGTTGGTAAAAGATTTAATTTGGCCGCATTAATTCCCTCGGTAGTTGCTTGTTGACTCGCTCGAGCCGACCCTACTAAAGGGTGCGTTTGAATTGCTTGCGCCACTAGGCTATTGATTTGGAAATCTGCTACTGCTGCGTGTGAAGTCACTGTAAAACATATACCAGTCGCCAAAGCGGTCATAAAATGGCGCACTGAAATACTACGAAGTAACTGCTTACGATTTGACGAATTTTTCATATTAGTTTTCAGCGATCAGCTCTATGAATGTTTTTTGAATAAATGTTGATCTTTTATGCACTAAACCTTACTAAAACTTACCTTATAAGGCAATAAGATAATAATTTAAATAAAGTCTAATGTACTCTACGGAGTAGAACTGTGCATAACGGAAGTTTATTTAGTCATCGTAAATAGTGTAATACTCAACATAAAATGTCTTGAGTAAATCATAACCTTAAAATATAAGATAAATGATAGTAAAACTGCTCATAAAATGCATTTTGCAACTTCAAGATAAACAATATGAAATAGCAATTAGTTGAATAAAATGCATAGCGTATCGTCCAAATTCTGCTGTGACAGAATCTCTCTTTTAGTTGTATGCTCTAGAATTTTTTAGGTTAATTATCTATATTTCATATGTATAATTCATTAAATAGATAGTGCAAAAAACGCCTCCATTTTGGAAGCGTTTCTTATGTCAAACTTTGATCAGCCAGTATTAAATAACAGTGATATCCGTATCAATATAAATTTGCTTAGAGGTATCATTCCCTAATTGCCATACATCGTATCCAGTATCAGGGGCAGCTCCGACGTTTGACCAAGTACCACCTACATCACTAAGATCATTGCCATTACTACCCAAATCTACTGTATCATCACTGCCCCCTCTTACATAGATAGGATTCGTGGTTCCTGCGTTGATAACATCTGCTGCTTGAACTAGCAGTGTATTGGCACCTGTACCGCCAATATCGAGCGCCTCCGTTTGGAAGATATCAGATAGACTTAGCGTCTGGCCTGATCCGGTTAGGTTGATAGTATCGAAGCCATCTCCTAGATTGATCAATGACACATCAGAGATATTATAGGCAATATCAACGACGTCATCACCGCTCGTTCCAATCAAATTGACTCTACCACCAGCTTCTGCTCCCCAGTTAATGCTACCCAACAAATCATCAAGATCGGTTGCATCTACTTCCAACATCTCTTCAAACTCAGAGTTACCATTACGATCTACCATGAGAATACCATTCTCATATTTCAGGTAGTTACCGATATTACCTAGCGTTTGGTTACCGTCAAGCAAGCCAGTAATATCAATCTGATCGCCTTGTTGAGCGTTGAAGTCGCTCCAAGTATCAACACCGTTATTACCATTACCGCCATTTATACCATTTAATTTATCAAAGACTAAAGTGTCGGCTCCTATGCCCATGACAAAACTGTCATCTGCAGCAGAACTAACCGCAATATCATCAAACTCAGTGGCGGTGATGCCTTTACCAACATTGAGCTCTAGGGTAGCGGTTTCTTTACCGCCAGTCACAGAAGTCGTCTCGTAGGTAAAGCGTTCAACTCCAAAACTTTCGCCGTTTGGTAAGTAGCTATAGCTACCATTTTTATTAACTGTCAAGGTGCCATACAAGCCTTCGATATCAATCGATTCTGCACCTTGATTTGGATCACTAACGAATACAGACTTACCACCCACTTTTAGCGTACTAATATTGTCCCGCCCTTGATCATTGTCATTACCATCAATCAAGGAACCAGTAACAGCAGAGACCACTGTAGATGTATAATCTTCTGAATGAATAACTGTGGCATTAAAATCTATACTCTGCAGGCTACCTCTGCTAGTAGTGATCGTAAGCACATAATCACCTGCTGGCAAATCAGGTAATGAAGAACTCAATGATGCATTTGTCGTTCCACCTTCTACTGACTCAGTAAAGAGCTCGTTAGTTGTAGTATTCAATAAAGTATATTTAATAGTTATCTTAGAACCAAGAGCATTAAGGGAACTTGCGGTCGCCTCCACCTCAACAGGAGCAGCGGCATCATGTTCAGCAACTGTGAATGTTTTAGAATAAGGGTTATTAATACTAGTAAATAAACCATCCTCTTCTTCATACTTAATTGTCGAGATGACATTACTTTCCTGCACTGTGACGTTATTGAAATCATCAACCGCAGTATGAGTGCTGATTTTGATATTCAATGTGGCAACAGCGACCACACCATTTGCATCTTTAGTCACTAGATTGAAAGATTCTACTTCTCCATAAGGCGGCACCCAGTCAGGACCTGCATCAGTAGGTTTTGCGACAGTATAATCGTAGGTGCCATCAATATTAATTGTTAAGCTGCCATCCTCACCTTGCACGACCGTAGGTTCGTTTGACTCCATTATCTGATCGTCCACTTTAAGTAATACAATGCCTGCATCGTCAGTTGCATCTTTGCCAGCGATCGAACCAGTAAAAGTAGAGGGATCATTGTAGTCAAGGAGTTTATCCGCAGTAACCTTCAGTACAGTGCCACCAGCTACACCTATACCGTCACCAGCAATCAATATGGCTCTATAATTGCCTTCGCCAAACTGTAACTCTAATGGGTCAGAGGTCCTGCCACCAGCTACAGGTGCTCTAAACCAGTCGTCTTCTAGATGCACTTGAACGAAATTGCCTGTTGACTCGTCCTGTCTATAAACAATCAGATCGTAATCAACAGCTAATGAAAGCAATCCAAAACCTGTACCTTCAAAGGTCAATTCACGTACTTGGTTATCACCGACAGTGAATTGCATGACGCCCGAACCACTTAAAGCAGCTGCATCAAGAATTGGCCCTAGTATTCCTATATTAGCAATACTAAACCCTGATGCATCGACGATCGTAGAATCTGTCGTATCAAAGACAACGCTTGGCACAATATCTACTACAAGGCTCTCATCTATTTTAACTTGATTATCAACCGGTAAGATATTCAATTGAATAGTAAGATCTGCAGAAGAGCTATTACCATCAGGTGATGTCACAGTATAGGTAAAGCTATCCTCGCTGCCATACGGACCACGGAAACTGCTATCCACTTCATACTCATAACTGCCATCAGAGAATATTGTCAGCGTACCGTATTCTCCTTGAATAGTCTCCTCACCTTCTACGAGCGGTTTTTCACCATTGACCGACGTAATTGAGGTAACCGTCGCATTCGTCGGTAGTTCATCATAACCAAAGCTTGCATCGACATCGTCTAGCACATTCCCTGTAATAGAGCCGCTGACCGCTGTTGCTTGAGAATAGTCCAAAACAGTATCAGAGAGAAAGTTTAAGGTGTAATTAGTGAGCGCAGAGACACCTTCACCACTAGACATAACAAACAGCCACTCTCCTTCATCCAAGCTAAAATCGGTCTCTTGAAATGCGCCGCCTAATAAGTAAGATACTACCCAGTCTTCTTTTACTTCCTGTAACTCCCATTCATTTGTAGACTCATTCAATTTGTACAAGCTCAAATCTATGGTACTCAGAACTTGAACTCCAAGTGCTGCACCTTGAACTCTAACTTCTCGTACTTGATCTTCACCTACTTCAAGTACCACTGAGTTGGCAATAACATCATCAAGCACACCTGCATTTAATACTGGGCCTAAACCTACATTAACCACGGTAAAACCAGTTTTATTCAGATCACTTGGTGTCAGATTCTCAGTTTCTAAAGGTGTAGCTGTTAGTTGAAAGTCAACGAAATTATCAGCCGCTGCAATGATTTCGTTAGTGTCAACGGTAAAGTCAACAGCCGCACTTGTCACACTGCTATTACCCGCCACATCGGTCACGACGGCTGTCACACTATAATCACCATCGGCAGTTATGCCATCTTCTACATTATTTTGAATGGTGACAATGGCCACACCGTTACCAATACTTGCATCAAGATCATCTTCAGTCACTTCATAGTCGATAGTGATCGGAACTCCGCCATCAGGAGTGACGGTCAGCGTCACAGTGTCGCCTGCAACTGTACCCGTTGGTAAGGTGACATTAACTTGAACACCATTTTCAAATTCTGACGCACTTACTCCACCAGCTTCGTCATCAGAAAGGGCTACAATAGGCGCCACTGGATCAGCATCTTCTTGTTCTCCAGGGGCAATGGTATCAACAGTGCCAACTGTTTCCGACAGCTCATCTGACTTATTACCAGCTACATCTGTAATACTTGCCGTTACGTCAAGCGTTTCACCTTCTGCTGGTGCGTTGATTTTAACAGTTACGTTTTTATTCTCGATGTCATCATTAGTCAATTTTTGCTTGATACCATTAACAGTAATAATGTCTCCAACAGATGCATTATCAGGTAAACCGATAATTACATCTACTTTGCCATTGTCATCGATCTCAGCAGCATTAATAAAGGCATCGTCATTACCAACATAAATATCAGTTGGTGCATCAGGCGCGGTGGTGTCTACTGGTGCGCTATCGTTATCATCACCGCCCCCTAAAGCCGCTGCCGCCACACCAACACCTGCTAGACCCAACAACCATGGTAAAGCCGCAAAACCTTCAGCTTCTGTGGCCCCAACCCACCAAGGATTTATTTGTGTATCTCCAGCTAATGATTGACTTTAAGCTTCACCCATTTGTAGTTCAGTGACATAGTCTGTCACGTCACCTGTATCAGGAAGATAGTAGTAATAGCCACCATCTTCAGCAATACCTATTAATGCACTATCTGCATTATCATAAAACCCTTCAATAATGAGGTCTGGGCCCTGTCCATCATTTTCAAAAGAAATATGAAGGTTTTTATCTACTCTTTTAGTAACAACACTATTTGGTGCACGATTAACGGTTGTATCAAGCAGCTCGTAATTAGTTCTATTAACAGCTTTAATCACTGTAGGCGTTTCATTTTTTAAGACCACTGCATGCTCAGCAACTGTCTCAACTTTATTATTAACTTTCACAATTATAGTATTCATAAAACCATCCTTGATTGACTAATTTTGACCAAATATAAACACAGCTGTTCGATAAAATATTAATATTTCATAAGGCGATAATAAAAAACACTTCTAAATCATTTTTTTCAAAGAACTTTGGTTAACTGCACTTGTAAAAATTTATTTATATATAAAGCTAACTATTCTCTATCTTTTACTAAAACTTAACTGAAATCCTGACTAAATAGCCAGCTCTCTCACAATCTTCTACAAACCTCTCATTAAAAAAACTTTACTATATATCTTATTGTTTAAAATAATTTAACAAATCATTTAGATTCAAAAAAAAACGAATATAGAAACAAAATATTCTCTAAGTTATGACTGTACTATAAAAGAAGTACCAACCTTCCTTAATAACGCATTCTATCAACAAAAATCTAATTAACAAACAGTTTATAGAACTTTTGTTAATTATCGTTAGACTCTGTAAATATTCATTTTTAGTCAGAAATTACTTGAACACCTTTCATATTAAGATTCTGATATGTTTTGTGCTATTACTTTTATAATAATACGCTAGGTTTATAGGTCAACATAGTTTCTTTATTAAATTGTAAACAATACTCTATTATACAAATATAATCTTATTTTTACAGAGTACATAATTCTTGAATCAACTTGTATAGGTACGTTTCAGTAGTTAAGGTCATAGATAAAGATTGAAACTGATAAAGGAATAAAATTATAATAAATATTTTTTGTAAACTAAGATTTTTTAATAAATAGATAGCAAGGAAATAAATAATATTTATTCTCATTTCTTATAAAAATAAATAGAATTTTTGATGGTAAAAAGACAAGATTAGCCAAAAGCGCTGTTTAAAATCACTTTATTTAATCGCTTAGGCTAATTTTCTAGAAGAAGCTATTTGGAAGGTTAGAATTTTTCGAAGACAGATAGGAAAAGATGATACTTGGTATCTTTTTTGATGAAGTTCACACAAAAACGAGTATTACTTATAATATATTAATTTTATGAAGTGATAATTTGGTACGTCATAATTAAGAATTAAAAGTACCAAATTATTTTTATATTTTGTCTATACAATTAATAAGTACTATTTAAGTTTCTTCAATGTCTAAACCAATCACATGATTAAGATGGCCGGTTTTTAAGTATATGGTTGCGCCCTCTATTCCTGCTTTTATTTGTACATTTGCATCTATCGGTAGGCGTATCCAACTATCCTGCTGATATACCTGTCCACCCTCTATTAGCTCACCTGCTACAACTAATATTTCTGCACCGCCATGGACTGTCTCGGTGAATAGCAACTCGCCTGCATCGATACGCTGTAGACTAACGTGCTCTACCCCATCAGAAAAAAGCGGGCAGACAGTACGATTACCTTGTTGCTGCCAATTAGCATCATTATAAGTGTCGATAGCCACGTGCTGCGTTTCGTCAGACGACATTTGCCGTAACTTGACGAAAATAACAGCACCTTCTTCACTATAAGGCCGATGACCTGAAGACGGCGGGTTACGTAGATACCAACCTGCTGGATAATGAGTGTCATCTGCAGAAAAAGTGCCTGACAATACTAAAATCTCTTCGCCGCCTGGATGCATATGATGCGGGAAGTAAGAGTTTGGCGCGTAACGCACAAGACTGGTAGCACGAGCTTTCTCCGCACCCACACGATCAAGCATGACACGCTCCACACCATTTTGTGGTGACTTAATCCATTGATGTGCTTCAGGGATTAATGAAGCGCGTTGTGAAAAATCTGCATTAATTAGCATAGAGTATTCCAAAGGTATTAAATGATTAGGGCGTACCCACAATATAAAACTGAGGACACGCCCTAGACGATAAACATAAATATATGACGTTATTACCGCACTAGAATGACCGGCGATAACGTGCTAGCGATAATTTCTGTCGTTGTACTACCGAGAAACAGTTGTTGCCATTTCGAATGTCCGTACGCACCCACGACCATAATATCGACATTGTTCTCTACCTGAAACTTTAACAATCCGTCCACCGCATCAGAAGCAGATAAGTGATGTGCTTCAACGACAAACCCAGCATCTTCTAACTGTGCAGCGGCGGCGCTCATACTTTGCTTGGCGGCGTCGTTATGATTGCCTACCATCACGATATGGCCTTTTAGACCTTTTAATAGTGGACTTTTTGACACCATTCGTGCCGCTTTAATAGAGGTCTTACTACCATCAAAGGCAATCATATAAGAGCTTGGCTCTTCAAATTTCTCTGAGCAAATCAATATGGGAATATCTGAGCCACGAGCGACCGTCTCGATCTGACTACCAATATTGATCCGACTGTTCTTATGATCTTCTCCGCGTCGTCCCATCACAATCGCACGATTTTCTTCTTTAAAATGCTCAATACTAGGAAGCAACTTGCCGTGGCGTTGATAAACGCGAACATTGACATCAGTGAAACTGCTTTGAAGGTGGCTTTTTGCATCTTGTACCAACGCATTGCTATAGCTGTTGACGACTTTTGCTCTTTGCTCATCCAACTGGGACAACTCTTCTAATAAAAACTGACGGCTATTTATGCCTATAGCACCTGATAAGTCTCGTCTGGTCGATGCAGGTATGTCACTGACGTGCAACAATCCAACAGGTACGTTTAATTTATTGGCATACCACGCTGCATAGTCACAAACTGATTCAGTCACTGCTGAGCCGTCAATACAGGCCAAAATGTGCTGTGATGTTGTCATAATCTGTCCTTAAATTTAATTATTTAATCCTATACAGCTTGTTAGTTCTGAACAAGCTATGCTCTTTGGCTTATGTCCTTTAACTTATAGTCTCTAGCTTATGCTCTCTGGCTTATGCTCTTCGACTAAGGTATGTTTCATTTACCTTATAATAGTTACCCTTTCAAAAATTATCTTATCAAGTAAATTTACCTCTTCATTTGATAATAACCAATTTATACGGCTTCATCCAGCGATGTGTGCGACCCTTTTGCAATAATTGCAATTTTTTACCGTCAGCCTTGTATAGGGCTTACCGCAGGCTGATATCTAGCTATATAGAAAGTCTTATCATCGTCTGACCACATGCGCTAGTAAAGTTTGCTACAATGTATTTTTTAGCATTTATGATTTCGGTATCGTTATTTAGGTGATTGGATTATGGCAAAAAATGCCCTACAGGCTCAATTATTAAAGGCTGGATTGGTTGATAGCAAAAAGGCCAAAAAAATCAGCAAGCAAACGCAACATGCCAAGCGTACTGGTGACTCAGAAAGCGTCGAAGCAAAAAAAGCGTTGGCAGAGGCGCAAGCCCAAAAGCTAGAAAAGGATCAAAAGCTTAATCAAGAAAAACAACGCGTATTGGAAGAGAAAGCATTAAAGGCCAATATCGTCCAAATGATTAAGCAGCATCAGATTACTGAGACAGAAGGTGAGGTCAGCTATCAGTTTGTCGATGAGTCCAAAGTAAAGAAAATCGCTATCACTCAGAAACTCTACGATCAAATCGTGGCCGGTCACGTGGTTATCGCACGTTTGGAAGAGAGCTACGCGCTACTGCCTCGTCCATTAGCTGACCGTATCGATTCAAAAATGGAAGGCTTTATGGTTGTGTCCAACGACACTGCTGAGGAAACATTGGCAGAAGACGATCCGTATGCCGCTTATGTGATTCCAGATGACTTGATGTGGTAAGGCATTATTCTAATGCTGTCAAATTTACTATAGTGTTATAAGCATCCCCTCAAAAGCCCTTTATAGGATTTACGTTCTATAAAGGGCTTTTTGCGTTTATACGGGTTATGCAAATCTTTATAGCGCAAGATAAACGTTAAATGTGTCGATAGACTCAATCAAACGTACACAAATCGGGCTTCTTTAACCTAACATTGCTGGTTTGGTTAAAGAAAGTAACCCAACCCTATAATTGCTAGAATATGGATATAATCAACTTGAACAGTTATTCAATAACTACTACAATGCGTTTTTAGTACATTTTGTGATAATACTTTGTTTATTTTTGAGTAATCACTCAACATTGTTCATATTTTACCTGTGTTTGTTACCTGATAGTTCGGTGCTCTCGTGCCCGTTTTATTTGCTTAATTTGTTCTAATTCACTTTTACTTTTTCTCAAAAAGAGATAATTCATGCCAAAACATTTACCACTCTCACTATTGTTTCTTCGCCTTGGTGTTTTCATCGTATTCTTCTTCTGGACACTCGATAAATTCGTAAATCCTGAGCATGCCGCCAATGTATTTGCTAAATTCTATGCACTAGAAAACTTGGGTATCACTATTGTTTATCTGATTGGTAGCTTACAAATCATACTGATCTTCTCGTTTGTCATGGGTCTATTCAAAAAATGGACATACGGCATTATCTTATTACTACACGCCGCGTCTACTTTTGCCTCCTTTGGTCTTTATCTAACGCCTTTTGATAACTTATTGTTCTTTGCTGCATGGCCAATGCTGGCAGCCTGTTTGGCGCTGTTCTTAATGAGAGACTATGACACCCTAACATTGGGTAAAAATACGTCTCCAGTATAAATGTCGGTGGCAGTGCTTATTGCTTAAGTAGTATAAATATCAGACAGCAAGACATAATTTATATACTATTAAGACTGCCGACTTAAATTTTTTATCGTAGTTAGGCGATTTAGATGATTCGATTTGATCGCCACGTTACTCAACTATAATTACTTAGGTATTGTTACTTAAGTTTAGTTATTCAGATGATGAGTATTCTACTGTTTGAGTAATAACTACGATTTTAGCCTTCGCTCCCTTATTTGGCCGGATTTTCCATGATTAAAAGAATATTTTTAATACTATTAATATTGATATTAGCGGCAAGCTTTTTTTATTTTGACCTAAATCAATTATTGACGCTTGATGGCTTAAAAGGGTCGATGGCGCAATTTAATGAATACAAAGCGCAGTCACCGCTATTGATTATCGGTGGGTTTTTCTTACTATATGTCATCGTTACTGCCCTCTCCTTACCAGGCGCTGCGATTTTGACGCTAGCCGCTGGTGCGCTATTTGGTTTGGTTCAGGGCTTACTCGTTGCCTCATTTGCATCGAGTATTGGTGCTACCATTGCCTTCTTGGCATCGCGATATCTACTGCGTGACACCATCAAACAGCGCTTTCCTGAGCGGTTGGCAGCTATTGATGCAGGCGTCGAAAAAGAAGGTGGGTTTTATTTATTTACCTTACGTCTGGTACCCATATTTCCATTCTTTTTGATTAACCTATTGATGGGTGTGACGTCTATTAAAACATGGACTTATTACTGGGTCAGTCAAATCGGTATGCTGGCTGGGACCTTTGTCTTTGTCAATGCAGGGACACAGCTGGCACAGATAGACAGCTTATCGGGTATTTTATCTTTCAACTTAATTGTCTCGTTTGCTTTATTAGGTTTCTTCCCATTAATAGCAAAAGGAGTGTTGAACATGTTTAAAAAACGCCGTGTTTATAAAAACCATACCAAACCTAAAAAGTTCGATCGCAATATGATTGTGATTGGCGCAGGCGCTGGTGGATTGGTTACAAGCTACATCGCTGCTGCCGTCAAAGCAAAAGTTACACTGATTGAAGTAGGTGAGATGGGCGGGGATTGTCTTAATTATGGTTGTGTACCTAGTAAGGCTATCATTAAGAGCGCAAAAATCGCTGATCAAATTCGTCATGGGGAAAACTACGGTCTAGAGAACACTGTACCGCAGTTTTCATTCAAAAAAGTGATGGCACGTGTACAGCAAGTAGTGGCTGATATCGCTCCGCACGATAGCGTTGAACGTTATACTAATTTGGGCGTCGATGTGGTCAAAGGCTATGCTAAATTAGTTGACCCGTGGACAGTAGAGATTCAACTAAATGACGGCGGTATGCAAACCCTAACAGCACGTACCATCGTTATCGCCACTGGCGCTCGCCCATTTGTACCGCCTCTGCCAGGTATAGAAGAAACTGGCTACGTAACCAGTGACACGCTATGGACGAAGTTTGCTGAGCTAGAAGAAGCCCCTAAGAAGCTAGTAGTACTGGGCGGTGGTCCAATCGGTAGCGAGCTTGCGCAAAGCTTTGCTCGACTGGGTTCTAATGTGACGCAAATTGAGATGAGCGATCGCATTATGGGTAAAGAAGACCTCGAAGTGTCTACCTTTGCTCACCAGTCGCTCACTGATAGCGGTGTTAATATTTTGACCTCACATCAAGCGATGCGCTGCGAGATACGTGATGGCAAAAAATACATTATCGTCAAACACAATGAAACAGAAATTGATATCGAGTATGATGAGCTACTTTGTGCCGTTGGTCGTAGCGCACGCCTTGAAGGTTATGGTTTAGAGGCGCTAGGTATCGAAACCAATCGTACCATCGTGACCAACGAATACTTAGAGACGTTATATCCCAATATTTTTGCCGCGGGTGATATCGTCGGTCCTTATCAGTTTACTCATGTCGCCGCCCATCAGGGTTGGTATGCCGCAGTGAATGGGCTGTTTGGCAATCTGAAGAAGTTTAAAGTAGATTATCGTGTCATTCCTTGGGTTACGTTTATCGACCCAGAAGTCGCTCGAGTCGGTATCAACGAGCAAGAAGCCATTGATAAAGGTATCGATTACGAGATTACTCGTTTTGAGTTTGAAGAGCTGGATCGTGCTATTACAGATGGCGCTGCTAAAGGTTTTATCAAAGTCATCACGTCAAAAGGTAAAGACAAAATACTGGGTGTTACAGTAGTGTCTGAACATGCAGGCGACCTAATCGCTGAGTTTGTACTGGCCATGAAACATGGTCTGGGTCTTAATAAAATATTGGGCACCATTCATAGCTACCCTACTTGGGCTGAAGGCAACAAATACGCCGCTGGTGAGTGGAAACGTGCTCATGCGCCTGAGACCGTATTAAGTTGGTTAGAAAAATACCATACTTGGCGTCGCGGTTAGTTAATATCAGTTAATTAAGGACAGTTTGCTGGTCAACGTCATTAAATGACGCGATTGGTAGCAAAGTGTTAAAAGACTCCAATAAAGCTGGTTTAGATTTTGTGATATCTGTTTGGTTTGACATGGCAGACTAGGAAATCTTTACCAGCTTTACTAACATTTAAATCATAACGGAAACTTGAATGCGCGTTATTACCACTTTACCGATGCTCAAACGTCTTACGCGACATAGCACCTACGCTATGGTGATGAGCATTTGTATTGGTATATCAGCAAGCACAGCATCGCCAACTACTGCCAATATTAATCAAGACCTATCACCTTGGCAGCAGATAGAAGCCCAAGGCAGCAATCAAGACGTTTACTTCTATGCATGGGGCGGTGACCCACAGATTAACGCCTATCTACAATGGGTCGCCGATCAAGTCGATGACAAATATAATATCAACTTAGTCCATGTCAAATTGAGCGACACCAGTGAAGCAGTCAGTCGGGTACTCGCAGAAAAATCCGCTCACAATGTCGATCAAGGCAGTGTTGATTTGGTCTGGATTAATGGTGCTAACTTTGCCACCATGAGTGAAAACTCGTTATTACTTAAACAATGGGCAAACAAACTGCCCAATTTTGCGTTGACTGATCCGGACAATAATCCAACCGTAAATTTCGACTTTGGTGTGCCGACTAACGGTATGGAAGCACCTTGGGGACAAGCCTCTCTGACGTTCTATTACGACAGCCTGTCGACCAGTAAACCGCCAACAACGCTAACTGAACTGACTACTTGGACAGCACAAAACCCTGGCCGATTTAGCTACCCAAAGCCGCCTGATTTTTTGGGTATGAGTTTCTTAAAATACGTCTTAGTCATGCTGCATGAACAACAAGACGCTCAAACGGGTAAAGACATTAGCGCACAGCTCAACTTGCCTGCCACCAAAGAAAACACCGCGCTCGTATTAAATCCGCTATGGGCGTTTTTAGATGACTTTCATCCAACCTTATGGCGTAATGGCGAGCAGTTTGTACAGACAGGTGCGCAGATGCGGCGCTTGGTCGATGATACGGAGCTGAGTCTCGCGTTTACCTTTTCAGCACCAGAAGTTCCTGCGGCTGTACAGCGTTATGACTTACCCAAAAGCATTCGCAGCTATGCCATGAGTGACGGCAGCTTAAGCAATACTCATTTTGTTGCTATCCCTTATAACGCTAGCCATCCTCAGGCGGCACAATTAGTAGCCAACTTTTTGATGAGTCCAGAAGCCCAAGCAAAAAAACAAACCCCTTCGGTATGGGGTGACAAAAGCGTACTGGTTCAATCTACACTTAGCCCTGCACAACAAGCATTATTCAAAACCAAGCAGCCCCATCCAAGCGCCCTGCCCTTTGATAGTGTCAAACGCACGGTAAGCGAGCCGCATCCAAGTTGGGTAGAGGCTATCCAGCAAGGCTGGCAAGCACGTTATGGGGTGAGTCCATGAGCCAAGGTTTTGATAAAATAACGGAAAAAGGTGATAGCCCTAGACCTATTACGCTTGAGAAAAAAGACCTGTTTACGCGTATCGTGTCTTTTAGTCCCAAACTCTTAATTCTCATATTAATATTACCGGTACTCTGTGGCCTTATCTGTGTACTGTTGCCTGCCCTGAGCTGGCTTCCTGCTCTAGAAAAAACGACTCTGAATCTGCAAGGGTTTATAGACCTATGGCAAACACCTGGCATCACGCAAATGGCTGCATTAAGTCTGGCTACAGGACTTATCAGCACCCTACTTGCTTTTGTTATTGCCCTGATGATATTGGCCGCATTTTTTAACAGTGTTTGGTTGCAGCGTATTGAGCATTTATTAAGTCCTATCTTGGTCATTCCTCATGCAGCTGCAGCCATTGCCGTTGGGTTTTTGATTGCACCATCAGGTATGTTTGCACGGCTCATCTCCCCGTGGCCAACTGGTTGGGAGATGGCACCCGATGGTATGTTTCCGCATGATCCATACGGTATCAGCATTATCTTGGGTTTAACTCTAAAAGAGCTGCCGTTTTTGCTATTAATGGCTTTGGGCGCGCTGGCTCAGCCTGAGCTTGGTAAAAAACTGCGTCAACAGTATACCGTTGCTCTCAATTTGGGTTACTACCCAATTACTGCCTTTTTTAAGGCGGTCTTGCCTCTGCTATACCCTTTTCTACGTTTACCGATTTTGGCCGTGTTGGCCTATGCCAGTGCGAGTGTCGAGATGCCATTGATATTGGGTCCTAACACACCGCCAACACTTGCTGTCTCTATCATACAGTGGTTCAATGATGTTGATCTTACTCTACGTATTAAGGCATCAGCAGGCGCATTATTACAGCTCGTACTGACAGCAGGTTTAGTCGTCTTTTGGCTGGGTGGCGAAAAAACGATCAAAGCAATATTCAATGTTTCGTCAATCAATGGCAAACGTCATTATGCAGATGCTATTTGGCAAAAAGTCACTGCCATTCTTACTGTAGGCGTGATTGGTTTTATGCTACTGTCACTATCTGGCCTCGTTTTATGGGCATTTGCAGGATTTTGGCGGTTTCCAGCGATGCTACCAGAGCAATTCGTGCTACTACACTTTCAAAGTGCCTTTACCCAAATGAGCACACCATTGGTCAATACGCTTAGCATTGGGGCCGTCAGTACTGCCTTTGCTGTTTTTCTGACTTTGCTATGCTTGGAAGCTGAGCAACTGAGTGCTAAGCCATTGTCACACTTCACCAGTTTTATTATTTACTTACCGCTACTGGTGCCAAGTATTGCGTTTCTATTCGGCTTAGTATGGTTACAGCAGTTGGCCAATCATCAATCAGAATTTTTTAACGTGGCATTCGCCCATCTTTTATTCGTGCTACCGTATGTATTTTTATCATTGGCCAGTAGCTATCGACGCTTAGACTCACGTTTTGCTCATGTGGCCGCAAGCCTTGGTGCTGCCCCAATTAAAGTGTTTTTTCAGATAAAACTGCCGCAGCTATTTGCCCCTATTTTGATTGCCATTGCTCTTGGTCTAGCGATTAGCTTTGGTCAGTATTTGCCAACTCTATTGGCGGGCGGTGGACGTATTGCTACTATTACGACAGAAGCGGTGACATTGGCAAATGGTGCCAGTAGGCGTACCAGTGCCGTCTATGCCATCATGCAAATGGCGCTACCGCTCATCGGTTTTATATTGGCTTGGATGTTACCCAAATACTTTTTTAGAAGTGGCGCACGGTAGCAGGTTTACCATGACATGAATAAGAACAGTTGTGAAAGGCATCAGCTATCGAAAACAGCCCTTATGAAAAAACTATCCACTAAAAACACTAAAATCATTAGTCATGAAAAACGTAAATAAAGGGTTCCTGATGCCATCATCTCTACAGATAAAAGACTTACAACTGTTTCGTCAAAACGAGCAGTTATTGAGTATCAATGAGCACATCGCTGGTGGCGATATCCTAACCGTGATGGGCCCTTCTGGTAGTGGCAAGTCCAGCTTACTGAACTGGCTAACAGGCACTTTGGCGAGCGATTTTACCGCGACGGGTACTGTCTGGTTAAACGATAAAAATGTGACTCACCTGCCTGCGCATTTACGCCGTATTGGTGTGCTGTATCAAGATGCACTGCTGTTTTCGCACCTATCAGTCGCGGGTAATATTGCTTTTGCCATGCCAAAAGGAAACAAAAAACAGCGAGTTGAAAAAATAACCCAGTCTTTAGCGCAAGTGGGCTTAGAAGGAATGGGAGATCGTCATCCTGATAACCTATCAGGTGGTCAACAAGCACGTGTTGCCCTACTACGCACGCTGCTGAGTGAGCCCAAAGCGATACTACTTGATGAGCCATTTAGCAAACTTGATACTCAATTAAGAATGGATACACGGCAATTGGTATTCGATCAGATTCGTACTCATAAGTTGCCTGCTATTATGGTCACGCACGACCAAAGCGATGCCGAAGCAGCCAATGGTAAAGTTATTTATGTAGGACGATAATTTTGGACATCAGAGTCAAACACTCAACCAAAATGACAAAGAAAGCAAAATATAGAAGGCAGCTCGCATGTTAGACAAGTTTATTACGCCCGTGATCAAGCCACTGCTAACTCCAATAGTAGCGACATTGCATAAGCTCGGCATTACGGCTGATCAGCTTACGGTAGCTGGATTCTTGGTTGGTATGTTGGCATTACCACTACTCGCGTTTGAGCTATGGTATGGCGCACTGGCAGTGATTATATTGAATCGTATTTTTGATGGGCTAGATGGTGCGATGGCACGCTATGCACAGCAAAGCTCAAGTGCAGGCGGTTATCTCGATATTACCCTCGACTTTCTGTTTTATGCAGCTGTACCACTCGGGTTTATCTTGGCCAATCCTGCGCAAAACGCTATTGCAGGTGCATTACTACTGGCGGCATTTATCGGTACAGGTTCGAGCTTTTTGGCCTTTGCGATTTCTGCAGAAAAGTTTCAATTAGACAAGCCTCAGTTTAAGTATAAAAGCTTTTATTATCTTAATGGTCTTACTGAAGGTACCGAGACCATTGCTCTTTTTATCGCTCTCTGTATTTGGCCTCAGCATTTTGTGCTACTTGCTGGTATCTTTGCTACCGCCTGCGCTATTACTATTTTCACTCGTATACATGGTGGGTATCATACCCTCAAGCAGCTCGAATCTACCAAGTAAGCGCCTGAGATATACGTCATATTGAAACCTAGCAATGAACCTCTAAGCATTTACTGAATCATCTAGTCGCAGTGCTTCTATAGATAAGGCCATATCTTCAGCAAGGGCGTGTACCGTCGAGCTCTCTATGTCACGCTGTGCAAAGGCACGCAGTCCCATGACTTCTGCCTGTAAGCGGCGACCGAGTCTAACCGGATCAAGCTCACTATCCATCTCACCGACATTCTGCGCTTCTCTAAAGCATTCTATAAAACGCGTCTCCATACCTGCCAGCAGCATCTCCACCTTGGTTAACGCTGTCTGCTCACGCGCACCTAGCTCTAGTAAGCTTTTGACCAACATACAGGCTCGGCTCGGTAACGCCTTATCACGAATCCCGCCAAGCTGACGTATATAAGCGGCCAATCCTAATAAAGGCGTTTCATGATGGCTCAACACTCGCTCAAGCTCGGTCAGTCCTAGACGCGCATAATATTCTAGTGCTTCTTGAAACAGGCCTTCTTTATTACTGAAAGCGGCATAGATACTGCCTGGGCGCATATCGAGCGCTTGCTCTATGTCTTTTAGAGACGTGGCATGAAAGCCCTTTTGCCAAAAAAGCTGTAGCGCACGCTCCAAGGCGTCATGACGGTTGTAAAGTGCGGTGCGTGACATAATGTGCCCCATTTAAAAAGCCGTGACCTCATATAAAAATGGGCACGGCTATAAAACTTGAATGATTGCTCAATTTTATCCTGAATGGGTGCGACAGTAAAGTTAATATAAGAAACGGTCTGGTAAACAAACGTAATGTTAGAACGCGACCTAGCTATCAACAATAATTCAATAGCCATGCTGATAGCTAGGAAATAGCCACTCTATAGTGGCTAGTGACAATCTAGTTAAAAATCCAATTAATCGGTCAACAATACATGTTTGCTCTTCTGATAAGCGGACAAACCATCACCGCCCAACTCACGGCCGATACCACTGTGTTTGAACCCGCCCCACCCTGCTTCTGGCAATACGATTTGTTGCTCGTTAATCCAGATATGCCCGGCTTTGATTTGTAGCGCCATCTCGAGTGCGGCAGTCTCATCGGGGCTCACGATGGTTGCTGCTAGAGCAAACTTACTATCATTAGCTAGACGGATAGCCTCTGCGCCGTCAGTAAAGGTTGCACAGACTAATACAGGCCCAAACACTTCCTCCATCCATAACTGACTGGTCGTTGGCACATTCGTATAGACAGTTGGCTTTACAAAATAGCCAGATGCTTCTAATAACTCACCGCCGGTTAAGCAGTCCAGATTTTCAGCTGTCGCAACATCAAAGAATTTCTGAACTTGGTTCAATTGCTGTTTGCTCACCAATGGGCCCATTTGCGTATCTGTCGCAAAACCATCACCAATTTGCAGACTTTCCGTTTTTACTTTTAACGTCTCAAAAAGCTGTTCAGCGATGTCTTGATGGACAACCAATCGCGAAGTGGCCGAGCATATCTGACCTGCATTGGTAAATATGCCGCCAATGATTAAATCACAAGCGTAATTAATATCAGCATCTGCGCAGACCACAATAGCAGACTTGCCACCCAACTCTAGACTAATGTCTTTGATGCCTTTTGCTGCTTGAACCATCACCTTTTCGCCGACTACATTGCTGCCAGTAAACGATACTTTGTCAATCAGCGGATGACTGGTCATAGCAGTGCCCACTTCGGCAGCACCCGGTAAAATATTAACCACCCCTTTTGGCAAGCCAATCTCAGATAAGATATTACCTAGCATAAGCTCTGGTAATAATGTCACCTCAGACGGTTTTAATAGCACAGTACAACCTGCCGCTAGCGCAGGTGCCAGCTTCCAAGAGGTCGTTACCATTGGGAAATTCCAAGGGGTAATCAGCGCACAAATACCCACTGGCGAGTATGTCTTTAACAAACGAATACCCGACTCAAGCGTTGAGACCTTAGACCACGTTGCCTGATCTGTGATGAGGTTGGCATAGTAGCGATAGCAAGCAATGGCGTCCCCTACGTCTATCTTTGCTTCTTCAATTGGCTTACCGTTGTTTAATACAGACAGCCCAACCAACTTATCGAATTGCTGCTCCATAGACTCTGCAATCGCATTTAGATAGCGGGCGCGCTCACTTACACTAGTCTGTGACCATCCAGCAAACGCTTCATCAGCCGCTTCAACTGCCTGCTCTACATGGGCACTGGTACATAGATGCGTCGTTGCGATCACCTCGCCTGAATTTGGATCATACAACGCATGGTTATTCGTATTATCAAAGCTTGCATCACCAGAATCGGTCGCGAGCGCTTCAATCGTAACCCAGTCACCATTGATATAAGCGGCATTTAATACAACTTCATTTTGAGCCGCTTGTATAGCAGTTTCTTTGGTTAAGTCTGTAGAATTCAGCATTTCCATAATGGTCAATCGCCTTATATTTTTTGAAATAATCTTTAGGTACATAATGTCATTGGCTAAATGGTCGGTTTAACTGACTACAGAAAAACCGACCATTTGTATATTATCGTTAGGCTATATGCCTTGTGAATACTAGACACGCCACTAATACAGTAGATGCGCCACTGATGTGATGACTACTAAGCTGATAAGCGTGCGAAGGATAAAGATCAAAAATAGCTCTAACACATTTAGCTTGATATTTGACTTCAAAATCAGTGCACCTACTTCAGACATATAGATAATCTGAGTGATTGAAGCAGCACCAACGATGAATCGTGTCATCTCACTCTCGATACTTTTACCCACCAATGCTGGCAAGTACATATCTGCAAAGCCCATAATCATGGCAGGTGCCGCTTTTGCCGCTTCTGGAATCTGTAACCATTCAAGTACTGGTACAAGCGGTGTCGCAATCCAATTAAAGACAGGCGTGTACTCTGCTAAACCAAGGCCAATCGTACCGATAGCGAACGTAACTGGAATTAGTCCCAAATAGATATCAAACAGATTGTGTACGCTGCGTTTGAACACTTTACCTAAGCTAGGCATAGAGTGCGCACGAGTGACGGCACGATTGACAGCCCATTGGTACGTTGTATATTCAGCAGGAATGCCTTCATCAAGCATGCTTTTTCCCGAGTGATACGTATCAGGCTTGAGAGACAATGGCGGTATACGCGGCATGATAATCGCAGCGATAAAACCAGTTAGCGCAATGGTCAGATAAAAGAAGACGAAGTTATTGTCCACGCCGATGGTTTTGGCAACCACATAGGTAAAGGCGATAGAAGTGACTGAAAATGTGGTCGCGATAATGGCGGCTTCACGTTGGCTATAGAAACTCTTATCATATTCTTGCATAGTGACCAGCAAGCCGATAGACGCTGCACCAAACCAAGAAGACATTGCGTCGACAGCAGAACGACCAGGTAGTTTAAAGAGCTTGATAAATACTTTACTGGCTAACGTGCCCAAAAACTCCATCAAACCGAAATCAGTCAAAAATGGCAGCGATAAAATGGCAAAGAAGAATAATGGAATCAATACAGGAATCAAATCTTCAAAAATGACACCGCCCGTATTCCGATTGATAATAAACTCAGGGCCGACTTGTAGAAAAATCATCCAAACAAATACCATTCCTAAAAACCGGATAGCAAGCCAAAACCACTCAATATCAAAGAGTTTTTTGGCAAGCGAACCTTCATTTAGATTTGGCTTCAATACTTTGACGGCTAGCGCACCAAAAAAGGATATCGTCACGAGTGCCATCGTGATATAGGTCACCAAACCACCTAGGGCGGTTTGTAGCGTATCGGTCAACACACCCAATAAAATCGTGACTTTACCATCCCACTCGAACGGTATGATAAACAGCGCGATACCCAGTGCTGAAAACAACAAAAACTTCCACATAGCTGCACGCCATTGAGCGGCTTTTGGGGTCTCTGGATCGACAGTATTGTTTCCTAAAATCGGCTGCTGCGACTTATCCATATAACTCGTCATTTAACTTCTCCTTGATGGGCGATGATTGCCAGTTTTTCCATTTCTCTGTCTGACCAATACCTGGGTTGAGAGAATTGGTTGGATCCAGTTTTTTATAAAAATAATGTAGCTCAGTTTTAGCAGGATACACATGCCCCACATTGTGTTCGGCAGGATACTCAATATGACGCTTATCATAAAATGCCAGCAGCTCATCCTTGAATTGCTTGGCATTGGTCATCGGTTTCAATAAATAGTCTTGGTGCATGACATGGCAAAAAAAATGCCCCAAATAAAAGGTTTTACTGACTTGTTCTTTTAAGTATGCAGGTAGAATCTCGTCCCAATCTGTCGCGTTTCTTGGTAAGGCAATATCAGTCGCTAACAGCTCACCAAATTGGGTGTGGTTGAGATTATGGTAGCGAAACATAGCGGCGGTGGCGGCACTGCGAAATATTAATAACGATTGCGATTCAAGCTCTGTGCATACATGCAGTGCACCTTGATACTGCTGCATATGATTCTGCAAAAAATTCTGCGCAGCGGCGATATTGTTGCCATCATTTTTATTAGTATCTTTATCTGAATTTTTATTAATGCCATTATCAAAGTCGTTATCAAAATTATTTGCGACTTTTATAATCAAATGGTATTTATATAAGAGTGCTTGTGTAGTCAAAGTAGCTGGTAATGACGGCGGCATAAACCTAGATGTCATCTGCAATATCCGATCTGGCAGCGTTTTTGGAAGATGCCACTTATCCAAATAGTAGCCAATCTTTGCTTGCATTTGATATAACGTCCCTATCTGACTAGCAGGAAGCTTACGCATGCTCAAGCAAGTGTCTCGACCATAGTGCATCGTGATGTCGTTATAATCTTTGTGCATATACTCAGCCAAGATAGGCAATTTCAACTCGCTTTTTAACCATTGTTTTCTGAGTGTGGTCAAGGTATCAGCGTCGTTGGTCGAGATATAAAATGTTTGCTCGTGTTTGGGCTTAGCAAAGGTCGCTACCCTCACCGCAAATACAATGACCTTGCCAGCTGAGCCAGACGCTTCATACAGGCCGTCAGGATCATTGTTAAATCTAGCAGGTGTCTCTGCCTCACAATCACGGACTTTGTATTGATAATGATGGTTGGTACAGACTTTACTGTTGCTCGTCCTATTCGAGACCTTACTAAACGTGCCAGCTTGCAGGTTCTCTAGCATTTCCTCTGGATGCGTACCCAGATCTAGTCCCAGATGATTGATTAACTCAAACGTTCCTGATGCATTGCGTCTGGCAAATAGAGACATCTCAGTATAGGCAGGTCCACGCTGTACCAACATTCCACCTGAGCTATTGCAGATACCGCCTATCACCGATGCGCCCACACAACTAGAGCCCAGTACTGAATGCGGCTCACGCCCTAATGGCCCAAGGGTAGACTCTAATTGCTGCAAAGTAGCTGCTGGCAAAGCAACCAGTTCTGCTGCATCGTTGAGTAAATGCACGCCGCCCAATAACTGCATAGAGATTACGACTAGTGGCCTATCATAATCTCCATTCGGTATTGAGCCACCTGTTAGGCCTGTATTGGCCGCTTGAGCAATGATAATCACATCGGCAGCGGCACAGATATTAATGACGCGCCATAGTGCCACAAGAGAGTGCGGTATCACAACTGCTACGGTCGCGTCCGTGACAGCCTCAATCGCACCTTGCACATAAGGCTGCTGTTGGCTAGGTTTTGTCAATATATTGGTCGTACCAATGACAGCAGCAAGCGCCGTCAACAAACGCGGTATTTGCTCATGTCTACTTTTTGACATTTCTCTAGCATTGAGCGTCATGAACGTGCTTCCTTGCGTAACCAGCGTTTGTCATTCTTTTGTCGTTTTTTAGAACTGTGACTATCAGTCTCGTGATTATCCGTAGTATTAGCGCCAATATTAATATTAACTAAAATAAGTCGCTGTCTTAGCCATTTCTTTTAGAAAATCGTCCGCCTCATCAATCTCATAAATAATTGGTTGTTTACCCTTCGTGTCTACTTTTAATGCGTCTAGCAATTGCTGCTTATCGGTGATTCTACGATAGCCAGCGCCAAACCCTGCTGCTAATGGCTCAAAATTTGGCGTTTTGATATTGACGCCAATCAATGGTAGGCCGCCCTCTTCCATGTAACGACGAATCTCACCGTAGCCTTGGTTGTTCCATAGCAAAACGATCAATGGTAGCTCAAGCTCGGCTGCGCAGATAAGCTCAGCAATTGTAAATTGAATACCACCATCACCCATTAGACTGACGACAGGTAGGTTTGAGCCAACCATGGCGCCAATAGCAGCAGGCAAACCATAGCCTAATGTGCCAAAACCCGTCGATGAATTAAACCATTTACGCGTCGCCAAGGCTTCTAGGCCAAGGTTGCCACTGTAGACAGGCTGCGTTGAATCACCAACGAAAATGACGTCTTCTACTTCATCTCTAATCAGCTTTAGTAATGCATTTTGACCCGCAAAGTCTGTCGTTACATCCTTCAAGATAGCTTGTTTTGCCTCATTGACACGTGACAGTGCTTGATGGTCAAATGTCTGACCTTCTAAGCGACTACATAAACCACTAATCGCCATTTGCGCGTCAGACAGTACCGCAATATCTGCTCTAAACGGACGCTGCAATTGCTGGGCATCACAGTCGATACGTACCAGCGTGCCGTTGATTTTGAACTCACCATTAAAGAACACATCATAGTCAGTCTCGCCAAGCTCAGTACCAATCGCTAACACCCAATCCGCCTCGGTAATCACGGCTCGGCCTGCTTCTAATGACTGGTTGCTACCTAAACTTAATGGATGACCAGGTGGCAGCAAGCCTTTTGCATTAATCGTCAAAAACGTTGGCGCATCTATCAGCTCTGCCAATCGTTGTGCATCTTGATCGATATCAACACAGCCGCCTCCATAAAGTATTACAGGGTTTTTCGCGGTTTGTAATGACTGCACGATTAGGTCTAATTGCGTAGGATTCGGCAATGGTCTTGTGACCTGTGGTAGGCTCAAATTATTTGTACTAGCTTCGCTATTTGCTACAGCATTTAACTTAGGCGGCTTAGCAACGTGGCTGGCATCAGCAGTGATGACATCGATAGGCAGCTGAATATGTACAGGGCCAGGACGTGCACCGTTAAATAAGGCAAAAGCTTCTGCAATGACTTTCGGTAGCGATTCAGGTTGCCAAATGGTCTTACTCGTCAATGCTACTTTGCTAATCATGCCTTGCTGATCATGCAGCTCATGCAAATGCCCTTCGCCACTACCCGTGTCTTTGACTTTATTGACACTAGAGATGACCAACATCGGTATCGAATCAGCCAATGCCTGCGCCATCGCCGTCATAATGTTGGTCATGCCAGGGCCAGTGATGATAAAACACACGCCAATCTTCCCAGAGGCACGGTAGTAGCCATCCGCCATAAACCCAGCGCCTTGTTCATGACGTGGCGTCACATGACGAATATTGGTATTAGGTAGACCGCGATACAGCTCTACTGTGTGTACACCAGGGATACCAAAAACGGTCTCTACACCATAATACTCTAGCCACTGCACCAACAGCTCACCGCAGGTCAATGATGATGTATCAGTCACAGGAGAAGGCGTTTGCGTCAATTGGGTCATGGGTCAGTCATCCTACAAAATATAATTAGTATTAAGTTAAAATTTTTATATTGGCTAATGGTTTATTTTTAATCGTTATTAAATGCTATTCATTACAAGTCATGGTGCCGTAACCAATCATCAATCATGATGTTTAAGCGTTTACCTGAAAAGCTAGGGAAATGCCCACCATGAACGACTCGCACTGGTAGTGCATTTAAGCGGCGCATGCTCTTAGCGTAGTCAGATATATTGCTGTGCCACGTATCTTCAATTAATGGGCCATCATAGATAAGGTCACCAGAAATCAGCGTTTCGCTAGCAGCTTCCCACAAGGCGATACCACCTGGAGAATGGCCAGGCGTATGAATTACTTCAAACTGACGATTGCCCAAATCAATCACGTCACCATCTTCAAGCTGCATAATTTTCGCTGGTGCCGCAATTTTATAGCCGCAATGGGCATAAGGTTCAGGCGGTAGCGCGTCAAACATCTCATCGTTGACAAACATATCTGCCAAAGTACGAGCATTGTCTGGTTCAGCTAGGATGTGTGCTTCAGCAGAATGGACATGACAGCAGTCAAACTCATTTGCTGCGCCAATGTGGTCAAAATGGGTGTGACTGGCTACACCAACGATATCGCGATCAGCGAGCAAAGCGACATGGCGGCGCAATGGTACAGCACCTAACCCAAAATCTACTAATAAATCACGTTCGCTACCCCGTACGTGCCACAAATTACAGCGAAAAAACGGCTTAATCCATGGCTCATCGATAAGTGTGATTCCGTCACTGAGCGTGGTGGTTCGATACCAGTTTTCTGACTTGATTCGAGGTAATGACTGCTCACTCATAAGTCAGCTCCATTAACGACATGAGTATCTTTAAGAGCACGCAGATCCTTAAGATAATTTTGGTGCGTGCGACTCTCATCAATAAGGGCGAGATCGATATCTACTATCATCGTGCCAGCGGTCAAACCAAGCCTTCCGATTACCTCACCATCGGGACCAGCGACGATGCTATTGCCACAGTAATGAAGGGTGTCTTCTACGCCTGAGCGGTTGATACAAGCAACAAAGCATTGATTGTCCATGGCACGAGCGCGAATTTGCAGTACCTGACGTTCTGCATTTGGCAACATATTTGCTGTAGGTGACAGGATGACCTCCGCCCCTGCTTGAGCTAGCTCTCTTGCCACCTCTGGGAATTCATTATCGTAGCAAATCATTAAACCCAATTTGCCGAATCGAGTGTCAACCACGCAGGACTTTTTACCTGCTATAAAGAACTCGTTTTCACGATCCCATAAATGACGCTTAGTATAAGTCGCAAGGTGTTGCCCATTATCATCTAGCAGTATGGCAGAGTTGCTTAACTCACCATTAGACTGGCGCTCAGCGAGACCAAATAGTAGATGCAAGTTGTATTTATCAGCAAGTCTCGCTGCCTCAGTGACAATTGGACCATCGATAGTTTGCGCTAAGCGATCAAGACGCTCAAATATGTTGTAGCCTGTGAATGCAAGCTCTGGCAACGCGAGCAGATCTACTTTTGCCTCTACTGCTAGGCGGCAAAGAGACTCTAAAGCTTCTAGATTGGCCGTCGCTTCAGCCAGTAAAGGACTGGTTTGAGCAATCATCAATTTCACAATGACGGCTCCTTCTGAGCTGAAGTAACAGCGCTATTAGGACGAGTAAACAGAGTCGCACCTAACCAGTACAGTCCACCAGTAATAATAAAGACAGGTAATGAAGCACCGAAAGATGGAGGCGCTATCAAAGTCCAGTATGCGGCAAGCGCTGCACCGATTAGATATGCTGCGATAGCAATCTTTGCAGTAGGACGACCTAACTGTTTGGTAGAATCAAGCAGCTTTGCGGTATAGCCTTCTTGACCAACAAGGTAATAATCAACAATCATGACTGAAAATGCTGGGATAAATAGTGCACCTACGATCAATAAGAAGTTTTGGAATTGATCTAAAATACCTGGTATCAGCGCACCAAAGATAGTGACCAAACCAATGATAAGTGCAGGTTTCCAAAAGCTCATGTTAGGAGCAACGTTCATGCAGGATAGCGTTGCGCTATAGACTGCCATTACATTGGTTGTCATGACTGAAAAGAAAATAACTAGCGCAGCTGGCAGACCAAAACCAAAGTCAGCAAGCAGACGAGTCGGGTCGTAAGTCTGTTCCATACCGTTTAGGATAGAAAGCCCTGATATCGTCGCACCCAAACCCATAGCAACGATAGCCGCCATAATGTAGCCAAAGTAAGTACCCCATACGGCAATCTTTGAAGTCTTACAGTTACGGTTGTAATCAGCTGCTGAAGACATCCAAGAGAATGCAGTAGCAATGACGATATCAAATGCAATACCTAACGTAATACCATTACGTGATTCAACTGGCATCTCAAACAGGGTCGATACATCATAATGTTGGTTTAGTTGATAGAGTACGACAACCGTAAGACCTGCCATAGCTAGCGCTGCCCAACGTTCGACCAGCTCAATACCGAGGTGACCACGGAGCACAATTAGCACCACGACTGTCTCACACAAGATCACAAATAGTGGTAGGTTGCTATAACCTGTGGTCGCCTCAATCGCGTAGTTCAGACTCATGCCAGCGAGCAGCGCCTGAATACAGCTCCATGCAATGAGCACACCCATGTTTACCAGCGAAATCAACTGGCTACCAAGTGGTCCATAAGCTCTACGTGTTAGCGCCATCGATGGTAGGCCAGTACGCTGACCCATCAGACCAACCAAAAGCAGTGGAATTGCACCGATTAAAGAACCAATGAGTACGGTCGTGATAGCAGTGGTAAAACGTAGATCTGGTACCAACAACATCCCGGTTAAGATGGTCGTGACTACGATATTGGCACCAAACCACAGCGCAAACGTACCAATTGAACCCAAACTGTGTCCAGCTTCATTTGGAGAAAGGGTATCTTGACCAAAAAATGAAGAAGGTTTACTCATTAGTGTCTTCCTTAACCGAGTTATATTAATACCAGTTATTGCACTGGTGCCGATAAAGCTACTCTATGCTCCACATCTAACCAATAAGAGACTGTTAATAACCCATTCCTTTTATGGTTATCATGTTGATACATAACGACTAGTAAACCGCCTTAACCTTGTCGTCATAGCGTACGCCTGGCAGGATACATAGCATCTCAAACAATAAATTCGCCGCCAATACCGAGGTGTTACCGAATGGATCATAAGGTGGTGATACTTCGACTAAATCTCCACCCACCACATCTAGACCACGCATACCGCGAATGATTTCGATACCTTGAGTAGAGGTCAAGCCGCCGATTTCAGCAGTACCCGTACCTGGGGCAAATGCAGGATCAATACCGTCGATATCAAAGCTCAAATAGACAGGACCATCACCTAGCTTTTCACGTACTTCAGCCATGAGCGGTGTTAGCGACTTATACCAGCACTCCTCAGCAGGTACCACGCGGAATCCTTGCTCAGTTGACCAGTCAAACTCTTCAGCGCTATAGCCTGTACCACGTAGACCAATCTGTACCACACGATTGCCATCAATTAGGTTTTCTTCGACAGCGCGGCGGAACGGCGTGCCATGCGCGATTTTTTCGCCAAACATATCATCATTGATATCCGCATGAGCATCGATATGCACCATACCGACAGGGCCATGTTTTTTGGCAAGTGCGCGCAGGATAGGTAACGCGATAGTATGATCGCCGCCTAGTGTTAGAGGAATCGCGCCGTGTTTGACGATTTTATCGGTATAGAATTTTTCGATGATATCAACGCTTTTTAGCAGGTTGAATGTATTGATAGGCACATCGCCGATGTCAGCGACTTGTAATGACTCAAAAGGCGCAGCACGAGTGGCCACATTGTAGGGACGAATCATTCTTGACTCATCACGAATCTGTCTAGGACCCAATCTTGCACCGCTACGGTTGGATGCACCAATATCTAAAGGTACGCCAACAAACGCCACATCTAACCCTTCAGCATCAGCCTGAGTTGGCAGACGCATCATAGAAGCGAAACCGCCAAATCTTGGCATATCGTTGCCGCTTAATGGTTGATTGAATGTCATAAGTTACTTCCTTGTTCTATTTGGTTTAAGTACACAATTTGCTACATGCCATTGACAATACATAAATATAAGAGAAGGAACCATGGTAAAATTCAGAAGCAAACTTCTATTTTTTCGTAGTAAACGAAATTTACATATTATTATCAGAAGTTTTGACAAGCAGAATATTTTGTTAGGTAATCTTAAAACCTTGATAAAATTAGCTTTTACTTTTTATTCCTTAGTGGATAGTACGAATACATATAGAAAAGTAAGGTTGATGAAAATTACTCAATTCTTATCCATTACTATTTAATTAATTTGATATAGGGTGGCGATCGATGCTAGATGAGCTGATAAAAATAGATATAAAAACGCTGCGTAGTTTTATGGCCATCGTAGAGTGCCAAGGCGTGACAGCTGCTCAGTCACGCTTAAATGTCACTACTTCTGTGATCAGTGGACATTTGACCCATTTAGAAGACCGATTAGGAATGACGCTGTGTCATCGTGGTCGAGCAGGGTTTAAGCTGACAGAGGACGGTGCGGCAGTGTATGAGGCTTGTTTGAGCTTTACAGAAGCCGTTGCCAGCTTTCAACATCAGTTGCACTATATCCGTCAGTTAGACTCTGTGCGTGGTGGTCATATCAGACTGTGTTTAATCGATCAGATGCCGACGCTTTTTTATGATGCGCTGCGTCAGTGCTTGGCTGCTAGCTACCGTGACAATCCATTGATACACTTTTCTATTGACGTGCAAAGTCCTGAGAGCATGATAGAAAAGCTCCTCGGCAACGAAAGTGATATTGGTGTGGGATACTTTGGTAGTTTTCCGCCGCTATTGACCTTTCAACCTGCTTTTATTGAAACACAAGTCGTCTGCTGCGGGCGTGAGCATCGTTCGTTTCATGAGCCTGACAAGCTAACATTTGAGGAATTAGAGCAAGACCATCATTGGGTGAAACGAGGCTATATTACTGATGTCAGTATCAATCATATTCGCCCAAAGATACTGAGCGCGACTACTTATCAGATGGAAGCCACCGCACAGCTTATCCTAGCAGGTCATCATGTGGGTTATTTGCCACGTGATCTAGCAGTGCGCTATGAAGAGATGGGGCTGATGAAAATACTACTGCCTGATGAGGCAAGCTATGAAGTGAAGCATCACTGGGCATACCGAGAAAACCTACACAAACATGTGGCAGATTTTTTAAATAAAATGATAAATTTGTTGTCAGAGAATTATTCTAAAGCCTAATTTATCAGCAGATTTTGCTACTCGGACTCTCAGTGTTTCTTAATCACAGTGTCCTAGTAGCTGGTGCATTGTCTTGAAAGCAATGCCTTTAAAGACAATGCCTTATCTTACTATTCTGATTATTAGCTATTAAAAAATTTTGACAAAATTTTAGGCGGTTGCTACTTGGTCTTGATACTTTAGACCAATGGTTCTTAGCTTTCCCTTGTCATCGACTTCCTTAATGACCAATGACCATTCATCACTTATCACGACGGTATCACCCGACACTGGCGCAGTACCTAAATGTGATTTCACGTACTCGGCCACCGTCTGCTCCCACATGTTTTTTGCGCTGTCTTCATCAGACGTTTTGAGTGTTTTTACCAATGTCTCAGACGCCATAATTCCTGTAAAAAATGGCAAGTCTCCAAGTTTAACACTCGGTGATAGCAACCAATCGCCATAGAAATCATCGATAGCTTTGCGATCTAATGTCGTGTCATTAAAAATCTTGGCAATTTTACTCGCGTGATTGCCTCTCATGGCATACCAGACACTGTCGCCGAATTTTAGCTTCGTGTTGTCATCGACTACTACGATCTGTTGGTTACGAACTAGCGCAAAGACACTGATTTCATCTGGGTTGATGCCTTTGGAGATACCCATAGGATGACGCCCAATGGCAAATGCACCTGATTTTGCCTCAAACTCATACAGCGTGATACTGGCCTTATCGGATACCCAAACCTCATGCTCTTCTTTCGGATCTTTATTGGTTGGAATACGTACCTTAAATAGATTTGCCATTGTAGGGATGGTTGTGCCTTGCAGAATCAACGATAGAACCACGACACCAAAGGCAATATCAAACAGCATAAAGGCGTTATCTATACCAGCCATGACGGGTAAAATTGCCAAGGTAATAGGCACTGCACCGCGCAAGCCAACCCAAGAGATAAACCCAATCTCTCTGTCTTTAAATTTGAATGGTTTGACGCTGGTATAGACGGCTATAGGACGCGCCACAAAGATCATAAAGAGCGCGATCGCCACCGAATAATGCCAGACATTGAGGACGTTTGATGGAGTGACCAATAGCCCTAATACCACAAATAGCACGGCCTGAGACAGCCAAGCAAAGCTGTCCATCACTCGCATGACATGCTCTGTCGAGCGCACCTTGTGGTTGCCGATTAGCACACCAGTGAGGTATACCGCCAAAAATCCACTGCCACCAATGAGATTGGTCGCGGCGAACACAGCCAAGCCAGCAGAGAGAATCAAAATGGCGTACATGCCTTCTGCCAAATGCACCTTGGGCAATAATCGGGATAGAAAATAACCGAACAGTAAGCCCATGCCTAGCCCAAAGCTCAGCTGCTGTAGTAATAAAACTAAAAAGCCAAATACTGTCTGACCATCAGGATCTACATTTAAGGCAATCAAACCAGTAACTAATAAAATAGCCAAGGGATCGTTGGCACCAGACTCAAGTTCAAGCGTGGCTTGTACACGGTCGTTAAGCTTGACGCCGCCATTACGTAATAGAGAAAATACCGCTGCTGCATCGGTCGAGCCGACAATCGCTGCCATCAGTAAGCCAAAGCGCCAATCGACATCAAGTAGCCAAGTGACAAATACACCTAGTACCATGACCGTGACCAACACGCCCCACGTGGCCAACGTAATCGCAGGTTTTAGCCCTACTCGAAACGATTTAAAAGACGTACGTAAACCACCATCTAGCAAGATACAGGCTAAGGCTGCCTGCCCTACGAAATTGGCTAGCGCATACTGAGAGAACTCAATACCCAAGATACCCTGCTCGCCTGCCAACATACCCACTATCAAAAACAGCAACAACAATGGTACGCCTAAGCGCGCCGATAATGTACTCGCCATGATACTGGCGAAAATTAATACTGCGCCTACGAGATACAGGATATTTAAGGTATCCATTTTTTTTGAGCCCTATTTTTTATTATTAAGAATAGTAATTGATTGCGATTGGGTTTTCGTTATCTTGCTGTTAGTAGATATTACACCAGTGAGCCTATCATAAGCGGCCATTATTCAAAATATGAATGACAATTATTTATGATGATATTAGCATCACCATCAGAACTAGCAGCCAACACTAAATCAATAAAAAGACTTCAATAAAAAACGCTCAGATATTAAGGTGAAGCCTATAAAATGCCATTGCTGTGCTAAAAGAGTTTACGTCTTAATATTAATTAACCTTGAATGTATTGCCATGTCAGTACCAGAATCGCAGCCGCAATCGTCCAAGCGACCACACCTAGCATTAGTGCTTTGTATAAGCTCATATAACTGATGCTAAAAAACACCACGAAGGTATAAATCAAATGCGGTATGACGCCAAGCATACTGAATATCAACGCGACCTTTAAATCAGCGGGACTGCGCTCAGTACCAACGATAAAGTGACTGATTAACGTAAAAGTGGGGAATAGCGGCGCAAGTGCCGCCAAATAGAAAAATCGGGTTTGGGCGAACATTTGAATCGCCAGTACCATCAAGGTGCCGATGAGCATTTTTAACCAAATCACGACGGGTCTGTCTCCTGTTGACTATAAAGGCTGAACGTAGCCCAATCCGCCATGATACTAAAGTCTGCAAACTGACATAAGAGCAATCGCTGATTAATTAATCCGTATGATAAAAAATGCAAAAAACCCCACTCAGCTAAGTTGCTAAATGGGGCTGTTACTTTTATTCAGTAAGTTTCTACGAATTGCTTAATCCTTTTTTGGCTTTAGTGCCGCGCTGATGTCTGCCAGCAATGGCGGAATATCATGCTTGTCTGCGATCACCTCAATCATTATAAGCTTATCGGTAGTCGCAGCAGCTTTTTCGAAAGCAGATTTTAGCTCGCCTGCTGTCTCTGCTTTGAGTAATACGCTATTTTCTTCTGTCGCGCCAAACGCTCGCGGCATGATTTGCCAATTGCATTTAGGAATATCATTATAGTATTGGTTTTCGCCATGAATCGCGCGCTCTACCGTATAGCCGTCGTTATTGATTAAGACAATTACAGGATTGATGCGCTCTTGAATCATGACCGCTAGCTCTTGGATCGTTAGCAATGCTGAACCATCCCCAATCAATAACACACTGCGCTTATCTGGCGATGCGATTGCCGCGCCCAAGCTGGCAGGCAACGTGTAGCCAATTGACCCCCACATCGGCTGCCCATATGACGTTACCCCTTCTGGCAGGCGCACATCACTGATACCAAAATAGGCCGTCCCTTGTTCAGAAAACACCAAGTTATTGTGGTCTAAGCGGTCAGCGATAATATGCCATAGGTCATCTTGGCGGATAGCCTCACTGTCTTTACCTTTTTGTTCGTGCGGCTTAACTTCTTCACAGAAAGGTTTTGGCACGATGTTAATGCCAGAGGTCATCACTTCATGCAGGGCTTGCAACGCATCTTTTAACGCAATCGGTGCAAAGTTCTTACCACTGATAGAGGCACGCTCATAGTGCAAGTCTACGACCACATCTTCATTGATATCTTGGCTAAACCCTGCGGTAGTAGTGTCAGTATATTGCACCCCTACTTTGATAAGGCATTCGCAGTTTTCTACCGCATCTTTGACAATTGGACGCGAAGCAACACCCGCATAAGTGCCTGCCCAACGATCACTATTTTCATCAAGCAGCGTCTTGCCCCAAGATAGCGTGGTATAAGGAATATCTGTATCAGCGATCAATGCTTTGAGCTGTGGCTGTAACCCCAAACGATGCACCATCAAATCTGCCATTAGTGTCGTGGTCTTGTTTGGCAAAAACTCGGTTAGTGCTTGCTTAAAATCTGATAATGCCGCTTGGCTAGTAATGTCTTCTTGGCTATCGATCAACTTGGTCGTTGGTGGGTAGATAGGCTGACGCGCGACGTCTGGTGATAATAGTAAGTAACCTGGGCGATGCTTTTTAAGTATTAAGCGAATCACTCTATCAATTTCTGAGGCAGCGTTCTCAGGGGTGAGCTGCGCACGGGCTACCGTTACAGGCTCGACCATCTTAATAAAATGATTGAATACACCATCACCAAGCGAATGATGAATACGGCGCTTTGAGTCTTGTAGCGCTGTGCTTGGTGCACCGACGATATGCAATACCGGTGCGTACTCAGCAAAAGAACCTGCGGTCGCGTTGATCGCTGACAGCTCACCTACGCCAAAAGTCGTCACCATAGCGGCGAACCCACGCTCACGTGCATAGCCATCGGCCGCATAGCCAGCATTTAGCTCATTAGTATTACCTACCCAGCGCAATTTATCAGAGGCGAGAACGTTATCCAAAAAAGTTAAGTTAAAATCACCAGGTACGCCAAATATCTCAGATGCACCCGCTTCTGCGACACGATCAAACAAATAATCAGCGATGGTATATTGTTGACTCATTTTTTATCCTTATGACTTATCTTTGTAAGTATTGATAATTGTGAATGTGATTACGATTAAATTATAAAGTGCGTCCCAGCTTATTTATGTACTACAAAGCTTTTGGAATACATATTATAATAAACCGTTATAACATATATCTATGGCCAGAAGACACGCCTATTTTAATAACTTTAATTTTTTTCGTCATAGGTGTTGACACCTAAAAAAAACTGCGTATAATACGCCTTCATCAACTGACGATAGTTAATTGATAATTAGCGGGAATAGCTCAGTGGTAGAGCATAACCTTGCCAAGGTTGGGGTCGAGAGTTCGAATCTCTTTTCCCGCTCCAAATACTTAAAAAGCCTCACTTAACAGTGAGGCTTTTTTTTGTCCATTTTTCAAGGTCTGTAGCGTTTTTCAGTATTAGCTATTCAGTCTAATTGCTAAGTTCATCTAACATATTAAAAGCTCAAAAATCAGCACCGTGACCAAAACGTGACCATTTCGTGCCCACGCTATAGATACTGATTTTGTAATTGACCCCAACTTACTATTCCTACCTTTATAAGAAGCGATGCTAAAGAATATTTTCTTAGTATCGCTTTTCCTTTTCCACTGCTTTTTTACAATTAGCTCATAGCGTGACCAAAACGTGACCAAATCATGAAAAAGTAAATATAAAAAATAACCCCAACCTTAATTTTATACTTTGAAGCGCCTTGTATATAAGGCTGTATTGCTGCTTCTCTATGCATCTACCTCCATTTTTGTAGGTCTTCAAAACTCGTCACTAACATTTTTAGTATTTGGCTTATAGATAAACAAGTCACCCACCTGCACGTCTAAGAACTCACATAGCTGATCAATAGTATTGAAATCAATTCTTGATGACTCTTCATTATATAGTTTATGAAGTGTTGATTTACTCATGCCTGTTGCTCTTACAACATCTGCTACACGCAATTTTTTCTCTGCCAAAATAACAGGAAGTTTAGACACGATCATAAAATTACCTCTTTTCGGGTAAAAATGCTTTACATTGCAGTAAAAAGGTAATATATTACACAAATCGGTTACTAATTACCTTTAAGCGGGTAAATTATAACTGATTCCTTCAAGATGCATTTTTACAGGTTGATAAAATAATTTTTATTCTATCACTTAATGCAATGACTTAATAACTGAAAAGAGGTAAACACCATGAGTAATACTTATTTAACAACCGATGAGTTAGCCGAACGTATCAAGTACGACGCACGTACTATCCGCAATCAAATGAAAGATACCGTTTTGATTGAAAACATTCACTACATACGCCCTTTTGGTGGTCGTAAGATTTTGTACGTATGGGAGCGTATCGAGGAAGACATGTGCAAGCCGGTTATGAGCGCTATCAACGGTATGGCACTTCAATAAAAAAATAAGGAGATTTACTATGGCTACTATGCGAGGACGGTTTGGTAAGCTGGTCGTTGACTTCCGCTACTTAGGTAAGCGCTGTCGAGAAAAGACCAGTTTAGAAGACAACCCAGCTAATCGTAAAAAATTAGCGCAAGTCATGAAAAAAATGGAAGCAGAAATAACTTTAGGCATCTTTGACTATGCTGCTTACTTCCCAAAGAGTGAACGAGCCCAGGAGATGACGGCATTGGCTGATAGAGCCGAAGCTTGTATCAGTCGTAATCCGACCTTTAAGGAGTTTTCGGAAACATTTTTTGAGGAGAGGAAGATTGAATGGCGACCGAGCTATCGGCAAAAAATAAAGATTATTTTGAATAAGTATTTATTACCTGAGTTTGGTGGTAAAGCGGTACATGCCATAAAAAAATCAGACTTGCTGACCTTCCGTAGCTCCCTCGCCAAAGTTTGTTACGGTAAAGATGGTCAGTCAAGTCTGTCAGTAGCACGGATCAACCAGATCATGATACTTCTTCGTATGATACTAGAAGAAGCATCAGATCGCCATGAGTTTGAGATGCCTTATAAAAATATTAAGAATCTCAAACAAGCTCGTCCGGATGTAAACCCGTTTACATTGAGTGAGGTATGGCTGATTTTAAAGCATGTACGTGCTGATTATAGACCCTACTACACTATCCGCTTTTTTACAGGGATGCGTACCAGTGAGATTGATGGGCTTAAGTGGGACTGTATTAACTTTGATCGGCGTGAAATCAGTATCAGAGGGGCATTGGTAAACGGGGAGATGGGTCCGACTAAGACATTAGGCTCACAACGTGATATTGCGATGTCACAGTTAGTGTATGACGCACTGCAAGACCAGAAGGCTCGCACCTTTGGCAAGTCAGAGTTTGTGTTTTGCAATTCACAAGGCAATCCAATGGAGTATCGTAATGTGAATAGACGGGTATGGAAACCCACACTTGCCCTACTCGGACTTAAGCACAGGCGTGCTTATCAGACTCGGCATACCGCAGCGACGCTTTGGCTCGCTGCTGGTGAGAATCCCGAGTGGATAGCTCGTCAGATGGGTCATAGCAGTACGGAGATGCTGTTTCGGGTATACAGCCGTTATGTACCTGATATTACCCGTCAAGATGGTTCAGCAATGGATAATTTGCTACTGGCGAGCAAGGAGAAGCTAACCAGCGCATCGAATAGCTCTGACACTAAAGGACTAATCACAAATGCACAAACTGACAAGGAGAAGTCACAATGAAAATCATCAATTATGAGCAGCTATTTGGTGAGTTTAGACCTGACGGTACGATCAGCGCAGATGCAAACCTTATCGCTAATGCATTGATACGTGATCTGTCTATCTCCTTTGGTCATAATTTAGCACGCTTCTTAGGAGTGAAGCAGTGTTTTAATAACGATATGGCGATGCGTGTGTGGGTGCAGAAGCGCTTGGATGCTCAGGATGGGTACTTTATAGAAGATATGCGCAGTCAGCTTCAAAGCGAGCTTTATGAGCTACTACCGCACTCTGACTATGGCAGCTACTGAGGAGAGTATAATGAGCGTAAAACTTCAGCCGAATATGATGCAGAGTCCATATGATATCGAAATATGTGAGGATTACTGGGCATACGATAATAAAAGCGGCTTTATTAAACATGTGAAGATGCTTTGTGAGAAGTATGAGGTCAGCCCTCAAGTATTCTTTGAGACAGTCGCTCAGTGTTATGCATACTTGGACGATGTGGTATGTGAGTACTGCGGTTATGCTTGTCCAATTGAAGTACCTGCTGATATTCCTTATATGCGCGCAAAAGACGGTTGGTTATGCGCAATATGTGAGCATGCTTTATGGCGGATAGATAAAGAAAATAAATGAGTATTAATCGTCAAAAAAGCCAGACAGCTTAAGTTGTCTGGCTTTTTCATGTGAAGCATCTATTGAACACAGTCTAACTTTAGTATAAGAATCTAGAATACTCTCGTATTACCAGAGCCAACATCAAGATGCAGGCGTACACTCAAGTATTTTTAATACAAACATAATTATTCCCATTACACCAACCGTTCCTGTAATGAAAAATGTAAAACGAAATATTTTTCCGTATGTGATTATCTTATTGAGTGAAAACCTATTTGAATTTTGCTCTGATAGATTGTTTTCTTCATTACAGAAAATTCCTATACCATTTCCTAAACGTACCTCTAGGTCTACAAGAACATTTTCTGATTGTTTAATTAAAAATGATGTTCTTTGATCTAGCTTCCAAAAAATAATCGATACAATCACCACAAAAAAGCTCAAATAAACTCCCATATATTCAAGTTTGTTTGAGGCCTGTAATATTGCCCCTAATCCAGCTCCTAATGCAGCCATAATAAAAAGGAAATAATTGAACAAAGTCATTCTTTGAGTCGAATGCAATATAAAGTATTTCCAAGCATGCTCAACTAGTTGTTCAGAATTAAAATTGTTAGCCATGTAAACTATTCTGCCTTAAGTATTTCAAAATTCAAGAAAAAAACTACTTATTTAAACTTAAGTCATAAATCAGTCGAAACAATTCAGCTTGGTATTTGGCATCATGCAAAGCATCATGATCTCCTTGTAGTGTAGGATATAAATACTTGTCCATTGAGCTTGATTTCGTATCGTACCAGCTACTCCCAGTTGCACCCATAAAAAGAGCCTTAATATCCAATGCGCTGATACCGAATGGATTCTTATTGAGATACTTTAAAAAATAATAGTTTACGAAAGACCAGTCAAATGCTGCATTAAGACCTATAAAGACAGGCCTATAGTCTTCTTGCACATTTTTCGAAATCCACTCATTAAATTGCAACATTGCTTTAGCGGGTGTTATGCCATCTTTAGATGTCTGTTCCAAGGTTAAGCCAGTAACTTCCAATGCCTCTGCAACTGATTTATTACTAATTGGCTTAAGCATTACTGAGAACTCAATTTCAGGGTTATATACTAAGCAAGCTCCTATCGTCATCATACTATGCTCACTAACAATAGGACCTGCTGTTTCTATATCGACAGAAATGAAGACTTCCTTTTTTTTACTCATGGCGGTACTCCGGTTAGCAACTTAAGTGTCATCCATGCATCACTGGTGAGGGCTGCATATTAATAGCTGACTCATATAAATGTTCTACTGTTAGCGGCGAATCAGGAAAAGCTAAAGCAATGGCAGCTGGGTAGAGACGAGTGCGAACATCAGAATATGTCCATCCTAGCTTGTTGTCTTTTGCCATAGTTGCTTCAACTAGTTTAGTTATCTCACTCTCTGAGATATTTAAATCGGATAAGTCTTTGGAGAATAACTCATAAAGCTCCTGTTCAGAAGGACGAGTAAACTCTTCAACTATTAAAGCACGGCGACGTAAAGCAGCATCTAATGCGTTTAAGCGATTTGTACATAAAATCACTAATATTCTTCCACCGTGTTTACGCAGCTCATCGATAGCTTGAATCATTGTATTTACACCAACTTTATCTTCATGATGGCTTTGATCCTGACTTCTTGATGCACCTAGAGAGTCGCCTTCATCTATTATCAGAAAAGCTCGTCCATTACCAGTACCAATTGACCTAGTAATTTCATCAAATGCTTGCGAAATAAGTGTACCCATTTCTCCTACTCTACCTGTTCCTCGCACTTTATTACTCAATTTAAAGAGTATAGCGTCTTCGATTCTAGCGTCACGAGCAAGACGATTTGCTATGGCCTCAGCATTCGCTGTTTTACCAGTACCTACGTCACCATGAAAAATGGCTAAAGGATATTGATCAGATAATAATCCGAGAATAGCTAGTTTTTTCTTATGATGAACATTACTCCATGACTCTAAATTTTCTGGTTGAAGTAGCATCTGTAATTGCTTTTTAATACGCTGATATCTACCCTCGAACCCTAGGAGCTTTTCAGCTTGCAAATCCAAGTTTTTAGTAGGTAAATCTGTCTTAACTTCAAAAACTGTTGAACTACTCATGAAAAATCACTCCTATCTGCTCCAAACCCATTACTGCTATAACCACGACTTCCCGATGAAGTTAGATGACTATGGCTAGTATCCACATACGATGGTTGCCAATTCATTTTTAAGAAAAGTTTACTGGCCTTCTCTTTTTCCATTCGATATTTGTCTGTGTAAGATAAGATAACTCGGATACTACCACCAGGCGTAGATGGCCACATTACACCACCAGGTCTTCCTGTACCAAATGCATCTTCATTCTGGAACTCATATATTGCAGCGTTTATCTCTGACCCTAAAGCGGATACGAGTGTTACATCAACCTTAGCTAGATAGTTATTTTTTGCTAATAATTCGATATCATGAGCATATTCTTCAGCCTTGTCTACGGTCAGGGCTCTCGTGCTTCCTGCAATCATTATCAAATCAGCTTTGATACTTCGCACAACTTTTTCGACATCGGCGACAGTATATGTGCTGGTAGTTGTACTCGAATAAGATGAACTCATTTATTGATCCTTGATCTTAAATTTATTACCAAAAATTTCTTTCCAAACGTCTTCATCATTCTCAACAGATGCGTAAGTGGCAGTTTCCCAAGCTTTTAAAGCTAATTCTGCAATTTTTTCTTTTTCATCCTCAGTTATACGTGATGCAACATTATTTTCGTGATTAGCTGGGTCAACAATCACCACTGGGCCTGAAAAGTACTTCTGAATTTTAGAGTCGTTTTCTGGGAAATCGATACGATCATTTAATTTGGTTTGAGCAATATACAGTAGGAAATCACAGAAACGCTTTTCAATACTCTGTGTCGGACCATCACGATTCTGCAAAAATGCTAGAATAAGCTCAATATGGAAAGATTTTAAACCTTTAGGTTGCGCACGATTTTTCCAACGCTTAGCCATTCTCACAAGAGTACGATAATGTTTATCTTTATTTTTTTGGTCTTGTACAAAGTTAATATGGCAGGGAGCACAGGTAAGATTTCTCTCTCCTGTCCTGATATCATGTTGCCAACCATAATCTAAATTGTCTTTATCTTGAATAACTGGCACTACATCAACATCAAGACCACTTTTGATAAAACTTACTGTTGCTGCACGCCTCTGGATTTTGAAGTCATCAATCGCTTTAGATGGATAAATTTTTGTTAAAAGTTCATAAATAAGATCATTCAAACTTTCAAGCGTTTCACTATCTATATTCTGGTTACTAATATAGAACACCACGTCGACGTCGATTGAATCCTCACTAGTCTTATTCAAAATCGTATATTTCGCAAACGAGCCTGCTTTTACTACTTTAGTAATTTTTAAATCAGATTGATCTATAATATGCTTACGCAATTCAGATATTAGGTTGTCAACTTGGGAATGATATTCGGTTCTCTTAGCAGTGGACAGACGCAGAACGTTACTGTCGTAATATTGTAAACTTGCATTTGTCAACGGCATTACTCTTCCTCTTTTTATGAATGGAACGATTTGTTGTTTTCAGCTGTATAAAGTTAGACCATTTGCAATGTAATCAACAGTAACCGCTGCTGCTGCTTTTGCTGCTAGCATATGAAATTTGTTATTCTTAGTAGAGTCACCGAAGTCACTAATACCGCGAAACATCATTATAGGTTTCTCATGATTAGCGCATGCTGCAAATACACCAGCACCTTCCATATCTACTACTTCTGTTTTTCCATTGAGCTCTCGTAAGCTCTTAAACTTCTCAGGATCACGCATAAGCTTCTCACCGCTTCCGACAGTAGATGTTTTTGGTAAGAAATCTTTAGCTACTGGATTAGTTCCTACCTGCTCTGGGAAAGTAATATTTAAAATCTTATAGATGTCAGAAAGTCTATTTCTCAATAGCTCTTCATTGGATAAATATGAACTAATATCCTGCCTAGACCTTAAGCCTAATCTAGTACTTTCAGGACGAGCCTCAACTTTTCCCCCTTCAATAAAAGCTGCACCTTCGTATGCAACAACTCGTTCAGCTATAATGACCTCTCCTAATGCACATTTATCCCGCATCCCTGCCCCGATACCTAACATAATTACATTACTAGGTTTCAACTCACTAAGTAAAGCTGATGTAATTGACGAGGCATCAACATTTCCTGGGCCTCCAAAACATGCGATTGCACAATGCGCTGTTTCACCGTTAGAGCGAATCACTGGTGCCTTCCAAAAATGTACACCTATATCTGTAGTTGTATGTTGTATATCTTCAGCAATCCCAAAAGCCTGTTTCGCTGCTGCCAGTTCAACTGGTAAAGCTGTTAGAATGAGGATGTCTGGAGGTAAGGCAGCGACCCTAGCTAACTCCTCTTCGTAAAAAGTATTTACTATTCGCTTAGCAATTTTTGTAAAATCTAATACCGAATCTTCTAAAGAAAGTGAAGGGAGTATCTTGACTACTTCACCACCAGTATTCGGCATATACTTCAAAGGATCACTATGAAACTTTTCAAGAACTTTTAGCGCACCATCCCCATCCTCTTTATTTGCTCCCAGCTGTAAGTCAAGTGGTAATACGGGTAACGATTGCTTAGTCATCTTGTGTGCACGATCTAGTACACCCTTACCTCCACCCAAAGTTATCATTGCAGTTGCATGCTCAATTTGCTCAGTTCCAACATTGCTCCCTGTCAGAATATCTTCCTCTAGCGTTATATGCTCTGCAATACCGCGAGCTATCAATCCATTAAAAATCTGGCGTTGCTCTTTGCTCATTCTATTTTGCACCCGTTCACGTGATGCAATAATTTTTAAACGTACCTTTGTACTTTCATCTGGAATAAGGCGATTGATAGCTCGTAAAACTGTCCAATCAAACAATAATGGCTTTTGATTTGCATTAACTGGCTCTGCAGAGCAGTAGGCAACAAAACATCCATCAGCATCTATCACTTCTTTGACCAAAGCATCAATAAAGGTATGTGCTTTGTCTATTTTAGCATCGTCTGTGGAATTAGAAATACTACCTGCCAAAAGAATACAGCTATTTGTTAGCATACTTTAGTTACTCATTTATTTCTTTAAGTGTTAAAATATAATTATTAACGTAATGAGGGTTATATATACTTTTACAAGTACGAATAGAAACTTTGTTTACTTATATCTGATTGTAGGCAACTAATTTATGGGTTAATTCATGCTTTCTCCCATTTCACATATATGTATCCAAAAGCATACCCCCAACGGAACCATTTATCTCACTCTTTAAACCTACTAATAGACCATCTAAAATAGACTAATACAATAGAACCGCTTATAACAGACTGCTAAAATTCTAATATTTATCAAAACTAATTATGACTACGTACATACTAGACACCGAAGCAACAGGGCTTGTTGAGCCACACATGACTGAGGCAGCTGCTCTATTGTTGAGATTAATAACAGCAAGGTAGATGTACTACAAGACCCAAGAGCTAAGCGTTTTAACCCTTTGAAAGAAGTCAGCTTGGGATCTATGGCGATATCACATATATGTGATGATGATGTGGCAGATGAGCCACCTCATACAGACTTCAGACTGCCTAACAATGTTGAGTACTTGATTGGTCACAATATTGATTTTGATATGGCAGTTCTCAAAAATGCAGGCGTATCTCATACGCCTAAGTTGATATGTAGCAATGCTATGGCTAACTTCCTTCTTCCCACACTAGGGAGCCATAAGTTGGTATCTCTTCTCTATCACTTTCATCGAGATATAGCCCGCGTTCAAGCAAGGCATGCACATGCTGCCATTGCTGATGTTTACTTTACTCAGCTGGTACTTGGTAGTCTGATTGATTTGGCTAATAGTCAAGGTCATGAGATAAGTAATATGGAAAGCTTATATGAGTTTAGTCAAATAGCTCGTATACCTACACATCTAAGTTTTGGTAAACATAAGGGTGAGGCTATTGCAGATTTAGCCACTCATTCAGATGGAGCTGGATATCTAAAGTGGCTACTGAAACAGGATACGGTTGACCCTTATTTAGCTGAAGCATGTGAGCAGGCGTTAGGGTTAGTATAAAATTACTTATACACTCGTTATCACTAAAAAAATCTAGGCAGCTAAGCTTATTGTAGAATAGGCTTAGCAGATTAGAATAATCTATTCAAAATCACCAAAAATTTCAAGCGATAAACCTTACTTTTCTACTCATCAATTAAGTACTTATAGATATCACTTCGAACCTCTGTATGCATATCAAACTCGACTTTCACCACAGACACGCCAGAGATAGTGGTTTGTTCAAAGCTTTCAGCTCTCGGTGACATGTCGCCCATATAATAAAAGTCACTTCCTTCGTCATTGTGCTTCTTAATAAATAAAGGAATACGAAATCCACTATTATGAGCTTTAAATAACTGTACTTCCGGACTGTTTAACGTTCGTCTCGATTTAAACATCCAACTAAATACAGACTCATTAATGAAGTCATCTTCATATTTTATAGTGTCAGCGATGTCCTCAGATTTATGATAGTTCACAAAGATAGGACAATTGGTTTTATCTTGGCTAACCATATACCCACCAACGTTCTGAGCGAGAGGATTAACTGACTTGTTTAAAATCCTAAAAACATCTTTACGTGAATACTTGCGATATAACTGAAAACCATCGATAAAGTCAGACAGCTTGAACTGCTCACTAAATTGATGAATAGCATAATCTGTATTATCTATTAGAAACTGTACGAATGTATCGTTGGCTAAATAAACTAAGAAGTCAGGATGCCAACAGAACGTACCCTCTTCTAATTCAACCACATTAAAACCATAAATTTCACCTACAGGTTTTAGTTCTTTTTCATGTTTTTCGGTCACAAAGCCTAAGTTGAGGTTGTTAATCACTGACGATACAACTTCAGAGTTCATCTTATAACCGTATCGCTCTTTTATAGTCAATGCCAAAGCATCAACCGTAATCACTTCGTCTGCAAGAAGAGCACGTAACACCAAACTTTCTTCAATACGCTTGCTGTTATTAATGTCTTTTGAAAAGGTGCTAATTAGTTTTAGTTCGTTATCATTTAAAGCCGGTAAGGTATCTTTTTCTTGCTGTTTGGCAAAATGATAAAAAGATTTGGCATACTCCACATATGAGAAAGGATCGCGGGAACCATGATGAATAAAGTCCATCATCATAGGTGCGTAACCTAACTTATATTTAAGTAAGTTATAGTCTTTCAGTAGATCTTTTTTGGTTTGTAGATTCGCAATATCAATCGCTTGATAGATACGCTCTTTTGCAACTCTGTCAAAACTTACTGTGGACGAGCCTGGAATGAAACAACTTTCTCTAGCTAATAAGCGACGCAGTGTATCCTTGTTATAGGATTCATCACCATATAAGGCAATAGGTACCATGAAATTGTTTTTATAGTTACCAATAAAGTCGATGACGGTAAGATAGTCTTTATCTTGTGCCTTTCTTAGACCTCGACCTAGCTGCTGAACGAAAATGATTGCCGACTCTGTTGGACGCAGCATTACAATCTGATTGATACAAGGAATGTCGATTCCTTCATTAAAAATACCAACAGAAAAAATATAATTAAGCTTATCTACTGGATTACAGGATTCCAAACGTTCTATTGCAAGGTCACGTTGTTCTTCTGAGTTCTCTCCAGTCAATGCAATAGATGGTAAACCATGCCTATTAAAGATATCAGCCAAAGCCTTACATTCTTGAATATTAGAGCAGAACACAAGGCCGCGAACATCACCATTGTCACAGCCATAGCGATCGATATAGTGAAGGATGTGCTTAACACGATCTTCTCTGATAAGCAGATTGAGCATTGAAGTGTCATCTATAGATTCGCCATCAATACTTAGGTCTGTCACACCGTAATAATGAAACGGCGCTAAGATATCCATCTCTAATGCTTTCTGTAAGCGAATTTCATAGGCAATGTTATGATCAAAAATCTCAAATACATCGCTATCATCGGTCCGCTCTGGAGTTGCCGTCATGCCTAGAAGAAACTTAGGGGTAAAGTGATCCAATATTTTTTGATACGATGAGGCGCTAGCACGATGAGTCTCATCAATGACAATATAATCAAATGCATCGGGAGAAAATTTTGCTAAATGATTTTCTCTAGAGAGAGTTTGTATGGTTGAGAATATATAATCACTCTCAGAGTCCATTGATTGACCACTATATAAACCAAATGTTTTGTCATTTTTAAAAATGGATTGATAGGTCTGTAAAGCTTTCTTAGCTATGTTTGCGCGATGAACGACAAACAGTAAGCGTTTAGGATTGACATTCAGTGCATCAAAAGTAGACAGGTATGTCTTCCCGGTCCCAGTAGCAGAAATTAATAATGCTTTTTTCTTACCTTCTGCACGCAACGCTGTCAGGTTTCCCAGTGCTTCTTGCTGCATTTTATTTGGTTCAATAGAGTTTTCATACTCCTGACTGTGCTCTTGTTTTATTTGCTGAGAGAGTACCTTGGCTTGCTGGTATATTAGTTCGTAACGCTCAATAAAGTCGGATGTTACAGGCAATGCAGAGTCGAACTCTTGCGTAAATTCACGTATGGCTTGTTGAGAAAGAGAGCCAATATTGCTAGAGCTTACTTTCAAATTCCATTCTTTATTTGATGTCAAAGCATTCGCTGTTAGGTTGCTGCTGCCAATAATTAAATGATGGATATCGGATGAGCTAAATAGATATCCTTTCGCATGGAAATTAGAATCTGTTGCAATTCGCACATCTAAATTTTTAAACTTCAGTAGTTCACGTAATGCTTCTGGTTGGGTGAAATTGAGGTACTGCGAAACAAGTATACGTCCAGGAATCTCTTTTCTTTCAAGTTCCATCAACTCTTGCTTTAGACAAGCGATACCACTGGTTGTGACAAATGCAACAGAGAACCAAAACTTATCGCAGAATTGCAAATGTGTATTAATTGAAGTTAGAACCTTTCTGCCTTGACCATCATTAACTAGTAATTCTGGTTTAAAAGTATGCTTCGAAGCTCGCGTATGATCTATAAAGCCAGAGATCAGCGCATTTTGTAACTCTTGAATTTTATTGCTCATTACATAGTAGCCTTTAGCTGGTCTACAATTGGAAGATCAGCAGCAGCCCAATCCAGCGAATCAAGCTCGTTTATACCTAACCAAAGTACTTGTAAGTGTTCATTCAATAACAAAACACGGCTGTGCGTATAACAAATGAAGCTGTGCATAATAATTTTGAAGTCTGGATACACATGCTCAACTGTTAGTAATAGGCGGTCGACACTAATTGACATATTAAGCTCTTCCCTTATCTCACGAGCTAATGCCTGTTCTAGCGTTTCATCACTTTCCAACTTACCTCCTGGGAACTCAAATTTCTCAGAAAGATAATCCAGCTTATTTTTGCTACGTTGAGCGCACAGTATTTTCCCATCATTAACAACAATGGCGGCAACAACTTCTATAGTCTTCATTTTAGTCCAGTAGATAATAATAAGTTTACTTATCAGCCCCTAAGCCTAGGCAGTAAACTAGGGTTAATAGTTCGTAGTTTTATACTTGATTCTGGTGACCAGACTAAATCTTCATGTTCCACCGCTATTTGATAAGCCCACTGGCTGATTGTTTCAGAGCGAAGTTGATTGGTCGTAAAACCTATCAACTTCGCTTCCCTTTCAATCGTATGACCGTGTTTTTGATTACGTTCTAACCACTTTTCATAAAATAGCTCTTCAGCCAGATAATCACGCTTACTATTATTGCAGCTATGATCCGTAAGTACGAAATTATGAGTCGTATCAATTGGATATTTCGACCAAGGAATAAAGTGATCAACTTCGATATTGTTTACCAAGGGTTTATGACAATAGAAGCACTGTCCCTGCTGAGTATCAATCAGTATAGGTATTAATACTTTTAGACTTTGGCGCGATTGATTGAACAAGAACTGCTGCAAATCAATATCATCACTAAAATGTATTTGGTTACGACTGTTCTTACGTACGAACTCTGTCCAGTATTGCTGGCATAGCTTGTTAATTATTTTACTAAAGCGTGTAAAACAGTATGCAATACCAGGATTTAAAGTTATTACCTTTGATTTTGAGTCATAAACATATAAGAACTCACGACTAACTTTATCCTCCGCACTTTGCAGATATCTTGCGGGGTACTTTTTGATAGTCGAGGAAATATCTTTGATAGTGGATTGCCATAGTTTGATATTTTGTGTGTGAGCTATAGCTAAACTGGTTGTCTTAGTTTTATGCTGCAAATCTAGAATGCTATTAATAACACTAGCCTGCCCTGTTGTACTGCTTTGTCTTAGTACAGAATCACTACTTTGATCTGAGTATGGTAATGCTTGTGTCCAGTAAAGCTGTATAAATTGCTCTGCTAACTGCTCATAAGAAATACTGTGCTCACTATCATCATTAATTCCAGACTCTATAGACAGATTAACCATTGCCATCAATAAGGCAAATTTATAGGTCGAGGTATATGAGCTAGATTCAAGTAGCCACTGAATACGTCTTAAAAAGTTGAGCTGGAATTCTGCCATGGGCGCTATAACAATCCTTTAAAAATACAGTAGCTCATCCTAATAAAATTAGCACTGATGCTATCAAAAATATCTATATCAAGTTAGTAGAGCATCATCAAATACGAGTTCTTGAGACTGCCTGTCCTAAATTATTCTTCTTATATACAACAGCACTTACAGTAATATTTAATTAGCGCAGTTATTATAGTGTCTGATTTACACGCAGGATGTCAGTAGTTCGAAACCCGTCATCACCCACCATTATTTTAGTAAATAATCAGTATCAGTCCACTACTTGGTTAGACTACTAGCCTGTCACGCCGGGGGTCGCGGGTTCGAGTCCCGTCCGCTGCGCCATATTTAAAACGAATTTAAACTGTTAAGTTTAAGCAAGTTTCGCCTCAAACATTAGATTGTTTGAGGTTTTTTTGTGCCTGAAGTTATTCTAGAAGCCTGTGTTTATAAGGGTTGGATGTTTTACCTATGTTGACCTTTACGAAATGCTCTACTCTTTAATAATGTACTTTCTATAAGTCTGCTTGCATGCACTCTGCCTTTTGAAAATCGGTGACCAGTGCTCGGTGACCAAACGGTGACCATTTCGTTACCAATGTTGTTAAAAGTTAGTTATGGCAAACGATCCCGTTTGATAGAGCTTATTCAGCTGTTTGATTTTTAAGAACAGGAACAGAGATTGGCACCTTATAGAACTTAGTAAAGCCTTCAATCGATTTGCCAGCGGTTAAGCTGTTTGGCAGCTTATCGTCCTCATCTTGATCAGTGTAGATAACAACGCAACTAACAACCTTTGATGACTGCTCCTCTACCGTATGGTAGCCTAGCTTATCTAATATACCCACATCTCTTGCATAACCGCTTATCTGTCTAATATCATCAATGATATAGCTTAGAAGCCCGTCTTGTTGATAAGTTGGTCTGTATTTGGCATCTATAATAAGCGGTTGCATGTCATCTATTAGTAAATAGTCTGGGTACCCGTAGCTACCTTTTGCTTGAAAAAGTATCTTATCTCCATATTTATCTTTCAGAAGCCCCAATATATACAATTCAAAGAGCTTTGACATATCAATCCAGAACGGCGGTACTGATATCTTTTCAACGGTATTCTGGTCGATTTCACTGATATGATAACCAAAGCGCTTAAGAATAATCTTAGAGAGCCTTAACGCTTCCTGATACTCTTTATAAAAAGAGTTACGCTTGACTGCTTTAAGCTCATGTAAATTGACTTCATCACTAACTCTCTCGAAAGCAGGTGTGCAATAGTCAATTAAAGATTTTATTGATCCAAGATATTCTGGGTATTGAGACAAATAACGCCTAACAAAGCTTAGCGTATGCTTTAAAGCTCTATTCTCAATGCTATCAAAGCCAAACTCTTCGTAACTACAAAAGGTGTTCGTAACTTTATTTCGAACTATATTCTTTTTAATGTTTTGAGTAATTAAGACTTTACCTTTAACTCTGCCATTAAGATTACGCTCGACTTTATAATACGATTGTTTTAAGCCTTTCTTTACCAAGATTTTTAGAGTTTGAAGAAATTGCATAATCAGTAGTGGCGTTAATAAATCCATCTGCTGATTAATCTCGATAAAAGGTTCATTTAGCTTAATGTGGTATAAGTCTTTGGTATTCTTAGCAATGCTACCATGCGTAAGACATGATTGAAGCATGCCAAGGTAATCAACTTCCTGAACACTATTATTAATCTTCGGTGCAACATAAATGGCCTGTTGATTCTTAACAAGCCAATCTGCGCCTATAAAATATGACATTTTAAGCGAAAGACTTTCTCTGCCATAAAGAACCTGAATACAGCGCTCATTTTTCTTATTGTCTTGAAAAAATATATCTGAAACCTCTAAACTCTCACAAGCCAAGTCTATCTGCTTGTGTTCGCGCACAGTTTCTAAGTGGTTTGACATTATTAGCTTAGACATGAAGGTTTTTGACTACCTCTCTAGCGCTATCTAATAAAACACCGTCCTTTATGTACTCGTATAGAATGGGTTTAATCTCATATTTCAGTTTTATAGAAAGCTCTTTATAGAAATCTTCCTCGGACATATCCTTTTGAGATGGTAAGAAGTAGCTATGACCCAACTGAACGTCATCAGCATCAAAGTCAGAAGAAATTTGAGCATTATCACCTTTGAATAATTTCTCAATAGATTCGAATAGCTTTGTAGCTTTTTGAAATGTGATTACTTTTTTTGATGGCAATACGTCATAAAATGCAAAACGTCTACGAATGGCGTAATCAATGTGACCTACCGAGCGATCAGCCGTATTCATTGTGCCTATTATATATAGGTTTTTAGGGAGTTTAATATCTAGTGTATTTTCATACTCATACATAGATTCAACGCTCTCACCACGATATTCAAGCGCATAAATAAGCTCACCTAGGACAGATGGTAGGTTGGCGCGGTTTATCTCGTCAATTATAAGAACGTAATTACCATTAGGGTTATCAATAGCTTTTTTTGCAAACTTGGCGAGATTCTTATTCTCAACTTCATAGCTGATATTGCCAGAATCATTAGTCTTGACGACGATTCCTCGCACGAAGTCTTCATAGGTATAAGCAGGATGGAATTGAATGATTTCAAACTCTCCATGAGTCATAACTTCATCATTCTCAGATAACTCCTCACCATCTTTTAAATTAAAGTTGTCCCAAATGATGCTCGCAAATTCGATGAGAGTGAGATCAGTATTGAACTGTCTTTTATCGAGGTAGATATCCTTGAGCTTTATATTTTTTTCAATGGTTCCCATTTGTTTATTATAGCTACCCAATAATTTCAGAGCATTATTAAGCGCATCTACACTGTTAATAGGAAAGTATTCATCTGGAAAATAACTATGCAGCAATTTAAGAGTAAAACATGGGCCAAAAAACTTGATTGAGTTATCAAGATCGGTTCTTTGGATTAGCTTTGATAGTTCATTTGAAACTAATTCCATTGCTGATTCAGCATCGGCTGCACCTGCAACCTTATTGTTAAGCATGTATTTATTATTACTTTTGCTCCAGTATATTGGATAGTTATTCGAGAATCCTGGAGAAAATCTTCCTAAGCTCTCTAATCCTACCTCTAACCACCAGCAAAGTGAATCTTGATCTCCATGTCCAATGGCATATTCTGGCAATGAAAGGCTGCTTAATTTATCTTGAGGAAAGGATTCATAGAATCTAGATAGCAATTTATCATTTTTTGTTCTAGCTAACTTCGTTTCATTAGACTGTGTATCAAAGCTCTTAACCAAGCTATCAATTATGTCTTGAGGTGTTCCTTTACGTTCAATCTGTGTTAACTGTTTAGCAACCAGTTTAGCCAATCTGGTTTTACCTGTGCCTGGAGGTCCTTGTAATATGATTTGATGCTTGTATTTTAAGAGTTCCGATACCTCATTTATCTGATTTTCACTCATAACTTTTTCATACCATTTTTTAATGTTTATCGTAGTGTCTGCTGTCGAGCTGGCACATATACTTAAAGTTGGTTGATGATTACCACACTTTTCAACTGAGTAAATATCAGGTTGATACCAATCAAGAATTTCAACTTGACGTCTTCTCTTAAACCAACCTAATTCTGTAGTTTGCTCATCGTTTAGAAGTTCATACTTACCTAGAACTCTTATAAGAGCTATCCATTTAGCACCTCTTCTTATTGCAACAATGTCTCCAATTTTCATTGTATGCTCAAAATTCGTTTGTTGGGGATTAGAAGGGTTTGTTTCTGTCCAAACACCCATACCAATGTAGCCAACTTTTTCGAGAACTTCTTTTTCACGTTGCCAATTTATATTATCTTCATGCAGCTGCATGTGCCAAAAATTCATTCTATTCCCTTATTTTTATCAAATAGCTAGTGGCTTTTTTTCTATAGTCTTTATATTCATACTTCGACCCTTCAGGACAAACTTTTTTTAAATGATTAGTTTTTAGCTTAACCTCTGAGTCATACTTAAAAGCTGAGTTTATTTTTAAAATGCTCCAACCACTCTTTCAATCCAACGATATCAAACATTTGGGCACCGTAACCAATATTGAGCAAATCATCAGGTAAGTATTCATCGAATTTTTCGATCATCTTGTTAGGTACAGTTTGTGCAAGCTCAGTGGCGGTGGGCAACGTCTGATTGGCAAGCTTTTGTAAACATTGAGAAACCTGGATAGAATCAACCTTATCAATACGGATAACACCTGCATAAGCTTCAACAAAAAATCCATCTAGCATAAGAAAGATTTTTAAAGTATTCACGATTTTATCGCTACGCCACATAAATATGTAACTATTGCCATCTCTATCTACAATAGATCTATTACTTAAATCGTATTTGTTAAAAGTATCAATACTTTTAACAAATAAGTGTCTGGCCGTTGTATCAGCGAAATCTAGATGATGCGCGCCAACTGCAATACGATAATCGCCGTTATTCAATATCTCATACATCTCTTGGCGTACTCGGTCATGTATGGACATACTACCACTACCAAAAGCTGGAGGCTTACCACCGCCTTTGACAGAGATAACATTCACCACTTTCTTATCTATATCAACATCTTTAACTTGCCAGCGTCTACCGCCAAAAATGATGTACTGCTCAGGTAGTAACATAGTCTCGATTGGTAGCGTTCCAAGCGTCCTATTACCCGCCACAATACGATATTCTTCTGGGGTTTTGAATACTGCATAAAAAGTATAATGACCAACAATACGCTCACCAACAATACCTAACACTAATTGATTATTACCGAGTTGGGTAAGCAGTTGAGCACTTCCCATCTGGCTAAGCAGTGACTTAAAATGAATCGGTTGTATTTTTTGAAAAGGTCCTTGTTTGCATAACAGTATATAAAGCTGGTCAGCACGAATACCGCCCCATTGACCGATAGTCGCTAGTACTTGATGCAATAGCGTTGAGAAGTGATATAACGAAGTGTCCGCCGGCTCAAACCACCTATCGACAATCAACAGTCTTATCATCGCTAGTGACTGTATTAACTCAAGACGTAGATCATCAATGAGACTGGTATCTTTGCTGATTTCTTTTTCGGTAATGAGCATTCTAAGTACGGCTGAACCACCACGCCTACCTGAGCGTCCGAGTCGTTGTCGAAGACTGGCTACAGAATGCGGCGCTGTCACTTGTACCACCGTATCAACCTTACCAATATCAATTCCTAGCTCTAAGGTCATGGTACATATAGCGGTGGTTGGCAGCGCTTCTTTCTGTAGTCGTGTTTCCAAGCTTTCTCTAAGCTCTTTTGAGAGTGAGCCATGATGAGGGAAAAACTCATTGGGCATGATGTTACGCTCACATAGCTCGCTCAGCTCTGTAGCAATCATTTCTGTACGATTGCGGCTATTAGCAAATACCAGATGGCTACCGCCACGACATAAACGGTATAGGTCAGCACAGACTTGTGCTTCGGCAGTATAGGGATGCTGAATACCCATATTTTCAGAGTCAGTATCTTTAGAGAGAGAATTTTTAGAGCCAAAACTTTCAAAATTAACGTGTTCATTATTTGATCTAAGTGCTAACTGACTGGGCTCTATGTAACCTTTTATCTGCACCTTAATGCTAGCTGTTGCTTCATCCTCTTCAATGATGAAGCAAGGCAATGACTGATTAGGTCTTAGTGACTGCGGTACGCTTTTAAGTTCTCCCAACGTTGCACTCAACGCTACCCTTGGGATAGGTGAATTTAAACGTTCAGTGACATGCTCAAGCCGCGTCAAAAGTGATAGTAAATGCTGACCACGCTCACTACCTAAAAAAGCATGAAACTCATCAATAACAATATACTTTAGATTACTAAAGGCTTGTTTGACCCAACCTGCATCCCGAACCAACAAAGATTCAAGCGACTCAGGCGTAATCAAAATAATTCCGGATGGTGACTTCTTTTGTTTATTCTTTTTACTCTGTGGACTATCGCCATGCCATGGCGTCACTTGCATGTCGAGCAGATCTGCAAGACTCTCAAGCCTTCGATATTGATCATTAATTAGCGCTTTTAGTGGGCTTATATATAGAATGCCTACTCCGTTGCCCTGACCCTCTTTTTCATACCTGTCTACATTTTGGCCATCATATGACTTGATAAGGGCGCTACACGCTGGCAAAAAGAACGCTTCTGTTTTACCAGCAGCAGTCGCCGCACTAATCAGTACGTCGGTTTTTCCAGACAAAATTGGCGCGATCGCCTTAGCCTGCACTTCGCGCAATCCACTCCAACCTTGGTTAAATATCCAACGCTGTATACGGAAGTCGAGCTGGAGATGAGCGTCTCTCAAAGGTAGTTTCTCATATTTTTTATTAATATTATTAGTGACCTATAACCTAAAATCAGTAAGCTCGTCTTCTTCATCCATACCACTCATGTCAATATCCATATCGGATGGCATTTCAGATTCAATAGTTACTGACTCAATAAGTTGATCCCATGAAATGTCTGGGTTTTGGTCAATGACAGCTAACATATCCAAAAACGCTTTAATAGTATTACGAGGCGTTCTAAAGTAAGCATCACCTATCGTTTGACTACAATGCTGTAAAAAAGCTTGTAAGGATTCATCAGGTACTAGATATTCAGTTTCATCACCACCTGCATAAACATGACGCAGGTTTTTAAGTAAGATATATAACTCTTCTGGTGTGAGGCTCGCCAAATGCAATGCAGGTGAGGAATAGTCAATGACACCTGCCCGCTTGGCAAAGCTATTATCTGCTAATCGCGTTTGCAAGGCGTCATAGCTATACAAACCTTTGCGCGGATCGAGTAAAAACTCTGGCGTACCGCCCAATAAAAAACCCAGATGCTCAGCGGTACCTTGTAAGCAGTCATTTAGAATACGTAAAATCTGCTCATAATTGGCTTGGCGTGCTTGTGTACTATTAAGCTTATACAAGTTGACCATCTCATCAAGATTGACTAACAATCCTTGATAGCCTGCCTGCCGTACGAATAAACTCATTATTTTAAGCGCATCATAAAAAGAGGCATCAGATATAATAGTACGTACGCCTAAATCACGTCTAGCATCGGTCTTTGTTGAGTACTCTGCACGTAACCATCTAATCGCATTGACTTTCAGCTCATCATTACCTTCTTCGTGACCTTGCCAATAAGCTTCAATAACCTTGGCAAAATCATAGCCGCCAACCAATTCTGTTAATTCAGCCAGCTTGTGCTGGATAACCTCGTTAATAGCCTCATCAGTACTGTCTGCTTGTTTGCGTGCTTCTGTAATGAAACGCTCTACTACACTGGCCAAACCATTACCATCTGGTTTATTACGAGTAGACAAATTACGCATGAGCTCAGAATATAAGTTTCTTGCTTGTCCTGACGATGCTTGGATACGCCTGTCGGGCGACAAATCAGCATTAACAGTGACCAGTTTACGCTCGAGCGTAATCGCCCTTACCACACTTAAAAAAAAGGTCTTGCCTGAACCATATTCACCAATAATAAGACGAAACGCCGAACCGCCATCAGCGACGCGCTCAATATCGCTTATGAGCGCTTTGAGCTCATTCATACGCCCCACTTGGATATGCTGAACCCCTACCTTGGGCGTGACTCCCGCCTTCAATGATTGAATAATAGCATCACGCTCTTTTGCTCTAATTTTTTTACTGGTCATTATTCATCCTTACTGATTCTTATATTTAGTCCAATACTTTTAACTCTTCGACAATCTCATAGTCAATCACTATCTCATCCTCAGCTTCCAACACTGGGGCATCGACATTATCATACGACCAATCATTGATAGTCTCGATAGCCCCATTTATCATTAGATTTAAGGACTCACATAACACTTCAGCTTCTTCTCGTTGCCATACCTCTTTACTAATAAGCTGCTGATACAGCTTACTATGAATAGTATCTAAACCTTTAACAACAGATTCTTTAGCCCTATCAGCTTCAGTGTCATTATTTATTTGCCCACCTGATAGTGATTCATTATCCATTTCCATATCGTCATCATCTGCTGCAAATATACTTGCTAGCATTGCTTTAGCGTCGCCTGTCTCACTTTCATACGCAGCTAATAATTCTGTATTAAAAATAAACGGCTTACTATTACGATCTGAGACTTCGACATTAGCCCCAATACTATTGTCATTGGTCGTCTTTTGCTGTGTCGCATCACTAAACGTTGGCATGCTCTTTTTAGCACTGGTTAAATGATGAATATCACTAACTACTGAGTTTTTATCAAGACCTAAAGCCTGATATAACTTTTCAATTTGTTTGATTTGACTTGGCTCTACATTACCGTTAGCTAAGGCAACTGAGATGATAAAACGACTGATAAAGCTAATGTGCTTTTCATCAAGTACTGCAAGCTTTGCTTTTAGACCCGCCATATTAGAGGGGCTATTTAAGCGCCATAGCAGATAAGCTTTTAGCGACGCCTTTTCAATAGTAGTAAGCTGAGTGTCTTGCTCAATAATCGTCAGTAGCGTATCCACCTCTCTTTTATCGACATAGCCATTAATGGTTGCAACCATGGCACCCAATCTAAGCGCCAAACTGATTTGGTAAAATGACGTACTCGGTTCAAAGTCTTGACTATGACCACCATCAAATAAAACCACATATTCATCCGGTTTAAGACTGGTCTGATGATAACGCTGATCTGGTACAACACCGAAGCCAGCCAACTCAGCTAAATTGGTTATCATCTCACTATGTTTTTTAGCAAATGATTTGGGCATAGTATGTGACGACCGCTCATCCAAATATCTCCATAGCTCTTTAACTGTCGTCAGCCCTTCATCGTTTTGAGTAACAGATTCTGCCCATGCCTTAAAGTTTTGTATGACTGGATATTTTTCTCGATATGCTTGCTGCTGAATAAGCACTTTTGGCAGTAACATAATGGCGTCTATGTCTGTTGCAGAGTTATCCTCTCTCCCTAGATAGCGACTGTAAGCATCCAAAGCCTCGTTACATTGTTCGGCAATAGCGATCAGTTTTTTAATGGGTGATCTTAAGGCGCTTGGGTCTTGCAAATCATCGAGGGTAAGGTCAACACTTACAATTGATTGGCTCGCAGCATGGTAGCTAATTTTTAATTTGGTTTTATTAGGAGGGACGATAAATCCATTTGGATAGGCTTTTTGGTATAAAATCTCAAACAGATCTTTGAACTCTGATTCACAGCGCCTCGCAGGTGTTTTGAAATTATATTCATTAGAAAAAATGAGCCATTCCCATGATAAGGTAGCAGGAATAGGTAACTTTAAGGTTACCATTTTTGCTAATTGCATTTTAAAGGTTAGGTTTTGACTACTAGCTGGCGGCGGTAAGAGCTGTGCTGTTTGTATTTTTTCTTCAAATAGTGGCGAGCGTACTAGTGTCATAAACTCTAAAAAATTCGCTGAGTAGTTACTAAATGAGGACTGTTTGCCATAAATATCATGCAGCCGTAACACCTCATTATAAATATTAACGAACTCATCATCAGACACGCTATCGTTACTAATACCTTCAATCACTCTGCGTTCAAACCCACCAAAGTAAATGAAAACATATCCAATTGGTGTATTAGGATTCGCCCGATCCGAGGCCAACCAATCCAAATAAGCCCCGCGGCACGAGGGTGATAGAGCTGCATAACTTGGCCAGTAACCAAGTGACTCATCACTATAGATGTGTGAGGTGTTATAAATAACCTTTGGCGAACCGACCGATAAGCTATCATTTATTAACGAAGGCTCAGTACCGTACCCAATCAAAGTTTCAAGCTTACCACCAAAATAAAAAAAGCCCTTATCAATGATACGTCCCTGTATCTTTAGAGACTCATACCTTGATACCCAGCGCCCTAGTTTGCGATTCGATGAAGTAGTATCATGTTTTTGCTTATTCGACGAGATAACAAAGGTTGCCAGCTCACCCACATCATCTAAATGCTCATCACGATACCTACTCGTCTTGCTTTGTTTCGCATAACGATTTTGGGTGCTAGGATTAGTAAAGTTATTATGGTTTGCAACGTCTGAATCAACTTCGGTCTCTACAACAATTTTAGACGGCTTTATATCAGGCGGCAAATCTATAAAATGAGTTTTCGCCTCATCTTTTTTATCGTCATATTTCTCTCTAAATAGCGCCAATACATTTTCGATAAAGTTTTTCATTATCTATAAAACCCATTCCAAGAGAATTAGCTAAAAAAGCTGTATAGCAAGATTAGAGTTTGAGCATTTTAAGAAAATCATGTTCTGTAATAATATCGATGTCGATGCCTTCTGCAATCAGCGTCTCTGACTTACGTTGTTTACTGCTTTTATCATGTCCATTTAATAATGTTAAATCTGGTGTACCTACAACTAAATAATTGAGCTTTTTAGATACACCAGCTTTAACATGAAAACCTTGCCTTGCTGCGATATCAGCAATTTCTGCGCGTTTTATAGACAGCTCGCCTGTAAAGCAAATGTTTAATCCGAAAAACCGCCCTTGCTCATTACCTTCTATAGACCGGTTTTGAGTGAAGCGCTGTGTCCTATTATTGCTATTTCTTGGAAGAGATGGCTGAGCATTTAACCATTTTTTGATTGAAGCATTATTTTCTCTAAGAATGGTGGTCGTCACAAATCCACACGCTTTGGCGTCTTCTAGTGCATCATGATGATCAAACGCATACCGCCATTCTTTACATACATTGGCAAGATTATATCCTGATGTACTAAACCGCTGGCAGGTATCGCGTACCATGACAGAGGCATCTGCCCATTGCCAAGACGGTAGTGGCAAATCATGATCTAATAAACATTTCGTTATCGCTCTTTGATCAAAATCGGTATAACTGACCACAACATTATTACCGATAAATTGAAGAATATTGCCATAGATATCAAATATTGAAGGTGCATCTTTTATTCGGTTATTATCAATACCATGAATATCTATATTCGTTCGGCTAAAACTAGACTGTGGTCTTATAAAGCTACAGTAGGTATCTATCAGCTTACCTTTTATGTATTTCGCCATACCTATTTGACAAATAGAGCCAACGTCTGAGTTGGCAGTTTCTACGTCGATAGCCACAAAATTCATCATCTGTCCTTGTGCAAATGGTATGTAATATATCAGTTATGAATAATAATAAACTAAAATTGATATTTTTACATATCTGATTGATGGATACCGATGTAAGTTTGAATGCAATAATTCATTATCAAAAAGCTCATTTAGGGGCGCAGCTAACGCTCGGACTCTCGGATTAAGCATTAACAGTAAGTATATTTTTAATAACCGAAAAAATATAACACTAACCCTATATAGTACTAGTACTGTATAGGGTTAGTGCTTTGATTTTTACTTAGATACTGTTATTAATATTAGGGTTTATTAAGAAGATGATAATACTTGCAAGTGCTCGCCCACTATGACTCTGGCTAAGATAAATAAAATTGTATACTATAGTTCGTTTATTTACATACTACTTAGAAGCTGAAAGCATGTCAGACCTACCAGATTTTATCCAGCCTACTTCTTTTTCACCTTCCAAAATATTTGGGCAGATGAGTCCTCAAAACAGTCATAACAATATCTCTGATCCCATCAGTAGCGCACTTCCATCTCCGGTAGATATACAAACATCAAAGCCAAACAGCCTACCGGAGTTTCTACGTCTCAATGCAACGAAGTATATAGAGGATTTGACAGCCGTTCAGAGTGCCTCTGAACTACTCTCAAAGTTGAACCCACAACAAACTCTCTGGCTTGATTTGGAAATTAACCCCGAAAATGAGAAATTAATAGATGGTGCTTTCTTAATCAACGACTACTATTGGCACTTTAATGCTCAGCAATTTCGACAGCAGTCAGATGTCGTTTATGAGCTATTAAACAAAGCTGATTTTTTAGGTGGCCATCATCTAATTGAGTTTGATTTACCTCACCTATATTCGCTATTAAACGACGCATTATCGACCACTAGCTATAAACATACATTATCAACAAACCAGCTTGACGGTTCTGACAAACTGCGTGGCTGGCAAGCGAAAGCTTGGGATACACTAATACTGAGCTGCCTATTTATTCCGCACCAGCCTAGCCACGCCTTAGCTAAGCTCTACAAAGCCAATGTCGATTATAATAACCCGGTCCTTGACTGCTTAGAAAGTCGCTGTGTATTTGGGCTTTGCACACAAGCGTGGCAAATCCTACCTACCAATATGCAAATACTACTGCACAAGCTATTACCACAGCTTTTGCATTTGCATACGCTCAGCCGTCAAAACTACTTTGCTATAGATGAAGACAATATCTTTGATATAGAGGCTATCTTTGACAACTTGCCCACAGGAAATCGAACTGATCTTATCAACCTATTAGAGGGTTGTATGGGCAATAATCATGTGAGCAATAATGACAAAGCGCACTCAACACTATGGCAACATCTTGGTTTAGCCACCTTTATTAACTGGCTAAGATATTTTGATAAGCCACAAGCACGCCGTCCAGTATGGCTTATCAAGCATCCTTTCCACAGACATAGTTTTAGCCAAGCTGAAAATACTTTTTGGCATTTGCATGAGCCGAGTGAAGATTGGATTAATCAACAGTGTCATCACTTTTTTGGATTTGAGCATTTGCGCGAAGGACAGATGTCTATTGTCAAAGCAGTGCTGATGAATAAAGACATTCCTCTTGGCATATTACCAACAGGTGGCGGTAAAAGCTTGACCTTCCAGCTACCTGCACTGATATTAAGTAGGTACCAACGTCAGCTGACCGTAGTGATATCGCCTTTAAAGGCATTAATCGAAGACCAAGTTGTCAACTTACATACTGATTTGCCAGACTACGCCAATCGTATTGCTTATCTAACTTCAGGGCAGTCCATAGACACCCAAAAAGACATTTTAGACGGTATTTGGCAAGGCGATATCGATATTATTTATATGAGTCCAGAGCGGCTACGTACACATAGTATTCGTCAACTACTCAAAAATCGCCCACCAGCATTTTGGGTATTAGATGAGGCGCATACGCTTAGCCAATGGGGCACTGATTTTCGGCCAGACTTTTTGCGTATCGCCGATCACATGATGGCGTGTTATAGCGACGAGCTTCGAGAACACTTTACAAAGCAGCTTGAGCGCCAAAAAGACATTAAAGAGGGTAAACTTCAGCTTGATATGTTAGAAGTGATATCTGATCAGGACCATACTAACGCATCTAGAACAAATATTAGCAGTAACGCGTCGGAATTCTTACCACCCACCATAAGCTTAGTGACCGCTACAGCCTCCACACGTGTCAAAGATGATTTAGAGAGTGAACTGGTAAATAAGCTTACTGCCTTAACTGACAATAAACCTTTGGTACAGTATGGCACCCCTATCGAAAGCCTTAAGATTTGGCGTGACGATATTACTGCGCATTTTATAGAAGCAACCAAGGACGAGCGTGAAGCACATATCTATAACATTATAAATGAGCGCAAAGTTTGGTACGAAAACCAATATCCAGAACATCCTGAAAAAGGCGTGGCTATAGTTTATCTGCGTAACCGTAAAGGCTGTGATCAATATGCTGACGATTTCGCCCAAAAAGGCTTAATGTCCGCCGCCTATCATTCTAAATTAAATGAGGGGCAGAAAAAGAGTGTACTTGAAAAATTTAAAAATGATGAACTAGACGTAGTGGTCTGTACCAATGCTTTTGGCATGGGCATTGATAAAGAGGGCATCCATACCGTTATCCATAGCGGGCCGCCGAATAACCTTGAGTCTTATATTCAAGAGATTGGCCGTGCAGCACGTAAGTCGTACGAGGTCGGCGCAGCATATATGCTATGGGGTCAAAGAGATATTGAAGCTTTGTTTTTCCAAGAGCGTGAGTCACGCATACCAAATACAAATACCTTAAGAGACTGTTGGGCAGCCATACGTCCAGCTCTCAGTAAACCCATGCAAGATCAATGGTTCCCTAGCAGTGTACTAGCGCCTATACTTGCACCAGATGACGAGACTGAACAACTTAATACCCAAGTAAGAGTAGCTTTATTGGCGCTCGAGCGTTACGGATTGCTGACTGAAAAAGACCAGCAACCGGCTTGGATCAGTATCAAACTTTCAAGCCAACCGCCTGCCAGCCAACATACCAATATGTCTAAGCTCTATGCTCAATTACAGCAGCTTGCAGATGATACCTTAAACACGGCGACAACAAACATAGTTAGTGATAAGAATAGCAGTGACGAAGGCTTTAACAATGACAACAATACTGGCCTGACTCGCTATCATTTACCTGAATTGGCACTGGCGCTTGGCTATTCTGTTAAGTCACTATTAAAAGGGCTACGTGAGTTGGTCAATCAAGGTCATGCTCAGTGGCAAGTTGTGGTGCGTGTACGACTAAAATATACACACCGCTATTTAAAAGGTGAACTTAATCGCTTAAGCCGTATTATTACTGCTTTAGAGGAATGTCTAAATAGCAGCTATGGAGCGCTAAGTGGCATTGAAGCGATAGAAATGCAAGGCGCTACCCAGCTCAATACCAAAGCACTCGACAACTGGCTGATTCAGCAGCGCCATAATTTATCTAGTAAACGTCATATTCTACCTATGTTTCGAGCACTAGGTATCTTGAAAACGCGCAATCATGGTACAACCCAAGTGTTTGTCTCCTCTACAAATAGGACTAAGTTATGGCAAATTGATGAGGATCTGCCAGACAATTGGGAGAGCTGGGTTCGCTATGCAAAAGTGCTCGTAGAAAATTTGACACCTTTATATGAAGAGTATTTGCTACCTGCCCTACCTGATAAAAAAGATGGTGATGGTAAAGAATTCAATCTAGATACTTTAGCCCAGAAGCTACAGCGCGATCCTGATACTATCTTAACCCAACTTGAGCAATTACAGCGCTTGGAGCTGATTGAGCTTAGCCGCTTAGACGACACGCAAGATGCTATTTTCTTTATTGGCAAACACCGAAAATCCACTTCAAAGTATCATGAAAACGCCTATCAATATTTGCAAACCCATTATCAAGATCGCTGCGCTCGCATCCATATGCTGAGCTTTTGGTTACAGGCAGACGCTGATGTCCAAAAAGCGTTGATTGAGGACTACTTTACTAAGCCTCTATCGGAAGTCATCAAAACCTATATTAACAACGATATCGATGTGCATAAACCTTATATCAAAGATTATGAAAAAGAGATTTTGCCTAAATATTTTAGTGACACTCAAGTACAAATTATCAAAGAAACAAGCCGTGCGGCCATGGTACTGGCTGGTCCAGGATCTGGAAAAACCACCGTGGTGGTACATAGAGTCGCTTATCTATTAATGATAGAAGAAATCAAACCTGAGAAAATTTTGATATTGGCTTATAACCGTTTGGCAGTAGCCGAACTAAGATCGCGCTTACTGGCTTTGATTAGTTATCATGCGATCAATGTTACCATTCAGACATTCCATGGGCTGGCACGGCAAATCACAGGACTGAGTGAAAAAGACGCACCCGATGCCGCGCTTGATGAGATTGCCACGCGCATTGAGCATTTAAACCAAGAGAAAAACTTACAAAAGCGCCGTGATAATGCTCGCTATCAGTGGATGATTGAGCAGGCCATCAGTCAACTACAAGAGCGGCCGCAACACTTTCAGTACATCATGGTCGATGAGTTTCAAGATATCGATGAATATCAGTATCAAATGATTGGGCTATTAGCAGATCTACAAACACAAGATGACAATAATAGCGACACCGATGATAGCTATATTGCTATAGATGCTGATAGTGATGCTACTGATGATAACTTTGAGCAGCGCGGCTATTTGATGGTGGTTGGTGACGACGACCAGAACCTATACGCCTTTCGTGGCGCTAGCATTCAATATATCCAGCAGTTTACAGACAACTACCATGTTAATACTGAGCAAAAATACTATCTGCTCAATAACTATCGTAGTGCTAATAATATAGTCGAGCTTGCCAATGAATTTATAGCTACTACATTGCCAAGTGGTGAGCGTCTAAAGCAGGCTGAGCATAGCATCAAGGCGACTAAACCCTATCCTAGTAGTCCTATTCGCTATGGTTACTACCAGCAGACCAAAGGCGTTGACATGGCAGCATGGATCGCGTCTGATATTGAGCAGCGCTTAGCAAGTAATGAACAAAAAAATGCAGCGCCAGAAACCATAGCCGTACTAGCCCCTAAATGGTCATATTTCGATGCCATACAGCATTACCTTGAAGCTCTAAATATTAGTAGTCAGCGCTATAATGAAAATGAGCAAGTTACTCCCATAAATAGCTTTATAGGACAAGCGCTATTTAAAGATTTGAGCGCGAAACGTTTAGACTTTATTGAGGGTAATGTTGCTAAATTTTTGGAATGCTGGCGGGCCAAGCGAGGCTTAAACCATTTAGATAAAGCTTGGGAAGCAATTATCAGTTGCACTCAAGATATGGAAAATGTGACTTATGAGCAGGTATTACAAGCGATAGAGTCTATTCTATACGATGATAAAACACAGGTTATATTAATCACTTATCATAGTGCGAAAGGGATGGAGTTTGATCATGTTTATGTCATTGATGATCAACTCTCAAACTCATCTTCAAACGCTCAGGCAGATCATAGTCATGATAGACCGTTATATGTAGCACTGACGCGAGCGAAGCAAACGTTGAGCTTACTACTCCATCATAAAACGTATCACCCTACCTTAGCCAATATATTGCTTACTCATGCTGAGCAAATTGATTTACCTGTGATTAGTCCACCTTCAATGCTAACTTTTCATCGATTTATGCGTTTGGATGAGCTGGTATTGACGCCGCGCGCACTGGTCAATGACTCAGGTCGCAAGTTTGTAGAACAGACGTTTTGCCATGATAGCTGGACGAAAACACGAGATGATATTCTAGGATTGTTTGATGTCGCTTGCTATAAACAAGATAGGAAAAGCGATGGCTTTTACTCGGCTAAAGGTCAACAAGTTGCTCAATTTTCAACAGCTTTTTCTAAAGAATATTCTTCTCAAGGGCAAGGTAATCAACATCTATTGATGACTGGCTTTACAACTACCCTGTTTTATCAGCAGGATATCTCTTGGTATGAAAAATCGGGTTATCATGGCAGCGAAGGTAGCCATTATCTAATTGTGCCTTATGTTCAATTTAATATGCAGTGTAGGTAACGAACTGTGTTGAAGAACCCGTGGAGTAAACTAACGTTTTAATGAATAGTTTACAACGACCAGAAAAATCAGTACTTGTAGAATAGAATTTAAAGCAAAAGCCGTTAAGAAGCTAGCAAACAACAAAGATAATCTTAGTGTAGTGGCACAACATTTAGGAAGAATGATGCAAACACTTTATAGTTGTTAATAGCACAAAATGAATAAAGCCAAGCTTGTCGATAATAAGCAACATAGTCCTAAACTTATAATAATAAGAAAAGACAAAATTCTCAAACGTAATATTAATGTTACCCAGAAGGAAAAAGGAATACTAAAAAAGTTGTTCATGCTATATGTAGCGTGAACAACTTTTGTCATGACACTCACACGTTATATCAATAAATTTAAAATGTAATAACATTCATATGAATCTTTAAAAGCTAAACCCAACATTTAAGTTTACCCGCGATAGCCATTTATCACTATTTTCAGACGTCGTTGACGTAAAGCCAGTGCTATTGGTTGCACCGCCAATGATATTAGAATTCTTACCATAAGTATGATCTAACCAAACCAAAAATGGTGGCGCAATAAACATCAGACCTGTGGTATTCATTTGTGAGTCAGACCAGTCACCATGATGTTTTTTAAGATAACTGTAGTCGTTGTACACCTTGACTGCTTTTAATGCGCCCATATCTTTCATCGGAATGGTATATGCCAAATTTACACTACCCACTGTACCTTCTGAGGCAATAAAATAGGCTGGCGTTAATCCATTTGCACCCATCAGCGTCATACTATCATCAACACCGCTCGGGTTTTTGGCATCATAGTCATAATGAATAAGCGAGCTTTGCACATTGAACTTGTCAAAATTATTATTAGTATGAAGACCAACTGCATAATAGTCGCCATCATCATTGGTTAAACCATTCTCTAGCTGAGAATAAGCGCCTGATAAGCCGATCTCCTGCTTGCCTGATGTCGTTTCAAACTTACGAGCGACACGCGCATTGACTTGGTTTTTCTTCTCATTCTCATATTGACTCATAGACGGAAACGTATTGTCCAATTCACTATAAGCGCCGCTTTCAGGCGAATACCGTAAATCTTCTGCCAACATTTCAGGATAATATCCAAGCTTGATATCCCAATCTTTGCTTTCATGATTTAGATTTACACCCGGGGCAATATTGTTGCCGTAACCCAAAAAGAAAGGTAGATGATAGGTCCAGCCATTTTGTGGATAAGGATAAATCGCAAAAGGCTTATACACCAAACCTGCCTCAACGCTATTTTGTTCATCAACGTTGTAACCCACGTAAGCCTTCTCGATTGAGGTTTTATCATCGTCTTGAAAGATGTAACTACTATTTAAATAAAAATCATCGTATTTTCCGTCCACATCCAAGCGAAAAATATCAAAATCAGGATCACCTAAGCCAGAGTTGTACTTATCGTCACCCCAGCTCTGATAACGCTGGTTGAATCGAATGACGCCTCCAACATTTAGTTCTTTGCTGCCGTCCTCGCTTTTGAGTTCAAGGACTTTAGCCTGAGCGCTAGTAATGGTCGGTAGCCATAACACTGGCGCTAACAATATTAATGATTTGAAAATTAGTTTGGTCATGACACATTCCTATTATCTTGGACGTAAAAATCCTTTTTATAAAACCAACCGATATCAATGCTTAGTACAATTTCTTCTGTGGTGGCCCTGCGAACTTGAGCGGACCAATCTCATTCATGTTGACTTCAACCAGACACATACCGTCTTGTTTCATAGCCTCATTGATCTTGATATCAAACTCTTCTAAAGAATCGGCTTTGAAAGATTTGCAACCCATTGCCTCACCAAGGGCAATAAAGGAGGGCGTATGCAGTTCGTTATAGTATTGTCTGCCATCAAAGTACTCTTTTTGAATACCGCGCATGACACCATAACCCCCGTCGTTCATCACTAGTAAAACCATATTAGCGTTCTCTTGTATGGCTGTGGCAATCTCGCCTACACCTAGCATCAAACCACCATCACCTACTAACGCCACTGTTTTTTTGTCTGGATTGGCGATTGCCGTGCCAATCCCATGTGATAGACCAAGGCCAATCGCGCCCGCCAAAGAATGAATATTCTGTAATGGCTTATTGACTGGGAACAATCGACTGCCCCACGTGCTGCCCGACATCGTAATGTCTCTCACCAATATGCCGTCTTCTGGCAAGGCTTTACGCAACAAGTAGCACAGATCAGCATACGGCCCTAGCTGAGTCTCCAATGCATTAATGGCAAACTCCTTTGCCGATTTGATACGCTGATCATAGTCTGCATCTATTTTGGATGTGTCTCCTAACCTCTGGATGACATTCTGCAAAAAAGATTTTGCTTCAGCACAAAAGAAGTGTTTGACCGAATAATTTCTTTGCTGCGCCATTGGGCTTGCATCAATCTGTATCAGGTTTTCTGGGAATTTTAGTGAGTAGGTTTTTGTCTCATTACTACGTAAGCGAGAGCCAATAACGATGCAAGCATCACTCTCTGTAATGAGCGCTTCGACTGCGGATGAGTTATGAAACGCATTTAAACTTCTTGGGTGCGTATCGGCTAAGACACCGCGCGCATGAGTGGAAGACACCACAGGTATGCCCATGTCAGCCAATTTTTCGATCTCAGCACTCGCTTTGATACAGCCGCCGCCTATCCATAAAATAGGGTTTTTGGCAGATTGGATTTGCTCAGCAACAAAATCCACATCTTTCTTATGGGCGTCAGGTAATTGCATAGCGCCCACATACGATAACTCAGTAGGTAGCTCAATGGTTGTCGCTTGTACATCAATCGGTATTTCAATACTGACGGGGCCTTTGGGCACAGTAGTCGCTACCCGAATCGCCTCTCTCACCATGCCAACCGCGTGCTCAGGACTCAAAATTCTAAAAGCCGCTTTACTACTGGACTTTAAGTAACCAAGCTGATCAGCCGCTTCATGGATAAAGCTTGCATCACGATCCAAGTATTCTTTTTCAACTTGTCCTGTGATATGAATAACTGGGCTACCCGCATTACATGCTTCAACCAAAGAGCCAATAGCATTGCCTGAACCTGCACCCGTACTGGTGATGGCCACACCTAACCCTTTGAATCGAGAATACGCATCTGCCATGTTGACGCATCCCGCTTCTCCCCGTGAACAAATAAATCTGATTTTATCTCTTCTACCAATGGCATCGGCAATCGGTAGGTTATGAATAGAAATCAAGCCAAAAACATCGCTCACACCATGTTCTTCCAAAACTCTCGCTACTAATTCACCGACGGTTACTTTGACTGTCATAATCTCATCCCTGTATGTTAATAATCTGGTTGTTTAATACATGTATTAAATATAGTTATTTGATATATAACTATTTGACTTCACACCATGGGTTTGGTGTTTCATCAAGGTTTAGAAATATACTTTTTGTTTGCATATAATCTAAAATACCCAGTCTTCCTTTTTCTTTACCGACGCCACTTTCTTTGTGCCCACTAAAGGGGGTAGCGATAGAGAATTTTTTATACGTATTGATCCATATTGTTCCGGCCTCAAGACGTTTCGCCATATCAAGCGCTTTTCGATAGTCCTCTGTCCATATACCAGCGGCAAGACCATAGACACTCTGATTCGCTTCAGCCACCAATGCGTCTTCGTCACTAAATGGCATTGCAACCAGCACAGGACCGAATATCTCTTCTTGGCAGATTTGGGCTTGGTTGGTTAACCCGGTGATGATAGTTGGTGCATAGTAAGAGCCTTTGTCAAAGTTTTCGCCAGTGAGTCTGTAGCCGCCAGTCACGACATTACCGCCCTCTTCTTTAGCCATTTTGACGTAGTCATCAACCGTATTAAGATGCGCTTCACTGACTAAAGGCCCCATTTGTGTGTTGGGTGCTTCTGGGTCACCTACGATGATTTTCTTAGTTTTCTCAATCAAAGCATCTAAAAACTTGTCGTAAATACTCTGATGAATAAATAGTCTTGAGCCTGCAATACAAGCTTGGCCCGATGAGCTGAAAATGCCGTAAATCACACCGTTTACTGCAATATCAACGTTGGCATCTTCAAGGACAATCGTAGGGGATTTACCACCCAGCTCTAAGGACGTAGAAATAAGCTTTTCAGCTGCCACATGCGCTAAGTGTCTACCCGTACTGGTACTGCCAGTAAAAGAAATTTTTTGTACCAGCGGATGTTTGACAATCGCTTCTCCAACGACAGAGCCTTTACCAGTCAACACACTAAATAAACCTGCTGGTAAGCCGGCCTCTTCAAGTATCGTCGCCAACTCAAGGGCGATAAGAGAGGTTGCTTCAGCAGGTTTTAGGATAACGGCATTGCCCCCTGCCAGCGCGGGTATGATTTTTTGTATCTCTGATGCAATTGGAGAGTTCCATGGTGTGATCGCGGCAATTACCCCTAACGGCTCATAAGTGGTGAACGTCAAGACAGACTTGATGCGCTGATTGGTCAGCTCGTTGTCTAAGGTTTCAAGACAACTGGCGATATATCGAGTCGTGGCAATCGCACTATTTACCAGACCCATGGTTTCGGAGATCGGCTTACCATTATCTCGGGTTTGCAGTTTGGCTAAAAATGTCTTCTTATCTTCTAATAGGTTTGCCACTTTAAATAAAATGGTGGCCTTTTCTGAGGGTAATGTGTCGCGCCAGTCTGAGTGTCTCCAAGCAGCATCAGCCGCTAAAATGGCTTCATCGACATCATCCACACTTGCGGTTGATATTTCCGCATTTTCTGAATGATCGGCTGGGTAATAACTTTTTGACGGTTTCCCACCACCAAGCTTCCACTTACCTGCAATAAATATTTTTTTCATAAGGTTTCTCACATTAATGGCGCTTTATATTTGTAAGGTTTGGTCAATCTGACAGCACAAGCGCAAAGCACTAAAGGCTGCTAAACTTGAAGTCTTAGGGTTTTCGGCTAAGGGTAATCCAGTCATACTGATCTCAAGCTTGCCGAATACGCCTTCAGCGGTGATATGATGAATATTGTGTTCAAGTGCTGGATCAGCGATTAGCTCTACTGTCGTATGATCAAGACCAACACCTGCCAGCGCAATGGTGGCAGCAACGTTTGAATTGGCTGGGAATAAAGCCGCCGCTTCTCTCGCAGTGCCTGTAAAGAAAACCGTTGCTTCTTTTAAATGATCGTAATTAATAAGCTGGTCAGCATGACTGCCCTTCCAACTGTCTGGCTGCTTTCTGCCTTGATACACTACACGGTCCAGTCCCGCAAAACTTGCCGCATTGATACCATCAATGCCAGCCACGGCACCCGCTAAGATACGAATATTCACCCCGTTTCTTTGTGCAGCATCAGCAAGTGCGACGGCAAACGTCTCATCGGTAAACGCCCCGACAGAGACAATACCAAGGGGTATGCACTTCTCTAAAATCTTGATGGCATGTTCTTTGAGTCCATTTTGTCCTGACATCTCAATGGCCAAATCAGGCATGTTAGTTAAATCATCAACGCAAGTAATCACCTCGATAGAGTCGCCTATCTCCGCCTTGATACTCTCTGCGCTTTTAGGACTGGCAACTACCGTTGATAAAACGATATTTTGAGGCAACATCTCATGTACTTTTTTTGCCATTGATCCGTAGCCTATGAACATCACGCTTTTCATGCCTTACTCCTGTTTATATCTTTTATATTTCTTTGCTCAAGCCACCAGAGACATCAACAACTGATCCTGTGGTATAAGAGGATAATGGCGATGCCAAAAACAGAAGTGCGTAAGCTGCCTCCTCGGGCTTACCTAGACGGCCAAGTGGAATCTGCTTTTTGGTAGCGACGTGGGCCGTCCATTCTTGCCAGTTTTTGCTTTGGTCTGATCGTTCCTCAAAACGTCTGCGCCACTGCCCAGACTCCACCAACCCAATCAATATAGAATTAACTCTAATGTTTTCTTTGACCAGCTCATTAGCGAGATTCTTACTTAGATTCAATAAGCCTGCTCTGGCGACTGAGGTTGCTACCATGTGCGTTTCTGGCTTTAGACCTAGTAAAGAGTTCACGTTGGTTATCGACGCAATATCGGACTGCTTTAGATGTGGTAACGTCGCATTAATCATATTCACCACGCTAAAAACCTTTAATTTAAGCTCATCAACCCAGTCTTGCTCTTCGGTGGCAAAAAAATCTGCTACTTTGCCTTGTCCGGCGTTATTCACAAGCATGTCAATTGCGCCAAATTTTTCGATCACTAACGCGACATAATCTGCTACCTGCTCTTTGTCGAGCACATCGCATTGATGAATGAACATCTGGTTTGCGTCGTATTCTACACTCAACGCGTCGAAGGTTGATTGAAGCTTTTCTTGGTTTCTACCACACCAAGCGACGTTGGCACCTTCTGCTAGGAATAGCTTGACCAATTCAAGTCCTATACCAGAGGAGCCACCAGTGATGATGACTACCTTATCTCTTACTTTAAAACTCATAAATCATCACCTTTAATAATGGAGAGAAGTACTTGGTTAAAACGCTCTGGCTGATCCAAGTACGATAAATGGCTGGCGGCATCAATAGCATGCAAGGTGATATTTTTATGCCGTGCTGCAATCTCAAACATAATCTTGGGGGTGGTAATACCATCCTCAGTGCCATAAATTAAGTCGACAGGTTTGTCTATCGTTGCTAGATAATGGTGGATACTGTCATGCGCCAATAACCGTGATGCTTTTTCAAACCCTTCTATCGTAATGTCCTCCATTACTTTTTCGAGCAGCGCAACCTTGTCATTGCTAGCATCGAATAACAAGGCACTACTCCTTTGCCTTGCCATCTCTGTACCACCCAATTCACGCAGAAGCTTTGGACGCACATTGGCAACCTCATCTTGCTTTGCTTGCTTAAACTCTCCGTAGCCTTGAGCAGGGTTGACCAAGATCAGTTTATTTATCTTGCCTGGATATTCAGAGGCAAAACCTGCAGCGATAAGCGCACCTAAGGAATGGCCTACGAGATAGATACGATCAATATTTTTTGATTCGAGAAGCACCAATAGACGCTGGCTGTAGTCAAGCGCAGTAGGCACCTCTTGTTCAACTTGCTTACTGTTACCATATCCAGGCGCATTCCACGCTAAAACAGACCCATTAGTTGCCAAGGCATCTATTTGGTTTGACCAAGAATCAGAACCTGAGCTGATACCATGTAAAAAGACAATCGTCTCCTCACCCAGCCCATCATTTTGAATAAACTCAATACGACTGATGGAGTCATATTCCTTGTCAAAATTTTTCATACAGATTCCTTTATGTATCCAAAAATCAGAGTCGATTCATCTCGTTACCATCGATGAAACAAAAACGTTTTCGCAAAACCTAACGTTTAATCTTAGACAACGGATGGTCATTTGGGTAAGTCGGAATGACAGGTTTTGGATTACCAATCATGACGCACATCAGCGCATCTTCTTGCGTATGATTGCGAAGCCCTCTATACACATTGGGTGGTATCGAGATCAAATCTCTATAATTCAAAACCAAAGAGGTTTCTTCACCGTTCTCTTCTACCGTCAACTCAATAGAGCCGCGCAGCATAAAGAAAACCTCTTCAGCATCAGTGTGCACATGTGGCGGGCCTTCACACCCTGCTGGTAACAGCATTGTCGAAAAGGTAAAGTTTTCAGCTGGCACCGTATTGGTATCCCCAGAAATACCGGTCGCCCCTGTTCCCATATAACGCATTTGAGCGCGTCTGTATTTAGGATCAAAATCTGCTTGAAACTTCAGTGCGCTAAAGTCGTATTCGCGATTTTCAAATCTTGCAACACGGGTTGATATCCAATCTTTTAGCGTACTGCCTTCTGGTCTTTTCCAAGTTTCAGTATTTTTAGTATTCATAACTGCACTCCTTGTGGTTTCACTCACTATTTAATCGGTTGATTTAACAAAATTTCGTGCTGTTTACGCTCTTTCTTTTTAAATCTAGTATTTCTTAAGCAATGGCAATAAGAAGAAAGAGGATACGATAGCCACACCTGCTAAAAACATAATTCCGTAGTCAATATTGCCTGTATAAACAACAATATAGCCGATGATAACGGGTGCTAAGGCACTACCGAAATTCCCAAATCCATTAAAGATGCCGCCTGCTGTTGTCGCCACTTCTTTTGCAGTCGTGTTAGCAAGCAAAGCGAAAATCGCTGAAACATTGAAGCCCCATAAAAAAGCACTGGCAGACATGAAGATGAGAACATTCACTACACCTTCTTGATAAATCAATAAAAACATCGTAATCCCTGCGCCAAATAGTCCACCAAAGACTTGTAACGCTCTCTTATTTGGAAACCTGTCTGAGTTAAATGCACCAATGATCTCGCCAATAAGCATGGCTAAGAATGGAATCATAGATAAGCTACCAAACTGCTTTAAATCAAAACCTTTTGCTTCTATTAGGTAAGTCGGTATCCAGCTGTTTAGACCCCATAGGTAGGCCAATGTCCCGACATTAAAGAAGGTAACCAACCAAAATGGCTTACTACTTAACAGTGTTGTGAAGTTCGTTTTATGGTCAACACTCTTTCTATTCGCTTTCACATACGTAATACCCTTTAAGCCAAAGAATACGAGGATGAATAGGAATATGGTGATGAACGACATAAAGAAGAAAGTGGCTTCCCAGTGGTAGTTTTGTAGAATAAGGGCGGTCAATGGAAATCCAAGCGCCGCACCCAGCGGTGTACCCAATAAGAATAAGGTAGACGCACGTGCCTGCTCGGATTCCGTATAATTTTGCTTAACAATGCTGTAGCAAAGCGCCAGTAACGGCCCTTCAGCAATGCCAAGCAAAACGCGGTAGAACAAGAGCATGTAAAAATTGTTGGTCAAACCCATCAGGAGCATCAACACCCCCCAACTGGCAATACCGCAGAGTAGGATTTTTTTTGGCCCAAAAATATCACCTACAAAGCTAAGAAAAACAGATGAGAGACCATAGGCTAATAAGAAAATACTCATCAACCAGCCCAATTTGGTTTTGTCCCCCTCAATCCCAAAATCAGACAAAAAAGCAGGATCTGAGAAGAGGACAGCGATACTAATTTTGTCAAAAAATGCCAATATCACTGTTATCATCAATACAATGGCGGGCAACCAGTATCTAAAACCACCCGGTCTGTTTCTTTGTACACCTACAGCATCGACATTGTTTACGGTTGTATCCATTTCCGTCATCCTTGATAATTGGCTTGGAATTTGATGATTCAATCAGTGATTAAATAGCATTCAAATCGTTTGGTAGCAGTGGCTTTTTTATACAAAAAATGGTATTAAATGTTCAAAAATCTTATTTCCCCGTACAGATTATTTGGGTTTTATCTTCACAAGATTGAATGACTGATCTTTTAACACATCTGGATCAAGTGGCCATTCTGCTTTTATCCACCTTTTGGCCATTTTGACAATTTTGTTGTTGTTGACGGCGACTAGGTAACGCAGTTTTTTCTCGCGATCGAGATAAAAAAAGCAATGATCCCCATCTTCGTCTGCTCTAACCACCAATTGACAGTGTTCAATATCGACAGGCGAGCCTAATATTTGAATGTTTTTATCGTATTGATCCGACCAGAGCCACGGTGTCTCTTCATAAGGAATTCTGTGCTCCAACATGGATTGAGCAGCAATGACGCCTTGATGCTGAGCATTTGACCAAGACTGAATACAAAAACCTAGATTGGGATGAATAGCTACATCACCTGCAGCATATATATCGGGGTCGCTGGTTTGGCAGTATTCATTGACGACAATACCATCGCTTGTTTCTAATCCTGATACTTCCGCAATCTCTTTATTAATGTGCGCCCCTGTACCCAAAAATACCAAATCATAAACAGCAGTATCGTTGTCATTGCTACTATTAACATGAATGGTGACGCTTTGATCCTCATCTGATTGATTCAAGTCAAGGTGTTTACAAGACAGTCTGATATGGACGCCATGCTGATCATGAAGGTTTAACAGATAATCTGATACTTCCTGACTCACACTTCTGGCACACAATCGGTCATTCATCTCATATAGAGTCACGTCGATGTTTCTTTTGGATAAAGAAGCGGCAACTTCTAAACCAATCCAACCGCCACCGATGATGCCAACTTTATCTACCTTATTGATCTTTTCTTCAATACGTAGACTGTCCTTAATATTGCGAAGGCTGACAACGTTGTCGTAAGACGCCCATTGTTCGACAGGGATTTTTGCCTTACTGCCAGTGGCAATCAATAATTTATCGTAAGGAATTGCTTGGTCAGTGTTGGTATAGACCGTCTTATTCTGACGATCAATACGAGTTACTTTGACTGGCTTCAATAGCACGATATTAAGCTCAGCAACAACCTCATCCTTAAATATCTGTAACGACTCATGAGTGGCTTCGCCCAATAGCACTTGTTTGGATAAAGGAGGACGTTCGTAAAAGGCATGATCTTCGTCACCCACAATCGTGATGAGACCTGTATAACCTTCGGATCTTAGGGTTTTTGCCGCCCATATTGCGGCCTGACCTGCACCCATTACGACTATCTGATTCATGGTAAACCTCCTTATTTGTGTGCCATCTCTTTCTATATAACTCATCCAGCTTTAATCATTCACATATTGTTGATTTGCCGTCTCGTGGTATCATCAATACCGCCCTCGACTGCCCACTCTGTAAATAAATCAAGTGAATAATCATAATGACGAGCTTGCCATTCAGGCGTTAAGTAATCGTCGTTGGTGTAGTATTCAAATGCCCCGCCAAATGGTGAATGCACATACCAAAAGTACGCAGAGGACACAGGATGGCGACCAGGCCCGATAAACGAATCCCATTTTTTTCGGTTCATGTGCAGACCGCCGCCAATGACCTCATGTATGTCTCTAACAATAAAGGCCACATGATTTAACCCAGGCGCATCTCTGTGAGGCAGCTTTAATAAAAACAGATTGTGATGCCAGCCTTCCGCGGAGCACCGTAAAAACGCCCCTCGATTGTTATAAGCATCTGATAGATAAAAGCCCAATTTATCCTCGTAAAATGTTTGTGCCGCTACAAGGTTGGGACTAAAGAGGACAACATGACCGACGCCTAATGGTGCTGCTTTTTCATACACTGGACTGGCTTCATTGATTCTATTAATAGAACCATACTGATTGATACCCGCGCTTGCTTTATCGAGACTGGTTTGCATGACACTGATTTCAAAAGACAATGTCAGCCCATTTGGATCACGGCAATATAAAATATCTGTCTCTGCTTTATAACTATCGACACCTTGTAAGCTATCCTTTAGCTTGTCAAAACTCTCTTGATCATCTACTGCCCAAGTCACTTCTCTTAGCGTCGAGCCGTCTTCAAAAGCAGGCGGCAATCTGGTGTCATCTTTGTCGTAGACATAAATGGCACTACCGTTGTCCATGCTAAATTTTGTCGTGCCTTCTATGTCTGAGCTGACTTCTTCTAACCCAAAATCAATCGCAAAGTTCTGACATTTTTTTCGGTCTTCAACACCGAATTTTAAGGTTTTAATTCCGTTTATCATGTGAAATCCTTATTGGAATGCTTTGGTTACTCGCTGTGACGCAAGCTTCCTAGTTAAATACAAAGCCACCATTTACTGGGATATTTTGACCTGTGACAAATGACGCCAAATCGGACAAGAGATATACTGCTGTACCATCTATGTCTTCTGGATATTGCTTTCTGTTGAGCGCGCGACCATTGACATAATGGTCGTGGCGTTGCTGTGGTACATAAGCAGTTGCTTCAACGATGGTAAGACCGGGTAAAATACAGTTGACACAGATATTGTCTTCACCAAGCTCACGCGCCATGGAGCGAGTCATAGAGATGATGGCACCTTTACTTGCGGTATAAGCCATCAAGTTTGGTGCACCCCAAAGCGCGGTATCAGAGGCAATATTGACGATTTTTCCAGCGCTAGACGCTTTAAGATATGGAACCAATGCTTTACTCAATAGCCACGTACCTTTGACATTAATTTGCATTACACGATCCCAAAGATCTTCGTCATAATCCATCATGTTTTTACCGCCAACCCCAGTCGCTAAAGCCCCACAGTTGATAAGGCCATCAATTTGAGCACTCTGAGCAATTACGTCATCAACTGTCGATTTGATGTTGGATGCATCTGACAAATCTATCTGCCAAGCAGTTGCCTTTAACCCCTGCTCTTTTAACAAATTGGCTTGACTATGAACTTCATCTGTCAAGATATCCAACATGACCACGTCTGCGCCTTGCTTGGCACAAGCGATAGCAAAAGACAGTCCCAGCCCACGAGCCGCGCCTGATATAACGATTCTCTTGTTGAGTAGTAAATTGTTCATTAGTGCTGGAACTCCCTTTCAATTTGTATTTTGCTTGTATGCCACCTTTAAGAAGCATTCCAGTTAAGCGTTGACTTTCTCTTCTTTAGGCTCTTTTAACGCTTGCAGCTGGTTAAATTGCTTTTTGCCTTCTTTTTGAAAAATTCTTCTCAAACGGGCAAGACCCACGTCATGCTGATACAAAAACTCGTGAGCCTGAGCCTGTGGCGCCATATTTTCTAAAATAATTCTGTCTTGTTCTAAGACATCCCAGTGCAGTTTTTCAAGATAGGTGCGGTACATAAAGCGCCACGTATCACGTTGCCAGCCTTGCACTTCACGGCAGCGCCAAAAGAAGACACGGGTATGGTGCTCATCAATCGGTGTGGCAAAACCGACAATCCAAAACACACCGCCGGGACCAAAATCTTTCTTGTAAGGAATAGACAATCTTAACCAAGGGCTACCCGTATCGCCGTATTCTACCCAATCAAAGTTCACACCTTTTTGACCTGTTTTTTCGAATACGAAGCCATCTTTGGTCTTTTTAAACTCCATATCAGATTGCTTATCGCCTTCTGCCATAGAGTGAGACGTCGCGTGTAAAAAAGCGCCGTGCATTGGATCCATCACGTTATCAACGGCATACTGATAGTTGACTTCCCAATCAGCCATGCACAAAAAGCTACTCCAATCATCACTTGCTAGCTGCTCTGGCAACTCAAGTGGCGTTGGCGTTTGACCATCTTCTAAACCAAACCAAACAAAGATTGCTCCGTTTGATTCTTGGACAGGATAACTACGTACACAAGACTGACCTTTCATTGGGCAGTCATTAACCGCAGGTACATCGACGACGGTACCCTTTTTGTCGACTTCTACCCCGTGATACCAGCAAGCAACCTTACTACCTAAGTTCCAGCCTAAAGACAATCTGGCACCGCGGTGCGGACATCTGTCTTCGAGGGCATGGACTTCGCCAGCTTCATCTCTCCATAACACAAGGTTTTCACCCAAGCGCGTGATACCGACTGGATTCGCTTCTATTTCCCAAGAAGACAACACTGGATGCCAGCGATTTCTTAGTCCTAATGACAAATACTCTTCTAATGACTGAAACTGTCTCATCGTCTTACACTCCCTATTTGATGGTTTTTAGTATCCCAATCGTGCCATTTCTCGTTCAAACGACTCAGTGGTAAAAGCGCTGCCATCTCCATGAAGCATGCCTTGCTCATTCAGAGCGTTGACGACTTCTTCCACAGTCTCAGCGCCAGACGAAAACGCAGTAATTAAATTTTTTGCTAAAGACAATTCATAATCTGTCGGTTCGTGATCGCGGGTTTGCCAGACCATCAATGTTGACTGTCCTGGCATTTGAATATTATTGATTCCCGCATCCTTACTAGGACTGTGTTGCTTCCAACGGATCAAGCTTTCGTTGTATTGCTGCATCCTCTTTCTCCTTTTTGGCGCATTGCTTTAGTCTTTTAAGCTTTGTCTTGAAGGTATATTTTGTCCGCTTCGATTTTTAAAGCGTACGTACATAGGTTTCGATCAGCAGGGCCACTCAATAATTTGCCACTTCTAATATCAAAAATAGCCTCATGTAAAGGACACTCTACGGTCTCATCTTCGATAAAACCGTCAGTCAACAAGGCATAAGCATGTGGACATACATTTTCTAGTGCAAAATAAGTGTCCTCAATCTGAAAAACCCCAATTTTCTTGCCATTGACTTCTACAGATTTTGGCTCATCTTCATTAATATCTGATAAATCGCATATGGGTAACCAGTCCATGTAAACCGTCCTTAGTTTTGTATATGAAACACTGTTTAATGTGTAAAACTTAATATAACTTAGACTTTCTGCACTTGTCAACTGCAAATTAAATAGCCAATACGCGAATAAAATCCAAATAATAATATTTATAATCTGTTACTTATCTGCGATTATCTGTGCTTACAAAGTTTTAATGTATAAAATATTTATAGGTATTTGATGCAAGGCGCGAATAACAGGCGTCATTTTTGCAGGATAAAAACTGTCAAAATGACATAGAAAGGCAGAATGTAACTGCGATGAATAGGGTCGCTTCATGAAATATAATTTAGAAAATAAGCAGTCATGATTTAGACAATAAAGACGACATTGATGATATGGCTTGGTAGATGCACGACTAAAACTAATGAACCACATCATTTAAACGACTGATCTATAGAATTTGTTAGAAAATACTACTGATAAGCGTAGAGGCAGGAAGGATATAAATTGAGATAAAATGGATAGGTCAATAAACTGCTCAACATTGTCTATTTATTATCAGGTCTTATGGACTACGCGATAAATTACCTTGTATGATAGAATATTTCTAACCAATTTTTGAGATCGATATAATGTCCGAATCATTACCTGATGATAAATATATGGTGAACAGCCTAAAAAATGGGCTTTTGTTGATGGAGTTGTTTAATAAAAATGAGATCGTGGAGATGTCATTATCAGAAATAGCGACACAGTTAGGCATCAATAAATCCAGTGCATATAGGCTGTTATTTACTTTGGAACAGATGGGTTACATCAAAAAAGACAACAATAAAAACTACATGTTAGATATTAAAGTGGTTGATTTATCCCACTCTTATCTCAAGTCTATTTCATTTAAACAAGAAGCCTATGCAGTCATGGAAAAATTGAGAGATGATACTGGCACTGCCGTACACCTTTTCACGTTAGATGGAACAGAAATTGTCAATTTGCAGAATATTCAACCTTTAGGAAGCTTTACCTCCAATATATTGCCTGGACTAAGATGGCCAGCTTACGCCACCGTCATTGGACAAATGCTTTTGAGTGATTTGTCGGATGAAGAAGTTAAAAGCAGGTTTAATGATTTTCCAGAGTGGAAAATTTACTCTGACGCAACGCCGACAAACCTTGATGAATTGCTACAGGCAGTAAAGAACAGTCGTGGTAAAAACCATCTTACAAGTTGGCAAAAGTTTAACAATGATATGGTTGCATGTACCGCCCCTATTAAGGATTTATCCTCCAACAAAATGGTATATGCACTATCTGTTAGTTTTCCAGTACATGCCTTTACCTCAGATCACTTTGAACAACATATAGTTCCCGCTATTGTTGGTGCAGCAAACAATCTTAGTAAAATTTACAAACCTGATGGGAGTTGGTAATTAGATTCAAATCTATTGTTATGACACAATACTAAATATTCATAAAACTTAGAACGAACAGCATTATCAAGAATAGTTTGCTCCAATGTCTTATTATTACTGAGCTTACCGTTACCTTCAACATCTTCATGTGTCATGGCAGTGAGAATGGATTCTCCGCCTACGAACGTTCTCACAACAACTAGCTCAAAAAGATGAGGCTTTTCTTCTTGATAATGTCTGAGTGTCAGCCCGTACTCGGAAGCTAAATGACGCATTTCTACCCAGTCTTTTGGTCTTCCGTAACTCATGTTAAAAATCTTCTTTTAATAAAGTAAAGTCTAACGTTACTATACTTATTTATAAATTATCAGATATTCTTGGAAGTTGTATAAATATTTTTTCAGTAAGAGACACTATTTTGAAAACCGCAGACCCACTATTTTCATTGCGTAGAATAAAGATTGGATGTTAGCCTATCTTGGTAGTCAGCGCATACTTGTAAACCTATCTTTATAGCCTCACTTAGGTCAGCGCCTGCTCGTATACTATAAGGTACATTAGATGCCATATTATCTTGCTCAAGACTATTTCTAGCAGCTTGGTTTAACGGTGTACCAATATAGGATTCATTAGTAAAGCCTTCGGGCTCAAAATATACCTCTCGACCAAATTTCGGATGTGACCCACATGAAATCTCACCACCAGCGACAGAAAACGGATAAGGTTTAGTGTATTTTTCGGACCATAATGTTTGGTTCACTTTAATAAATCCTGCACCATACAATACATCATCTTATGGTGATGGAGTACATCCCACTAATGCCAAAAATGGGAGGCCAACTAACAGTCTAATATTATTAACTTGCAAAGCGTTTTTACCTCAGCATCTTACATTCAACAGCATGTTATCAAAGCACCTAACAACCTCTTAAATATATTATTTATCCATCAATCTCAAAAATTGTGGATTAGTGACTTTCATTTGTAGATTGTTTTTATATTCCTCAATCTTACCTCTTGCACAAAAGCGTCTACCGACGTAACTATCTATTTCACCAAAGCGTTGTTCAAACCAACGATAGTCTTTGTTCCATACCAATACTGTTAGCGATTGTTTAGGGTACTTTTTGTCCAAGTTAAGATAATGTCTATTGGGGAAATGCTTTGTCTCGGCTAGTATTCCACATGCCATTACCGTTTTTCCAACATGAAATGGTGCTTTGTAGGCTTCTATTTTCGGTTCGGTAGCATGAGACAATGTTATACTAAACAATACAGCACTTGCGATAACTACAATTTTTTTAAACATAATGACCCTAGTGGTAGTTAAATTGTATTTAAGTTTTTGAAAAACATAATGATAGTTACAGCGATGATTATAAATATAGAGCAGCTTACTACTAACTGCTTTACTGTAAGATATCTCTGACGTCTATCTGCTTCGAGCTTTTTTTCTTTAGAAATCAGTTTTAATTCTTGATCTCTAATCCATGCTCTATCAGCCTCGACTTTCTTTCTCTCAGCAGCGATATCTGTTTTATCCTCATTAATCCTCTCTTCTTCCTGTTTACGTTTTCTCGCTTGTTCACTATATTCTTGGTCATACAGTGACGATAGAGCCGGCAGTAACAGTAGGAAAAAAAAACCTGCAATAATAGAAAAAAAGGTCCACATAAATTTATTTAACCTGATTCATAGAAGATAGTTTGATCTGAGGTGTTCCTTTATAAGAACTAACTGTGCCTTGTACACATAGTTCCTGACCTTCGTATTGACCTAGATTATCGAATTTTTCCATATCAGAGTTCCACACTACGATAGTGGCATCTTGATTGGGATATGTAGCACCAAGATTTAAATATTTTCCCTTACTGAATCCTGTAACTTGTGACACGTAACCACAAACGATACGGTAATCACCTATGTGCTGATAGGCTTGGGCAGCTGTTACCGTATTAGAGACAGCTACTTCATAGTTATTCTTTGGCACTTCCTCAAACGTAGGTTGGTGAACCTCAACTTCCTCACTTTCTTTTTTAATAACAGCAGACTCTTGTGCCACACTTTTGTATGATACTTCAGAATAATCCTCTTCAACGGTAATAGTATTAGCTTGAGGCTTTTGCCTCTTTACTATTGTAGTATCCGTCTCAGCACTAACAGTGTTTTGAAGTGATGGAGTTCCTTCCATCAACTCTGTATTGACGTCTTCTGATTCATCTTCTTCGTTATTATTGGCCAACAGCAACAGTGAGCTACTCTCAGTCGTCTCAAAACTAATTTGTTTGTTTTTGCTAAAGAATGCATTAGCTCCTAGAGCGACAATAACTAACCCAGCAGAACCTGCTACTAACATTTGATTGGCTGTAACTTTAGTTTTTACAGGCTCTTTAGAGTGCTTGACAGCAATATTGTCTCTTGCTACTTCTACTTTCGCTGGAGTGTTATTTTGTTCTATCTTAGATTGTAGATCAGCAATCGTTGCTTGAATGCTTGCAATTTCACTTTTAGCAATCGTAGATGAAGACTGCATATGTGTTTCTTGCTGCTGTATCAGCTCATCTTTTAGCTGGTTGAGCTCTTGTTGATATTCAGCAACACGCTGTTGTTCTTGCTTTTCTAGCATTTCTTGGCTCAATTGGTTCTTACCTTGTAACTCTAATGTTTTTCTAATTTCTCTAACTATTTTATCAGGCTGTTGATTCATTTTATTATTGGTATATCTGAGCAGAACACCGTATATCTGTACTAGATCATTTTGCCTTTCCAACATATCGTTGAAATCGTGATAATTAGTTACTTTCCAATACCCATCTAACTCAATAGGTAATCGATAGCCCTTTACCTCATTCACAATCATAAAGTCAATATATCTGTTACCTCCATTTGAATCAGTAAAATGAAATTGTGCAGTGACATCCTCGGGGCTTATTTCGGGAATTTTAGCTAAAATACTTCTGACAAAGTTTTCTTCATATCCCACAACGTGCTCAATTTGTTTTCTATTTTCTGCTATCCACTGTTCCCAATTCATTAATACTATCTACCTATTACCAAGATCATTGATTGATATCCATACAACTCCAATGGTTGTTGGCTTTAACACATGCTTATATGACGGTTCAATTTAAGACCAAATATAGGTCGAGTTATATGCATATTAGCAGCATCCAAGCTTTTAGCCTAATACATAGTGCTCTCTTATAGTACTGCTCAGTTTTTGTTTAATGATCAGCTATATGATTCGAATAATAAGGTCTGCTTATTGAAATAATGGCACTATTTTTTCTAGTACTAAATAACTGTTGGAAGTATTCGGCCTCATACTTTGAAAATCGATTTATATGAGCTAGACAAGCGTATTACCAACCTGGAATAAAACTATCGAAATTCATAAATGAAAATATATTTCATTTATGAAAAGGCACTAAATAATTAAGTGTTTGATTTATATATAAAAAAATACTGGCATATAATTTGCTGATTAAAAGATAGTAGATTTAACACAGGGATAGTCATGAATATTTATAGAGTTAATCAATTAAAAGAACTCCTCGTAGATCAGCTTAATTTGAAAGTAACAGCACACTTGAAAGTGGTAAAAATGAGCGGTGGTGCTATCCAAGAAAATTGGTTGATTCAAGATAACGATTTTGCATTAGTCCTACGAAAAAACTCAGAAGCTGCTGTTTCGGTCAGCTCTGACCGCGAACAAGAATATCGATTACTTTCACGTTTATACCAATTAGGAATTAAGGTTCCTAAACCAATCTATTTTAAAAAAGCCCCAAATTTTTTGAATAGTGATTTTTTCATTATGCAGAAAATCAACGGAGTGGCTGAAGGCCATAAACTGGTTCGGCTGGCCGATGCCAATATCCGAAAAAACATCACGCAAGATATCGGTAGGTCATTGGCTTCTATTCATCAAGTACCTCTTGGTGATGAATTAACGGAATTTTTACCTAAACCTAATAAAGATCAATATCTTGCAGACAAAATTCATTCTTTTCGAGCGCAGTTAGATTTGCTGCAAGCAACTAACCCTATTTTAGAGTATGCAATTAGTTGGATGACTGATAATTTACCTAGTATTGATGAGTTGGTGCTGGTACATGGAGATTTTCGTACGGGCAACATCATGATTGAAAACAATCATATTTCAGGCATTCTTGATTGGGAGTTTACCCAATGGGGAGATCGCCGTGAAGACATTGGTTGGTTCACGGCTAAGTGCTGGCGTTTTGGTCAAAATAAGAATATTGCTGGTGGCATTGGCTCTTATGAAGATTTCTCTCAAGCATATACTGATGTTTGTGGTGCTGATGTGCCAAAGACCGAATTAAAGTTTTGGCACATACTATCTCATGTACGTTGGGCGATCATTGCTATGCAGCAGTCAAATCGCAATGATGATATGGAAATACCTTCTTTAGAACTGGCTTTAACCGAGTTTATGGTACCTAAGCTTGAGAAAAACATTCTAGATATCTTGGGAGATAAAGTATGAAACAGCAAACGTTCATTGACTTAATAGAAACCAGTCAAACTGTTATCAAAAATGAGCTCTTGCCTACCTCTGACAATAAATACAGCTTATTGATGGTTATGAAAAGCTTTGAATTATTGAAAAGCTATCTCTTAGAACAAGAAAATCATGCCTCAAATATTCATAAGATATTAGAACCAGTATCCGATATGCCAATTGAAGATAATGAACAAGCCTTAGCATTGTTGAGCCAGAACATTCGAGAAGGTAAGAAAATCTCTAACCTTTCTACGGTTTTAGAATCATTAAACAATGAGGTATTAAAGATAACTGATCCTAAGGTAGCAAATCATGACTGATTCTTGGCTACGTATTTTTCTAGTACGGCATGGTCATGTGGCTTATTTTGATGAAAATAATAAGCCCATAAACCCAAAATATGCTCAGTTATCGCCACAAGGTATTGAGCAAATTAGCTTACTCGCTGAGTGTTTAAAAGACATATCTTTTGAACGCGTTTACTCATCTACTATGCCCCGCTCTATACAAACGGCGGAAATATTAACCCAATATCAACCTTCAAAAAAGGTATTGGCAGTAGATGCTATTAGAGAGATTAAGTCAGGGAGACTCAAAGACTTACCTAACGATCAATCTGAAACAGCGTTGAAAGAGGCGTATCTACTGCAGACCAATCAGCTTGAAAATTTTATTCAAGGCGAAAGCTGGAAAGAGTTTAGCCATCGAGTGAGTGATTGGTTCGAGCAGACGATATTGTCTAAACCAAGCCGTCAAAACATCTTGATATCTTCTCACGATGCAGTCAACCGAGTGATAATTAACTGGATGTATAACCATCACTTAGCAGACATTTATACCCAAGAGCAAGATTATGGGTGTTTAAACATTTTAGATATAAAGGTTAAAAACAATCAAATTTTGCACAAACGTATAAAGCTCCAAAATTTTACTATTTATAATTCGCTTAAAAATGGGTTATTCAATAGTGCCATGGACGATGTTTATAACATGTATGTCAATAACAATGGGTTTAAGGAATAAACATATGATTATATTATCAGACGATTTATTAGCGTTACAACAACAGGTAAAAGATTTCATCGCCAAAGAAATCATTCCTTTTGAGCAGGACCTTCGTCAGGACAGCCACGGTCCAAGTACTGAGCTGCGTGACGATATTGTTAGCCGTGCTAAAGCGGCAAAACTGCTCACACCGCATGCCAGCGTTGAGATGGGTGGACTGGGTTGGTCACACATGCAAAAAGCCATTGCATTTGAACAAGCAGGCTATTCTGCATTAGGCCCTATCGCTATGAATATTCATGCCCCAGATGAGGGTAATATTCATTTGTTAGATTTAGTCGCTAATGCAGAACAAAAAGAACGTTGGCTACGAAAAATGGTGAGTGGTGAGACGCGTTCTTGTTTTGCTATGACGGAGCCTAGTCCAGGTGCTGGTTCAGACCCTTCCATGTTGCAAACCACTGCTGTGCTAGAAGGTGATGAATACGTTATCAATGGCCGAAAATGGCTCATTACAGGTGCCGATGGTGCGGCATTTGCTATCATTATGGCAAAGATGGAGGATGGTAGTGCTTCCATGTTTTTGACAGATACCGACGTACCAGGATTTATTTTAGAAAAAAACATGAATGCCATGGATTCTTGCTTTGCAGGCGGTCATGGCGTATTAACGTTCGACAACCTACGAATCCCAAAAGAAAATGTGCTAGGTGAAATAGGACAAGGCTTTAAATATGCTCAGGTTCGATTAGCACCTGCTCGCCTAACCCATTGTATGCGCTGGCTTGGACAAGCACAACGAGCGCATGACATTGCCACACAATATGCTAGAGAGCGTCAGTCTTTTGGTAAGCGATTGGGTGACCATCAAGGCGTTGGTTTTATGTTGGCGGATAATGAAATAGATTTATTAAATACCAGATTGGCCATCCATTATTGTGCTCAAGTATTAGATGCAGGACAACGAGGTAACTATGAGTCAAGTTTAGCCAAAGTTATCAGTTCTGAAGGTATTTGGCGAGTTATTGACAGAAGCGTCCAGATTCTTGGTGGACAAGCCATGACAGATGAATCTATTGTCTGCAAAATTTTTAAAGATGCTCGTGGCTTTAGAATCTATGATGGCGCAAACGAAGTCCATAGAATGAGTATTGCTAGAAAGCTATTAGGAAAGAAAAACTAAGGAGATAACAATGAGCTTATTTGATGTTAACAATAAAAATGTACTTATTACAGGCGCTTCTGGTGGCTTAGGCAAACATATTACTACTTTGTTTGCCCGAAAAGGCGCAGATGTTATTATCTGCGCCAGAAGTGCTGACAAATTGCAGCATCTAAAAGTAAGTCTTGAACAAGACTTTGGTATCAACGTTCATAGCTTTGTATTAGATGTAAATGACCGTTATGCATTCAAAAAAATGATCAGCAGTCTAGAAGGCAACGGTATCAACATAGATGTGCTTATCAACAATGCAGGCGTCAGTGATACCAAAAGCTTTTTGAATTATGATGATGACGACTGGGATAAAATTGTTAATACGAATCTAAAAGCTCCATGGCAATGCTCGCAAGAAATTGCTCAGCACATGATCAATTCAAACATTAGAGGGGTTATCATTAACATCACATCTATTTTGTCCGAGTCGGTCAACTTGGGTGTTAGCCCGTACTGTGCGTCTAAAGCTGGCTTGCGCCATTTGACAGAAGTGATGGCCGTTGAACTAGCCCGATTCGGTATCAATGTGAATGCCGTTGCTCCTGGGTATATGGTTACGGATATTAATGAAGAGTACCTAATGAGTGATCTAGGACAACAGTTGCTAAAACGCATTCCAAGCCGTAAATTTGTTGATTTTGAAGAGTTAGACGGTGCATTATTATTGCTTGCATCAAAAGCAGGTAAAGGAATCACTGGCATAGAGATCAAGGTAGATGGTGGGCACAGCTGTGTCCCCATATAATACGATTATTTAAGGATATAAAAAATGCCCCATAATAAGCCCATTAATATTTTGTTTACTTATCTCCACACCCCGAACATTAATGGGATTCGCTCTTTGGTCGAACAAGCAATATCGGAAATTAATTCACAAGATATAGGTTTTGTTGAATGTCATATTTCTGATGTTGAGGACGTAGCACAACAATTAACTGTAAATGGTTGCCAAATTATTTTGTGTACAGGGGCAACAGCTAGCTATCTACAAAAAATATTGAGCATCGAAATCCAGGTCATTAGAACAGGTATGTTTGATGTTATCCAAGCCATCTCTAGTTTGAAGCAATACAAACGTATTGCTTTACTCGGAAAATCTACCACTACAGTCAGTCTCGAAGATTATTCAGAAATTTTTTTACTAGATATAAAACAGTTCACCTATGACTCTTATTTTGATGCTAAAAGAACCATTCAACTGATTAAAAAAGAAAAATTTGATGCTGTCATTGGTTCACCTATATCAGTAGAGCTGGCCATCAGTGAAGGACTGGTCGGACAATTGACTATGACGGTTGTATCACTTAAAGATTTACTTACGAATGCGTTAAGCAGCTTAGAGAAGATAAGAAGAGAACAATCCACAATTAACCGTCTTACAGAGATATTTAACCATCTAAATGAAGGTGTTTGTTTTATCACCAAAAATAAAAAAATATCTTTTATCAATACATCTATGGCCGAACTGCTTAAAAAGTCTCCCGCTGACGTACTAAATAAATCGCCTGCAGATGTCTTTGGCAACTTAGATCTAGATATAAGCCATCATAATCCACGTCAGCTACTTGATATCGAGAATTACCAGTTGGCGGTTCATATTTTAGAGATGAACAACGATTATATCAATGGCTATATTTTAAGTGCTCAAGAACTCAACGCATTAGAATATTCTAGCAGCGAGTTTAGAAAAGTATCTTCTAGAAACGTTAATACCCGCTACCACTTCAACCAACTCTCTACTCGAAACGCCATTTTCAAAACCACTTTAACCTTAGCTAAAGCCTATGCTAAAACTGACAGTACTGTGTTAATTACAGGTGAGAGTGGAACAGGTAAGGAAGTCTTAGCACAGAGTATTCACAATCATAGTAGTCGTAGTAAAGCACCTTTTGTAGCTATCAACTGTGCCTCTTTCCCAGAAAGCTTATTAGAAAGTGAACTATTTGGTTATGCCGAAGGTGCATTTACTGGCGCCAAAAAAAATGGCCGGATTGGGTTAATAGAGTCTGCACATAATGGAACTTTATTTTTAGATGAAATTGGTGACATGCCTCTGCATTTACAGACACGGTTTTTAAGAGTGTTACAAGAAAGACAAATTAGCCGGCTAGGTTCAACTGCTAGTCATCATCTCAATATTCGCGTTATCGCCGCCACACATGCCGACTTAGAAAACTTGGTTGCCAATGACAATTTTAGGGCGGATTTATATTATCGTCTCAATATTCTTCGTTTATCCATACCACCTTTGAGAAACCGACCAGAAGACATATTGACATTGGCTGATAGTTTTCTAAAGAAGTATAGAAAGTCGATTAAAGACCTACCAGACGCCCTTCCACACTTGTTAAAGAAATACAGCTGGCCTGGAAATATTCGTGAACTAGAAAATATTATAGAGAGAATACAGGTACTGTTTTATTTTGACAAAAGTCATAGTCAGCCTGATTTCTTGTCTCTGCATTTGCCAGAGCTTTTTTCATCTACCCAAAAAGAAAATAACACTTCTTTGTTAAAGAAAGCCAAAATAAATCAAGAAACACTACTAATAGAGCAGACACTACAGGAGGTTGATGGAAATTTAGAGTTGGCTGCCAAAAATCTCGGTATTAGTCGTACAACACTATGGCGAAAAATGAAAACTATGAATAGTGATGTTTCAAATATGAAATGATTTTTCAAAATGAAAATATCTTTTTGTATTTAAGTTATTGATTTATATAATTAAAATATTTGGCATTATAGTTGCATCATCATTAACATCGACCATCTTAACTAAGGAAAGAAAGATGATTAATGGAATGATGATGCATTGTAATCTAAATATCACTTCTATCATGCAGCATGCTTTAGCACTCTATTCTGAGCAGAAAATCGTAACTCTAAAATCAGATGGTGTGACTACACATGAGTATACCTATGAAGATGCTTTTGATCGAGTTGCCCAGTTTGCTAATAGCTTAGACCGACTTCAAGTTAGTAAAGGTGCTAAGGTCGGAACGATTGCTTGGAATACTTACCAGCATTTTGAACTCCACTATGCCATTCCTTGTTCAGAACGCATTTATCATACTATCAATCCAAAATTACCCCATGAGCAATTAATACAAATTATCACATCTGCTCAAGATGAAGTTATTGTTGTTGAGCAAGACTGTCTGCACATTATCGAATCCCTCCATGAACATCTTAAACCTTTCGTGAAATATTTCATTGTACTAGGTGAGATAGACGAAACATTAGAGTCATCACTGGATTTTATATTCTATGAAGAGCTTATTGCTAAAGAGTCAATCACTTATGATTGGCCTGATATCGCTGAACAAAGTGCAAGTGGTCTTTGCTATACGTCAGGTACGACAGGTGCCCCAAAAGGTGTCCTGTATTCACATCGTAGTACGGTTTTGCATGCCTTAACATTAAGTATGGCCAACGTAGTAGGGTTAGACGAAAACAGCTGCATTATGCCAATTGTACCTTTATATCACATCAGTGCTTGGGGTATACCTTTCAATGCTGTGTTATGTGGTTCAAAAATTGTATGGCCCAACTCATTTGCCGGAAATATTGAAAAAATCTACAACTTGATACAAACCCAAGCAGTAGATGTTTCTATGGCAGTACCCACTATTTGGACAGCCCTTAAAAACTATCTTCAAGAAAATAATATTACTGAAATCACATTGAAACGAGCAATCTCTGGTGGTTCTTCAGCCTCTTACTCTTTAATTGAAAGTCTTAGCTATCATGGTATTGCCCTTGAAAATGCTTGGGGAATGACTGAAACAAGCTCTATGGGTGCTTGTAATAGAATAAATAATCTAAATGGTCTGTCTAAATCTCAAGTTCTAAAATGTGGGAGACCTATCTTTGGTATGCAAATGCGGTTGAAAGGCAAAAATAATGAGCTTCTTCCGCATAATGGTGTTTCTGAAGGATTATTAGAAATTAGAGGACATAGCGTTGCAGAAAGCTATAACAGCAATAGTAGTGACCAGCCGACTGATAAGACAACTGGTAACATGAAAGTTTGGTTCGACACAGGGGATATAGCAACAATCGATGTACGAGGCTATATGAATATTACTGATCGTGCAAAAGATATGATTAAGACTGGTGGAGAATGGGTCAGTAGTGTGGAGATTGAAAATGCCATGTTGGGTCATGAAAAAGTTGCTGAAGCTGCAGTAATTGCTGCTAATCACCCAAAATGGGGAGAGAGGCCACTATTGATCTTAGTCGCTAAACCTAAAGCCTATATCAAACATATAGAAATAGAAACATATTTAGCCAATAGACTACATAAGTGGTCGATTCCCTCAGCAACTATCTTAATAAGCGAAATGCCTTACACAGGTACAGGGAAAATTAGCAAAAAGTCTTTGAGGGAAAAGTACTACGACTATTTTATGGAAAACCAATAAAAGCGGCATAATCAAAAGGATTTTGATATGAATCAACAAAACTATAAAGATATTGTTCGAGATAGCAATTTTATTCATATGGTAAAGGTAAAAAAAAGATTTGCCGTAATACTAACTATTATCGTACTTATTATATATGCAGTGTTTATGGCTATAGCCACTTTCGCTCCGCATATTCTTGCGCAATCAGTAGGTAGTTCAAATATAACAATTGGCATTCCAGCTGCAGCTCTAGTAATCGTTGCTTGTTGGCTGATTACAGGTTGCTATGTCTATGTAACCAATCAGTATTTTGATAAAAAAGTAGAAGAAATCAAGAAGGAATATCACAATGACTAAGGGAATAGTTTTTTTACTACTTATTTTAGGAAGTAATGCGGCTTTTGCCGCAGATGGTACCCCAACGAACTTCACTGCAATTGCCATGTTTGCAGCAGTGGTTGGCTTATCATTGTTCATTACGTTTCGTGCAGCCAAACAAACCATTTCAAAAGAAGATTTCTATACTGCTGGAAATTCAATTTCAGCTAGGCAGAATGGTTTAGCAATTGCAGGTGATTATATGTCTGCTTCTACATTGCTAGGTGTTTCAAGCATGGTGTTCTTTAAAGGCTACGATGGATTCGTCTATGTTATTGGTTTCTTTGTTTGCTGGCCTGTTCTAACATTTCTTATGGCAGAGAAATTAAGGAACTTAGGTAAATATACATTTGCAGATATTGTTTCTTATCGTCTAGAACCAAAGAAAACACGTATCTTGTCTACTGTAGGCTCTTTAACAGTGGTGCTCTGTTATTTAATACTGCAAATGGTGGGCGCAGGACAATTAATTAAATTGTTGTTTGGATTAAGCTATAGTACAGCAGTCATACTCGTTGGTTGCTTAATGCTAGTATATGTTATTTTTGGGGGCATGTTAGCTACTACATGGATACAAATAATTAAAGCAATTCTATTGCTATGTGGCGGTACAGTTTTATTGTTTCTAGCATTTCGTCAATTCGATTTTAGTTTAAATAGTATGGCAGAGTCGGCTATTATCGCACATGATCTAGGTAAGCAGGTTTTAGAGCCAGGAATGATGCTATCCAATCCAATTAATACTTTATCAACCTCAATAGGTCTAATATTCGGTCTAGCAGGTTTGCCACATATCCTGATGCGCTTCTTCACTGTTCCAAAGGCAGCTGATGCAAGGAAATCTGTATTCTATGCCTCAGGATATATTGGTTACTTTTTTATTCTCGTATGTATTTTAGGCTTAGCAGCGATATCTATTGTTGGTACCAATTCAGACTACTTTGTTGATGGCGACATTGGTGGCGCCCTCATCGGGGGTACTAATATGGTTGCAATGCACTTGGCTAAAGCACTTGGAGGAGATTTGCTTCTAGGCTTCTTATCTGCAGTCGCATTCGCTACAATTTTAGCAGTTGTTGCTGGTCTCACACTGGCAGGTGCATCAGCCATTTCTCATGATCTGTTTCAAAAAGTGATCAAGAATGGTAACGCTTCAGAAAAGCAAGAAATGCTAGTATCTAGAATTTCGGTAGTTGTTTTAGGTATTGTAGCAATTCTATGTGGCATATTATTTGAGAATATGAATATTGCATTTCTAATGGGCCTGACTTTTGGTATAGCAGCTTCTGCAAACTTTCCCGTACTCATTTTATCTATGTACTGGAAAGACTTAACTACTAGAGGAGCAATGTGGGGAGGGTTTGTAGGAATTGTATCTGCGGTAGTTCTTGTGATTTTATCACCTACCGTATGGGTAACTGTTTTAGGTCATGAGAGCGTTTTCTTTCCATATGACAATCCAGCATTATTCTCAATGCCATTAGCTTTCTTAGTAAGTATAGTTGTATCACTAACAGATCATAGTGATCGCGCTAAAATTGATAGAGCTGGGTTTGAAGCTCAATTAGTAATGTCTGAGCTTGGTAACTAAAAACTTATTTGTAGGTAAGCTATACTTTAAATCAGCTTCTAACAATAAGGTCTGTTCTAGCTAATTTTATTTATAACAGACCTTTAATTTTTTATCTATATTGAGAAAAACCTTAGTCTAAGTTCTGTACCAATAATTTTTAAAATTTTTCGAACTTCTCTATATTCTCAAACATTCATAGTTCTATCATCAAGCATTAAAGTCACTACACCACAGAGGAATACTAAGCTGTCTAGCAGACAACAATGCTAAATATGTTCATAAAATCTAATCTCATAATTTATTGCTTTTAATGACTCAGAAACTCTGATAAAAGTATAAAAGTTAAGGCAAATATCATGCTCTTTACATTGTAAGAGCCATAAAGATCAATAGTGTTTACACAAGGAAAAAGATCATGCCAAATATTAACGTGAATGGAACTACCCTGTTTTATAGTGACGAAGGGCATAAAGACGCTCCGGTTTTGGTGCTAAGTCACTCGCTATTTTTTGATCATAAAATGTTCACGCATCAAATAGAACATCTATCTAAAACCATTCGAGTGGTGAGCTATGATGATCGGGATCAAGGGCAAAGTGCCCGATCAGAAGTGAAAAGCGTTGATATGGATACTCATACCAACGATGCGATAGCATTAATTGAGAAACTCGATCTAGGACCTTGCTTTTTTGCTGGTAACTCTATGGGCGGGTTTATTGCGCTACGTTTAGCCGCTCGCCGTCCCGATTTACTAAAGGGTTGCATTGTACTTGGGTCTAGCGGAGAGCTTGAATACAAACTGGCCGATTTTTCGCCTTTGGTTGAGGGCTTAGGTGCGCAAGGTACTGAGCCATTTATCGATACGCTCATGTATATCATGTTTGGCGATGACTATTTAGCAGATGCCTCTCGAGCAAGCGAGCGTGAGTACTGGCGTGATCATATGCTAAAACTAGGACCAGACATCGCGCGCAGTGCTAATGGCGTTATTCATCGCACTGGCATATTAGATGAGATTAAAGGGTGCAAAGTACCTACGCTAGTATTGGCAGGCGAACAGGATCATGCGTATGAAGTACCTCTGTCAAAAAATATTACTAAAACAGTAGCAAATGGCCAAATGTTTGTGATTCCAAAGGCTGGCCATTCGGTAGCACTTGAGCAACCGGAAATCGTTAATAGATATATTGCAGATTTCATTTCAGCACACTCATAACGCTATCAATCATGCTTAATCGGTAAGGCTTCTAGGTTTTGATTCAGTGTTTCTACAAGTACAGAACAATAATAAGAAGTGAGTACTATATGCCATTTCTTATTATTGTTTGATAGCTTCACTGAAATAGCTATTGAAACTTATTACTTATTAGATAACTCAGCTTGTCTCTTCAGTTTTTCAAAAAAATTTTACTTACGACGATGGTGTTTACTTAATTTAATAGAATTACAGGCCAAGTGCAAAGCGCTCACTACTAAATGGTTGCGCATCAATAAACAGTGGCTTGCCATTAATCATCTCTTCAATAAGACGCCCTGTCACTGGCCCAAGCGTTAAGCCTTGATGCGCATGACCAAAAGCAAACCACAAATTGGTGTGTTTTAATGCAGGCCCAATAACTGGCTTCATATCTGATATACAAGGTCTTGTGCCACACCATGCTTCAGACTCTACAGCTACGTCAAGTGGTAGAACCTTGCGTGCATACGTCAATACTGATTCTAACTGATCAAAGTTTTTTGGGTCATCTTTCATTGCCATTTCAGCTCCAGTCGTAATCCTAATGCCTTGATCCATTGCTCCTATTACAAAGCCTTTTTCTACATCAAATAAGCTGTGAGAAAATGCGTTTTTATCAGTCATTTGAAAGTGTTGATGATAACCACGCATAGGAAATAATGGAATCTTATAACCCAATGGCTCGATGAGATTAGCTGACCAAGGACCTGCAGCAATTACTAGGTTCTGACATGAATAGGTTTCGCCATCCGTCATAACCCGCCAACCCTCTTCCGTCTGTATAACGCTGTTTACCGTTGACTGCTTTATCTTCCCAGCCATTTTTTCAAAATTTTCAGCATATGCTTTGACAAGATTGCCAGGGCTTTTTATCTGCCAAGAATTTTTCCAATGGATACCACCGATGTAGTCTGTAAAGTTTATGTTTGGCTCTAACTCTTTTAGCTCTACTAATGATAAAACTTCATACTCTACGCCTTGATCAACCGCTTTTTTTGCTTTACCAATGGCTTTTTCAAAGCTACTGGGGAAACGATGCAGCTCAATCCAGCCTATTTTTCTAACTAGCTCATCAGCGCCTGATGCCTTAATCATAGGGTCATGCTCGTTTGTACAATGCTGAATGAGCGTAGACCATTCTTTATCTATCTCTTCAACCTTTTTCGGACTGGAATTTATCCAGTATTGTAATAAGGGGCGCTGAAGATTATAGATAGCAGACCAACGGTATCGAATATCGGTACTATTATTCGGCAATACTCTGAAAACTTCTCTAAAACTTCTAGGAAATGGTTTAATATTTACGGCTTCTCTTGTGATAATACCTGCATTACCATATGACGTTTCTTCTCCTGGTTGCTTTTTATCGAGCAAGAGAACTTGAGAGTTGCTTTTTTGAAGATGCCAGGCTATAGAGGTTCCCACTATGCCTGCACCAATAACGATCACGTCATAGCGCATATGAATGCCCTTAAGTATCAAGCCAATTTTGTTAATTTAAAGTGATTGCCTTTACATAGATTTTCATAAGAAAGCTAAATTATTGGTGGCTTATTTTTATAGCTCAATAGACTGGCCTAAACCTTCTTTTTTAGCTTTTTGGGCAATCTTTATGGCAACTGCTGCATCAAAGCTTGCGGCGCCCACTGATTTAAATAGCGTAATACCTTTACCCTCATTCGCATCAATACTGATTTTTTTATTGACCAGATCACTTAACGTACCTGTCAGTTGATCCCATGTCCAAGTGCTCTGAATGTCATTATGAGCTTGTATTAAATCACCTGCTTCATGTAAACCACCTTCTGCATCATCGATAATAATAGCAGTACTGGCTTCTATAACCGAGTTGCTGACTTCTTTCATCGTTGCTTGATAAGCACCAACTGCATTGATATGAGCATCCGGCTTTATTTGTGAAGCTTCAAAAAGTCCTGTCGTCGCTCTTGTTGCAAGATTAATAATATCAGCGTTTTTAATAGCCTCTTCGACACTTTCATAAACTTTAAAATCGACTTGCCATTGTGGATATTCTTGCTCAAATTTATTCTGAAATTCATGTGCCGTTTGAGGCGTCCTGTTCCAAATATTTACTTGTTTAATATTTGGACGCACAGTGAGTATCGCATTGAGTTGTTCATATGCCATTCCTCCAGTACCTATCACCGCTGCCTCACTACTAGCTGGACTCGCTAAATATTTAGTCGCAATTCCGGATAATGCTGCTGTTCGTACTTGGGTGATATATATGCCATCCAAAAATGTCAGCACCTCTCCTGTTTCATTGTCTGATACGGTAATGACTGCCATGGTTGTTGGCTTATCACGTTTAGGGTTGTCTGGACAGATATTTACCAGCTTTACCACTGCATACTCGTTATCACCATCAAAAACTACTGAGGGCATAGATAGATGTGAGCCAGATGTGTTTTTGTTACTTTCCTCAAAAGTAGGAATCACTAGGCGCTCAGGTGTCTTAATCCATGTTGGATGGTCGCCTTGTACTTTTAGTAAATCCTCAATAGCGTTGATTGCCATTGACATCGTCAGTTGTTTTTTCACCGTATTAATATCTAAAATTTGCATAATTATCCCCAAACTGCCCTGTGAATTTGTTATTACGGATTATAAAATGTTATAGAGCATAAAAATTAAACATTGTTAATACCTAAGTTTTTTTATTCAATATCAAAAATCTTACCACGGTTCATAATATTATTTGGGTCAAAGACTTTTTTGACTTCTCGTAAATAATCAATCTCAGTCTCACTGCGGCTATAGTGCAGATACGGCTTCTTTGTCATACCAACCCCATGCTCAGCAGACACTGAACCGCCATATTTCTGTACTGTCTCAAACACGTATTTATTGACGACCTGACACTCAGCAAAGAAATCGTCTTTGCTCATATTCTCAGGCTTTAGAATATTGAGATGCAAATTGCCATCACCGATATGACCGAACCAACAGACTTCAAAGTCTGGATAGTTACTGCTGACAATATGATCAATCTCTTCGATAAAGGTCGGTACATGGCTTATTAGTACTGATACATCATTCTTATAAGGGGTAAAGACTGAGATGGTCTCAGAGATATACTCGCGCAGCTTCCACAGCTCTGCCGCTTGTGTGAGGTTTTGACTCATTACCCCATCAACGACCCAACCTTGCTCCATACAGTGCTCAAATATGGCCATGGCTTTGTCCATGATTGGCTCATAGGGTGCTTCAAATTCTAACAGCGTATAAAACTTAGTACGAGATTCAAAAGGTTCTTGTACTTGACCATGTGCCATCAGCTTATCAATGGCTACATCGTCAAAGAACTCAAATGCCGTCAAATCAATCTGCGCTTGAAAAGCAGAGAGTACGTTCATAACGTCATTAAAGCTGTCCATGCCAAGTACCATGACGTTTAAGTCTTGTGGCTGACGCTCAAGCTTAATTTGTGCATGAGTGACAAGGCCAAGCGTGCCTTCACTACCGATGAACAATTGGCGCAAGTCGTAGCCGGTGGCGTTCTTTACCATGCCGCGATTCAGCTGCAAGATATCGCCTTTACCAGTGACAACAGTCAGCCCCATAATCCATTGACGGGTCATGCCATAATGAATGACTTTGATACCGCCAGCATTGGTACCGATGTTGCCACCGATTTGACTAGAGCCTGCTGAGGCAAAGTCGACAGGGTAGTATAAGTCTTTAGACTCTGCGAATTCTTGCAACTGCTGAGTAACCACACCTGCTTCGACTTCAACTATTCGATCGGCAGGATAGAACTGTACGATCTGGTTCATTTTATCCATGCTAACCACGATTTCGCCATTAGCAGCCACGGCACCAGCAGATAGACCAGTACGACCACCGCTTGGGGTGAGGACGACGTTGTGCTCATTGGCCAGCAGGACGATAGTCTGTACTTGTTCAGTGGTCTTTGGAAAAACGATGGCAGCAGCAGCAGGGGCAAAGTGCTTGGTCCAGTCTTTACCCCAATGCTCTAAACTCTCAGCATCGGTTTTGATTTGGCTAGCGTCGTATTTATAATCATGTAATAGCGACTGTATTAGGGTATTGATAACGACTTGAGATGATTCTAAAAGTTCATGCACCAGATGTATTCCCTACTATGATGAAAGATAAAACAGACCACCTAATTACCACGTACCATACCAATGGTGTTTATATTGATAATTATCAGTGAGACCTTTAATGAAATATCTATTATTGCTACCTGATATTTACGTTAGCGAATAATTTTTAAGCATTGCCCTGCATGATATAAAGTAAGGCCTACCTCGGTAAATACAGACTTCATGCTCGATAAAGCGACTTTGGATTCCTGTAGCGTTTTAAAAGGCAGTGGGATACTGCTTCTATCTCCCGTTAGAATATAATCAGCAAAGCATTTGCCCATTAGTGTACCAGTAGTGATACCACGGCCATTATAAGCTGTGGCTGTTAGAATGCCTTCATCAGGCTCTAATACCCGAAAAATATGGTCTTGCGTAAAGCCAAAATTTCCATACCATTCATATTGCCAATTAAACTTAGGTAAATCGGGGTAATAGCTTTTTTGCACACAATCTGCCCATGACTGATAAAAAGATTTGGGCTTACAAGCTCTACCACCTACTGTACCGAGTAGCAGACGGCCATCATGATCGCGGCGAAAACTAGACAAGGCCAAGCGGGTATCCCAAGCCCCATTTTTATGAGGCAAGATACGATCGGCCAACTCACCCGTCAGAGGTTCAGAAGCAATTTGATAGTAGGAAACAAAGTAAAAAGTCTTGGATACTTCGGTCCATTCACCTTCAGTGTAAGCATTGGTTGCGATAATGACGCGCTCTGCTTTTACGCTAGCTTTAGGCGTTCTTACATACCACTCTCCATCAGATTTTTCTAAAGTATTAACCGTAGAGTGCTCATAAATCGTCACTCCTAATTCAGTTGCTACTTTTGCAAGACCGTTTACATAAGCTAATGGGTTCAACGTGCCTGTGCGGTGATCTAATAGCGCCTTATTAATGCTGGTAGTACCGCAATATTCATGGCAACGGCTACCCGTTAGCACTTCTACATTCACACCGCGGCGCTGCAATTGCTCATATCTAATATCAACATCAGCTTCACCTTTAGCATTATGAGCCATATGAATATTGCCATTTTGGGTGGCTTGGGCATCAATTCCGTAGCGTGAAATCAAGTCAAATACGAGACTGGGCGCATGTCCTAATGCTTCTGTCAAACGCTCACCTTCAACTTCGCCCAAAGCTATATTTAAATTATCAGGACGTGCCCAAGTGCCTGCATTGACCAGACCAACACTTTTCCCAGAGCCACCACTACCAATACTCTGGCTCTCTAACAGGGTGACTTTGACCCCTTTTTCTGCTAAATGGATAGCAGCTGATAATCCTGTATAACCGCCACCAATGATGCAAACACTGGTCTGGGTATCGCTACGAAGCTCATCATAGGGATGAATTTTGGGCGCAGTTACGCTCCACAAACATTGCTCTTGCAACATTTCGTACTCCGGTGAAGTTATAATTTATTGAGAGAAGGTACTGTGGTATCTGTAGCCGCAACAGGTTCGTCACGCGGTATGAATTTATCCAACACAGCCCATAGCAAACCAAATAAAGGAGACAACCAACAGGCAAAGGCAAAAGGTGCATAGGTTAATGTTGCTATACCTAGCGTGGCGGCGACAAAACTACCACCCATGTTCCAAGGAATTAGCGGTGATAATAGCGTACCCGCATCTTCAATAGATCGTGTCAGTGTGGTTCGTTTATAACCCATTTCCTTATACTTATCTTTGAGCAGACGTCCTGGGAGTACCAACGTGGTATAGACATCACCAATAATCGTTCCTACTCCAAGAACACTGGCATAGGTTGTGAGAATCAAGCCTAAACGCGATTTCACTATTTTATCTACTTTTACCATAATGGCTTTGAGCGTACCGTAATGCTCAAGCGAACCCACAAACGCTAGTGCAAAAATAGTTAGAGTGACAACCCATGTCATCGACATTAGGCCACCTTTTGATAATAATTTATCAACAACCTCAAAACCCGTCTCACTCTTAAAGCCGTTTTGCAAAACATTGAAAATTTCGCTAACACCAATACCTTGCATGAAAAAAGCTACTAATGAGGCGACCACTACACCACTTAACACCGTAGGTATAGCGGGTATTTTCATAATGGCAGCACCAACTACTACTACAGCAGGTAATAGAGTAATAATACTTAAGCTATAATTATCCGCTAGTGTGCTTTGCAATGCTTGAATAGAAGACAGATCGACACTATCATCACCGTAACTAATGCCAATCCAAGCATAAAGAGCTAATGCTGTGAGCATCGCAGGAATTGTCGTCGGTAACATACCTTTGATATGGTCCCAAAGATCCACACCAGCGGCGGCAGGGGTTAAATTGGTTGTATCAGACAATGGCGACATTTTGTCACCAAAAAATGCGCCAGAAACAATAGCTCCGCCTGTAAAATGTGCCGGAATACCAAGGCCCATACCAATACCCATCATGGCAAGCCCTACTGTGCCCACAGTACCCCAAGATGTACCGGTAGCAACCGAGATAATGGCACAAATAAGACAGACAGAGACCAAAAATGAAGACGGCGAAAAAATGCTAAATCCATAATAAAGAATGGTCGGCACTGTCCCTGCTATAATCCAAGACCCAATCAGCATGCCCACGCCCATTAGAATAATCATTGCGGGTAAGCCTATTTTTACCACTTTTAAAAATCGCTCTTCCATGCCAGCCCAGTCTCGGCCACGCAGCTTCATAAACAAGCCCGTGATTAGAATACCGCAAGCCAATGGAATGTGGGGAGTAAAGTCTTTAAACACAAAAAACTGTACCATTAAAATCATGGCGGTCAAGACAAGTGGGGCGATATCGAGTAAGAAGCTAGAAGAGGCACCATAGCCATCTTTAGCAGGATCGTGCTGTGTGTCATCAATCATGATAGTTCTACCTTCCTTAGTAATAACTACTGTTAGTACTGACTATTGATAACAGTACTTATAGCTATCAATAGTCAGAATCATCAATGCTTAGCTTCTATATCGCTTAGCCAAAATTAATACCTTGAGCAAGTGGCAACTCTGTTGAATAATTAACGGTATTAGTCTGACGACGCATATAGTTCTTCCAAGCATCTGAGCCTGACTCGCGGCCACCGCCTGTTTCCTTTTCACCACCGAATGCTCCACCAATTTCAGCACCACTAGTACCAATATTGACGTTGGCAATACCACAATCACTGCCACGATCACTCAAAAATATTTCAGCTTCACGTAAATCGTTGGTGAAAACACATGACGATAATCCTTGTGGAACATCGTTTTGCATCTCTAGTGCATCATCAAAGTTTTTGTAAGTCATGACATATAGGATAGGTGCAAAGGTTTCAGTTCGTACGACATCGTTTTGTTCATCAAATTCGACAATAGCAGGCGTTACATAGTAAGCATTGGGGTATTTATCTGACAATACACGCTCGCCGCCTGTGACTTTACCACCAGCATTTCTTGCTTTTTCTAATGCTTCTTGCATATTTTCAAAACTGTCTTGGTCAATCAGTGGACCTACTAGATTTCCTTCTAATGGGTGCCCGATACTGACTGTCGAGTATGCGGCCTTAACCCGTGGCAAAATATCACCCTTGACGGTTTCATGAACAAACAAACGGCGTAATGTAGTACAGCGCTGACCAGCTGTACCCACTGCCGAAAATAGAATGCCGCGGAGTGCTAAATCTAAATCAGCAGTTGGGGCCAAGATCATTGCATTATTACCACCAAGCTCTAGCAAGCATTTACCAAAGCGCTCAGCAACTTTAGGTCCAACCGTTTTACCCATGCGTGTACTGCCTGTCGCGCTGACCAATGCAATGTCTTTACTTTCGACTAAAGCATTACCAACATCTGTCTTACCTAACAAGACTTGCGACAAATGAGATGGCGCATCACCAAACTTCGCTAATGCTTTTTCAAACATCGCCTGACAAGCCAATGCGACAAGCGGTGCTTTTTCTGATGGCTTCCAAATAACTGGGTTACCACAGACAATAGCAAGTGCTGTATTCCAAGCCCAAACTGCCACTGGAAAGTTAAAGGCCGAGATAACACCAATGACGCCAAGTGGATGCCAAGTTTCACGCATATGATGACCCGGACGCTCTGATGCGATGGTCAAACCATATAATTGACGTGACACCCCTACTGCAAAGTCACAGATGTCGATCATCTCTTGTACTTCGCCAAGACCTTCTTCTTTAATCTTGCCAGCTTCTAGCGATACTAAGAAACCCAAATCTTCTTTATGCTCACGCAATACTTCACCTAACAGACGAATCAGCTCACCACGCTTTGGCGCAGGAACCGTGCGCCATGCTTGAAAAGCAGTTTTGGCGTTTTGAATTTTGGTATTAACTTCGGCAATGCTGTCTAATGTAATTTTGCCAATAACAGTGCCATCAATCGGGGTATTTATTTCAAAGTCACCATTTTGATAGTGCTCTTCTTGTACGCCCATTGCAGACATATATTGCTTAATCATAATCAATCCTTTGTATAATGGTTTATTAGTTTCTCAACACACTTATTAAATTACCTCGCAACCTAATAACTTGCAAAATAATAAAATTCTTGCAGTCATTCCATTTAGGAATGGCCCTTAAATGTACGCGTTAATATTACTGTCAACTTCAAACAGCAAGACATTGATTCAGACTTTGAGCCTGTATTTCTTCATATAATTTGAGCTCGTCGTAGACTTTAGACCCTAACGCTTTTTCAAACTCCTGCTGGTTTGAAGCGTTATCGTAGCTATTGTTTTTACTCTGATTGAGGTTAGATTGAAAAATTCCTGCTGCACTCACAGGTAAAAAATCCTCATAAACAATTGGCTCAATACGAATGACTCCATCATCAATGAGTTTGCTGATCTCAGCACGAGATACTGCATTCAAATCAACCTTGTCAAATGCTGCTGCTAACAATGCTCGATCTTTACAAGAGTCATGGATGTTATCCGTCAGCTGATAATAAAAGTATGCTAGATCGGCATCATGTAGGGTTTGATAGTTGTCAGGGAATTTGCTAAATGTCTCGTCTAGAATCTGATAGTACTGAGACGCATTGTCTTCATTAGGTGTTACCCCTAACTGGTTACGAGCTTCGCTAAGCAACTGGTCATATAACACTCTACCCTTTGGCGTTAACGCTACTCCACGTTGCTCAATTTCACCGAAGCGTGCTGTATGAGACCCTTGCTCATAGCCATCACAGCACTCATCTGAGTCACCTATATAGGCAGTTCTAAAGCTCACAGCCTCTTCTAACGCTTTGAAACTTGTTTGTCTTAGCAAGATTGGGCACGCTCTTCGAGGTGGTCCTTCGATAATGGCTTTTGATGGTATACCTCCTGCCTGCATTTTCTGTTGAGCCGCATCAATATCCAATGTTCTGGGTGTTAAATGATTGATATGAGGGCCCTTAAAACCCACCACATCAGCAATCAGAGGATGCTGATGTAATAACCGCTGGTATAGCTCTTTTGTCACAGGAGTTTCGTCATGCCACCGAAAAGTCTGCAACGCTTCTTTTACGAAACACTGAGCATCCTCAGGTATTAATCCATCTTGCATCTCAAAACGTTCAATAAGGCCAATCACTTCATCGGTGAAAATACGACGCTTTTGCAGTGTCGCAGTTGCCTCTCTTTCAAGAGCCTCATCACCAATGAGATCTAGACGCAATAATGAGGTAAATACCCGAAACGGGCTTTTATGCGACGAATGAGGATCTAGTGTTCGAAATGCCGTCGAATGCACTGGCACTCCAGCAGGAGCTAAGTCATAGTAGCCCACAGGATACATACCCATAACAGCAAAAAGACGGCGCATCATACTCAATTCTGATGCTGTACCCAACCGAATCGCGCCATGCCGCTCCATATTCAATCGCTCAATTTCTCCAGTATGTAATAATTGAGATTTGATCTCAGGTTGCGTGGCCAAGACCTCAGCATTTACTTTACTGACCAAATCAATTAGATCCCCATATAACGGAACTTCTGCTTGATACATCGCTGACATGGCCATAGAAAACTCATGGCGAATGTCATCACTGCTCATAAAGCTGTTATTACTCATAGATATTTATCCTTTTTTACATCTGCGGCGGGCTTGAATCCCATTAATAATTAATCTGTATATTTAAGACCACTCGACTGGATTTTGATTAGGAATCGTACTTAATACGTCTCTTAAAATATCAAGGCCATCTTGTAGCGTTTCAGGCTCAATGGTCAGCGGTGGTAACAATCGAATGATATGACGGTATTTACCACTTGGCATGAGCAGTAAGCCTCGCTTTCGCGCTTGGGTTAGTACGTGAGTCATCACACTAGGATGCGAGCCATACGTAGCATGACGCAGCTCAATACCACGCATCGCTCCAATACCCGTGAGACCATATAGCCAAGGGGAAACGCCTTCCGCCTGCCATTGCGCGATACTTGTTTCAATCTCTTGCGCATAGTGCTTAGCAGATGCCCATATCTCATCCTCTTGCATGATGTCTATCGTGGCATTTGCCGCTGCACATGCCACTGGATTACCAGAGTATGTACCGCCCAAACTGCCTTTAGGCAGGCCATTTATGACACTGGCCTTGCCTACAACCGCACCTAAGGGCAAGCCGCCTGCAATACTTTTGCCAAGCAGTATCATATCTGGCTCAATGCCTAAATGTGAAAAGGCGAATGGTGAGCCAGTACGTCCATAGCCTGATTGAATCTCATCCATAATCAACAAGATACTTTGCTCATTACAAAAGGCGCGCAGGTACTGAGCAAAAGAGGGCGACATTAACTGAAACCCACCCTCCCCTTGTATAGGCTCTGCGATAATCGCACCAATATTACTGATGTCAGTTTCTACTTCAAACAAACGATTTAATGCATCGATTGCCTGTTGGTCGCTCACCTCATTATCTGGACTAGGGAAAGGAATGTGATAGACACTACCGGCTAACGGTCCCAACCCTCGCTTGTAGGGAGCAACTTTACCATTCAAGTTGACAGCAGCGAGCGTCCGTCCATGGAACCCACCATCAAACGCAATGACACCGACGCGCTGGGTTTTGAGACGGGCAATTTTTATGGCGTTTTCTGTGGCTTCCGCACCAGAATTGGTGAGCATGCCCGATAGCTCACCACTGATAGGAGTGAGCTCGCACAATCGTGGCATGAAGGTTTGATAGGGAGTGTGAGCAGCTGCATTGTAAGCATAGTGAATGAGCGATTGGCTTTGATTGATAATGGCTGTCACGATGTGAGGGTGGCAATGTCCGAAGTTTAAGACCCCAATACCACCCACAAAATCAATATAGCATTGGTCGTTATTGTCCCAAACTTTTGCATTTTTACCTTTAGTTAAGGTGATGGGATGCACCATCGTAAAAGCATCAGTGACATTGTATAACTTATCCATTAAGAGTCTCTTATCTTCCTTAAGTGTGACCCTCATTTCAGCAAAACCTGATACGTTCAGCAAACGAATAATAGTTATGCTCTCATTCCTTTTTGTCAGTACGATTGTTGTTTGAATCAAAAAATCTAGGCATAAACCTAGATTTTTTTGTGTGAGAATTAAGCAGCATTTATTTAACTGAAAAAGCCAGCCTTTATTGAATCAGACGAGAATATCAAGCCATAGACTCTGTAATCCATTCTGAAATAGCCTTCACTTTATGTGAATTGCCTAATGATAAAGGATAAGACATATAATACGCTCCTCTACCCTTTGATTCATAATCCCACACCGTTACTAATGTTCCTAGTTTCAGCTCCGGTTCTACCAAACGTAACGGTACGAGGGCAATACCATATCCAAGTAAAGCGGAAGCAATACAGGCATGAAAAGTATCAAACCTTGGCCCTCTAAATGTTCCATCAACACTGATACTTTGCTGTTTAAAATACTCATACCATGCACTAGGGCGAGAGCTTAATTGCAATAATGTAAATGCATCTAAATTATCGAGACACAAGGTCTTACCCTGTAGGTATTCGGGCTGACAAACTGCAACACAATATTCATCAAACAATTTGATAGTTTCCATTCCTCCCCAAACACCATCGCCATACAAAAAAGCGATATCGATATTTTGATCTTCAGGAAAAAATGGACAAACTTCTTCCTTAATATCTAATGTAATTAACGGGTATTCCTTGCTAAATCCCTTCAATGTAGGAATCAACCAACGCGAGCAAAAAGTTGGATGTGCTACTATTTTAAGTACCTCTGTATTACTACTATGTGACATCAAGTTCGTAGTCGCAAATTCAATATGCTTAAGAATACCTAGAACTTCGATGTAATAAGCTTTTCCAGCAGGTGTTAAAGATATTCGTTGAGGTGTACGGTAAAACAGAGAAAGATTTAACATCTCTTCTAGCTGAGAAACCTGCTTACTAACGGCACTTTGAGTCATATGCATTTCTTGCGCAGCATTAGTGAAACTTAAATGTCGAGCTGCCGTCTCAAAGCACTGTAAAGCAGTCGTTGAAGGATACTTCCTAAAAGCTAGTGGAGTTTTGATTTCAGTTTTCATAATTTATTTATTCTTGTGTACCATATGATTTAGAGTGTAAAAACATATTCTGTTTTACTCGGGTTGACCTATGCGGTCAATCTTCTAGTCATTAGCTTGGGAAATTTTACTGACGCAGCCTAGCGATAATAATCAAACCATACTTGTCTTGGCGTTTTATAGCTAAAACTTATCTGCATTCTAGTTCCACTTCGAACATTCTGAGAGAATATGACAGCCCCGGGGCGGTCCACTGTTATGAACGGATTTTTTTGGTTCTAAACCCATTTACCATAACGTCCGTTATACGATTCGATGAATAAGCTTTAGTCTTTGATAATCTCAAAACTATTTAGAGACCTCAGATGATGCATTTTGCTACGCTGTGGTATTACTATAATATTTAACTATGGAGTGCCACATGTTTTTTATACGGAAAGCAGACCAGAACGATGCAGCAGATATTGCTCATATACACTTTGAAAGTTGGAATGCTACGTATTCGAACCTTTTACCCGAAACGTATAGAAACAAAGAAAATAACTTATCTCAAAAGATGGAGATGTGGGGTAAAATATTATCTAGCTCTGGTGTGAACACATGGGTAGCATATGATACTGAGAATACCACTGTAGGGTTTATTTCTTACTTTGAGAAAGATCATGAGTGTGAAATAACCACTCTATATCTTTTACCTCAATATCAGAATTTAGGGATAGGCACTAAGTTAATGAATGCAGCTTTAATTGATGCTTTTCAGTGTAATAGCTGCTCTAGTCTATCTTTATGGGTTTTACAAACCAATCTATCTGCGATTAGTTTCTATGAAAAATTTGGTTTTGAGTCTTACGGCCAATGTCATGAAGAGCTATACGAGGGCACCAAAATAACAGATATCAAAATGATAAAATCACTCTAATATCTGTTATTTTAAGTATACCTATGGCGAGCCAATCAGGTGCTTTAACTAGTTCGGTACCCTAGTGAGGACTTGAAAATAAGGCTGTAGGTTAGTGGTATCAAGGTTTTAACTTTTTGATATAGCCACAGTGTACTTCATGGTGTACTTATCATACATGTTCTGTCTACGGTCAGTGCGCTACATAGTAGCCATACTCAATATTTACTTTATATTGCGGTTACTTTAAATTCGTCACTGTAGTTTCTTACTTTCTTGGTCATGATAAACTCCGATTAATACGCTTAGTTTACCAAGTTTACTTGTACGGTTCCTTCAGCATAGCTCATAAGGATGTAAATGATGAGGAAAATATTTAGGAATAAGCTCGTCGTTTATTGTTTGACTGTACCAAGTATAGGAGGCTTTATTTTTATATTGTATATGTTGCTCACAATACAAATGAATAAAGATTTTTATATTCATAATGATTTATGGAGTGGTCTTTTATTTCCTTTACTTGGGTCACCTGTTTTAGGTTTAGTCTATTGTGTTCCAGCTTTTATAACTTATATTTTTTCAGAATTGTTATTCTTTTTAAAATTTAATAATAAAGCAACAGAAGTAGGACTGATCTTAATTTTTGGAGGAATAGCATCTATGTTATTCACTTTGATAGTACTTCCTTACTCTAGTTCGAGCTTTAGGTTAATGACTTTTTTCATTGGTATTATTTGTTCCGGAGTTGCTGAATATATTTCATATTATAATAGATCTCTTGCATAAGTTGGCTCTATCCATTGGAAGTCAATAAAATGGCACCTTTACAAGGAGTCTTGTAAATCATCTAAAAATTATCAGTAAATATTTTTGTACTTATCGATTCAAAGTAAAGATTGTAAATTAGGGTATACCCCAAGGTAACCAGTTATTTTGCCCTTCAAACCTATTAATAGACCACTTAAAACAGACTGGTATAATGGAATTACTTATAACAGACTACTAAACTCCTCATGTTTATCAAGGCCTATTATGCCACTACACTCGTTATCACTAAAAAAATCTAGGCAGCTAAGCTTATTGTAGAATAGGCTTAGCAGATTAAAATAATCTATTCAAAACCATTAGAACTTTCAAGCAATAAATCTTACTTTTCTACTCATCAATTAAGTACTTATAGATATCACTTCGAACCTCTGTATGCATATCAAACTCGACTTTCACCATAGATACGCCAGAGGTAGTGGTCGAGAGTTCGAATCTCTTTTTCCGCTCCAAATACTTAAAAAGCCTCACTTAACAGTGAGGCTTTTTTTTATTCAATTTTCAAGGGCTACAGCGTTTTTATATCTTATTGACCACTCAAACTATAATGAAAAGTCACCTATACTCTTGATAATAAGGAACGCGCTGTACGCATATTTATAGAAGTAGAAGACGACTACCCATTCCTACCTTTATACAAGCGAAAAGCAATGGAGGTATCGATTTTCTGAAAACACCTCCGGCATGGCTATAGTCTATTTCGCTCTGCTAATGATAGGAGAGCTATTATTTGATAACTCTACATGGGTAAAAGCAACCCACGTAGGGGGTTTGCTACATGCTGCTTATCAATTTGGTGTCACCCGCCAAATGGTATTAGAAAGGTCATCGGCAACGATGAGTGCCCCTTTTGGATCCACTGTCACGCCTACTGGTCGACCAAAGGTCTTACCATTTTCGCCCTGAAATCCAGTGACAAAGTTAACTGGGTCCCCAGCTGGTTTCCCGTTGCTGAAAGGGACAAACACTACGTCGTAGCCCGCTGGGTCTGAGCGGTTCCAGCTGCCATGTTCACCGATGAATGCGCCTTCGCTGAACTTGCTGCCCATGGTTGTCGTTGAGAACGCTATACCCAAAGGAGCTTTGTGCGACCCAAGGCTGTAGTCTGGAGCAATCGCGGCGGCTACCATATCAGGTTGCTCTGGCTTGACCCGTGGATCGACATTTTGTCCCCAATAGCTGTAGGGCCAACCATAAAACTTACCTTCTTGAACTGAGGTCAAGTAATCAGGTACCAGTCGTGGACCGAGCTCATCACGTTCGTTGATCACGGCCCATAACTGGTTAGTACCAGGCAGGATAGCTAACGCCGTTGGATTACGCAGACCGGTTGCATAAGGTCGGTGAGCACCGCTTTTGGCATCGATTTCCCAGATCATGGCACGATCCGCCTCTACATCCAGTCCGTTTTCAGTAATATTGCTGTTGGAACCAATGCCCACGTACAGGAATTGCCCATCCGGACTGGCCGTCATCGCCTTGGTCCAGTGATGATTGACCATGCTAGGCAGGTCGGTGAGTTTGCGTGGCGGTCCACTAGCGGTGGTCTGTCCGGGCTGATAATCGAATTGCACTACCGCATCTTGATTGGCAACGTACAGTTGGTCTTCGATTAGTGCAAGACCATAAGGCGCATTCAGATTCTCGGCGAATACAGTACGTGTCTCGTAAGTGCCGTCGTCATTACTGTCGCGCAGAAGAGTCAGACGGTTGCCTCCTTTAACGGATGTAGTACCTTTAGCCTTGAAATAAGTAGCAATAATGTCCTTAGGACGTAGCTTGGGTGCACCACCACCCTTGCCCTCAGCAATCAGTATGTCGCCATTAGGTAAGACCAGCGTCTGCCGTGGAATCTGAAGGTCAGTGGCAATAGCTGTGATTTTATAACCTGACGGCACTATAGGGCGGTTATCTCCCCAACCTGCTGGCTCAGCTATTTTCAAAGTGGGTAATAGGCCCCGTTGGGCTTCGGGCAAGGTTGGATTGGCACCTAACTGTTCTGCATCGTTTACATTATTTTCGCCACATGCGCTTAAGAGAGCAGCAACTAAAAAAGATATCGATAAGATATTGAGTGATTTCATCTTGCACCTCCAATGCGCCAGCTTGTGAGGCCAATCCAGGTTGCAATGCAGGCCAGAATGACAGTGATAACAGATAGAATAAGCCCAGTCGGCATACTGGCCCAGACATCCTTTGCATGGATAAATGAGTTGAGGATACCTAGTACAAAGGTGACCAGTAGCAACAGAAAATAAGCCATTGGTGTACCCATGCGCTTATCAGCGCGAACTAGAGATAAAACTGAGCCTAGCATGGCCAAACCATTGAATACCAGCGCACCTATAAGCATCCAAGAAGCGAAGTTCTTCCATTGCAGCTCGTAGCTGGACCAATAGGCGTAATCGTTAAGTAAGACTCCGATAAACAGAGGCACCATTCCGGCTAAAAAAAACGCATGCAGCGGGTGCAGCGCGGTGCCGGAGTGTCGGGCAACAGCACTAGTCATGGCAGTTTCCTTGTTGATAGTAAATGAGGATTCGATCGACCGTACTGATTGTACTGGCCCGAACTACGCGTGATAGAATTTAAATTACATGAAATGAAAGCATGGCTTGAAACATACCAAAGCCAAGAGAGTTCTTCAATCTTTTTTTGGTTATTTAATGAACATAAGCTGGTTATTATTTCTTAAATAAGCATTAGCTACAGTCTTTTTTAAATTACCGAGCCTGAAGTCCCCGATTAGCGTACTCCATCGACAACCTTCAAATACTAACTTCACAATTAGGGGGTTATTTATAAACATAAGTAAACTTTACTGTTGCCGCTAAACTTCATAGCTAAAATATTTCAAGTTAACATCTAATGAATTGACAGCAGGGGTCAGGTTGTAATAGCATGAGTTATTCCCTTTATTAATACTGTCTATCAACTAGTAACATCATTCAGGAGCAATCTCATGCAGTGGACCAAACCAGCTTTTCAAGACATCCGTATCGGTTTTGAAGTTACTATGTATTTCGAAGCCCGTTAAAATTTACTAAACTTACATCCATTAAAAATCCCTAGATCACTAGGGCTTTTTTTTGGAAATACTGATTTATTTATACTTATGTTTTAGATTCTGCTGCTGATATTCTTTTTTCGCCCCAGAGTTGCAATTGCCATAACTATCACGGTATTCGGCTAGGAACCATACAAAAAAAGACCTGCACCCAATCTTAGATAACTATATCATAAAATCATATAGATTGGATTTCATTCAACCTATAGGTTGACATTAGTCAGCAAATATTCGGATTTAAGTCTTTACAGCTAGCACGTTAATTGAGAAATACTGGCATCACCAATGTGGTCTTGATAGACAGTCAGCTTGATCATGCGACGGGGGTTATTAACTCTATGTGAAGGTTGTTCGATTCTTGTTTGGCACATTAACATGGTCTATCAAGATCTAACGACAAGACTCCTTTTATTAACATGTTGAAGCACTGGCACGACGATTTGCAATGCCGTCAAATCGATCCAAAAAAAGCTTTTAAGATTGAAAGGTTTGGCAATTTAAAATTGACGACTCTGGTGATTAGAAACTATGCATCACTCTACTCTACTTACCATAATGATCCATATAACAAATAGGGGTTTATATTTCTAAAGAGCACAACACAATATGTTGCAAAGCCTATTAGCCAAGTATGTCAATTACCTCAGCCAAAAATTGAATAGATAGCTTTATAAAGCACGCTAATTAACTTAGAATTTCTTTGCAAAGATGAAGCTATATCACACATTTTGTACTTAATATGATAGATCAGGCCTTTGTTTTGGAAGCTCTATCCATTTGGCTTCTTGTATTTTTTAATTTAATTGATGACAAGTCGTGATTGATATTAGAAGAATACATAGTACTATTAGAGTTGACTCTCACTATAGTGCATTCTAGTCAACGACATAGGTTGCGCAATATTTATGTCGTTAGTATCATGTTGGTTTGAAAGTGGCTCAATTATAACTAGGAAAATATTATGGCAAAATTAGAATCAAACATCGAGTTAGAAGCGGCGGCATTTCGTCGCTTACTAGCTCATTTAGACGAACGTAAAGATGTACAAAATATTGAGCTAATGAACCTTGCCGACTTTTGTCGTAACTGTTTATCCAAATGGTATAAAGCGGCTGGTGAAGAGCGTGGTATTGAAATCGAATACGAGGATGCGCGCGAGCTTGTTTATGGTATGCCTTATGCTGAGTGGAAAGAAAAGTATCAGCAGAAAGCAACGCCAGAGCAGTTAGCACGTTTTAACGAGATTGAAGCTGCTAAGAATAAAGCGGATTAAAACTGACAGTGATGGCTCAAATAAAATAAGCCATCACTAGGGCGTGTCCTAAATAACTATATCAAAAAACCCAACATTGCCGCTAGATTAGCGGCTTTCGATAGATTTGAGTATGCTACTAAACCCTATGGTTCCTTGTTTCTGCATTTGACGGTCAAATAGTCGACCGACTAATGGCAATGGTACCATCAATCGACCCTCAGATACCCAAGTCACGTGTGTGGTGCCATCGCCCAAGTCTTTTAAATCAATGATACCTTTATCATGTCGCATTTTTATAGGTTTAGATTTTTCGATTTGGTATTGCATATGAGTAGGACGCTCAAACGCCGTAATCCGCTCCCAGAACTTAACGGGTCCCGTTTGAATGCTACGTAAAGCCCCAACGCCATTGCGCTCTTCATTGCCTTCAGCTATTAACTTAGCAACCCCCACCGCTTTAAATGAGCCATAACTGGCATGGTCACTCAGTGCTTCAAACACCTCATCAATCGGTTTTTTGACAATGCGCTCTACTTTTATTTTAAACATAATATGATCTCATTAAGATTAAAGTTATTTAGCTTACTGCCATTTTAGAAATAAATATAGCCGTCACATTGTGAAAAATTATTACCGTGAAGAACCTCTACCTTTCGAAGGACGCCTGCCATTGGTAGTAGGTTTACCATTGCCTCCAGATTTACCATTAATGCCTGACGGCTTACCACGACCAGTAGGACGTCCATCCCTACCTTTAGAACCTGCTGGTTTTCTAGCATCGTCCTTGGCGTATTTGTTACGCCCCTTTGCTGCCCCTACCGATTTCGTAGATGGTTTTGATTTTGACGAAGTATCAGCACGAGGTTTTTTTCGTGGCGCATTGCGAGATTTCTTGCCCGCATGATTGTCTTGCGAAGAGGAATCTTCTACAGATTTAAGTAACACAGACAGCTCTTTTGGGGTTAAGTCTCGCCAGTCACCAACGGGAAGACCTTTGAGACTTACATTCATAATCCGCGTACGTTCAAGCTTGACGACTTCGTAGCCAAAGTGCTCACACATACGACGAATTTGACGGTTCAAGCCTTGAACGAGCGTGATGTTAAATACATTAGGCGCTACTTTAGTCACTGGGCATTTTTTGGTCATCTTGCCAAGCATCGGCACACCGCCCGCCAAACCTTCGATAACACTATCCGTTAACGGCTTGTTTACTGTAACTAGATACTCTTTCTCATGGTTATTGCCAGCACGTAGTACCTTATTGACCAAATCGCCATTATTAGTCAAAAAGATCAAACCTTGAGAATCTTTGTCCAAACGACCAATCGGAAAAATACGCAAACTATGTCGCACAAAATCGACAATATTATTTTTCTCAGAGCTTTCTGTAGTACTCACAATGCCTACTGGCTTATTCAACGCAATAAAAATAAAATCATCAGGCTCTCGCGGCTCAATAAGCTGACCATTAACTTTTACTGCATCACCAGCAACCACCTGATCACCGACCGACGCACGTTTGCCATTGATGTATACATTACCTTGTTCAATAAAGCGGTCAGCGTCTCGCCTAGAGCAAATACCACTTTCGCTGATGTATTTATTTAAACGAGTCGAGGAAGCGTTGAACATAAAGCACCGTTTTACCTGATAAGAAGCGTTTTTTGCTAAGAAAAAAGCCTAAATTGAATGGATCAACAATAACGAAATAGCTCACATTATATAGGAAATCGACTGACCCTTTGAGGGGAGATGGGTAAAAACCTAGAAATGTATAGCGTCATGTAATTTTGGATGATGACGAAAGAACTTATTTATGAGGTTGTGAGTTTAAAAAGCCTCACCATTCATCATACGAGCAGTGAGGCTTTTTTCTAGTTGTTCAGCTATATAATTTTTCGAAGCTGCTCTTTTGCTGATTACTCTACTAACTTATCCTCCACACTACTCAGCATCATCTAAAAGTTTATTAAGCTCTTCCACCATTGGATCATCAATGATACTGCCTTCTACATAGCTGATTATCTCATCTACAGTCGTCAGATCCATTTCACGAATGCCTAAACTGGCTAGTTGCGCATTAATAGACTCTAAGCTGTCGTTATCTTCAGCATCATCTAGCAAATCCTCTTCAAATCTACCTCTGACAAACCAGTACATTTTTTCTAGTACGGTTTCTTTTTTGGTCAAAGTAGAATAACCATCGCCATAAATAAATAGGTTGAAATGATAAGGTATTTCTACATCATTAATGAAGAAAGTACGCTGACACTCTAATGTATAGGCTTGAATCTCTTCACTCTCAGCGCTTTCATCACTTTTGTTGCCTTCATCATATTCAATCGCCTCTTCTATCAACTCACCTAATATCTGATAGTCGCCGACTTTGATTTTATGATTATAAATGATAGCAGAGTCTGCAATTGCATCGAAAATAATGGCACTGACGTCTAAGGTATGGTTATCGATATCATAGAATGCTTTTAACGCTGGCAAAAACTCTGTCAGCTCTTCTTCAGGCACTTGAATGAGAAACTGCTGCTCGTATATTTTAATCATATCTTCAGGAGCATAAGTATTAGCAGTATTGGTCTCGTTTCTACCTGTTGGCTGCAAAGGTAAAAAATTATACGGGTTATGTTTGGTCATTCAGAACTGCCTTTTTGCTTAAGTCAAATTTATTAAATGTCTGTGTTGCTCAATCTCTAAGAGCTTTTGAACGTGCTACTATTTTTCAGTACCGTAAGACTTTATGATTTATGGGCGTATTGTCTCTTATTCAGGCAATTTTAGATAGACAGTTATAAATATACAAGTTCAATTATTCTGGTTTAGACAGGCAGTCAGAATAATACAGACTAAAAAGACGATACTAGCCAGCAGTATCTTAAGATAGCCTTCAAGTGATAATCCAATTTTCACTTTTCTCTAAAGCTACTTACATACTAATTCACTTGCTGCCACCCTGAGGTTGCCTGATGTTCATTTTGATGCGCAAACAAAGGGTGAGCCTTGGCTTCCTGCAAACTCAGCACAGGGGTCACACAGACATCTGTTGCCGCAAATACGCCTTGCCAATGCTCAAGCGTTTGACTAGCGAATTTTGCCGCTATTGTTTTAATCGCTGTTTGACTCTCAGGCCTATTAGGCATAATACCAAGTTGCCAATGTACCCCTTTGAGTTCGGGTAAATCCAATACCTCACATAAACCTTGCCAAAACTTCAGCTCCAATGCACCAACGGCCATATAGCGCTGGTCAGCGGTTTGGTACAATCGATAGCATGGCAATGCACCACCCAAAAAGTCATGCTGCGGCAGTAGAGTGTCGTTCAAGCCCTTTCCTGAAAGGCTATTAATCAGTTTGCCTGTGACCTTTGGCATGACCATATGATTATAAAGGCTGTGCGTCATGCTAATAGCAATGTGTCGTCCCCTGCCCGTACGCTGGGCGGCAAATACGGCAGCCAACAGTGCTATCACAGCTGTGTCACTACCACCTGCCAAATCCGCAAACTGAATATTAGGCATAGCCTGCTCACCCTGCGCTGTTCTTAGCTGATCTAGTACACCGCTCATAGCCATAAAATTGATATCATGACCGGCCTTATCAGACCAGTCATGATTCACTTGAGAGCCATCTATTGAGTAAGCACCTTCTAAGTAAATACCTTCTTTTGCGTAATTGCCTGCTACGCCATAGCCAGTGATTGACACTATTACTAGCTTTGGGTTGATGGTATGCAGGGTCTTAGCATCTAGTCCCATTTCTGCCAAGACACCTGGGCGAAAGCTATCTAGCATCACATCGGCTTCTTTAAGATGTGCTTTTATAGCTTCAATCGCTTCGGGATCATGAAAGTCATGCTTTTCGGTCGTCTTACCATGGTTTAGAGCTGCGAATAATTCACCAAATACCCGAGCAGGATCGCCTTGTTTGGGCTCGATTTTAAGGACGTCCGCGCCCAAATCCGTAAGCAAACGCGTGGCAAATGGCCCAGGTAGATTACGAGTCAGATCGACCACTCGTAATCCTTGTAGACAGTCCGCCATTTGATCATGATTTGATACATGCATGTCAGTCATCGGAGAACGCCTCGCCTTTGGCTGCCATATCTAACAAGATTTGAGCTGGCTCAAAACGTTCGCCATATTTCGCAGCCAGCTCACGACTCCGCTCAACAAACGCACTCACGCCCATTGCATTGATAAACTGTAGCGTACCACCGTGTTGCGGTGCAAACCCCCAACCAAAGATAGACCCTATATTGGTGTCGGCAACTGAGCGCACAACATTTTCTTCATAGCACTTAGCGGATTCATTGGCTTGAATAAACATCAGGCGATCGACCAAATCTTGCTGCGAGGGTTGCTCCAATTTTGGCGGATATAAATTTACCAGCTCAGGCCATAGATGTTTATCGCCCTCTGTTGGATAGTCATAGAATCCTTTGCCATTTTTCTTACCTTCGCGCCCATGCTCATTAACCAATGTTTTTAGTATGTCATAAGAAGGACGCACTACGATTGGCTTACCTTCGGCTGCCATATCCGCTTGCTGCTGTTCGCTGACATGCAATGCAAGGCTCAACGACACTTCATCTTGCAATGCTAGCGGTGGCATCGGCATACCTGTTTTCATACCGGCGACTTCGATACTACGCGGATGCACACCCTCCCCTAGCATCGCAATGCCCTCTGATACATAGGTACCAAATACCCGCGAGGTATAAAAGCCATGACTATCATTGACGACGATAGGCGTTTTACCTATTTGCACAACATAGTCGAATGCTTTGGCCAATGTCGCATCGTCGGTTTGCTCGCCCATGATAATCTCCACGAGCGGCATCTTGTCTACTGGCGAGAAAAAATGCAGACCGATAAACTGATTTGGTCGCGTGCTGGCTTTTGCCAATCCTGTAATTGGTAGTGTTGAGGTGTTAGAAGCATAGACGGCCGTGTTTGTAATCACTGCTTCACTTTGCTGGGTACACTTGGCTTTAATTTCTCGGTTTTCAAATACCGCTTCGATAATAAGATCGCAATCTGCCAAATCATCGTAAGAAACTGTTGGCGTAATGCGTTCTAGGAGGGCTTGTTTTTTCTCTTCGGTAGCGCGCTTTCGGCTAATGGTTTTATCCAAAATACTAGCAGAATACGCTTTGCCTTTTTCTGCATTGGCAATTTCTGTGTCCAATAAGACAACGTCTATACCTACTTTGGCAGTGACATAAGCAATGCCAGCGCCCATCATGCCAGCGCCCAAGATACCGACCTTTTTAATTTGGGTTCGCTCAAACCCTTGGGGCCTAGACTGACCTTTTTTGATGCTATTGAGCTGAGTCCACAGGGTATTGATCATGTTTCTAGATTCAGCAGATAGTACACAAGCTGCGAAATAACGTGACTCAATCTCAAGCCCTGTATCGATGTCTACTAAGCACCCCTCAAACACGCAAGACATAATATGGGTAATCGCAGGATAGTTGCCATGTGACTTTTGATTAGCCATGGCTGGGGCGATAGAGAATATAGGAACTACTTTTGGATGCTTGCTATCGCCGCCAGGAATTTTAAAACCTTTCTTATCCCATGGCTGCTGAGCGCTTGGATTATTTTGAATCCAGTCTTTTGCTTGCTTCAGCATATCTGCTTGATCAGTGGCTATTGCATCAATAAGTCCAATGTCTTTTGCCGCTGCTGGGCGTAATTCTTTACCTTGCGTCATCAACTCTAGTGCCATTTGAATACCGACCAATCGCGGTAAACGCTGAGTACCACCGCCGCCAGGTAGCAAGCCCAGTTTCACCTCAGGCAAACCTAGCTTGGTCTTAGGCGTGTCAATCGCAATACGATAATGACAGGCAAGTGCCAACTCTAAACCGCCGCCTAATGCGGTTCCTGTCATAGCAGCGACGACAGGTTTACCTGATGTTTCAAGCGTACGCAAACTACTTTTCAATTCTTCAGTAACTGCAAATGCTTGCTCGGCTGTCTTTATCTGGTTCAATTGATCGATATCTGCGCCAACCACGAAGGTTTCCTTGGCCGATGTGAGAATCAAGCCTGTAGCTGAATCATCATTGATAAAACTATCCACCATCGTGGCAAACGACTCCGTAAAGCCATCACCGATGACATTCATTTTGCGTTTGCTTTGGTCAATTGTGACAGTGACGATACCGTCGGCATCACGCTGGGCAAAGAAGTTTTCTAATTCGTTAATTGCTATTACGCTATCTGCTGTCTGGTTATTTGTCATCATTTTTATCCCTTAAATGATTCTTTGTATGTTGCGTTTTAGTCTAATTGGTTTCAGTCTATTTTAGAAAAAGTTAAACACGCTCGATAATGGTGGCAATCCCCATACCACCGCCTACACATAGCGTAATCATAGCGGTCTTTAGGTCGCGTCGTTCTAACTCATCAAGGACAGTCGTCATTAGCATCGCGCCTGTCGCTCCAAGCGGATGACCCATGGATATTGCACCTCCATTTACATTGACGATATCAAGCGAGATGCCAAAATCATCAGCGGTATTCATCGGCACAGCAGCAAATGCTTCGTTGATTTCCCAAAGGTCTATGTCAGCGGCTTGCATGCCCGCTTTGGCGAGGGCTTTTTGGCAAGCTGGTGTCGGGCCTGTCAGCATGATGGCAGGCTCTGAGCCAATGACTGACGCCATCGTGATTTTGGCGCGTGGTTTTAACTCTGCTTTTTGACCAGCCGCCGCGCTACCGACCAAACAAATGGCAGCCCCATCGACGATGCCAGAGGAGTTACCCGCATGATGCACATGATTTACGGTTTCAATCGTGGTGTATCTGTCCAAGATAACGCTATCAAAGCCCATTTTACCCGGCATAACAAAAGAAGGTTTTAGCCCAGCTAAGGTCTCGACATTGGTATTAGGACGGATGGTTTCGTCTTTATCTAACAGCATCATGCCATTGATATCGGTGACAGGGACAACAGACTTATCGTAATAACCCTTCTCCCATGCCTGTGCAGCGCGGCGATGCGACTCGGTGGCAAAGGCATCAACATCCGTACGACTAAAGCCTTTGAGCGTTGCGATGGTATCCGCACCTACTCCTTGCGGTACGAAATGCGTCGCTTCATTGACTCGCGGATCCATGTACCAAGCACCGCCATCTGAGCCCATCGGTACACGGCTCATAGACTCAACACCGCCTGCCACTACCATGTCTTCCATACCTGACATGATTTTGGCCGCTGCTAGGTTGATAGACTCCAGACCAGAGGCACAAAAACGAGATAAGGTAAGGCCTGCCACACTCTGTGCCCAGCCAGCATCGATAGCAGCAATGCGGGCGATATCAGAGCCTTGCTCACCCACTGGTGTCACACAGCCAAGTACCACATCATCGACCAAACTGGTATCCAAGTTGTGACGCTGTTGCATCTCTTTTAACAAAGTTCGCGTCAGCCAAATCGGTGATGCCTGATACAACGAACCGTCCTTTTTGCCTTTGCCACGTGGCGTGCGGATAGCGTCATAAATGTAAGCGGTCTCAGTCATAAAAAATCCTTTTTTTATTTTTTAAATAAACAACAATTATCGTAGTCTTATAATATAAGCGTCTACATAAAGCGTGAAGCCAGTTCCTTCATAATCTCATTGGTACCGCCATAGATTTTTTGCACGCGCGCATCGGCATATAAACGTGCGATAGGATACTCTGTCATATAGCCATAGCCACCAAACAGCTGCACGCACTCGTCGATGACTTCGCACTGTTTTTCGGTGACCCAATATTTGATTAATGAGGCATGCGGTACAGACAGTTTGCCATCTAACATCGCATCGACTGCCGCATCACACATGGTACTGGCAGCGAGATAATCAGCATAGCACTCTGCCATCTTAAAACGCGTATTTTGAAACTTCCAAATAGGTTTGCCAAAGGCTTCGCGGCCTTTTACGTAATCTAGGGTTAGATTGATAGCAAGTTTCATTGAGCCAACCCCTGATAGCGCAATGATTAAGCGCTCACGTGGTAGTTCTTGCATCATTTGGATAAAGCCCATACCTTCTACCGTGCCCAATAGGTTGGTTTGCGGCACACGTACATTGCTAAAGAACAACTCTGAGGTATCTTGAGATGTCAGACCAATCTTATCTAGGTTACGTCCACGCTCAAACCCTTCTACTTTGTCCGTTTCTACGATGATAAGTGAGACGCCTTGTGCGCCTTTTTCACGGTCTGTTTTGCACGCTAATAGGATAAGATTGGCATGCTGACCATTGGTGATAAAAGCCTTAGAACCATTGATAGTATAGTCATCACCATCTTTTACCGCATAGGTTTTGATGTTCTGCAGGTCGGAGCCAGTACCAGGCTCGGTCATGGCGATAGCGCCGATATATTCGCCCGTTGCCATTTTTGGTAGCCACGCTTGTCTTTGTTCTTCAGTACCGTGGTCTAAAATATAAGGCGCGACAATACCTGAATGCACCATACCCCCAAATCCTGACTGATTGGCCTCGGTTTGAGCGTAGATGAGCGCGGCTTCATGACCAAAATCACCGCCGCCACCGCCATACTCACTTGGTATCGCCGCACATAAAAACCCCATCTCGCCTGCTTCTTCCCATGCATCGCGATCAATCATGCCATTTTTGCGCCATTGCTCATCTTTAGGATCCCAAGATTGAAACATTTTTAAGGCGCTGTCGTGCACCATCTGATGCTCTTCGGTCATCCAGTTTGGGGTGAACTTTTCGATACTCATGATGTCTATCCTTGACAAGGTGGAGTGAATAACAACTATATAGTCAAGTCTATATAAGTCCGCTACATCGTCATCCTCGCTAAGCATACTAATGTATAACTTGCACTCGGTTTCCTTGTATCGAAATTATATTGAACTGACTATATCTAAGCCATTTTGTAAATTATGGTAATTTATATTACCGTTATAGATATACTATAAATTCTTTGTATTTATTAATATATGAGTCTTATACTAGGCTACGAAAAACCACTTCGCAATCAATTAAATAAAAATGGTAATTTACATTACTTGTTAATTTAATTACGTTAAATTATCGAGCAAATCATTTAACTGATAGGGCGTATCAAATAGCCAATACTTTAAGAAGCGATAAATATGAAAACCTTTAGTCAGTCAGATAGCCTCACACAAACTCGATCTCTAGCACCCTTATCCGATATGCGGCCCGCAACTTTGGATAAAATTGAACAAGCCGTTCGTAAAGTCTTTGCAGGATTTGACGCCAATGAGGTGACGATGGCGCAGATTGCAAAGTCTGCAAACGTCTCTTTGCAAACACTCTACAAGTACTTCGGGGACAAGCAAACGCTGTTTTATACCATTATGGATATTGTGCTCGGCAGATTAGCCGCTCGGATTATGGATCATCTGCAAGGGATTGATAGCGTACAAGATCGTCTACGTAAGACACTGTGGGTCTGCTTTGATTTTGTCGACTCGCATCCAGATGCGGTGATGGTGCTGTCTTCTGTATCGGCCTCGCGTATACGTAATATCGCGATCTATGAGAACAAAGAGCTAATTGGCGCGTTTTTGGCGGTACTAGAAGATGGTCAAAATCGCGGTGTGCTAAATGACACTGTCCCACTGCACATACTTTTCGATGTGTTTATGGGGTTTATCAGTCGACTTGGATTAATGCATACCATTCGCCAAACAGAAACACCGTTAAATGCAGAATTTGATGCGCTATTTGTGATTTTATGGCGCGCCATCTCTAAACCTGAAGCTTAAAATGAATTTTATAAAACTGATATTTAGCAGTGTTTGACTCTTAGAATAAAACACTAAGCTAAACACTAAAAAGCCCCACGATAAAGTGAGGCTTTTTGGTGTTTACTTTTCAGTCAATGTGATTATGCAGTCAATGTAATGAACAGCTCGTACTGCTTATACATTCAAAGTTTTTTAGATACTGCTAGATTTTGGCAATCCATACTCTGCATGGTCGACCACATGGGTGTTTTGTTCAATAGTCAGTCGATAGCCTTTGATGATACCATCGTATGGCAAACTGCCCTCATACTGCTGATAATGCTCGCAGATGCTGTCTTGAATCACTGATTTACGTGCAGCATCGTCTAATTTGGCAAAACCACTAGGCAGATGTACTTGCGCAAAACGTGAAGCCGCACCACGAGACATCCAGTTATCAGCACTCGTAAATGTGAAATCTACTTCCGCTCGTAAGCTATATCTGGGTAGCGTATTAGAGTGATTCGCCAAGTCATATTTGATCTGCGCAATATCTTCTGCGAATGGCTGATACGGTATCTCAAGTACGGCAAACAGTTTTGCTAAAAACTCATCAGCGGTAAAGTGCTTGTCCATATAGCTACCATCAAGCCCAAGGAATTTGCTCGACAGTACATGGCGCAGGCGGTCATAGGCAGGTATAGTGTGTTTAAGAGGATAGCCCATTTGCTTGACGATATCTTGCGGGCGCAGCTCAAGCGACTCTATTTGATTGATAATATATTGCGCTAGAGGATGGCGTGGGTGATAACGACGGGTATATTTAGATGGGTTAGCAATGTGGCTCATGATATTGAACACCTTAGACTCCTGTTACTCCGACGAAAAAGTATGATATACGCCCAAATAGGCAAAAAATCAGGCACAAATGAGGTTGTCGGAGTACAGGCTCATGCGCTTTACCAGAGTTGTTTTATATCGTGCTGGAAGTTGCAAGGTTTGTCGCGCCACCATTAGACTATTGTCATGGTCGGCAATAACAAAACTGTTAAACCCACGATAGATCGTTCAACGATGATAGCACATCAGATGATAAAAAATAAATACCGATATTTGTGACCGTTTGTGAATAATTCTTTTTCACTTTGATGATTCAATCTTGGACCTTTCGATGCATCATTTGTTCATGTATTAAAAAGAAGCTTAGCATCGAAACATTAGTGTTGAAGTATTAAAAGTTATGCTTGATAGCCTAACGATTGACATCAACAACTATTCGACCACGAACCTTGCCATCCAATAACTCGTTTGCTGTCGGAATGACTTCGCTTAGACCAATCTCTCTGGTGATTGCATCTAATTGCGTCATATCCAAACCTGTACTCAAACGCTGCCATGCTTCTACACGCTCATTATAAGGTCGCGTCACACTATTGATACCAAGCAAACTGACACCGCGTAAAATAAATGGCGCGACAGTAGCAGGGAAATCCATGCCTTGAGCCAATCCACAAGTAGCGACTAAACCATCTTCACACGTGCTAGCACAAACGTTGGCCAGCGTATGACTACCAACAGAATCAATTGCGGCAGCCCATCTCTCCTTACCAAGCGCGCGTCCCGGACTGCTTAATTCCGCTCGGTCAATGATCGTCGTTGCACCAAGGCTCTTTAAGTATTCGGCTTCTTCCAGACGTCCCGTAGAGGCAGTGACAGAGTAACCTTGGTTTGCTAAAAGTGCAATGGCAAAGCTACCAACGCCGCCATTAGCACCAGTCACCAATACTTCGCCACGCTCTGGTGTGAGTCCATTACGCTCTAATGCGATTAGACAAAGCATTGCAGTATACCCTGCTGTACCTATCGCCATCGCCTGACGTTCAGTCATCGACTCAGGGAGCGGGATGAGCCAGTCACCGTTTAATCGCGCTTTTTGTGATAGACCGCCCCAATACTTCTCACCCACACTCCAACCATTTAACAACACCTTGTCGCCAGCTTTGTAGCGGGGATGACTGCTTGTTTCGACGGTACCCGCTAAATCGATTCCTGGAACCATGGGAAATGTGCGTACCACAGGGCTACGACCCGTAATAGCCAATCCATCTTTGTAGTTGAGCGTGCTATATGCCACACGAACCGTGACATCCCCTTCTGGCAATTGCGTGTCCTGTATCTCAGTCAGATTGGACTGATAAACATCGTCATTCTTTTCAATTAATATTGCATTAAACATAGCAGCTCCTATTTAGACCAATCGTCTATAAATGAGTAAAAAATAATTTAGACCAGTCGTCTAAAAATATAGATAAAAAAATTACTTCTGTATTCCTGCTACAAAACCTCGGAAAAAAGTATCTAATGGACTGACATCTTGTACTAACTTAGCACGCAGAACCGCACCTTCCCAACCAATCCAAAAGAAAGCAGCAAGCTCATCACAATCACTATGAGAATGTATTTGTCCTTGTTGTACTGCCAGACGCAAGCAAGCCGCTAAACGCTTTTGCCAATCAAGTAATATACCTTCTAACTCACAACGGAAACTCTCAGGCAACACGACAATCTCTTGGCCCAAGTTGCCTACCAAACAGCCGCGTCGAAATTCATGCTTGATCATTCCCGACTTAGCATCTTCAACGAAGTCACTAATACGCTGCATAGGAGATACTTGCTCATTCAGAAAACAATGATCTAGCTTGCGAGCAAAATACAACGCGTACTGCCGCAACACTTCCTGTCCAAATGCTTCTTTGTTTTTGAAATAATTGTAGAAAGAGCCTTTAGGCACATTGATACGTTTGAGTACGGCATCGATACCAGTGGTCGCAAAACCTTGCTCTGTCAACATCTCCATCCCAGATCTCAAAAGAGCTTCACGGGTATCCGTAAACTCTCGTTCAACATTGGGTGGACGCCCTCGACGGGCTTTTGGCTTAGTAATCGTCATGCATAAATATTATGACCGATCGTCTTTAATGTCAATCAATTATTTTTAGTGGTCTATTTATCCATCAGTCGCGACAGTTTTTGACTGCCCTTGCTATTAGTTTTCACCATGATATGTTGCCTCATCCATCCAAACGATGGGATCTTCGCACAGATGCGTTACGTGATACCAGATATCACTGCTACGAGCGATACGATGATGACCGCCTGCAAAGTAATCAACTTCCCAGCTGTCAGGCAGATTCACTAAGGTTCGTCTAGCGACTGCTACGTCTAAGCTTTCATCGTCGACTTCTACCATAACTCGTACCATCTCGGTATTGGTCGTGGGAAAAGACAGCTTCATATCAACTACGTCAGGGATACGGTCAACCAATACCTCACTTGGATAGATACAAGGCGCAATCAACAGTGCCCGCAAGTTGTATTTATGGGCAAAATGATTGGCAAACCAGCCACCAAGCGAATGCCCTGCCAACACTACTTGCGGGTACTGTGCGATTTTCTCGCGAATCAAAGCATCATAAATCTCAAATATTTCTGCAAAATTCTCTCGATAGTTGACCGTTTGGCAATATTTAGGCTCACGTGTGATACAGGTATATTTACTGGTCTCATTGCTAGAATCGAGACCATGAAAAAACAGTAAAAACGTATCATTGTTTTCAATAGGAAACATCATAAGGTTCTCCTTTTTTAATTGTAATTTAGTTTATAAATCAAACTGGTTTTTGGCTAGCAACCTGCGCTTGATACAAACTCAAAATCTCCTCACAAGCCTGCATTGAGATATTTTTTGCAAAACCTTCGTTAAACCAAAAATCATAAACCGCTTGGACAATGGCTTTCACCGCTTCCGTATTTTCTGGCTTTTGTTCTTTTAGTTTCATCGCAATGTCTTGCGCTTGTATATCCGACTCGCTATAGGGCGCGCTCCAGCCCACGCCATAACGATAAAGCACGTCATTAATCGCCAGTATGAATATGGCATTGGACACCCCAAATGGACCGATAAGCCTGTCAAGCATTGCACAGCGCTCTTCATAAATACTGACCTCTATCGGCATATCAGCCTGCTCAAACAGACAATCACAACTCACCATGTGCGAAGGTTGACTAAAATCATCCCACAGCAGTGGATAAATTCCGCGAATTCCGCCTTTTTCCACTACATTAAATTGCCAAATCGCATAATGAGTATCTGGCCCTTTATAGGGCACATGTATGAACCACTGCATCATCGCATCACTGTCATACATGATATGAGTACTACCTATCCGCACGCCCTGCTTAGGTAGTACATCCTGATATACGCTATTTATATCATCACTATAGAGCGTCACTTTACGTAAGTTTTCATCACTGGTATCGCCCAACTTTGCTCGTGCTTCAGTTATGTTTCGATAGGGTTTAAATGGTGCTACCCATCTGAGCGTCTCATCAGTATTGTTCACGAAATAAATATCATCTTCATAACTGTCTATAGAAACCGTTTCGAGGTAAAACAATGGCTGTTTTCGTACTCGGCCTTTCTCATCATTTGCTAGTGCCGTTATACCAGATAGCTTTGAGCCATCCGACCACTTAAAGTTATCTAACCGTTTTTGCTCAAACTGATACGTTAATGTCGTCATCGTTATATCCTTATTATTTTGTTTTTGGTTTTTTCGCTGCAGTTTTTCTTTGTTGTTATATTCTGAATGCCGATTTCAAGTCAGCCGAGCCTATTCGCCATTGTTTAAATGACGTCATTATCTATAAAGTTAAGTAAATTAATCGACTTGGTAAGGTAGTAGCCTTTGATTCTGATAGGCTTTTTAGCCACAGTTTTTCGCTGTTACATTGCTAATATTTTTGCAACGCCAACGAGCTTTTTTCTGCTAGGTTTTTTGTTTATTAATAAATATGGTTTTTTGGGTTTGTACAGGCGTAAAAGTTTAGGATTAAACGTAAATAACACTACTAGAAAGACTTCGCTAAGATAGCGTTTTAAAAACTCAGTTAAGAAGTGAAGCGTTGCGCTCCGAGGGTTAACTGGTTTTTATCTCATGTTATTTTGCCTGACTTAATAACTATAGTATAAGCTCACATAAAAATAAAGCTGTTTAAAACCTTCTACGACAACTGGTGTCGCCTCTCTTTAAATGAGTTGTAGTTTAGTCATTAGCAAGTATCCCAACACAATAAGTATCATTAGCGACAGTTTCATATTGCTCAAGCATCCTCAATAAACGTTCAATTAACAATCCTTATCAAAAAACACCTTTCACGATCGACGTGGGCTTGCTATCTTGCCGCGCAAACCTTGTATTCTAATTAAGCCTGCCCCACTTTGACCTATCACACGTAGTATTCGCATCTGTATTGGATTTTATGACACATAACCTTGAGGCCAGCTCAAACGCTCGCCGAACTCAGTATTTTCAAGTATTTTTGATGGGCGTTAGTGCCTTTATTATGAACACCACAGAATTTGTCCCTGTGGCGCTGTTGAGCGACATTGCCCAAGACTTCTCCATTACGACGGCAGAGACTGGCTGGATGTTGACACTCTATGCTTGGATTGTCGCAGCGATGTCATTACCACTAATGCTACTAACCAGTCGATTTGAGCGCAAACGCTTGCTCTTGGGTCTTTTTGCCGTATTCATTGCCAGTCACGTACTGTCCGTATTTGCCTGGAGCTTTGACGTGCTGCTCATTAGCCGAGTTGGAATTGCGTTATCTCATGCGATATTTTGGTCGATCACAGCTGCAATCGCGATACGCGTCGCACCTGAAGGCAAAAAAGCCATGGCGCTTAGTGTACTAGCAACGGGTACGTCGTTAGCAATGGTACTGGGTGTGCCGCTGGGGCGTTTGGTTGGGCAATGGTTTGGCTGGCGAGCGACCTTTGGCGGTATTGGCGTCCTCGCCTTAATCGTATTTATCCTACAAGCGAGACTCTTACCGACGCTACCGAGTATGTTTGAAGGGTCTTTTAGAAAGATTCCAGAGCTCCTCAAAAATCCCTTATTAGTCTGTTTGTACCTGCTTATTTTATTGGTCTTTACAGCGCACTACACAGCTTATTCTTATATAGAACCATTCATGCGCCAAGTCGGTAATATCAGTGAAAACGCTGCAACTTTTGTACTGTTACTATTCGGTGCAGCAGGAATTGTAGGCAGTATTATTTTCAGTCGTTGGGGAGATCGGTTCAATACCAGATTGATGCTGATATCGACCATACTGATGCTCGTGTCTATGCTTGCGCTGTTGCTAGCGGTGACCTCTGTATGGGCGCTCAGTTTTATCGCTCTACTTTGGGGCGCGGCGCTCATGCTACTGATTATCTCAATGCAGGCCAAAGTCATCATGGTCGATGTCAATGCGCAAGACATGCTGATGTCGATGTTCTCAGGTATTATTAATTTGGGAATTGGTACGGGTGCGCTATTCGGTGGTTATGCCGTCACGCATATTTCACTATCTAGCGTAGGGTACACAGGTGCGGCTATCGCAGTTGTGGCGTTACTCTTGATGCTATTTATGATTAAACGCTTTCCTGAATTGAGTAAACGACTTGGCTAGCTAATAAGTCGATATTAAAAGATAGCCAAAAAATAGTAGTCGGGAAGGAACCGTCAGAGAACAATAAGCAGAATGCCAGCCATATAAATGGGCTGGCATTTTTTTTGTTTGTGAATATAACACTGTAGCCTATGAATCATAACGATGATTGCTTAGATACTCATTGAACGAACGTTCAGGTGCAGTTATACTAATTTCATTGGACATAAGTATGCTTAGGCTATAAGTATACTCAATAAAGGACTGATAGGGATTAAGCACAAAAGGATGAGTGTGAAATGGATACTATTCAAAACAAGGAAGTCATTACCTACGATCTAAATTTAGTAACGATATATATTGCGAATTTTCAACTTGTTGGAGATTCGTGATGGCTGATGGAATGACTCAAAAAGACAGTCCAGATCAAAGAAATCAAGATAACACTGCGCCCCTTAGATTGGGTAAATTGCATTATGCTTGGATCGTTGCCACTACAGGCTCTGTAGCAATGTTCTGCGGACTTGGATTAGGACGATTCGCATTTGGCATGTTACTGCCATCCATGTCATCTTCTTTAGGCTTAAACTATACCCAAAGCGGAATCTTGGGATTCACCAACCTGATAGGATATCTCGTTGCGGTGCTTTTAAGCCCTTTTATTCTGCCTCGGTTGGGTACTCGAACGACTGCGACGGCAAGCCTCCTCCTCATTGCTGTTTCTATGCTCGGTATGGCTTTTACCACCAGTTTTCCAATACTTTGCGCACTCTATGTGCTGACAGGTATCGGTAGCGGCGGCGTGGTCTTACCAACGATGAGCGTCATGTCGCATTGGTTTTTTCCTTCACACCGCGGGCTTGCTCTAGGACTAGTCATGGCTGGGCCTGGATTTGGTATCATTTTATCGGGATTTGTCGTACCCAAACTCTTACCCATTTCCACTCTACTGTCTTGGCAAACAGGTTGGCTAATTTTTGCCGTAATTAATATTGCGGTAGCTTGGCTTACCTTTACTTTGATTCGCAACCATCCAGACGATGTCAGACAAAGCCCTTTTGGGCGCGCACCTACCTTACCTGTTAAAAATAAGAAAAAGCTAGAACGTAGCAATATTAAGCTACTCGTACATCTAGGTGTCATCTTTGCTATTTATGGCGCCACCTATATGGTTTACGTCACCTTCATTGTCACCAGTATGGTTGGCTCGTATCAACTAAGTGAAGCGACTGCTGGTGGTGTTTGGGCATGGATTGGACTGCTGAGCATGTTCTCAGGCATGTTGTTTGGCTGGATTTCTGACCATATTGGTAGACGCCTTGGTCTGGCGCTAGCTTTTTTCTTCCTTGCCATCGCTTATCTGTTGGTCGGACTCACTGATTGGCATTTAGGACTGTATTTATCAATTATCCTGTTTGGCCTAGTGGTTTGGAGTGTGCCTGTCATTATGGCTGCCTCGGCGGGCGACTATTTCGGTCCTGCAGCGGCGGCAAGTGCACTTGCGGCACTGACTTTTGCTTTTTCAGGTGGACAGGCTCTTGGGCCAGTAGCCGCAGGTTATCTTGCAGAAATCACTGGGGACTTTAGTATCAGTTATATGATATCTGGTATCGCCGCTTTTGTAGCACTTGGGCTTGCCTTATTATTGCGTCCACAAAAACAAGCTTAATTCCATTTTCTATAGTATTGATACTGCTAACTATACTTACTCTTGTCACCAGTGACGTCTGTATGATTTTTTAATACTTATTGCCATTTTTTAGTGCTCTAAAAACTTATTTAAATAAGGAGATATTCTTGCAGTTTTGCAATCAAAACGATTGCTAGCTTTCTAAAAAGTGGTTACACTCGGTTGACAAACTATTACATTGATGACAAGGAAGTCGCTATGCCTCGTAATACCTCACGTTCTAAAATTAGCCATACCACTCTCAAAACTTTTACCAAAAGCATGCTGGCTGTCAGCCTATCTATCGCTGGTATTACTCACGCAAATGCTTATGACAGTGTCACCTTTTTTGGTGATAGCCTGACCGATGGCGGATACTTTAGTCCTCTAACTCAAAATAATTTTGGGATTCCAGAGTCAGGTCAGTTTACTACCAATCCTGATAATACATGGGCGACCTCATTCGCTGAGCAATTGGGTACAACCTCTGTCGCCAATACTTATGACGGTAGTCAAACTGGGAATAATTATGCCATTGGCGGTGCAAGAGCTGGCGTAGATGTTGCTGCTTTCGGTATTCCAGTAGCTTCTGCCAATAGCCAAGTGAATAGTTATCTCGCTAATAACAAAGTAGACCCTAATGGACTCTATATCGTATGGGCAGGGGCAAATGACCTGCTTGCTGCAGGTGAATCTGAAAATCCTGCTAGTGCCCAAGCGACCATACTAGGTGCAGTAGCTAGCCAAACCGAAACGATTAAGGCACTAAAGGACAATGGTGCCAAATATATTTTAGTACCTAATATCCCTGATGTCGGTCTAACCCCTAGATTCACTCCAGACCCTGGTCTTGAAGGTCAAGATCTTATAGATGCGTTGACAGCCCAAGCATCTGCAACTGGTGCAGCCAGTCTCTACAATCAGTTTATGCTTAGTGGCGTCGCAGGTACTGGGGCAAATATCATACCGCTCGATGTGTTTAGCTTATCAAAAGCGATAATTGCGTCACCTACTCAGTATGGTTTTACTAATGTCACCGATGAGGCTTGTGGAGATGCCAGCTCTCTCACTTGCGGCCGTGATACTCTTATAGAAACAAATGCCAACGAAACCTACTTCTTCGCTGATGGCATTCACCCGACTGGTCAAGCGCATCAACTGATCGCTGACTATGCAAACGCTGTTGTCACTGCGCCTAGCTTAATCGGTGTACTGCCTCATATTGCAACGACCACCGGACTTGCAACCAATGAGCGCTTACAGTCACACGTCAACCAAATCCAAAGCAGTGAGCAAAAACCTGCTCGTACACTATGGGCCGTTGGTGAAGTCGCTAATCAAGAAATTGCAGGGTTTGATGGTGATAATAATACCCAAGTATTGCTTGGTGTAGATTTTGCTCATCCTAACTCAGCAAATGCAGTGACAGGCTTATACGGCAACATCACTCAAAAAGACTTTGAGAACTCAGACGTTGGCACAGGTTTGAGTGATATTGATCTGGGAGAAGTTGGTTTTGGTGTCTATCATAGCAACAAGTTTGGCGGTTTACAGATCAATGGTGCTGCAGGATTTGGCAACATGGATGTCGATGTCACACGTGCTGTCACACTTGGCAGTAACCAACAACAGTTTAAGTCAAATGCTGATGGCAAGCGCTTTTATGCCAACTTGCAGGCAGGCTACCCAATGCAAGTGAGCAATATTGCCGTTACGCCTTATATCGGTGCAACAGCGAGCCGCGTAAAAATTGACGGACTCAAAGAAAAAGAGATGTCTGGCATTGCTATGCAGTTCGATGAGCAGAAATACTCTACGACATATGGCAAGCTTGGCCTCAAAGCCAATCATAGCTTGATGGAGAACCTAAACTTATTTGGTGATATTCATTACCAAAAGCAGCTGAGTGACAATCGCGAAGCGGTAACCGCACGTTTAAATACGCTACCAAATATCAGCTTTGAGACGCCTATGGTCGAAACTGATGATGATAACGTTGCTATGACACTTGGCCTATCTAGACGCTTTGGTCTATTGAATGCTAATGCTGGTGTCACACATTCACAAGGTAATGACGACGACTCAACCAGCTTATTCGTTGGACTTAATGGTGCATTCTAAATAAGCCGTTAACTTAGAAAAATGGTATAGGTTATAATTAATCGCCTATACCATAATAAATTCAAAAACTGCCATAACCTCTACGGTTTTTGTTCTCTAACCTTTCTTCTTGTAAAACCTACTATCACAAACTCTCTAAAAATCTACTTTACCGCGTAAAGCCTTTGTCTTACCGCGCTGGGTTTTTTTATCTACCCGTTTACGTTTGGCATTTCTGCTTGGCTTGGTCGGCCTTCTCGTTTTATTAACGTAAGTAGCTTTGGTGATAAAACTTTGCAGACGTTCAAGCGCATCCATTTTATTGCGCTCTTGCGTACGAAACTGCTGCGCCTTGATAATCAGCACGCCTTCCTTTGTTATTCGGCCATCTTTGCTATTTAACAGTCGCTGCTTGTACTCATCACTCAGACTTGAGTCGTTAATATTAAAACGCAGGTGAATGGCAGAAGATACTTTGTTGACATTCTGCCCACCTGCGCCTTGCGCTCGTATGGCGCTGATCTCTACCTCATTATCGTTGAGGCTAATATTATTATTAATGAAAATCATAGTTTGCTTTTATCGAATGTGAATGGATATGGTTCATGATAAAGCATTATATAGTCAATCCTATATAAACTAGGTACGGTGTCAGTCTCGCTTAGTATACTGCTTGTAATACTTTCACTCGGCTTTCTAGGGCGTGTCCTCATTTTAAGAATGGGGATAAAAATGAGATAAATCGCAGTCAAACAAGGAAAATAGCGCAGATAATATCGAGATATTAGTCAGCTATTTGACGCCATTTGGCAAGATTTAGCCATTTTTAACTCATTTAGATAACTATCGATTGAATTGAGGCCACGCCCTAGTATCTAAATTATATTGAACCGACTACTCACATTTAACTGAATATGGATTGGCCTGCTACTTTGCCAACAGTTGACGACTACGCTCAATCACTGGCGCATCTACCATCTCGCCATCTATTTTGAATACTGCCTGTCCACTGCGCTCATACTCCTCGACCACACGCTGCGCAAATGACAATGCTTCGTCTGTTGGTTGTAATGCCTGCTGGACGACAGCCACTTGTTTGGGATGAATACACAGCATTCCTGACATCCCCATTTGTGACCATAACTGTACTCGATCGCTCAGTCCAACTTCATTGTTGAAGTCAGGATAAATGGTATCGATGGGCGGCGATAATTGGTGCACTTTTGACGTTAGGATTAGTTGATAGCGGATTTGATTGGCGATGATATCAGCGGCAGGCGTTCCTACTTGCACTTGCAAATCATTGCACAAATCTAAAAATCCATAACTAAACGCGGCTAGCCCAACTGCTTTTGCCATACTATCGATTTGATACAATCCCATCGCACTCTCGATCAATGCAATAACAGGTAAATTGGTAAGCTGATGTACGTTATTAATATCTTCTGCTTGCTCAGCTTTGGCCAATAACACGCCAGCCAAATTAGACATTTTCTGACAGAGCACTATGTCTTTGAAAAATTCTTTGCTACCTGCCTTATTAATACGCACCCAAATCGGCTGATAACCTGCACTGTCGTGATATTGCTGCAATGCTTCACGTGCCGATGCTTTATCTTCTGGCGCAACGGCATCTTCTAAATCGACAATAACCGCATCTGCACCACTAGCAAATGCTTTCGCTACTCTATCGATACGAGTCGCTGGCACAAACAGCCATGTTTTATTTTGAGAAATCGTTTTTATTTTATTTTTGATAACTGAATCCATGCTTAATTCCTATATTATTCAAGTAGCTATTAGCATATTTATTATGCCACTATACAGCTGATGTTCATTTAAAATTAGCAATTTATTCGATAGTGCAAAACCAAGATTACTTAGACATTCTATTAAAAAACCAAATCAAAAAAACCGCATGAAAATTAATCTCATGCGGTTCTTGAGTCTCATGCAGTTTTAAACAATTACTTTCTTATCTAATCTATGTCTTATAGATTGTCTAATTAAGCTAGCATGCCACCATCGACAACGATAGTCGCGCCTGTGGTATAGCTTGAGGCGTCCGACACTAGATACAATACGGTACCAGCCATTTCATCAGGCTCAGCCACACGTCCTAGCGGAATCGAGTGTAGCGCCATTTTTAAGACTTTATCGTTAGTAGTCAATGCAGAGGCAAACTTAGTATCCGTCAAACCTGGCAATAGCGCATTGACACGGATATTAAGTGGGCCACACTCTTTAGCAAAGGCTTTGGTCATGCTGATGACTGCTGCCTTGGTGATTGAGTAGATACCTTGTTTGTCGCCTGCTACTAAACCATTGACCGACGCGGTATTTAAGATGACACCGCCGCCCTGCTCTTTCATCATTTTGCCAGCGGCCGTCGACATAAAGAAGTAACCACGGATATTAACTTCAACCGTTTTATCAAAGGCGGCTAAATCCGTATCTAAGATATGGCCATAGTAAGGGTTGGCTGCAGCGTTATTGACTAAGATATCGATTTGACCAAATTCACTTTTGATATGCTCAAAAATTGCGTCAATTTGCTCCATGTCTCCCACGTGACAAGCGAAAGCACTGGCATTATGGCCGTCAGCTTTGATGCTATCAGCAACTGCTTGGCAAGCATCGATTTTTCGGCTTGAGACAATCACATGTGCGCCTCTTGATGCCAATAGACGGGCAATAGACTCACCAATACCGCGGCTAGCACCAGTTACTAGAGCAATCTTACCGGTTAAATCAAATAAATCTTTCATCATTATTCCTTGTATTTTTATAAACTTTATATTTTCAATAATTTTTGAGCGCTGAATTCATATATCTAAAACGTGTATCTAAAATAAGATAATCGCTGTCATAACTAACAGCGATTATCGAGCACTAATGAACTGAACAAAGAGCGCTCAACGATCACAGTTACGCTAGCATACCACCATCTAAGGTGAAGGCATGACCATTCATAAAGCTGCTTTCATCGCTGGCAAGCCACGCAATCGCACTAGAGATTTCACTGACGTTTCCTAGGCGGCGCAGTGGACTGGCCTTAATCGTTGCTTGCTGTGTACGCTCATCCATCGTTGCCATGGTATTGCGTACCATTGGCGTATCAATGAAGCTTGGGCATACCGCGTTAAAACGGATATTGGCACGGGCATACTCATGGGCAGCAGATTTGGTCAGACCCATAACCCCATGTTTAGCTGCACTATAGGCTGAAATCATAGGCGCTGAACGCAGACCAGCAATAGAGGCGACATTGATCACATGACCACCGCCATTAGGGATCATGCAATTGACAGCGGCACGCATACAGTGCCAAACACCTTTTAAATTCACTGCGATATTGCGATCAAAATCATCATCGCTTAGCTCGTGCATTGGCGAAGGCTTGTGATCGATACCAGCATTGTTTACCACAACATCTAAGCCACCAAGCGTTTCTACTGCAAAATCAAACAACGCACGCACTTCATCACCACTGGTCACGTCTACTTTTTTGAAGACGATACTGTTGCCAGCATCTTGGCCTTGCTTGGCAACCGCTTCGCCCATCTCTTCTGCCATATCACCAATGACAACTTTTGCGCCGCGGCTAGCCAGCAATAACGCACTTGCTGCACCGATGCCTGATGCACCGCCCGTGATCAAAATTCGTTTGCCAGCTACATCTGATGCAATTCCATTTGTATTCAGTGTCATGTCCTATCCCTCTACCTTAAGTACTAGTTTGCCGAAATTTTCACCGTTAAAGAGCATCATCAAAGTATCAGGGAACGTCTCGATACCTTCAACGATATGATCTTTTACTTTCATATCACCTGACTGAATCCAGCCAGCGATATCCTTCATAGCGATTGGATATTCTTTGATATTATCGAACACCACGATGCCTTCCATGCGAGCACGATTGACCAATAATGATAAATAGTTCGATGGGCCTTTTACTGCTGTGGTGTTGTTATATTGGCTGATAGCCCCGCAAATAACGATACGCGCATGTAGATTAATCTGAGTAAGCACGTCATTTAAGATATCACCGCCTACGTTGTCAAAGTACACATCGACGCCGTTTGGACAGGTTTTCTTTAGTGCTTTTTTCACATCTTCGTTTTTGTAATCAATCGTCGCATCAAACCCAAGCTCATCGACCAAGAATTTGCATTTCTCAGCACCGCCCGCGATACCGACGACGCGGCAGCCTTTAATTTTGGCAATCTGACCAACCAAGCTACCAACTGCACCAGCAGCTCCTGATACCACTACCGTTTCGCCTGCTTTTGGCTGACCCGTTTTTAGCAGACCAAAATACCCTGTCATACCCGGCATACCGAGTACACCCAAGTAGTAAGACAGCGGCGCTAGGCTTGGATCAACTTTATGCAGGCCTGTACCATCGCTGACTGCATAGGACTGCACGCCGTCGTGACCTGCGACATAGTCTCCAACAGCAAATTTCTCATGCTTACTTTCAATCACTTTACCCACAGTACCGGCGCGCATAACTTCACCAATTTGTACTGGCGCGATATAAGATTTGGCATCGTTCAGCCAACCACGCATCGCCGGATCGATAGAGATGTACTCAACCTTAATCAGTAGCTGACCATCGGTGATAGTCGGTATTTCTGTCTCGGTATAATCCCAAGTTTCAGCGCTTGGCTCGCCTACTGGTCTTGCTTTTAGGCGCCATTGTTTGTTTATCGTTGTCATGTCTCTTTCCTTAGAGTTGTCCTTAGAACCAGTCCGCTTGCATATCAGTGCAAACCGAGTTGGTGTTGGTTAATAATTCGATGTCGCGTTTAACTAATGGTAGTTCCCAATCAATGAAGTATTTGGCCGCTTGTATCTTGCCTTTGTAAAAGTTCTGCTGCTCGACATCTTGCGTCGTACTTAGCAGCTGCTCGGCTTTACTGGCTTGGCGAATCCAAATCCAGCTCAGTACAATTGAGGCAAAAATATTCATTAGTGCTTGAGCATTACCAGTCAATGTCAGCGCTTCTTCTGTCTGCAACACTTTGCCCAAATGCACGAGCACTTCATGCAGCTGACCCATATAAGGCATCAGCTTGCCTGCAAGTTGCGCGCTCTCAGGCGTAGTGATGCTTTCTAAATCTTTTGTAATTTCACGTTTTAGGATTTGAATACCTAACCCACCTTTTTGCCATAACTTACGGAATGACAAATCTAGCGCCTGCACACCGTTTGTGCCTTCATGGATAGGATTTAGACGATTGTCACGCCAAAATTGCTCAGCCTGATATTCACGCGTATAGCCTGCGCCGCCCAATACTTGAATACCCAAATCATTGGCTTTTGGCCCATATTCAGACGGCCATGCTTTTAGCACTGGCGTTAGCAAATCTAATAGTTCGGTTAGCTCATTTTTTAGCGTTTCGTCTTCACAGGTATTGATACGGTCAATTAGGTTTGAGCCATATAAGCACAATGAGATACCACCTTCAGAGTAAGCTTTTTGCGCCAATAGCATGCGCTTTACATCACCATGCTGAATAATAGCCGTTGCATCATCTTCAGGCTTGTTGTTTGGCGCAATGCGACCTTGTGTACGGTCTTTGGCATAATCTAGCGAATACTGATAGCCACGATAACCAATCATAGAAGCGCCAAAACCGACAGCGATACGTGCCTCATTCATCATCTTGAACATATAGCGCAAGCCAAAGTGCTCTTCGCCGATCAAATAACCATGACAATCGCCTTCATCACCGAAGCTCAATGCTGTAGAAGTCGCACCTCTATAACCAAGCTTATGAATCAGTCCAGTCAGATGTACATCATTACGCTCGCCAACAGACAAGTCATCGTTCAAGCGATATTTAGGCACGGCAAATAAAGAGATACCTTTAACACCGCCTGGACCACCTGGTACTTTTGCTAATACCAAATGTACAATATTATCAGACAGCTCATGGTCACCTGCTGAGATATAAATTTTGCTGCCTTTGACTCGATACGAGCCATCGTCTTGTTTTACCGCAATGGTTTTGATATCAGCAAGCGACGAACCTGCGTGCGGCTCGGTCAATGCCATGGTGCCGGTGAACTCGCCTGTCAGCATGCGCGGCATAAAGGCTGCTTTGATATCATCGCTAGCAAAATGCGAGATAACGTTGATTGCCGCAGTGGTCAGAAATGGATAGGCAGTCGTTGATGGATTGGCTGCCATAAAGTAGCCTGCCACAGCAGTCATAACCGTCTCAGGTAACTGCATGCCACCGTCTTCAAAACTATAACGACCTGCGATAAACCCAGACTCGCGGAACGCATCAAAAGCGACTTTTACATCGTTTATCATGCTGACTTTTTTACCATCGAACTGCGGCTCGTTCTTATCTGCAATATGGTTGTGCGGTAAAAATAAATCTGTCGCAATCTTATTTGCCGTCTCTAATACAGCATCAAATGTCTCGCGGCTATGTTCTGAGAACTTTGCGTGCTCGGTGAGTGATTCTGTGCCTAGTACATCATACAATTGGAAAGGTAATTCAAAATCGTTTAGGAGGGTATCTGCGGCCATAGTATTCTCATTAACTGATTAAATGTGGTTATCAATTGATATTAGTCTAATTTGATACTTGTCCGTATTGTCATTTATGACATAATTATGGTCAAATAAGACACAAACAGAGTATCTAACCAGTTAAAATCAACCAAACAATGGTTATTTTGGTAAGCACAGCCAAGGAAACGAGTGACTTATGCCCTATTTCAAACCTTTTAAAATGATTATTCTTGGCTTCGATGGTGTGCTCGGTAGTGTACTCTCTGGCGCATTGGACTTGTTTTCATTCACAGGGGTCAGCTGGCAGCGCTTTTCAAATGAGTCTGTAGAGCCACGGTTTAATGTGCAAATCGCCAGCTTGGGTGGCGGCGATATTAGGTGCAGCAATCGGTTAATCATGCAAGCCCACTGTGATATCCGAGACGTGACAGAATGTGATTTATTGCTTGTGCCCACTATTGGCGACTCTATTGATAAGGTATTGACGCAAAACAGTGAGCTACTGCCCCACTTAGTACGGCTTGCGAATACCAAGGCCGATATAGCAAGCAATTGTAGCGGAGCATTTTTTTTGGCAAAGGCAGGATTATTAGATCATAAGATAGCCACCACGCACTGGGGCTATGCCAATAAGTTTAAGGCAGACTTTCCATTGGTGGACTTACAAGAGAATCAGTTTGTGACTCATTCAAGAAGCGAGTCAACAAACCAGTCAGGCAATATATTTTGTGCAGCTGGCGGCAGCGCCTTTTATGATTTGGGGCTATTATTGATTGAGCGCTACTGCGGACGTGAAATCTCTACACAGGTGGCAAAAACCCAAATTATTGATAGCAAAAGAGGCAGTCAAAATAGCTACACTAATGTGACGTTGCACAAACCGCATTCGGACCATTTGATTAAACAAGTACAAGAATATATCGAAGAAAACTTTCAGCATTCTTTGCAGGTCAGTAGTTTAGCCGCTATGGTAAATATTACCCCGCGCACTTTAAATAGACGTTTCCAGTCCTGCGTAGCGATGCGACCGATTGAGTATATTCAGGCCGTTAGAATTGAACAAGCCAAACGCTTACTTGAGTTGGGCGATGTATCGATAAAGTCTCTTGCCGATCAAGTAGGTTATGATGATATCTCTTCATTCACGCGTCTATTTAAACGTGCGACTGAACTTACACCTAAAGAGTATCAAGATAAGTTTTCGCGGTTAGCTATTTAAAAAGGACAGTGATTAGCGTTTAAGCAGTCTGCCACAAGCCTTCTACTTGAATGGCATCAGCCTTGATGGTTGGATAATCGGTAAATGCCAACTGATAGCCGCCATTTGCATTAGGACTCAGCTGGCAAGTCGCTCCCAGCGGAAAGCTGTATTTTTTGCCGATATGACCAAAAGGCATACCACTATATATCGGCAATCCTGTTAGTTCATGTAGTTGGCGAATGACTGTGGCGACATCATAACGTTTATCATAGCTGTCCTCACCCGTACCAGACAATGCTCCAAATACAATCGCTTGTTGACCTTTAAATATGCCTGCGAGATATAAGTCATATAACATGCGCTCAATACGATACGCCTGCTCGCCGACATCTTCTAGAAATACAATACCGCCATCGATACGCGGTAAATATTCACTACCTGCCAGCGCTGACACGACACTTAGGTTACCACCCCAAATCGTACCAGTTAATGGTTTTGGCTCACCTTTTGTCAGTATGGCAGGTAGCTGCTGACTGGTTAATGAAGCATCTTGTATGCTGATAGTTAGATTGGGATTGGTTAACACTTCAACAAACTGCTGACAGCTGACTTTATCAGGCGCAGTTTTACCAAACTCGCTATAGAGCATCGGTGCGGCAAGCGAGCTCATTGACCCTTTTGCCAATAGCGCACATTGGATAGCTGTTACATCGCTAAAGCCTGCGAGTATCGTGCCGCGCTCTTTCATAATCCGTCCTAGCGTCGACCAGTCCACCGTAGGCAATATACGCATGGCACCGTAACCACCGCGCACACCTAGCAGCAGCTTTGGCGCGGCTATTGCTCCAGTGGCAAGATTTTGAAAATCGCTAGCACGCTGTGAGTCCGTTCCCGCAAAGCGTAAATACTGACGATTGGTAATAGCAGGATTTTCTACTTTAAACCCAGCACAAGCCACGCGATCTAATGCCAACTGATTACGCTCATCACTACCACCAACGTTAGAGCTAGCAAAAAGTCGCGTCTCAATCGTAGGCGTGATACAACCTGTCTGCGTCAGTGATTCCTGTGACGTTTGTGCTAATGAACGATTATCCAATAATGAAGTTGGTAGATCATCCTTGGTCAGCTGCGTACTATGACCAGACTCGATAGGACTGGCTGCAAGCGCTTGAGAAATACCTTGGCTCGCTAATATTGCTGTTCCTGCACTTACACCGATTCGACGTAGAAACTGCCGACGGTTTAGCCCAGATGTTGTTTCAGTTGCACGACTATTTTCATCATCTGTCCATGCCTGACGCTTAATCCCCATATCTTGCTGCTACCTTATCGCTTTTATTTTTATGACTTGTGTTTTTAGACCTTGTGGCAGCATATTGTAGACGCTTTTCTGACACTGATGGTTGCCTAATCTTTACCGATATTTACTTTTTCGCTACTGAGACACACAATATAGGTCGATTAGATTTGTTACTGTAAATACAAATTCATCGCAAAAAACAAAAGGTAATAATTATGTTTAATAAAAAAACCGATAAAAACAAGTCACTTGATTCTAATTTAGAATACTTGCTGGGCAAAGAAGATAAGCTGAAAGAAAAATTAGAAGACAGCGGCTATCTTGAGCCGTTTAGTGATGATTTAATGCTATTTATGAGTCTTGTCAAAGACTATTATAAAGGTGACTACCGTAAGATTCCTTTTAAGACAATCTCAGCTGGCGTTATTGGTGCGCTCTATGTGCTAAATCCAATTGACCTCATTCCTGATTCTATTCCGTTTATCGGCCATATCGATGATGCGCTAGTACTTAAATTTTGTTTAAAGCAGGCCAGAAAAGATCTACAAAAATACAAAGAATGGAAGCAGGAACAATCAGCTACTAAGGATAAATTAGAAGCTAACAACGACAAGACTAGCCCTGATGAGAAAGATAGTGACGAGACTGGTACTAATCTGAAGAAAGCCTCATAAATATTAATACTTTCAACTATTAAAAAACTGCACTATCGAAAAAGCCACGACCGCGAATTAATACTTCGGTCGTGGCTTTTGTTATTTACAATTCATTCAATACTATATTTTAATCAGGTACTTCATAATTAGCTTTTTCTGGATTAAGACCAAACGAGTAGACGAATGTCGCAACGAGACTATTGATAATAATGAAAGGTAAATCAATCGCAGCATGACCAAGTGCATAGCGACCAAGCAGCCACGAGACGATCAACATGATAATAAAAAATGCACCCAAATATGCCAAAATTGCAGGATGTTTTAAATTATAAGGCTGCTCAGGCGTCGGTTGTTTGTCTAATACATACGTCCTTACCGCCCAACCAGCTGCATAAGAGAACCCGCCTAACACCACGTAACTGAAAAAATTCATATTGCTTAACTCTAATGGTATGACTGTTTATAACAAAATACTGTCTATGCAAATATCATCGACCAACAATAATATTTATAGTTGATACTTATACAAGTACTATCGTCAACGCTTATTTAAATACTGTCATCAACATTATCGATAACAAGATTGGCATGTGGATTGGCTAAAATATCAGTATTCACCTCATCGCACTCCACACGGTAGATCGTGTTGGCACCTCGGTAAATATACGACAAGTACTCACTGTCTAAGAGCGGATCAATATTTGCATAGGCTGGTTTGACATGAGCCAGTACAAGTACACGATCAGGACGACCAATGACTGCATCGACATTATCTGGATCGATAGAGAAGAACTGCGGTATGTCGCTATTGTCTATCACTTCTAACGGCTCTGGTGTATCCCAGACGCGCTTAGCAGTGACGGGTTCTTTCATCTGCATCACCCAAGTGTCATCTTGCTGGCTGACTTTTATTTGTGCAGGTTCATCTTGACTCACCGTATAACAACCCTCAAAGACAGACAGATCTGCCGCAACTTCGGTATCTGCTTGAAGGCTAGTATCATTACAAGCGCTTAGAAAAATCGCGCTGCTAGCAGTCACACTGAGCATCAGATACGTCAGTCTCTTATTAAATAAATTCGAGCGTAAAGACATAATGGGGTTATCCTGCAATCATGCATTAAAAACTTTTATTAAGTGTACTATTGTCAAAAAACCATCAAATAGCAGATACAAAAAATGCGCTTGGGCATCTTTGTAGCAAAGACAGCTCTGTCATTAAAAACCAGTGCCTTTCAGAGAGCTTCGCTATTTTAACAGAAAACCAAGACGTTACTATTATGTTATAAGTTACCGTAACGATTTTCTGACTTTGTGCATCACGACTGCCCATATTTATGATAGATTTGCTATACTCACAACGTCATCATCATCGTTCGAATAGCGTAAACGAGATGCTCTAGTACTACCCTATGCTTACCAATTATCAGGTCCATACTCTTTTATGTCAGACAACCGTAATTCAATGCCAAACACTCATAAAGACAACGCGATTGATCCATTGGCTGCTAAAACAAATACCACTGTGGCCTATACTGATGGTGCTTGCAAAGGCAATCCTGGCGCTGGCGGCTGGGGAGCACATCTTATATTTAGTGATGGCAGCACGCAAGATTTGTACGGCGGCGATAAAGAAACCACCAATAACCGTATGGAACTAATGGGCGCGATACAAGCCCTGACCCAGAGCCCGCACGAGCATACTCTCGAGATTTGGACCGATTCCAGTTATGTCAAAAAAGGCATCACTGAATGGATTGAGGGTTGGAAAAAAAAGGGCTGGAAAACTGCCAGTAAAAAGCCAGTCGCCAATCAAGACCTATGGCAACAATTGGATAAGCTCTGCCAACAGCGTGATGTTAGCTGGCATTGGGTCAAGGGTCACGCTGGACATGCTGGTAACGAAAAAGCAGATGAGCTGGCAAACTTAGGTGTCACCTCAAACAGCGGGCATTCAGCTATGCTCAATGAAGCAGATACGACTAAAAAAAAAGACCAAATAGCGTCTGATATTGTTATTAATACTGACGCTAACACTGATACCTTGCAAAAATCGTCTAGCGCTGACTGGCTAAGTTTCGATCCATTGGGTCTAGATATGATGGACGATGAGTGTGATGAAGAGCTCTTAGAACCTGAACCGCTAAGAGAAGATAGTCAGAGTACAGCTAGCACCCTTAAGATAAATGAAGACATTGCTGTAGAATCTAGCAATCATCAAGACAATACATCCAACCCGACGAGTACCAAAGCTATGCCAGATATTCAAACGCACCTAGATGATACCGTCGACAATGATATGTTGCCAAATGTAGAATCTGACGCACCTAAATTCGATGGGGATACTAGCCGTGCCAACCCATATTTCAAGCCGCTACTACCAAAGCCGATACACCGCCATGAAGCAGATCGTCAGCTTATTATGGATACAGAAACCACAGGGCTTGATGCACTAAAAGGCGACCGTATTATTGAGGTCGGTATTGTGGAGCTGGTCGGACGTAAGTTTACTGGTGAAAAGCTGCACGTTTATATCAATCCGCAGCGCGGTATGGATGATGAAGTCATTCGTATTCATGGTATCTCTGAAGCATTTTTGACCGATAAGCCGACCTTTGATCAAGTGGCTCAGTCTTTGTACGACTTTATGGATGGCGCTGAGATTATTGCTCACAACGCTACTTTTGATATGAACTTCTTAAATATGGAGTTTGCAAAAGTTGGTCTGAATGACTTTGCTAATCGAGTGCAAGTAACCGATTCACTAGCAATGGCCAAGCAGCAATATCCTGGGCAAAAAAACACGCTAGATGCCCTCGTACGTCGCCTAGATGTTGGTAAGCAAGACCGTACTTTTCACGGGGCATTACTTGATTCAGAGATTTTAGCCGAAGTTTATTTGGCAATGACTGGTGGACAGGTCACGCTTGCCATCGAAGAGGATACAGATACCGATGGCGGACAAACCGCTCATGCAAATTTCGCCAATTTAGCGAATTTATTGCTGGCTTCAACGGCGGATGATACTGCTGACCAAAGCTGGTATGCCGCTTTGGCAGAAGATTATCCTGCCCTAAAAGCTAGCACGTAATTGTCATTTTAATTTTTATTGAACCGACATTTGTATAATTTAGTCTTGATTATTATGATAGAAAGCGTTAAAACATCACTAACCAATATTTTCTAAATCAAATTTACACTATTGCTATTCTCATCAGTACATTATGGAAAAATACTTATGGACCAGTCTGCGCAAATGAAGCTAACCGCCCCAACGCTTAGTGTTACTGATTTTAACCTACCATCACTCCATTTACTGCATGATGAGGTTATAGCAACGCTTAAAGATACTGAAATTCATCTAGGTGAGTTCAATGATGATAGTAGTCAGGCGCCTTTGTTGTCAGATTCTATCGAAGTATTAAAGCAGCTGTCTTGTATTTTCAAACTAATTTCTTTGGTCGGTGCAGAAGCATTGAATGATGCTATTGTTGGTGGTCTACAGAGACTTTATGACAATGGTGATAACAACGATACTGATTTGATCATGGATCTATCAGAAGCCATCATGACCTTGGATCGTTATGTCGAGTTTGTACTATTGACTGAATCGGTAGAGCCTACTCTACTCATACCTGTAATCAACAAGCTTAATGCACATAGTCAAAAAGCTCCTATTACAGCAGACTATTTTTCTGCATTTGGTAGCAGTAGTGTCATCATCGCCAATCCTGAACAAAACTTTGAATCTCTAAGCACGCTCAATCTAGACACAGAGCTGCTAACCAACGCGTATCGTAGTGGCCTTGCGGTTGCACTACTCAATCAAGATGACAACATTGACTCAGCAGATCAGCAAAAGCTTGATGCCATGAGTGCAGCCTGTGCATTAATCGCCTCAAATACTGATAGCTTATTTTGGCAAGCAGCGTCTGCTGCCGTGACTGATATCGCAGCAGTATTACCATTAAACTTAAGTCAAAAACACACACTTATCTATTTAGAACAGCAGTTTCAAAGCTATTTACCAGTCATGGATACCCGCTTTGCAGATTTAGTGAGCTTTGCCTGTCAACGTGATAACGAGCAAGCGCATCAATTACGTGAACAATATGCCAGTAACCATTTAGAAGGTGCTCAGCTAGAACAAATGAAGCGCTTTTTATTCGGTCCTAACCGCGAACTTACCGATACGTTAAACACAATTATTCAAAATCAGATCAATAACATTAAAGAACACGTCGATAGTTATGCACGTGGCGATTCAATCAATCCTATTGATATGCAGACAGCGCAGATTATTAAAGAGCTGACTGAACTAAGTTCGGCATTACGTTTGTTAGGTCTGTCCAACGCAGCCAATAGTCTTAGCGAAGCAGCAGAAGCTGTGAGCCATTGGCAAGCGCCTTCTCCTGAAGATTTCGATCATTTGCTACTAGCGTTAATGCATGCAGAGAACGCTACCATTGCTATGGCAGAGATGCATACACCAGGGGCAATCTATCTGCCACTGAATAATCCGCATATCTCATTGCATCAGCTTAATACGGCCAATGACACCTTGATACAAGAAAGCCGAACTGCGATTGCTAGTGCTGAGCAAGCCATCAATGATTATTTGGCGGAGCCTGAACGCGATATGCTCAATATCCAAAATATTCCTGGGATGATGCGTCAAGTAGCAGGCGCAGTACGTTTCTTACAACTGGCCACACCTGCCAGCATGCTGAGTCAGTTAGCTAACTACATTGAAAAGCGTATCGAAGGCGGACGACGTATCGAAGACAGTACGTTAGCCTGCATCGCTGATGTTATTATGGCGGTCGATCATCACTTAGATGGTTTTGAGAATAATCGCCCTGTTAGCAAGCAAGCGCTTGATGTGGGTCAGCAAAGCTTGAGCCACCTACTTGCTGCTTAACTTTTCTCATTGTCATGGTCATTATCTCTTAGCCATGACATCTCATTTGAATACAGATAACTCAAGATAATGTAAGTACAAGTCAGGCATGTGAAAGCGCTACAGTCATTAGGTTGAACTAGCCTGGTCATTAGGCTGAACCAGCCTGACAACATATATGGATATCTGGGTATCCGGTTACATAGAATTATTGATATTTTACTCTAAGACAGTCTGTGTCTACGTCGATGCGGACTTACTTTATAATGTTTGGAATTTTATATGGCCCATGCTTTTGTATTAAGTGATGACAGTATCTTATGCCGTCAAATGCCAGATGGTTGGTGGCCTTTGCAAGTTCAGCTATCGCCCGACAGTAATGACTTAAGCGAGCAAGCTTATCAGGTTGGTCACGTAACGCTGCACGAAAGCCTAGCACCAAATCATTGGTTATCAGACGATAGCACTGGCAACCATGCAGATGATACGGTTGATGCCAATATGGCTCATAGCTTTACCGCTCAAGCGACGAGTGCCATGACTTATGACTATGCAGTTGCTCATAACGTGACGCTACCAATTATTGCTGAAAGCAGTGGTAACACTTTTGTTCCTTATCGAAAACTAATGACTCATTTGCCAGTCGCTTTATCAGATCAGATTAGTCAGGCAATACAACTATTAAGCTGGCAAGCAGATACACAGTTTTGTAGTCGCTGTGCTAGCCCTACCGTACATGCTAACCAAGGCGAACGTGCCATGGTTTGTCCAATATGTCGATTGCGCCAATACCCTCGCGTGCAACCGTGCGTCATCACCGCTATTACTCGGCCAAACCCAGTGACAGGTGAGATGCAAATCTTACTGGCTCACCATCATCGTCATGGACAGCAGAACCTGCCGCCAATGTATGGTTTGATCGCAGGGTTTGTAGAAGTTGGAGAGAGTCTGGAGCATGCAGTAGTACGTGAAGTAGCAGAAGAGGTCAATATCAGCGTAACAGATATCCGCTATGTGAGCAGTCAGCCATGGCCATTTCCCTCTAACTTAATGCTTGGTTTTCGAGCCTCGTATGCCAGTGGCGATATTATCTTGCAAGAAGATGAGCTAGCTCATGCTGATTTCTTTGATCTTTCAAATCTACCTAGAATCCCACCAAAGGGTAGTATCGCTCGCGATTTGATTGACCAAGTGGCTAAAGAACAAAATATAGATTTATAATCAGTCCTTATCTATAAACACCACATTACGCTATAGTATTGTATTTTCAATCTCATATCTTTAAAATCGCTGCTCCTGTGATAAGCGTTTTACTTTAAACTTTATTTTTTAATAAGTAACACGCTAACCTGAGCAGTAAAACGCTGACAGAGCAGATGCTCTTATAGACACTGTTTTACAAAGACCGCTTTCTCAATACTTTATCTCTATTTATACTAATACCTATTCTTACGACTGGTATTAAGGTCCTTAATTAAATGCAAAGTAGCACCAATATACGCTTAGTCAATCTACCTATCTTATTCGATGCATTACACATTGATACCTTGCCCGCTGACATACAGGCAAAAATTGCACGTGTGGATGCTTGTTTGCCACAGACGCAATGCGGACTATGTGAGCATCCAGATGGTTGCCTGCCATATGCCGCTGCGATTGTATTAGATGGCGAGCCGTACAATAAATGTGTGCCCGGTGGTCAACCCGTCACGGACGCGATTGCTCAGACTCTCGATATAGACACTCCTAACACTACGCTTATGGCAGTGCCTTCACAGTGGCCCATAGATGCCACTTCCGAACGTCCGACCGAGGTTCGTGCGGTTATCCGTGAAGATGACTGTATCGGCTGCACCAAATGTATTCCTGCTTGCCCAGTCGATGCTATCGTTGGTACTGGCAAGCATATGCATACGATTTTTACAGATTTGTGCACGGGCTGTGAGCTATGTATCGCGCCCTGCCCTGTTGATTGCATCGACTTAGTCACGATTGAGCGGGAAATATCTGAGCCTGAGCGCATAGCAGAGCAAGAGGATCTAAGACAACGCTACCACACTCATTTGAAACGTGTCACAGAACAGCTTGCCGATACGAGCAATAGTAGACCTGTCGTTAGTATGGTAGAGGCTAAGCTCAATAATGCAGCAAGCCAGTCTCTAAATATCAGTGAGTCACAAGCAAAGAATACCATTACAGCAGCCAAGCTCCGTACCAAAATCAAAAAACTAGAAAAACAACTGAGTGTGCGCGCAAACGATAAGAAACAAGCAGAACTCGAATCCTTACAAGCCGAGCTTGAGCCATTGCAAGTAGCGCTATAATGGTAATAGCTGACTATGCAATTCATTCGTTAATAAATTGATACTTTAATCATTAACATGAATGCTAGCGCTAGCATATAATTTGGCACCACCATTCATCAAAATAATAGTCAAAATGCCATGAGTAAAACGGTCAAACATAAAACAGCTGACACGCCGCCCTCTAGACGAATGCCCAATCGTAACGTGCGTCCATTCTTTGAAAAACTGGCAGCGACTATTGATGAGCCTGTCACCGAACTTAATTATGACAGTAATTTTGAGTTACTTATCGCGGTAATTTTGTCCGCACAAGCAACTGATGTCAGTGTCAATATTGCTACCAAGCAATTGTACCCAATAGCTAACACGCCTGAAGCAATACTGGCACTAGGCGAAGACGGTCTAAAATCCTATATCAAAAACATTGGTTTATATAATGCCAAAGCAAAAAACGTCATCAAAACTTGCCGTGATTTGATTGAGAAATTTGATAGCACTGTTCCTGATAACCGCAAAGACTTAGAGTCACTGGCAGGCGTGGGCCGTAAAACTGCCAATGTCGTGTTGAATACGGCCTTTGGCCAGCCGACCATGGCCGTTGACACGCATATCTTCCGCGTGGGCAATCGTACTGGGCTTGCCACTGGCAAAACCGTACTCGTCGTCGAAAAAAAGCTGGTCGAGCGCATCCCAGAAGACTTCATCGTAGACGCCCATCATTACCTTATCTTACACGGCCGCTATACCTGTCAGGCTCGTACACCCAAATGCGGCGCCTGTCCTGTTTATGAAGAATGCATGTTCAAAGATAAAGCTGCATTTTTAGAGTTGTAACGTATTGTTCATTTTAAGCAGATACTGCTGCTAGCTAATCACTCAGCTAAATAAATCGCTATCCAGTAACCACCTTTGATTGCAATGAATTGCTTGTTGAGCATTTCTTATAGTAGAGCAAGTGTTGCTCACTAGAGTTTTATAACGTTTCAAGGTAGAATAACCCTATTTTGCGTTAAGAGATTTTGGCTATTACTCTGCTTCTGATAAGGCAATCTGCACATTAGCGTTGTCTATTAGGGCAAGTAATGACCCAACTCGTTACCGACAAGACCATATTAGAGCGAGGCAGTATCATTTTATATATTGATTGAATGATAGTCAGCTCACCCTTTGGTCATATTTATTAGCAAAGATTTTAGTCAAAACCGATTTTAAATTGAGAAATACCGATTATCTGCCGCGTAAATGCGTGGTCAAAATTAATTAGAGCAGCACCCAGATGTGCTGCTTTTCCTACCCTTATTGATTCAATTAAGCGATCCCATTATGCGTGAATACAACTTATTTACCTCAGAATCTGTGAGCGAAGGCCATCCTGACAAAATGGCTGACCAAATCTCAGATGCTATCCTTGACGCTATCTTACGTGAAGACCTGCACGCACGTGTGGCATGCGAAACCTTAGTAAAAACAGGCGCAGTCATACTTGCAGGTGAAATCACTACAACGGCAAATATCGATTTAGAGCGTCTGGTTCGTGACACTGTAAATGGCATTGGCTATCATCATTCAGATTTAGGCTTTGATGGCGAGACTTGTGCAGTCATCAACATGCTAGGCAAGCAATCTCCTGAAATCGCCCAAGGCGTCGATCGTAGCGACCCTGAAGAGCAAGGTGCAGGCGACCAAGGTTTAATGTTTGGTTATGCCAGTAATGAAACCGAAGTCCTGATGCCAGCGCCTATCGAGTATGCTCATCGTTTGATGGAGCGTCAGTCGGAGCTGCGCCGTGCAGGCGAGTTGCCATGGTTGCGTCCAGATGCCAAAGCGCAGGTAACCTTGAAGTATGACGGCAATCGCCCTGTCGCCATCGATGCTGTTGTATTATCAACACAGCATGATCCAAGCATCTCGCAGTCAGACCTACAAGAAGCCGTGATGGAATCTATCATCAAGCAAGTGCTCCCAGCTGACTTGTTGCACGCTGGCACACGCTATCATATCAATCCAACTGGCAAATTTGTGATTGGCGGTCCTGTCGGTGATGCTGGTCTGACTGGTCGTAAAATTATCGTTGATACTTACGGCGGTATGGCACGTCATGGTGGCGGTGCGTTCAGTGGTAAAGATCCTTCAAAAGTGGATCGCAGTGCTGCTTACGCGGTACGTTATGTGGCCAAAAACATCGTAGCAGCAGGTCTTGCTGAGCGCTGTGAAGTACAAGTCAGCTATGCAATTGGTGTCGCTGAGCCGACTTCTATCTCTGTCAATACCTTTGGTACTAGCAAAATCAGCAACGATGAGATCATTCGCTTGATTCGTACTCACTTTGACCTACGCCCTTACGGCATTACCCGTATGTTGAACTTACTACAGCCAATGTATCAGCAGACCGCTACCTTTGGACACTTTGGTCGTCCAGGCTCAGAGACTGCCTTTACGTGGGAAAAAACAGACAAAGCTGATATCTTAAAAGCAGACGCTGGTTTATAAGAGTCATTACTTTAAAACGTTTGCCAACCATTTTTATATACTAAAAACTACTGACACTTATTATTAGGAGTTGCTTATGTCTCAAGACAATATTCAAGACCAAAACGCTGATGCTAACATCGAAATTACCCCTGAAATGCAGGCATTCTATCAACGTGCTGACGCTATCATCGGTATCGCCAACAGCCAGCTAGGTCCTGAAGCACATTCAGGTCAAGTAGGTGCTTCTTTATTGTATGCTGCAGCACGCTATAGCGCGTCAGTTGCCTCTATCGGCTTCGTCAAAGGTGATGATTTCGCTAAAGAAAAAGACGATATCGTCGAGTTTTATGTCAAACAGTATCGCCAAATGCTAAGCGATAATTTAACTGATTATGCTCAAAACTTTGACAAGTATGTGCAGCTAAACCAAGATGACAAACCAGCTGAATAAGCGAATGTCGTCAGTCTAGATGTCTTTCATTTAGACATGCTGTCGTAGTATCAATATTTGATGGCAGAAAACAAAACCCCAAGCTTAATTGAGCTTGGGGTTTTTTGTATGGTGTTTAAGTGGATAGCTATTGATAAATGAGCTACCATAAATACTTAAGCGTTTAGCCTCAATAGGCAAATCCATCAGCGATAACAGGACGCTATCGAATATTATTAATAAGGACATTTCTTATGAAACAAACTCTATCCAATTGTCGATTTTCCAAAATTAATCAATCTTCGTTCAAACCATCATCACTTATATTGATATTAGTTCTAGCTTTGACGGGCTGTAGCTCTATGTCTGATGTAGGCACGTCTGGTCAAACACCTACCCCATCCAGCCCTGATATCAGTCAGCAGTTTGAAGATGCTCTTACTCAATGTCCACCCGCTAATCCTGCCAACAATATCTGTACGGCACAATATGAACCCGTCTGTGTAAAGACGAAAGTTGGATCAGTTGTTAGCTACCGAACGGCTAGTAATGCCTGCTCAGCCTGTAATATCCCTGAAGCCGTTAGTTACACAAAAGGCGAATGTAGCTAATCTATAAAATGGTTGTATCGAGATCTACTGTACTGAAATCTGCTGTATTAAAAATATTGAACATCCATAAAAATACCCAGCCTATATAAGCTGGGTATTTTTGTAGCTAAGAAATAAAATCTAAAGTTTAAGCATCTTTCTCAAGTGCTGGTGGGCCTTTTAGTAACTCTTCATCACGGAATTCATTGGCCGAGTTGTGCTCTGCCGACTCTTCTGTGGTGAACCATTGCTGATTACGATACAGTATCAAACGATCTCGACTGAGACCGCGCAATAGAGCATACATCATCACGACGATCACAATAGCAAAAGGAAATCCTGAGACAATCGATGCCGCTTGTAGTGCACTCAAACCACCTGCTGCCAATAATACAGCAGCGATAACACCTTCAGAACCTGCCCAAAATAAGCGCTGGATCTTTGGTGGATTGGTATCACCACCTGATGTCAGCATGTCGATGACAAAACTGGCTGAATCCGATGAGGTAACAAACCATAGGACAATCATCACCACGATGAGCAAGTTGACCGCACCCGTTAATGGGTAAGACTCCATCAATTTAAAGATAGCGCTACCTGTATCGGCTTTGACCGCTTCGATCAGACCTGGGCTAACTATGTTAGGGTCTGCTGCTGCCACCAACTCCATATTTACTGCAGAACCACCAAAAGCAGTAAACCACAAGAAAAGTATCGTGATAGGAATTAATAGTACCCCTAATATAAACTCACGGATGGTACGGCCACGAGAGATACGTGCAACAAATACCCCAACAAATGGTGACCAACTGATCCACCATGCCCAATAGAAAATCGTCCAAGAAGCTTGCCAGTTTTCTTCGCCTCTATAAGACTCTGTCCATAGACCTAACGGCACGATTTGGTGCAAATAATTACCGATGTTTTCTACGAAGCTATTAAAAATAAACTGCGTAGGCCCAAAGATAATCACAAAACTTAGCAATATCACAGTGAACAATATATTGGTATCACTTAGACGCTTGATGCCTTTATCCAATCCCATAAACAGAGATAACCCTGCTAGCATGGTGATAAGGCCAATCAAAATAATCTGCACCGTAATATTATTGGGTATACCAAATAACGTCTCAAGGCCTGAGTTAATCTGTAAGACGCCAAGACCTAACGTGGTCACTACCCCAAACATCGTACCAAATACGGCAAGCGTATCTACCGTATGTCCCCAACCGCCGTAGATCTTTTTACCCAATATTGGGTAAAGTGTCGAACGGATAGCCAATGGCAGACCTACTCGATAATGAAAATAAGCAAGCGATAGCGCGACCATGCCATATAGCGCCCATACATGTAGACCATAATGTAGGAACGAGATGTTCATCGCTTGCTTAGCAGCGGCAACTGTCTCCGCCTCGCCTAATGGTGGTGCCATGAAGTGATACAGCGGTTCAGCGGTGCCCCAATAAAGCAGCCCAATACCGATACCGGCTGAAAACAACATGCCAATCCACGAAACCATATTGTACTCTGGTCTTTCATTCTGATGACCGAGTCTGATATCGCCGTAGCGGCTAAATATCATATATATACTCATGACCAATGTTAAATTGACCACGACAATAAAGAACCAGCCGAAGCGCAAAGAGACAAATGCTTTTGCTTGGTTAAATACTACTTCTGCTTGTTCGTTGAATAAAGCGCCAAAAATAATGAACGCCAGTATCAAGATTGCTGAAGTCAAAAATACAGGTTTACTTACCCGCGGAAAAGGGCCTAATCGGCCAACTTTTACATGATCCATAGGTATATCCCCAAAAAAGTGCGTAACCATACCAAGGTATGAACGAATTATCAAATATAACACCTTGTAAATACTACCGAATGTATAGAAATGGTAGTAACATTTCGGTAATAATTTTCAACAATCCGAATTTGTCCTGAATAAATTTAAGTATCTTCACCCAATAAAGAAGCCCCAACTTAAAAATAAATTGGGGCTTCTTCTTTTAAAAGCTTGAGTAGCTGTCTTACTTTTACCTGCTTTTAGTCACCTTTAACAATCTTGGGTGGCCCTTTTAGTAGATGCTCATCAGCAAATTCATCTGCCGAGTTGTGATCTGCTGACTCTTCAGTAATATAGTGCTGCTGCGCTCTATATAGTATCAGTCGATCGCGACTCAAACCACGCAGTAGCGCATACATCATGGCAAATATAACCAAGGCAAATGGTAATCCTGCTACGATAGCGGCTGCCTGTAACGCGCTCAATCCACCAGCAGCTAACAAAACAGCAGCAATAACGCCTTCAGTGCTTGCCCAAAATAAACGTTGAATCTTTGGCGGATTGGTATCACCACCTGCGGTCAGCATATCAATGACAAAACTTGCTGAATCTGATGAGGTCACAAACCACAATACAATCATAATCACAATCATGAATGTGATGGGTTGCGCCAATGGATAGTACTCAACCAATTTAAAAATGGCACTACCAAAATCTGTTTGTACCGCCTCGACCAGTCCAGGACTAACCAACGCTGGATCAATAGCAGCGAGCAGCTCCATATGGATAGCAACACCGCCGAAAGTTGAAAACCAAAAGAACAATATGGTCATAGGGATAAGTGATACCCCAAGTACGAACTCTCTAATCGTACGGCCACGGCTGATACGAGCAATAAACACGCCGACAAATGGTGCCCAACTTACCCACCATGCCCAATAAAATATCGTCCATGCTGACTGCCAGTTTGCCTCACCTTCATAAGACTCCCCCCACAGACCTAATGGCACAACCACTGAAAGATAGTTGCCGATATTTTCTAGGAAGCTATCAAAAATGAAAAGCGTCGGCCCTAAGACGACCATAAAACCAAGCAGAATAGCCGTTAGACCAATGTTCACATCGCTTAGACGCTTGATGCCCTTATCCAAGCCCATCATGACAGAACATGCGGCTAAAACAGTAACAAAAGCAATCAGAGCGATTTGTATTGTGAGAGTATTAGGAATACCAAATAACTTCTCAAGCCCTGAGTTAATTTGCATCACTCCAAGACCGAGTGACGTCACCACACCAAACATCGTACCGAATACGGCTAAGATATCAACGGCATGACCCCACGAGCCATATATCTTTTTACCCAATATGGGATAAAGGGTTGAGCGAATCGATAGTGGTAAGCCACGGCGAAAATGGAAATAGGCTAAAGATAGCGCTACAATCGCGTACAATGCCCAAGCATGTAAGCCCCAATGTAAGAAGGTAATATTCATCGCCTGCTTGGCGGCTTCTATCGTTTCTTTTTCACCAAGTGGCGGTGCCATAAAGTGATATAAGGGCTCTGCTGTACCCCAGTAGACAAGTCCAATACCGATACCAGCAGAGAACAGCATACCGATCCACGAAAATAGACTGTACTGTGGTGTCTCAGTTTGAGCACCAAGGCGAATATCGCCATAACGACTCATAGACAAATAAACACAAAGTCCTAAGGCCACATTAACGAGAATAATGAAAAACCAACCAAATTTATCGGTAATAAAGCCTTGTAAAAAACTGAACAACGTACCGGCAGATTCAGTAAAAAAAACGCCAAGAATAATAAATGTAATAATAAGTAATGCTGAAGTTAAAAAAACAGGTTTACTTACCCGCGGGAAAGGGCCTAACCTGCCAACTTTTACATGATCCATAGGTATATCCCCAAAAAAAGCGTAATCATACTAAGGTATGAACGAATCACTAAATATAACACCATGTAAATACTGCCGAATGTATAGAAATCGTAGTAACATTGCAGCAATAAACTTTCGACAAACTGAATTTTCCTGAATAAATTTAAATATCTTTACCCAATAAAAAGCCCCAATTTAAAAATAAATTGGGGCTTCTTCTATCGAAATCTTAAATAGCTGTCTTGATGCTATCTACTTCTTAGTCACCTTTAACAATCTTAGGTGGCCCTTTTAGCAGATGCTCATCGACGAACTCATTCGCTGAGTTATGGTCTGCTGATTCATCTGTAATAAAGCCTTGCTGCGCTCTGTATAGAATCAGACGATCACGACTCAAACCACGCAGTAGCGCATACATCATGACAAAGACTACTAAGGCAAACGGTAGTCCTGCTACGATAGCTGCTGCCTGCAGAGCAGACAGTCCACCAGCCGCTAGCAAAATAGCAGCGATAACACCTTCTGTCGTCGCCCAAAATAAGCGTTGGATTTTCGGTGGGTTGGTATCGCCACCAGCAGTCAACATATCGATAACAAAGCTAGCAGAATCTGATGAGGTCACAAACCATAGCATAATCATGACGACAATCAGTAGCGTAATTGGTTTTGCCAATGGGTAGTATTCAACCAGTTTAAAGATGGCGCTACCAGAATCCGCTTGTACTGCTTCAACCAATCCTGGACTAACACCTGACACAGCAGAAGCAAGCTCCATATGAACAGCAACGCCGCCAAAGGTGGTAAACCAGAAGAACAAAATCAGCATTGGGATCAGTAGTACACCAAGCGTAAACTCACGAATAGTACGGCCACGAGAGATACGGGCAATAAAGATACCAACGAATGGTGCCCAACTTACCCACCATGCCCAGTAAAATATCGTCCAACTACTTTGCCAATCTGTACCGCTATAAGACTCACCCCATGTACCTAGAGGTACAATCACAGTCAGATAGTTGCCGATGTTTTCGATAAAGCTATCAAAGATAAATAGCGTTGGTCCTAAGATGACCATAAACGCTAATAAGACGATAGTGAAACCAATATTGATATCACTTAAACGCTTAATACCTTTATCCAAACCCATCAAGACTGAAGCTGCCGCTAGCGCTGTGATGAAAGCGATTAAGCCAAACTGTACGGTAAGACTGTTAGGCGTACCAAACAGCTTTTCGAGTCCAGAGTTGATCTGCATAACCCCAAGTCCAAGCGAGGTAACCACACCAAACATCGTACCAAACACAGCCAAGATATCGACCGTGTGTCCCCAACGACCATAGATCTTTTTACCAAGTAAAGGATACAAAGTAGATCGAATCGATAATGGTAGGCCGCGACGGAAATGGAAGTACGCTAAAGATAGCGCTACAATCGTATAAATCGCCCAAGCGTGTAGACCCCAATGCATAAATGAGATATTCATCGCTTGCTTGGCGGCTTCTACTGTCTCTGCATCGCCCATTGGTGGTGCCATAAAGTGATACAACGGCTCTGCTGTACCCCAATAAACTAGACCAATACCAATACCTGCAGAAAATAGCATACCAATCCAAGAGAACAGATTGTACTGCGGTCGTTCTGTTTGGTTGCCTAGTCGAATGTCACCATAGCGACTCATTGCCAAGTAAATACAAAGCGCGAGCGCGGTATTAACTAGAATAATGAATAGCCAACCAAACTTATCGGTAATAAAATTTTGTAAAAAACTAAAAACAGCCCCTGCTGTTTCGGTGAAAAACGCACCGAAAATAATAAAGCCAACAATCAGCAGTGATGATGTAATAAACACAGGTTTACTTACCCGCGGAAAAGGTCCTAATCTGCCTACTTTTACTTCTTCCATGTGCAAGTCTCAAATTTCAAGGAACGTTACCTTAACAAAATAGGTCTTAACTATCAATCTATTACAAAATAAAACTTGATAAAACTATTGATTTACTCTAGCAGAATTGGATAGTTTTATTAAAATAATTAAATATACAGGTAGGTAAATACGTCCTTAATTTGATGCTGTTTCAATATTGTTTCGATGTTATTTAGGCAATAATCTGAGTAATTGTGCATCATTACCATCTTCAAGTGTCCACACTTGCCCGTCCACTGCTAGCACACTGCGTACACGCTCACCCATGTCATAACGGTAACGCTCAGCTGTGGTATTGTCGTCGTTTATGCCCACTACGATAAGCGCTTTAGATGACAAGCCACTGATAAGTGCATTACCCTGCCAGCTAGGAAAGTCATTATGAGTACCAGCCGCATAAATGCTCATAGCAGATGGTGATATGACAGGTGTCCAAGTAATTTTGGGTGCCGCAAACTCTGGCTTTGTATCATGGTCAGGAATATCTAGACCTGAATAATTGCGTCCATTTGATACCACTGGCCAGCCATAATTGTTACCCTTCTCAATAATATTAAATTCATCCCCGCCCTTTGGTCCCATTTCGTGCGCCCAAAGCTGTCCACTATCATCAAATGCCATACCAAGCACATTGCGATGTCCGATGGTCCAAAATTGTTTGGCCAACTCATTATCAGTAAACGGATTGTCTGTCGGGGTGTTACCATCAGGATTTAACCGTATTATCTTACCCAGATTGCCATTCATGTCTTGTGCTGGGTCTTTGTCTTGACGCTCGCCTGAGCTGATATATAGATAGCGGCCATCGGGCGAAAACAGCAGGCGATGACTATAATGTCCCTGCCCTGTGACTTTCGGAGACTGTTGCCAGATAGGCGTGATATCTTGCAACGTAGGTGTGGCTGTCTCTAATCCTGAGAGTGTCGCTTTGATAACTTTAGCACCGAATTTATTGCTATCACTTCCTGTTCCTGCTTCTGCGTAGCTAAGATAGACGGTATTGGACGTCGCAAAATCTGGCGACACGATGATGTCTCCTAAGCCGCCTTGACCACCGTAAGCGACTGTAGGCACACCTTCGATTTTGGTCTTATTACCCGTCGCTGTATCTACGATAAATAGCTCACCTGTTTTTTGTGTTACTAGTAATTTTGGCGCTTTGCTATCTGTAATGGGTAACGCTGTCATAGCCCAAGGCTCATCAAAGGTAGCGATTGCTTTGGTAGTAAAGTCAGGCTTGCTAGTATCTGTTTGTGTGGTGCTTTTTGTGGCGGTTTGAGTATCGCTATCTGAAGTGGAAACTTCTTTAGACTCTGTTGCAGTGCTTTTATTGTTGCTAGAACTTACTGTAGAAGGATTGGAGCACGCGGCGGTGCTAAACAGCAATGCTGCAATGATTAGCGGTGAAGTTAAAGGTATATTTATACGTTCAATATGGGCGGTCATCGGTCTGTTTCTCCATTTAGTTGATACTGATACTATTAGTCTTTGATTTAGTTATAGCATAGTCCTGAGACTTAAGAGATATTGAAATGGTAAAAGAACAGTAACGTAAAACGCTCCTTATAAATAAAAACCCCTTACCTACGATTGTAGATAAGGGGTTTATTTTAAACGTACAGTTGGGTCATAAAGACATCAAAGCCAATACGATTAGCTCATTCTAAGCTTATCAAAAGTTAGCTTGTCATCAGTGCCTACGTCGACTTTGATAATATCACCAGCGACAAAGTCACCTGCTAATAGTTTCAATGACAATGGGTTTTCGATCTCTTGTTGAATGGCACGCTTTAAAGGACGAGCACCATAAACAGGGTCATAACCCACAGCAACCAATTTATTCATCGCATCTGCTGACAGCTCAATATCCATCTCACGCTCTTGGATACGCTGACGTAATCGATCCAGTTGAATATCCGCAATACCTGCCATCTGCGACATACCAAGCGGATGGAAGACTACGATTTCATCAATACGGTTGACGAACTCTGGACGGAAATGCTGCCCAACAGAATCCATTACTTCCGCTTTGATATCCTCGTAGCTTTCGCCAACCATCTCTTGAATTTTATGCGAACCCAAGTTACTGGTCATGATGATCACAGTGTTTTTGAAATCTACCACGCGACCTTGCGAATCGGTTAAGCGGCCATCGTCCAATACTTGCAGCAAGATGTTGAACACATCAGGATGCGCCTTCTCTACTTCATCGAACAATATGACGCTGTATGGCTTACGGCGTACTGCTTCAGTCAATGTACCACCTTCTTCATAACCGACATAACCTGGAGGCGCGCCTACCAAACGGCTGACACTGTGTTTTTCCATATACTCACTCATGTCGATACGTACAATCGCATCTTCAGAGTCAAACAAGAAGTTTGCTAGTGATTTGGTCAGCTCGGTCTTACCGACACCCGTAGGTCCTAAGAATAAAAACGAACCAGATGGACGATTGGGATCAGATAAGCCTGCACGGCTACGACGTACCGCATTGGCCACCGATTCGACCGCTTCGTTTTGACCAATGACACGCTCATGGAGCTTTTCTTCCATTGCGATCATCTTGTCACGCTCGCCTTGCATCATTTTACTGACTGGAATACCCGTCGCTGCCGCCACCACTTCGGCGATTTCGTTGTCTGTCACCTTATTACGTAGCAATTTCACACCGCTACCTTCACCTGTCTGCTCTTTTTGCTCAGCCAAGTCAGACTCATGAATACGTCGTTCTAACTGCGGAATGGTTTCGTATTGCAGCTTACTCATGGTCTCATAGTCGCCTTCGCGGCTGGCTTTGTCATACGCGATACGGGCTTTATCTAGCTCGTCTTTTAGCTGTTGACTGCCTTTGACCAGTGCTTTCTCTGCCTGCCAAACCTCGTTGAGATCAGCATACTCTTTTTCCAATTCCGCTATTTGCGCATCGAGCACTTTACGCTCGGCTTGCGCGCCAGCATCTTCTTCATTTTTGAGTACTTCACGCTGCATTTTTAACTGAATCAAGCGGCTATCGAGCTTACCTAGTGATTCAGGCTTGCTATCCATCTCCATGCGCAGACGACTGGCCGCTTCGTCAATTAAATCAATCGCTTTATCTGGTAGCTTACGATCAGTAATATAGCGATGACTCATGCGCGCAGCAGCGATAATGGCACTATCTTGAATATCGACGCCGTGATGTAGCTCGTAACGCTCTTTTAGACCCCGTAATATCGCAATGGTATCTTCGACCGTTGGCTCATCGACCAGCACTTTTTGGAAACGACGCTCAAGCGCTGCATCTTTTTCGATGTACTTGCGGTATTCATCAAGCGTCGTCGCTCCGACACAATGTAGCTCACCACGTGCCAATGCAGGTTTTAGCATATTACCCGCATCCATTGCGCCTTCAGATTTACCTGCACCTACCATCGTATGCAGCTCATCGATGAACAGAATGACATTGCCTTCTTGCTTGGCCAAGTCGCTCAATACGCTTTTGAGGCGCTCTTCGAACTCACCGCGGAATTTTGCCCCAGCGATAAGCGCACCTAAATCCAATGACAGCACTTCTTTACGGCGCAGTCCTTCTGGTACATCACCATTGATGATTTTTTGTGCCAAACCTTCGACGATAGCCGTTTTACCAACGCCCGGCTCACCGATGAGTACAGGGTTGTTTTTGGTACGGCGCGATAGTACCTGAATGGTACGGCGAATCTCTTCGTCACGGCCAATGACTGGATCTAGCTTGCCAAGCTCTGCTTGTTCAGTCAGGTTGATCGTGTACTTGTTGAGCGCATCACGCTGATCTTCTGCGTTTTGGTTATTCACCGTATCATCGCCGCGTAATTGCTCAATCACCACTTTTAGTTTGCTTGCCGTCACGCCAGCACTTTCAAATATCTTTTTGGTTTCGCCCTGCTCAGCGAGTGCTAACATCACCCATTCCGTCGCGATAAAATCATCGCCTTCTTTTTGCGCCTGACGATCTGCCAAATTCAAGATTTTAACCGAGTTTGGGTTAAGATTGACGTCACCTGTCGGCTCCGAAATGGTCGCTTGATTATCTAATGCTTTTGCAACGCCATTTTTTAGCGCTGGGATAGAAGCACCTGCTTGTTGGCAGATGGATAAATTAGACTCATCTTGTAACAACACGGCAAGCAAATGCACAGGATCAATGCCTGTATGATCGCGACCTAATGCTAGGCTTTGTGCTTCTTGAATGGCGGACTGCAGTTTTTGAGTAAACTTCTCAAATCTCATGTCTATATCCTTTTATAATTGGTATTCTCAGTAGCACCTCTAAGGATTATCTTAGTCTAGTGCCCACTGTTATCTGTCACTTATATAAGGTATATATACACCTATTTCAAGATGATTGCCAAATAAAACCTTACTTAAAGCAATGATATTTATTATTAATGATATTTAAATTAGCTATTAATATCAGTTAAAGATAGTTAGTAGATAAATTATGCCATTTTATCAATGAAAATTAAAAATAAATTTCCATTGAATAAGGTAATAAATAATGCACCTACTTAGTATAAATTAGATAACAATCCGACTATTCTACTCCACGATTTCGATAGGAATACCAAGTGTCACCGCTGCCATAATTTCATCCATCTCGTCATTGGTAACCGCGATACAACCATCTGTCCAATCACGTCGTTGATTAAACAATGCCAAATATCCAAAGCCATTCATTTGCCCATGAATCATGATATCACCACCCGGATTAACCCCCAATGACTGCGCTCGCGCCTTGTCCTCATCATTGGGGTAGCTAATATGGATAGAGCGATGGGCAATAGAGTTCTCGTTTTTATAATCTAAGGTATAAACCCCAACTGGCGTACGCTGGTCGCCTTCTTGTTGCTTATGACCTGTTGGATTGCCCCCTAGCGCAATACGATACGACCTAATAACTTTACTATTGCTCATCAATTTTAAGATACGGTCTGATTTATCGACAAAGACTCTATCAATGACTGTAGAAGGAGGAATGGGGTTTTCGGGTTTTGAGGTGCTTTTGACATAAGCAATAGCGCTAATGCTGACAATGGCAGCAAGACTAAGGCCAATGATAATGGGCAACCAAGGCGTACGCTGCTCATTTGATGAGTAATATTTTTTATAAAAAAATGGCATAAGCTCTGATTCCTATAATTAATTTTTTGTCATTAATCATATGTATCAAAGCACTATGCCAGATTCTGTAGATACGTTTTGTGCAAAAGTGATGAATCACTCACTAGACTTTTACGCCATGCGAATCGCACCATCTAAGCGAATGACTTCACCATTTAGGTAAGCATTATCGATGATATGAGTGACCAGTTTGGCAAACTCATTGGGAGCGCCTAAACGTTTAGGATATGGCACACCTGCCTCTAACTGCTCGCGTGCCTTGTCAGGAATACTGTCCATCATTGGCGTGGCAAAGACACCTGGTGCGATGGTCATAACACGTATACCATGACGTGCCAGCTCGCGAGCAAGTGGCAAGGTCAGACCAACCACGCCTGCCTTGGACGATGAATAGCTGGCCTGCCCTACTTGTCCGTCAAAGGCTGCGATAGAGGCTGTATTAATGATAATGCCTTGATCTACATTCTTCTCTACATGGTCACCTGCACTGCTGTCATTCGTTATGCGCTTGGCAATGCTAGCAGCAACCAAACGAGCGACGTTAAATGAACCAACCAGATTGATATTGACCCCACGGCTAAATGCCTCAAGGTCTGCCGGATTGTTATCACGATCTAGCAGTTTTTGTACCACTACGATACCAGCACAATTGATCGAACCTTGTAGGCCACCGAAAGCTGACTCTGCCATTTCGACCGCTGATTGTACTTCATCGCCATTAGTTATATCACAGCGTACAAAGCGCGCACTATCACCTAGCTCAGCGACTAGTGCTTGCCCTGCTGATTCATTTAAATCAGCGATAACGACGTTACCGCCTTGACCTACAATCGCACGAGCCACTGACTCTCCCAAACCTGATGCACCGCCTGTGACCAAAAAGCTATTTTCTTTAACTTGCATGATTATTCCTCTAAATTTTTGCTTTTTATTAGATATTTTTCTATTAAATTTATGGACGCTTTACCAACTCACTTATGCAGCAGACAGACTACGCAGCAAAAAGCGTTGAATCTTACCACTTGGCGTTTTCGGCAGTTCTGTCACAAACTCGACCTCACGTGGATAAGCATGAGTGGATAGACGTTTACGTACCAGCTCTTGGATTTCTTTAGCGATTTGCTCACTGCCTTCGATGCCATCTTTTAGCACCACGTAAGACTTAATAGTGTGACCGCGCACTTCATCTGGCACGCCTACTGCCGCAGATTCTGCCACTGCTTCATGCTCTAATACGGTATTTTCGACATCAGTAGGCCCTACGCGGTAACCTGCGGTAATAATGATGTCATCATCACGGCCTGAGAACCAGTAACTGCCGTCACTATGACGCTCGACCACGTCGCCTGTCAGATAGTAATCATCTACAAAGGCTTGTTTTTCATTCCAGCTATAACCGCGGAAATAAAACGCAGGTGATTGACTGACGACGACTGCTAGCTGCCCTTGTTCGCCATCCGGTAGCACATTCATATCATCATCTAGTACGACTAGTGTATGACCTGGGAGCGCCATACCCATCGAGCCAACAGGACACTCATGCGCCAGTGCATGATGTGCACAGCAAGTCATGCCAGTCTCTGTTTGACCATATTGGTCTTTGACTTGGCACGCCAGATAGGTTTCGACCCAGTTGACCACTTCGGTATTCAGCGTCTCTCCTGCCGAGTTGGCGCAGCGTAAAGACAGCTTGGCATTGGTATCGTTATGAGCGCCTTCATCAACATTGTCGAAAATGCCGCTAGACTTCATCATTCGAAATGCGGTTGGTGAAGAGGCCAAATTGGTAATCTGATGACGTACCATAAATTCACGGGTATGGGTCGCGTCAAATCCTGCTTCATTAAAATAAGTGGTGATGCCCAGTAACAGAGGCCCTGTGATGGCATAGTACAAGCCATACGCCCAGCCTGGATCCGCCATGTTCCAATATTGATCATCTTCGCGTAGGTCGATGGCATAACGCATATATAGGTAAAAAGCAGGTAACGCAGCCAATGGAACGCTGACGCCTTTTGATTTACCAACCGTACCTGAGGTAAACATTTGCAAGAATGGCGCATCTGTATCGAGCATCACTGGTTCTATCGTTTGCGACTGTGCTGCCATAGACTGGATATAATGATCGTCACCCCACGTCTGAGCATCCTCAGTACTACCGACCAACACCATTTTGGTTTGCTCAGCCAAATCTTCAAACTTGCTGCGATTTTCTAAGTTAGTAAAAACGACTTTGGTATCGGCTTTGTCCATCCGATATTTGATTGAGTCATAACCAAAAGCAGTAAATAGCGGCTGATATACCGCGCCGATGCGCCATGTTGCCAACACAACGGTAAGAAGCTCTGGCGTACGCGGTAGCATCGTCGCTACTTTGTCTCCCGCTTTTACCCCATACGACTGTAGCAGGTTAGCGATTTGAGCACTCGCTTTATCAAGCTCACCAAAACTCATGCGCGTTATATTGCCCATGGTATCTTCATGTACTAACGCAGCATTGTCAGCGCGGCCATCACGTACATGTCGACCACAGCAAGCCATATAAGCATTTAAACGATCGTCCACCTGCTCGCCAAATATTTCTGACAGCAGTGTATCCATATCAAAATTATTATAATAATCGCTATAGTTTTTTGGTGTGACGGTAGTATCTGTATCAATATTCGTCGGAGTTTGAGAGGTGGTGTTCATAAGCTAATCCTTTAGCAATAGCAAGTAACTGGTAAAATTGTATTTATGATTGAAAAAACGGTCACATCCTATAGACCGTTTCATAGGTTCGTATTTATCATGCTCTATTAGTAACGCATTTTTACGTTTATTTCAATACATAACGTATCATTTTTATTTTATAGAAATGGAGATAATCTATAACTAATTATCATTAATTCGCTATAAGTTCGCGAAGACACCCACAATAGCCAAAGTACTGCCACATATTTTCAATTTCCTATTAAAGAACTAACACCTCAATATTATTATCTAAAACCTCACACTTAAACATCAGCTCTTAAAAACCCTAACAATGCTTTTTCTTCGCAGCTTTGGTATTTTTTGGTTCGACCACGGCGCGCTTGTTTGTAAGTTTCAAAAAACTGCCCTGCCAAAAAACGCTCAATGACAATGGGATGAATATAAGAGGCACGGCATACGGTCGGCGTGTTGCCTAGCTCTGCTGCCACACTTTTTACCATATCAGTGACTAATTGCTGTCGCTCAGCGCTTTCTGGCGCACTGGCTAGTATGCTAGCGCCTGCAGACGTTTGTAGTTCGTCATAAAGGTAGCTTGCTGCGAGTACACTTGCCATCCATGTACGAAAATCTTTTGCGCTGTATAGCTTACTTTCGCAGTCCATGTCGCACGTATGCATCCGTAAGTAGTCATTGATATCACTACTGTCAACGACTTGCTTATGTCCGTTGTCATCTAAATATTTGAATATTTGATAGCCTGGTAGTTCAGAGCAGGCCTGCACGATGTCAATCAATCGCTCATCTTGCAGCTCAATATGATGCTCTTTCGCACTTTTTCCGACGAAATCAAACGCCAGTCCATTATCCGTTTCACTGACATGTTTACTGCGTAGCGTACTTAGACCATAGCTTTTATTTTGTTTGGCGTAGCGGCTGTTACCAATACGAATCAAAGTGGTCTCTAGCAATTTAACAACGGCAGCGAGTACGTTGGTGCGTGATAAGGACTTTGCTTCCAAATCTATCTCCACCTGCGCGCGTAGATTGGGCAATGCCTCTGCAAATCCTATCATCGCATCAAACTTTGCTTGGTCACGGATATTGTTCCATGAAGGATGATACAGATACTGTTTACGTGATTTTTCGTCTCGCCCTGTTGATTGCAGATGGCCTCTTTCGTCTTGGCATATCCAAACTTCTGACCACATGGGCGGTATCACCAATGCATCAAAACGCTGACGCAGTGCTTTGTCTTTGACCGTGTTACCCGTTGCATCACGATAAGTGAAGCCGCGACCCCAACGTCTACGCTCGTAGCCTGGCTCATTATCACTCACATAACGCAAATTGGCACGGCGTGCGAGATGCTCGTAATCATGACGCACGTCTTTGGTCATTGTTTGCTGGCTTGCCTTTACTGTTGCCTTTGTCATAAACCTGTATGCCTTTAAGAGTTCATGGTTTTAGCATAATTAATGACGGTAGTTTTTGCTGTTTATTTGGCACAGACAAAGTGTAATGCTGTGTAAAATAAAGCAGTGATAAAAATAGCGATACGGGTTCTAAATGCTGTATTTTTGAGGCATAATTCAGCACTACTCACGACTTAAGTTTATAAAAAATGAACCATTCACCTGTGAAAATAAAGGCACTCGCCCTCGCCGATCATGATCTTTGGGCGCACTTATGGCAAAACTATCTGACATTTTATGAGACCAATTTGCCATCAAGCACGACGGAGACGACATGGCGCAATCTGCTTGATGATGACGTCTCTGTTTATGGATTTGGGGCGTGGAGGGATGGTGTTTTGGTAGGCATTACCCATGTGGTACTGCATCCCAACACATGGAATACTAACGCGTGTTGTTACTTAGAAGATTTATACGTCGCGGATAATGTCCGTGGTCAAGGTGTGGGACGTGCATTGATTGAACATGTATACTCCTTTGCTAAGGACAAAGACTGTAACCGCGTCTACTGGACGACGCAAGACAGCAACATCGCCGCTCGTAAACTCTATGATGCCATTGCCACTCAGACAGATATGGTTCAGTACCGTAAGGACCTATGAAAGGTAAGCTAGAGAATGAAATGCCCACAAAAAACGCCAAGCATAAAATACTTGGCGTTTTTCGTTTTGATACTACTATAACTTATAAGTCGTTATTTACCGTATACACATAAGTAAGCGGTTTCGACATCTACTTTTACCTGAAACTTTTCGTTAGCTTCCACCGTAAACTGCTCGCCAGCGTTAAACGTTTGCCACTCATCACTCTCTGGTAGCTTAACCGTCAATGCACCGCTCACCACACTCATGGTTTCGAATTCACTAGTGCCAAACTCATACTCACCAACTTCCATGACGCCGACAGTCGCAGGCTTGGTAGCCGTTTGAAAAGCAATAGAAGTCACTTTATCATCAAAATAATTATTAACGCTTGGCATAATTTTCCTTAATTAAATGTTAGTTGCTATTTTAATTAGTTACTATTTTAAAACGGTTGCTTGTTTAAAACGGCTGCTTACAATCCAGCTTTTAAACTCGCTTCGATAAACTGATCGAGGTCACCATCTAGCACAGCACCAGTGTTAAAGGTCTCAACACCCGTACGCAAGTCTTTGATACGTGAGTCATCAAGTACGTATGAGCGAATTTGACTGCCCCAGCCGACATCAGACTTACCATCTTCAACCGCTTGCTGTGATTCCATGCGCTTTTGCATTTCCAGCTCATAGAGCTTAGCACGTAGCATCTTCATCGCAGTGGCTTTGTTACCATGTTGACTACGCTCATTCTGACAGGTCACTACCACGCCCGACGGCTCATGGGTAATACGTACCGCAGAATCTGTTGTGTTTACGTGCTGACCACCCGCCCCAGATGAACGATAGGTATCGATACGCAAATCCGCTGGATTGATATCAATCTCGACATTATCGTCAATCTCAGGTGACACAAACACCGCAGCAAACGACGTATGACGACCATTATTACTATCAAATGGTGATTTACGTACCAAACGGTGAACGCCAATCTCGGTGCGCAACCAACCAAATGCATAGTCGCCTTTGATCTCAATCGTTGCCGACTTGATACCAGCCACGCTACCTGACGACACTTCAATCACATCTACTTTAAAACCATGTGCTTCTGCCCAGCGTGTGTACATGCGTAGTAGCATTTCAGCCCAATCTTGCGCTTCAGTACCGCCACTGCCTGACTGAATATCCAAGTAGCAATTGTTTGGATCCATCTCACCGCTAAACATTCGGCGGAATTCTAAATCAGCAACACGTTTCTCAGCGCTATCTAGCTCGCTCTGCACATCAGCTAGCAATGACTCGTCTTCTGCTTCGACTGCCAACTCTAGCATGGCAGACGCGTCTTCTAGTGTCGTCTCAAGAGAAACCACCACATCGATGACACCATCAAGGTGACTTTTTTCTTTATTAATCTTGGTCGCGCGCTCTGGATCGTTCCATAGCTCGGGGTTTTCTAATTCCAAATTGACTTCTTCTAAGCGTTCTTGCTTACCATCGAAGTCAAAGATACCTCCGCAAATCCTGCCCGCGCTCTGATAAATCTTTAATTTGCTCTTGATACGGATTGATTTCCATAAATATTCCTATTTTTCTAATAAAATAAATAACGAATGTGGCGCTATTTTAAATGAGATTGATACTAAATGGTTCGTTAATTATCGCTGATGCCAATGTTGCTACTATTACTGGATTAAATAATCTAGATCGACCAATCTTCTACTGCCCAGCGATGTGCCAAAGCATGCGCATGTAACGCATCATCAGGTGATACGCAAACGGCCACATCAGCCCATTCGAGCAATGGAATATCATTTTTAGAATCTGAATACGCATATGTTTTTTCAAAGGTAACCCCAGCCAACTGCTGCTTATTCACCCATTTGTCTAGATGGTATATCTTACCTTCTTTAAAATTGGGTTTGTCTGCTAACTTACCTGTATAGCGATTGTCTTTTATCTCGAGCGGTGTTGATAACACATTGGCGGCTTCTATACCGAAACGTTTGGCAATGGCAGAGACCACAAAATCATTGGTCGCAGAAATAATCACCACATCGTGCCCTTGCTCAATGTGCTGACATAATGCTTCCATCGCTTTTGGGCGAATATGTGGCTCGATTTCGCTTTTGATATAGTCTTCTCTTAGCTCATCAAGTCTATCAAGCGGCAGACTGCTTAAAAACTGCGCGACGAATTCATTGTACTCTGTCGCGTCTAACGTACCTTCAATATAGTCATTATAAAATTTCTGATTGGCAGTGCGGTACTGCGCCTCATCGACAAGGTCATGCTTTACGATATACTCACCCCAGAGATAATCACTATCGACATCAAGTAACGTATGATCTAAATCAAATAATGCCAGTTGTTTTTGTTGTGTTTGTGCTTGATTTGCCTGCATGATGAGACCTTATCGTTGGTTGCGAAAAAATATGAATCGTTTAATAAAATTGGGTACAGTTATCTACTAAAGCTGAGCACATCACTTAAATAGCATGTAAACGAAATAAGCCTGTACCTTGTAATCTATCCCTTTAGAATTGCTTAGACTATTTACCTTTAGTCAGGCATCGCTATTTCTGTTAAGCCTGTTTTAAATTTCTGACAACGCTCAGCATAATGTAGCGCTGACATTTTTAGCATGGCTGCTTGCTCATCTGTTAGCGTCTTGACCACTTTTGCAGGCGCGCCCATCACTAGCGAGTTATCTGGAATAACCTGACCTTCAGTAATCAAGGCTTTCGCCCCTATCAGACAGTTTTTACCAATTTTGACATTATTGAGCACCACTGCACCAATGCCAATCAGGCTGTTATCACCGACTTCACAGCCATGTAACATAGCCAGATGACCGATAGTCACGTAGTTACCGATTTTCACCTCAATACCTGCATCAGTATGAATCACACTGTTTTCTTGGACATTACTATAGTCACCGATATGGATACGATCGTTGTCACCGCGTATCACTGCACCGAACCAAATATTGGCTTGATGGCCTAAATATACATCGCCCATCACTTGCGCTGAGTCTGCTACCCAACCGTTGAACGGTGCGGCAAACTCAGGGGTTTTGTCTAAATACTGATAAATCATAACGACTCCTTGTCATCTTCATTATTGTTATAACAAACGATCATAAAAATTGGGTCTAGGGCTGCGCCGCTGTCCATTGTGGCAAAGCCAACTGCGAAAATCCAGCGCTATTAATACACGCTAGATGTTGATTTTGATAAAAGAGAAAGGAGTCAGTGTCTGCTTAGGCTATTTTATAAAGTCAATATCTTTATAAAGACCTCATTATTAGCCATGAAATGACTATTAATCCAGTAAATCGGCTAGCTATAACCGTCTATTTTGTATATAATACGCAAAATCTGTGCCTAAGCGAGCGGACATGATGCAAGTTACCTATTCACTATCTAGTGGGTTTTGTAGTTTTCATCAATAATGTCTTCTCGCTTTTTTGTGGAAAATTTTTGTGTATCGCCCTTTTATTGCTTCGGTTTGACACCTGTCAAATGCCGTAAATAAAAGGATACGGAGCAATTTTAGTCCAACAAAACATGATGGCACTCACCAATAACAGCGGAGGCAATCCTTGAATTCATCGGCAGAAATACAAGCAATTTTGGCACTAGCAGACGGTACAATCTTTCGCGGTGTCAGTATCGGCAGCCTAGGTCATCGTATTGGTGAAGTGGTATTTAACACAGCCATGACAGGGTATCAAGAAATCCTAACCGATCCAAGTTATGCCCGCCAGCTGGTGACTTTGACTTACCCTCACATCGGTAATACAGGCACCAACGCTGAAGATACAGAATCCGGCAATGGCCATAAAGTATGGGCAGACGGTCTTATCATTCGTGATGCGACCATGGCAACCTCTAACTTCCGTAACTCAGAGTCACTCAGCGACTATTTACAGCGTAATGAGACAGTGGCTATCGCTGAAATTGATACGCGTCAGCTAACACGTCTATTACGTGATAAAGGTGCACAGAACGGCTGTATCATGACTCCCTCAAACGGCGAGACGATCAGCAGCGACGATGAGCAAAAAGCGATTGAGTTAGCAAAAGGTTTTGCAGGTCTAAAGGGCATGGACTTGGCAAAAGAATGCTGTACTAAAGAGAACTTCGAGTGGACAGCAGGCACTTGGGATCTGTCAGACACCCTACTCAACCGTGATATCCCTGGTAGTCATGATAGCGGTACTGGCGGCTTCTTTAAACAACTCGGCACTCATATCGATTCTAAATACAACGTCGTCGCTTATGACTTCGGTAGCAAAACCAACATCTTACGCATGCTCGTCGACCGCGGTTGTCACGTAACGGTTGTACCAGCACAGACCCCTATCGCTGATGTGCTAGCAATGAACCCAGATGGCATCTTCTTATCAAACGGCCCTGGTGATCCTGCAGCTTGTGATTACGCTATCGATGCGGTACGTCACATCATTGAGCAAACTGATGTGCCAACGTTTGGCATCTGCTTAGGCCATCAGCTGATTGGTTTGGCTAGCGGTGCAAATACTATCAAGATGAAAACTGGCCATCATGGTGCCAACCATCCAGTACAAGATTTGGCGACTGGCACGGTTATGATTACCAGTCAGAACCATGGCTTCGCGGTTGATGAAGACACGCTACCTGACAACGTTAAATCTACTCATCGCTCATTATTTGATGGTACTAACCAAGGTATCGAGCTGACCAACAAGCCAGTCTTTAGCTTCCAAGGTCACCCAGAAGCCAGCCCTGGTCCACATGACTGCGCGCCATTATTTGATAAGTTTGCGGATATGATGGAACAGTCTAAAACTGCCCAAGCGTAAACGGTTGATTATAACTACATAATAAGTAAACGCTTGAATCGTCCATAGCGCTTCAAGCGGCACTAAATAAAGCACTGCAAGTATAAAACGCCTTGAGCGTTACCAAAAATAAAGATTACTCAAATTATCACCCAAACGAAGGTAGCTCTAACTATGCCAAAACGTACCGACATAAAAAGCATTCTTATCATTGGCGCAGGCCCTATCGTCATCGGCCAAGCATGTGAGTTTGACTATTCAGGCGCACAGGCGTGTAAAGCACTAAAAGAAGAAGGCTACCGCGTCATCTTGGTCAACTCAAACCCTGCGACCATCATGACTGACCCTGTCATGGCTGACGCGACCTATATCGAGCCGATTACTTGGCAAACCGTTGAGCAAATCATTGCCAAAGAGCGACCAGATGCAATCTTGCCAACGATGGGCGGACAGACAGCACTAAACTGTGCGCTAGAGCTAGATAAGCACGGCGTATTGACCAAGTATAACTGCGAGTTAATTGGCGCGACCAAAGACTCAATCGAGATGGCAGAAGACCGCAACTTGTTTGATAAAGCCATGAAGCGTATCGGCCTTGAGTGCCCTCGCGCTGAAACGGCTGAAACCATGGAAGAAGCCTTTGCTACTCAAGAAAAAATGGGCTATCCGTGTATCATTCGTCCATCATTCACCATGGGCGGTTCAGGCGGCGGTATCGCCTATAACCGCGATGAGTTCATTGAAATCTGCGAGCGCGGTTTTGACTTGTCTCCAAACCATCAGCTACTCATCGATGAATCATTGATTGGTTGGAAAGAATACGAGATGGAAGTGGTTCGTGACAAAAACGACAACTGCATCATCATCTGTGCTATCGAAAACTTTGACCCAATGGGTGTGCATACCGGTGACTCAATCACCGTCGCACCAGCACAGACCTTGACCGACAAAGAATACCAAATCATGCGTAATGCGTCATTAGCAGTACTGCGTGAGATCGGTGTTGAAACAGGCGGTTCAAACGTACAGTTCGGTATCAACCCTGATACTGGTCGCATGGTCGTCATTGAGATGAACCCACGCGTATCACGCTCGTCTGCCCTAGCCTCAAAAGCCACTGGCTTCCCTATTGCCAAAATTGCAGCAAAACTGGCGATTGGTTATACCCTAGATGAATTGCAAAATGACATCACTGGTGGCAAAACGCCAGCCAGCTTTGAGCCTGCGCTTGATTATGTCGTGACCAAGATACCTCGTTTCAACTTTGAAAAATTCCCGCAAGCAGACAACATCCTATCGACTCAGATGAAATCGGTCGGTGAAGTGATGGCAATTGGTCGTAACTTCCAAGAGTCGATGCAAAAAGCATTGCGCGGTATGGAAACAGGTGCGGATGGTTTTGATGAGCAAATTGACTTATCAAAAGTAAGCGCCGAAAAAGCGCGTAGCGAAATCATCAACCGCCTAACTATTCCAACACCTGAGCGTATCTACTACGTTGCTGATGCATTCCGCGTCGGTATGAGTGTCGATGAAGTGTTTAACTTTACCAAGATTGACCCATGGTTCTTGGTACAGATAGAAGACATCGTTAAAACAGAAGCCACCGTAAAATCACTTGGTTTTGGCGGCTTGAACGAAAAAAATCTACGTAGCTTTAAACGTAAAGGCTTATCAGATTTGCGTTTGGCAAAATTGCTTGGTATCTCACAAAAGCAGCTACGCAAAAAGCGTTGGGATCTAAACGTCTATCCAGTCTATAAGCGTGTCGATACCTGTGCCGCAGAGTTTGCTACTAGCACGGCTTACATGTACTCGACGTACGATAGCGAATGTGAAGCCAATCCAACAGATAAAAAGAAAATCATGGTTATCGGTGGCGGTCCTAACCGTATCGGCCAAGGTATCGAGTTTGATTACTGCTGTGTGCATGCAGCGCTTGCCATGCGTGAAGATGGTTACGAGACCATCATGGTCAACTGTAACCCTGAAACGGTTTCAACCGATTATGACACTTCTGACCGTCTATACTTTGAGCCAATCACGTTAGAAGACGTGCTAGAGATCGTTCGTATCGAAAACCCTGATGGCGTGATTGTCCAGTTCGGTGGTCAAACACCATTGAAACTTGCTCGTGCACTAGAGTCAGCAGGCGTTAAAATCATCGGTACTAGCCCAGATGCAATTGACCGTGCCGAAGACCGTGAGCGCTTCCAGCATATGATTCAGCAGCTAAACCTAGTACAGCCATCAAACGCTCTAGCAACCAGCTTAGAAGACGGCTTGGTTAAAGCCAAAGACGTAGGCTATCCATTGGTTGTACGTCCATCTTATGTATTAGGTGGTCGCGCGATGGAAATTGTCTATAACGAAGACGAGCTAAGACACTATCTACGTACTGCGGTACAAGCATCGAACGAAGCGCCTGTCCTACTAGATCGTTTCTTAGATGATGCTATCGAAGTCGATGTAGACTGTGTATGTGATGGTACTGATGTCGTTATCGGCGGTATCATGCAACATATCGAACAGGCTGGCGTTCACTCAGGTGACTCAGCATGCTCACTGCCACCATACTCACTGTCTAAAGAGCTATGTGATGTGATGCGCGCACAGACAGTCGCTATGGCAAAAGAGCTAGGCGTTATCGGTCTGATGAACGTACAGTTCGCAGTAAAAGGCGAAACCGTATATATCCTAGAAGTGAACCCACGTGCTGCACGTACAGTACCGTTCGTTTCTAAGTGTATCGGTACTTCATTAGCACAGGTTGCAGCGCGCTGCATGGCTGGTACTTCGCTTAAAGACCAAGGCTTTACCACTGAAATTGTCCCAGCATTCTATGCGGTCAAAGAAGCGGTATTCCCATTTGCCAAGTTCCCAGGTGTTGACCCAATCTTGAGTCCTGAGATGAAATCAACGGGCGAAGTTATGGGCGTGGGCAAAACCTTTGGCGAAGCATTCTACAAGGCCATTATCGGTAGTAATGAGCGTCTGCCAGGTCTACCAACTGAAGGCGAGACAAAAACGGTCTTTATCTCAGTTCGTGACAGTGACAAAGCCCAAATCGCTCCGATTGCTCGTCAGCTTGCCGACTTTGGCTTTAAGATTGTCTCGACCACTGGCACGCAAAAAGTACTGAGCGACGCTGGTATCGAAAGTCAGCAAATCAACAAGGTCACTGAAGGTCGCCCGCATATCGTTGATGCCTTGAAAAACGGCAAAATCGACCTTATCATCAATACCACTGAAGGTAAGCAAGCTCAAGAGGATTCGTTCTCTATTCGCCGTAGTGCGCTACAGGGCAAAGTATTCTACGTCACCACGTTAGGTGCCGCTGATGCCGTCTGCAAATCTTACGCGATTGACTTACCGTTTGATGTCTATAAGTTACAAGATTTGCATGAGCAAGCAAAGTCTATTGACGTGGCTGAATAATTTCAGTAGATTAAGCATAACCGTTAGGCTTGCCTAAAAGCTCACTCAAGTATCGTTGTTTGCTTTAAATATAGCCAACCATGCTTGAGGAACGATACCTTTACCGTGATAGACCTAAAAAGCATAGTGGCTAAATTGCGACTATGCTTTTTATTACGTAAGCTTAAGTGCGCCTATGCTTAAATTGAGGTGAGATACACTCATAAATGATAGCCAACTTATTCATTACATCGTCTTAATTATCACTCTTTTATATTTTATATCCATTGCAACAACACTGACACCATCTCATTATGAGGTGGTGTGGTGTTATTGGTTTAAGGAAAAAACATGCAACGTTACCCAATGACTCCGCAAGGACACGCGGCTCTAGAAGCCGAATTAAAACAGCTAAAAAGTGTCGACCGTCCACGTATCACAGCATCGATTGCTGAAGCACGCGAACACGGCGATTTGAAAGAAAATGCTGAATACCATGCTGCCCGCGAGCAACAAGGTTTTTGTGAAGCACGTATTCGTGATATCGAAGCCAAACTTGGTGGCGCTCAAGTCATCGACCCTTCGACACTGCCAAAAGAAGGCCGTATCGTGTTTGGCGTCAGCGTCGTGATCGAAAACATGGACACTGAAGAAGAAAAACAGTACAAAATCGTTGGCGATGATGAAGCTGACTTTAAAGCTGGCAAAATCTCAGTCAACTCACCAATCGCTCGTGGTTTGATTGGTAAGTTCGAAGGCGACGAAGTACGCATCGAAACGCCAAAAGGCGTGGTTGAATATGAAGTCATGAAAGTTATCTACGACTAATAGCTACACTGCGTTCTAATCTAGAAACTTGATATTCTTAGTGATAGACAGTTTGAGAAATGACTTTTAGATAGTAGCTTCGATGACAATGATTGTGACTAGCGACTTAGTTATGCCATTTCATAAATGAAAGCTGTACTACACATAGATGGCATTTATACCATTTCGGTTACACAATGCTGCTTTTATCCATGATTTGTTTTGGCGCATAATTATTTGAGTTTGAGCGCACAACAGCTTTAGTATTCAGTTTATTCAATAAGAAATAGTTAAGATTGAATAGCTTTTATACAAGTGAGTATTGCGGCGCTTTTACTAAAAATAATGATGGTCTGATCGCACACATAGGCTAATATCAGCACTACTACCCTCGTTATTTGGCATATTTTTTGGTGTCATTTAGCGGGGGTTTTGTTTATCTAGGCATTATCTATTGTTGTATTACTTACTATTATTTTTGAGGAGTCTTTTATGATTACGAACGATGGTTTTCAAGCATTAACTACTAAAACGACTATGGCAAAAAATGCAGCTATGTCTGCAATGCTAACAGGTATCATGTTGGCCGCATCATCGGCCAATGCGGCCCCTGAGATTGCTATTAGCTCATCTGCGAGCGGTAGCACCACGATGGTCGAGCAATACTCTGATGGCAAAACTGCTACGATTACTGCGACGCCAAACGGTATCACCATGCAAGACGGCATGCCGTACGCGGTAACTCAGGTGACCACTGTGCCACGCTATGTCGTGCGTCAGTCTCCTATTGTCCAAGGTACGACGACCGTTACTAGCGTACCGGTGACTAACTCTATTACCAATAAGGTCACTAAAGTAGATGTGATTACCACGCCTGCCAGCAGCGTGACGCAAGTACTACCTGTCGCAACCAACGTCACCCCGCCAGTGATTATGCAGCAGCCAGTGACCAATCAAGTAACGACAACGACGACAACTTTGGATACGTTGCAACTGACCCCGACTTTTAGCACGCCTGGCGTAGTCAATGCCAACACCAAAGTCATGAAAATTCTAAAAAATGCTGATGGACGTGAAGTTGCCGTTCCTGCCAATCATATTGCCCCTGGTGATGTGATCGAGTATCACACCACGTACACCAATACCACGGCACAGCCAGTCAATGACATCAACGCCATGATCTCATTACCAAGTGGCGTCCAGTTAGTCTCGTTGAATAGTCCTCTGCCGACGCTTGCGACAACGGGTGGCGATAGCTATCAAACCATTCAGCAGGTTGGCAATACTGTGGTTGTTCAAGAAAACTACTCTGGTCTGAAATGGAACTTGGTGAACTTTGATGCCAATGCAGCCAAAACCGTGGTAATACGTGCGAAGGTTCAGTAAATACAGTAATAGAACTTAATAAATTCTAAATTTTATAAAAGGTCTTGTGGACTAGTCATCTAGTCTACAAGACCTTTATTTTGGGAAATAGCCAACTTATTGTGATATAAATAAACGTTTGTTAATCCGAAAAATGAGCCTTGTACTTGTATCGGCTATACCACGTTATTATTAAGCTCTTTATCACTAAGGCAGATGAAGAATAAGCATCCTGTCCATTAGAATACTTCTATTCATCCTTATTCTTATTGGCATATTTATTGTCTTTAAAGCGATAAAACTGTTTAGCAATGCATTCAATGTCGTCATATTATGGACACTACCATATAACGATAATGCAGGTAGTTTTACTGTCTCAAAACCTGGCGTTTATGCAATCTGGCACAAGGGCCCTCTCTTCAAAAAAACGCCGCTGAATCAGTTTAGACCACATATTCTCAATACCGCTACTAACAAAGAAATCAAGATTAACCGCTCGATACTGTCTCCGCGCTCAAACAATTTTGATACTGGAAGAATGGAGCTTTTTACTTTTAAGGCGGAAGCGGGTCACTACGAATTAAAGCTAGTACCAGGTTCAAGTACCTCAAGATTTCAAGCAATGATAGGAGCAGCCCTACCGTTAGTAGGTATTGACTTAAACCACTACTCGATTGAGATTCAAAAAAGCCAAGCACAGGTATTCACGATATTAGCCATTCCTCTCCTACTACTCGGTATTGCAGGTATTATTGGCGGATTGGTTATTGGATTGTTAGCTGAAAAAATATTTATATAAACTCAAATCAGATCCAAAAATTCAGATTTTTTTGACGACAACCGTTGTCGCATATCATTCCAACTTCACCTATAAATACAATGACTTAGCGATAATTTTGGTAAAATAGTCTTTCATCAATTAATTGGTAAAACGCGACTTATGGCAAACATCAATTATGAAAGATTACAGGGCAAACTCAATATTTTGGCTGATGCTGCCAAGTATGATGTCTCTTGCTCATCCTCCGCTGGTACTCGTAAAAACCAAGGCGGCGGACTAGGCGATGCCTCAGCAACGGGTATCTGTCACAGTTATACCGAAGATGGTCGATGTGTCAGCTTGTTAAAGATTCTTTTGACCAATCACTGCATTTACGACTGCGCTTATTGCACCTCGCGCAAGAGCAATGACACGCCGCGCGCTGCGTTCAGTGTCGAAGAAGTAGTCGACTTAACCATGCAATTTTATCGCCGTAACTATATCGAAGGGCTATTTCTCAGCTCTGGTATCTTTAAAAGTGGCGACTATACAATGGAGCGACTGGTCGAAGTCGCCAAACTCTTACGTACGCGTGAGCGCTTTAATGGTTACATCCATCTAAAGACCATTCCCGGTGCGTCAAAAGAGCTGCTGCTAGAAGCAGGATTATATGCGGATCGTTTGAGCGTCAATATCGAGATTCCAACCAAATCAGGGTTGGCTTTGCTTGCGCCAGAAAAATCACATGACCAATTAAAAGCACCGATGGAAACGGTAAAAGAAGAGATTATCACCATTCGTGAAAGCCGTAAAACTCATAAAAAAGCGCCTAAGTTCACGCCAGCAGGTCAGACCAGTCAAATGATCGTTGGTGCGAGTAACGAAACTGACTTGCAGGTAATTCAGCTGTCGAGTCACTTTTACAAAACGTATGATCTCAAGCGGGTCTATTACTCAGGTTATGTACCTATGCTCTCTGATAATCGTTTGCCTGCGATTGGAACGCCTGTGCCGATGGTGCGGGAGAATCGTCTGTATCAAGCAGACTGGTTAATGCGCTTTTATGGTTTTGGCGCGCATGAGATTGTGGAGCCAGAGTCACCATTTTTAGATTTAGACTGCGATCCAAAGCTTGCTTGGGCGATACGCCATCGCGAGCATTTCCCAGTCAATATCCAGACAGCGACTTATGAGATGATCGTGCGTATCCCAGGTATCGGTACAAAGACTGCTAAAAAAATCGTCAAAGCACGTAAGTTCAATCAATTAACGCTATACCATCTAAAAAAGATGGGTGCTGCGGTCAACCGTGCTAAATACTTCATTGCAACCACCGGCAAAAACGAACATCTTGCTCATTTAACGCGCGATAATTTCCGCCAGTATGTATTGGCTCAAACGCAGACCAAATTTAACGATCAACGTACTGGGCAGTTGGCTTTATTTTAAAATGGCTCTAGATAGCATGTGTTAAAAAACCTGCTATCACGCTACTGTATTTATGATAGAAATGTAGGATAAAACATGTCAGCACTTATGCAAAACGACTCTTACGCTGTCGGTCAATTGACGCCTAGCATTGTACTGTATGAGCCTAGCTTTGAAGGTTGGCTGAGTGCTGTGTTTTATGTCTATGCCAATCATCTACAAAACGATATGTCACTAAAGCTAACTGCGCAAGATTGCTATGTGCCCTCACTCATCGCTCAGGCGACTAGCGTGGCAACTGATGAGGATAAAGCCGAGCGCGTGTTGGTCAAATTAAATACCTTATTGGGTCGCTCAGGCATGCGAAATATCTTATGGGGGTTTTTATCAGAGAAGGACGATATCGGCACGACTTTGTTTCGTGTGGTCAAATACGCCATCGACTACCCTAGTCGTCAGATCATGCAAGATTTAGGTAATTTAGATGTTCTCGAATTAGTCCAAACAGTCAAATCTGTTGGGCGCGAAAAACACCGTATGGAGGCGTTTGTACGTTTTGAGCATACGACTGATGATATTTATTTTGCACGTGTAGAGCCTGATTTTAATGTACTGCCACTCATCGGAGAGCATTTTCGGCAACGTTATCAAGATCAACACTGGGCGATCTATGATCTAACGCGGGGCTATGGCATCTATTATGATAAAAGTAATAGCACGCCATCACGTCCGGCAAAGCTGCAAACCATCACCGACCTCGATGATGCGGTACTACGCAATCCTGCCAGCATCCATAGTCCTGATGAACAGCGCTATCAAAAATTTTGGCAAGGTTACTTTACCAACGTCAATATCAAAGAGCGCAAAAATCCTAAGCTGCATAAACAATATCTCCCGCAGCGCTACTGGAAATACTTGAGTGAAAAACAAGTACTGCCCAATGCTGAGCATTTACAAAAACGACGCTAACGGCTTTTGTTGTTTGTTAATCCATGCCTTACGCTTATATAGTATAAAAACTACCTATCTGACCTCATCTTTTTATCTTGATGGTTGAGTTTTAATCGCTTTTAACTGACAATAGCAAATTGATATTACTAACCGGTGACCAACGCTATTATGAAAGTTATGCGCTTACTGTCGTCTCTAAAGCATGATGAATCCGAGCGCGGCATTTTTCATCTTGGACGGGCATTGGTCAAAAATGAGCATACCTCTATCATTGTCTCTAGTGCCGATGAAGACAATGACTTGGTTAGACGTCTCAAGCGTGATGGCAATATTTACCATCAGCTACATGTGAATAAAAAGTCTTGGCTATCACTATTGCAAGTCTCTGCACTACGGCATTTGATAGAAAAGTACGAACCCGATGTCATTCATGTGCACTCGCGTACCCCTGCATGGATATTGCATTTGGCACTGCGCCGCGCACGCGTCAGGCGTTTTCCCAAACTGGTCTCGACCATGTATGGGTTTTATCCTATTAATAAGTACTCTCAAGCCCTACTCAATGTTGATACGATAATCACCGTATCTGATAGTGTAACTCAATACTTAAAAAAAGGACTGCGCATCGAAGACGTAGATCCTAAAGTCATCACGCGTATTTATCGCGGCATCGACACTCGGCGCTACCCTTATCGTCATAATCCTTCGGTTTATTGGTTACGTCATACCTTTGCTGAATACCCTGAGCTTGAGCACAAAAAATGGCTCGTATTCCCAACCGTCATCGGTAATGAGTACGGGCAAGAGTGGCTGATAGATATCTTGGGTAACCTGCAAGAGCAGTTCCCCAATATTCACGTCATTATTATGGATGAAGACTATAAAGACGGCGATGTCGCTCATGAAGATTTTCGTCAACGTACCAACAGCTTAGGACTGGCTGAGCGCATTACCTATGTGGGCAGCAAGCGTAATGATATGCGAGAATGGCTATCGGCGGCCAATATTGTCATGGCACTTGCCAATGAGCCCGAGTCAATCGGTATCAATGCCCTACAAGCCATACATCTAGGTACGCCAGTTATTGGTTGGGATCAAGCCGCCTTTAGCGAGATTTTACAACCGCTCTACCCGCAAGGACTGGTAAAAAAATATAATGCCAATGCGCTGTGCAAAGCGGTTAGAAATCAGCTAGAGAGTGTGACGCGTCCTGAAATGACCAACAAATTTACCATGCGTGAGATGATTGAAAAGACGCTTGAAGTCTATCAAAGCTTACATGATGCAGCGCTTGCCGAAGAACAAGCAGAAGCAGATGCTATCGCAGTTCGACGCATCAAACGTAGCCTAAAAAAAGCGTCTAAACCTGCCCTGAATGTCGCCGTGAAAAATATCGAACCTGTTGTTAAAAATCCAAAAATAAAGCTGACTAAAGAAAAATCGAAGACAGCGGATGCAGTAGATACGACTGAAGACAATTAACAACCATAAGCTAAGCGTTGTATTCGATAGGTAATTTTTTAATCAAAAAAAGGCTACTTCTAAAATGGAAGTAGCCTTTTTTGTTGTTCAATCATCACTGGGCAATATTAAACCTAACGAAATTTAGCTTAGGTTTAATAAGTCGTCGGTGTATGGGCACTTACGATACGGGTGATGCTATCGGTAGGATTAATAAAAGTATGCGGCTGAATGGTATCAATCACATAGCTATCACCTTGATTTAACAAGTAAGTACTGTCTTCGATACGGATAATAATCTTACCCTCGATGACCGTACCAATCTCCTCACCTTCGTGAGCGATTTTTTCTTCTGTTGAGCTATTTGGCTGATAGGTCTCTATTAAGAACCCTAAGTTTCTTGTCCTGCTGCAGTTATAGACCTGCTTTAGTGACACTTTGCTATTGGGTTCATTGAGCTCTAATAGATCTTTTGGCGTTACGATTACTCTAGCCTTTGGCTCTTTCCACTCGTCACTAAAAAACGTGGTCAGATCAGAACCCAATACTGTCAAAATTGCCTTTAACGTATTGACCGCTGGACTGACCTTATTGCGCTCAATTGAGCTGATAGACGTGTTTGTCAACCCTGACAGTTTTGCCAATTTACGTTGCGAGTAACCTTTTGCTAGACGCAGCTGGTTAATCTTTTTGCCAATGTCTTCCTTCAACGATTCATCTGCTTCAGAAGTCGACGCTGTTTCAGAATCATTCAATTCGTCATCATCGATATCATCTATTTCAATATCAATATCAGCTGCATCTTTGTCATCGACACTATCAACATCGTTCTCAATGTTATCACTATCAGTGACAGCAGTTTCTGCCTTACTTTTAGTCGTGCTATTCGGTTTGTGGTTCTCTGGCATGGTGAATAAATTCCGTGAATAGAAATTTGGACAAGCTATCTTGCGCATAATTTAACTCAGGATGCCATTGTACACCAATCATAAATGGATGTTGTAACAAGCTGATAGCCTCCACCAGACCATCAGGCGCTAACGCTTCGACGAATAAACGCTCGCCTACTTTATTGATGGCTTGTTTGTGCAAAGAGTTGACGTGCCACTTTTCACCAAATGCTGCCAGCCTTCCTTGAGGTTGAATGATGACATCATGTATGGGCTGATATTGCACCTCAAGCGGCTGGGTATTGTCTTCTAAATGCTGCTCATAGAACCCATCGATATCACGCCAATCAGGATATAGCGTGCCACCAAAATGAACATTTATCTCTTGCAAGCCTCGACACACTGCAAACAGCGGAATGTTTTTTTCGTCTGCATAAGCCAATAACTTGAAGCTCAGCTCATCACGGCCTAGATCTTGTTTGGCTTCGGTATGCGTCGCGCCATATCGATTTGGGGCGACGTTGCTATAACTACCAGTCAATAAAATTCCATCTGCTATTTCGAGCAGGGCATCGAAGTTTTCGCTATCGGCAGCTGTATTTGGCAGCAATATAGGATTGCCACCATAAAAGTTTACTGCATCGATGTATTTTTGATATACCGCCTGTGCTGGCTGTCCGTCAACCATCTTATGACAAGACACAATAGCAATAATAGGTCTGGAATTTTTCATATCATTTTCCCTCGTTATAACAATTAGACCTAGGCTGTCTATGTTGTCTAATCCCTTATTTAGCTAAAATTTAACACAACGCCTCGTAAAATGTAAACTATAAACTTCATTAATATCGATATTTATACTAAAAACCCGAATTCGAGTTATTTTAAGATAATTTTAAATAAAAATTGACAATTATAGTTTTCATCCATATATTAAAAGTCAGTAGCAATGATAACCAACATAGTTTAACTTTTAGACTGAATAAAAACGCCTAAGAGCACAGCCTATAAGTCACTAATATCATTGATAAAAAATTTAGCAGTAGTACAAATACCTCATATCCAACCCGTCATTTATCAAATACTTATTTATTAAGTGTTCTTTATAAATGCCACTAGCAGAGAATTTAGACACCACAGCCAAAACGTAGTAGCAGTAACAAACCCAGTAATTCTACAAATTCATAGGAAGAACAGACATGATGACAACCAATGGAATGGTCAAATCTGCAAACAGCACAGAGTACGTCTATGTTGCCGCAGGAGATATCAATGGCTTACTTCGTGGTAAGCGCATCCCTTTTGATCAAATGGAAAAAGCAGAAAACGGTGCAATCCGATTACCTCTGTCAATCTTAGGTGTCGATATATGGGGCGCTGATGTCATCGAGTCTTCGCAGTGCAATGGTGATATCGATGCCATTGCCCGTCCAACTGGTCGTGCTGCTTATCCGCTTCTCAATACCAGTGCCCCTTCATCGCTACTACCTATTTGGCTATATACCGAAGACAATGAGCCTTACTACGGTGATGCCCGCCACGTTTTGGACCACATTAGCAAAAAGTTCAAAGCACTGGGACTGACGCCAGTGATGGCAACCGAACTAGAGTTTTATTTGGTTGACTATACCGAGGGAGAGACACCCAAACCGCCTATCCGTCCCAAGAGCGGCCTAAGACTAAACAAGACATCCATCTTGAGTATCAATGACCTATTACAATTCGATGAATTCCTAGATGAAGTCTACGAGCAATGTGAAAAGCTCGATATCCCTGTGGATGCAGCACTGGCGGAAAATGGTTGTGGTCAGTTTGAGATCAACTTATTACACGTCGATGACCCATTAAAAGCTGCTGACGACGCGATTTTGTTTAAACAAGTGGTCAAAGCCGTGGCAGCTCGTCGTAAGCTTACCGCGACCTTTATGGCAAAACCTTTTGGCCTACAGTCTGGCAATGGTTTTCATGTACATTGCAGCTTATTAGATAAAGATGGCAATAATGTATTCGATGATGGATCAGATGAAGGCTCAGATATGTTGCGTCATGCAGTCGCTGGACTGCTAAAGACCATGTCAGATTGCACCTTATTATTTGCACCACATGTCAACTCTTATCGCCGCTTTACCCCCGGTACATTGGCGCCAAACAACGTGTCATGGGGTTATGAAAACCGCACCGCAGCTGTACGTATCCCCGGCGGTGACACTAGAGCACGCCGTATCGAACACCGTGTATCTGGTGCAGATGCCAACCCTTATCTCGTTTGTAGCGCAGTACTGGCGGGTATGCTGTATGGTATCGAAAACAAGCTTGAAGCACCTGAGCCGATTAATAGCATTACTTATGATGCAGCAGAACTAAAAACCTTACCGTTAGACTGGCTCTCAGCCATTCGTCAATTTGAGAGCAGCGATGTGGTTGACTCACTATTCCCAAGCGAGATGATTGAGCTATTGATTGCGGTCAAAAAGCAAGAGGCCAAACGCTTTGCTCAGCAAGTGACCAACCTTGAATACCTTACCTATTTACAGGATGTTTGATATGTCAAATAGCAACCAAAGTAGCAATATGGCAACGAACCAATACCCACCTTCTAACAACACGCGCAATATCCCGCATTACTCGGACAAGGGTCAATACCCTGATAGCTATTATGCAGCCAGTCGTAACCCTAAGCCTGACAGACCAACGCTTAAAAACGATATTCAAGTAGAAATCTGCGTGGTCGGTGGCGGTTATAGTGGCTTATCAACTGCCCTACATCTTATCGAAACAGATCATGAAGTCGTCGTGCTTGAAGGCGCACAGATTGGTTGGGGCGCATCAGGTCGTAACGGTGGTCAAATCGTCAATGGTCTAAATGCTAGCCTGCAGAAAATCAAAAAATCTTATGGTCAGCAAAGCGCAGACTTCGTCGGTCAGCTCGTGACTCGCGGTGGCAAAATCATTCGTCGTTTTGTCAGTGACTACGATATCAGCTGCGATCTGAAAGAAAAAAACATCTTTGCAGCATTGAATAACGGACAGCTAAAAGACTTGCAAGAGACGCATGCACTGTGGGAAAGCCACGGTATGCACGACCGAGAAATGCTAGACAAGAACGGCATTCAAGAACATATCAAGTCAGATGCTTATGTGGGCGGCGTCATCGACCATTCGGGTGGACACTTCCATCCATTAAATCTTGCATTGGGTGAAGCGGCGGCTATCGAAAAAAATGGTGGCACGATTTATGAAAACACCTTAGTCGTAGATATTGAATACGCTGATGACTCTATTAAAGTCATTACTGAGTTTGGCACGGTGACTTGTAAGCAAGCCGTTCTATGCGGTAACGCTTATCTCAATAAAGTCATTCCTAAGCTGACTGATCGCGTAATGCCAGTATCAACGCAGATTATCGCGACCGAGCCATTGGGTGATTTAGCCGATCAACTGCTCCCTACTGATGTCTGTGTCGAAGATGTGCGCTACATTCTTGATTACTATCGTCTCTCAGCAGACAAACGCATGTTGTTCGGCGGCGGTACGGTGTATGGCGGTCAAGATCCTGCTGATATCACCGCCAAAATCAGACCCAATATGAATAAGATTTTCCCAGAGCTGCGCGATGTAAAAATCGACTACGCGTGGAGTGGTAACTTTGCCCTGTCCTTCTCTCGCGTCCCGCAAATGGGCAAACTACATGAGCGCGTATATTTCGCCCACGGCTATAGTGGACACGGCGTAACAGGCTCTCATCTGTTCGGGCAAATCTTGGCTGATGCCATCAATGGTAAAACCAAAGAGTTTGACACCTTTGCACAGATACCTTGGATTCCATTCCCAGGTGGCAGGGCTCTACGAGTTCCTTACTCGGTCATGGGTTCGTGGTGGTATGCACTAAAAGACACTACTGGCATGTAAATATATGACCAACCGTGCATAAAAGCGGTCGACATAGACAACGCTTTTATCATAAAAACTACTGTTGCCTTGACCTATCACAGTAATGGATTGCTGTGATAGGACGCTCGATAGAAAGTTGATTCGCTACTGTCTGTCGAGCATCAACCACCGAATAGAGTTTGTTTTAAAAAATGAGGTTCTACAGGGAGCGTAAGTATGAACATGAAACTCAATGATGCTGTCGAAGGGCACTATCATAACAAGCGAGTCTTTCTCACCGTAATAGTAGCCGTCGTCATCTATCTGGCCTTTGCTTGGCTATCCATGAGCCGTGGACCAGATGAATCTTGGGGTGCTTTATCTTTATTACCCACATTATTAGTATTAGTCACCGCCATTGTCTCTAGGCGACCGTTTGAGTCTATGATCGCAGGCTGCGTCGCTGGCCTTGTGATGCTCAACCCCTTTGATCTGGTTTCCCCCTTTGCAGACAATATGTCGATGGTCTTGGGCAACGAGACCATTATCTGGATTGTCCTCGTCTGTGGTCTGATGGGCGGGTTAATTCAGCTCCTTGAAATTAGTGGCTGCCTAGATGGTTTTAGTGAATGGCTACAAAGAATTATCAAGTCGCGTCGTCAGTCATTGTTGGCCACTTTTGCTTTGGGCGTTGTGGTTTTTATCGATGATTACTTGAACTGCTTAGCTGTATCAACTTCCGTCAAAAAGCTCACTGACGTCTATAACGTCTCTCGTGAAAAGCTCGCCTATATCGTCGATTCGACCGCTGCCCCTATGTGTATTATCGTGCCTATCTCGACTTGGGCCGTTTACTTTGCAGGTCTGCTAGAAGAAAACGGCGTAGCAGCAGATGGCGAAGGCATTGGACTTTATATCAGCGCTATTCCTTATATGGCCTATGCTTGGTTTGCCTTACTTATTGTATTCTTGGTCGCTTATGGCATATTGGGCGATTGGGGACCGATGAAAAAAGCAGAGAAACGCGCCAAGGCTGGCAACCCTGTTCCTGAAGCGTTTGTCGAAGAGCAACTGATCTCAAACGTCAAAGCCAAGCGCAAACTGTCATTCAAAGCCAACATCGCTAACTTTGCTTTTCCAATGATTCTATTGATTGTCTCAACCGTTTACTTTGAAATCGATCTGTTACGCGGGGCACTATTGACCTGTTTTGTGACGGTCGTTGTCTACTGGATGCAAGGTATCTTGAGCTTTGAGACACAAGTTGAAGCCATTTTTAAAGGCTTTAAAGTCATGCTCTATCCCCTCTCAACCGTTATTGGTGGCTTTTTCTTAAAAGCAATCAACGATGAGCTTGGTATGACCATGTATGTGATTGAAGCTATCACGCCTTATATGACCATTATTATCTTCCCTGCGGTTATATTTGCGGTCATGGCCTTCTTGACCTTTGCCACTTCATCAAGCTGGGGTCTGTACGTGTTGGCGATGCCTATCGTGTTCCCAATATCGCTCGCCCTTGGCGTGAGCACACCACTTATGATTGGGGCATTGTTATCAGCCTCATCATTCGGTAGTCATGCGTGTTTCTTTAGTGATTCCTCATTACTTGCCGCGCAAGGTGCTGGCTGCTCACCCATGCAGCATGCCTTTACCCAGTTCCCGTATGCGATGTTAGGTGCGGGACTGTCCGTCGTGACCTTCTTAGGATTGGGCTATATGATGGCTTAAGCCTATAAAGCTTAACCAATATGGACTTAACTATTGTCGCTATACACTAACGAATGATGAGAAATTGTTCGTTAGCAAATACGAATCATCATCTACCTATAGTATTACTTATCTATCAATAAAAGGATTGAGATCATGCGAAACGTTACTGTGGCGACCACGCAAATGACATGCGGCTGGGACATCCAGCAAAACATTGCGACCGCGACTGACTTGGTCAAAAAAGCGGCCAACGATGGTGCCAATATTATCTTACTTCAAGAACTGTTTGAGACGCCCTACTTCTGCCAAGTTCATGACTTCGATTATTTTAAGCTGGCAACTTCAGTCGAAGATAATGCAGCTATCAATCACTTCAAAAAGCTGGCAAAAGAGTTAGACGTGGTACTACCGATTAGCTTTTATGAAAAATCAGGCAATACTTTCTTTAATAGCATCACTGTGATCGATGCCGATGGCGAGATATTAGGCACTTATCGCAAAACGCATATACCAGATGGTATTCCTTATGCGGAAAAATTTTACTTTACCCCTGGTGATACAGGATTTAAGGTTTGGCAAACCAAATACGCTAAGATTGGTGTCGGTATCTGCTGGGATCAGTGGTTCCCTGAATGTGCCCGTAGTATGGCATTGATGGGTGCCGAATTACTGTTTTACCCGACTGCCATTGGTGATGAGCCAACACTCGGTATCGACTCAAAAGGCCATTGGCAGCGCTGTATGCAAGGCCATTCCGCCGCCAACCTGATGCCAGTTATTGCAGCCAATCGCATTGGCACAGAAACCATCAGCCAAAATGGCAATGACAGCACGATGCAGTTTTATGGTAGCTCGTTCATTACCGACGGCCGCGGCGACATTATAAAAGAAGCGTCAGCAGATACTAGCGAAGTGATTAGTACTACCTTTGACTTAGATCAACTGGCTATCGATCGTCAGCAATGGGGTGTGTTCCGTGACCGTCGTCCATCGATGTATGGCACACTGCTCACTCACGGTTAATTTGATTTCCGTTTCTTTAGTTTACTCTCACTATTTTTATAGTCGCTCGTGTACGATAAGGTGATTTTATGTCTATATTACTGACAGACTCAACCCCGCAGCAGGATGGCTTTTATATGCCAGCAGAGTTTGAGCCAATACAAAAGGTATGGATGGTCTGGCCATACCGTGCTGATAACTGGCGACAACAAGCGATACCTGCCAAGAGGGCTTATGCTGAGGTTGCATTGGCAATTAACAAGTTTTGTGACGTTGGCGTACTGGTCAATCCTGACGATTATCAGCAGTGCCGCGATAGCTTGCCTGATGATATCGACGTTATCTCTATGCCTAGCAACGATGCGTGGGCGCGTGATACTGTGCCGACATTTTTAATCAATGACGCAGGCGAGCTACGCGCTTGTGATTGGACATTCAATGCGTGGGGCGGAGACTATGATGGGCTCTACTCGCCATGGGATGACGATGATAAACTCGCAGAACGCTTATGTGAGCATCTAGATATTCCGCGTTATCGAACGGATGACTTTGTCATGGAAGGCGGCGCGTTTCATGTCGATGGTGAAGGCACGGTTCTGACCACGCGTATGTGTCTGCTAAGCCCGGGGCGCAATCCACATCTGAGCGAGCAGCAAATCGAGGACAAGCTAAAAGCCTATCTCAATGTCCAAAAAGTGCTCTGGATTGATGATGGTATCGACCCTGATGAGACTACAGGTCACATCGATGATATCGCTTGCTTTGCACGACCTGGTGAAGTGGTTTGCTTATTCACTGATGATCCTGAGAATCCGTTTTATGAAGCAACGCAAAAAGCCTATAAGCAGCTCTCAAATATGACTGATGCAAAAGGCAGACGTCTAAAAGTCCATAAGCTGTGCTGTACTCAGCAGCCAGTGACCTTGCCTGATGATTATGACATTGTACAGTCTGACGACGCCAAACCTCGCCTAACGGGTGATGTTTGTATCGCCTCATATGCCAACTTTTTGATTTGTAATGATGCGATCATCGTACCGCAATATGATGATATAAATGATGCACTCGCCATCGAGCAGCTTGAAAAAGTCTTTCCTCAGCATCAGGTAGTGGGAGTACGAACAAGAGAGATTGTTTTCGGTGGCGGTAATATTCACTGTATTACCCAGCAGCAACCAAAATCATCGATCAAAGGCAGTAACTAGAAGGATTAATCAGATGCATCTGATTAATGCACCCGCATAAAAATATAGACCCAAATGGATTTTGAACCCAATAATATTTTACAATAAAGGACACAATATGAGCGATTATCAAGTTAATAACCCAGCCACTGGCGAAATAGAAGCCACTTACCCTACCGCCACTGAACAAGATATCCAACAAGTCATTGAACAAGCAGACACTGCTTATCAAGACTGGCGTAAAGTGCCATTAAACGAGCGCAGTGCACTACTGCATAAAATCGCTGATATCTATCTTGAGCGCCAAGACGAGCTATCACGTATCGTTGCCAATGAGATGGGCAAACCTGTTGCCCAAGCAAAAGGCGAGATCGGTCTGGTTGCTGATATCTATCGCTACTATGCAGACAATGCTGAGCAGCTACTAGCGCCAAGCACTATTGATGTAGACTCAGGGTCAGCGTCGGTAGAAAAACACCCTGTGGGCGCACTATTAGGTATCATGCCGTGGAACTATCCACATTACCAAGTAGCCCGTTTTGTCGCGCCAAACTTCATGGCGGGTAATACAATTATCTTAAAACATGCACCGCAGTGTCCAAACACCGCAGAAATTATCGTCGATATCTTTAAAGGTGCAGGCGTGCCTGAAGGCGTTTATAACAATATTTTTGCGACCAATGAGCAATCAGCGACCATTATCAATGACACACGCGTACAAGGTGTCTCGCTAACAGGTTCTGAACGCGCTGGACAAGCCGTGGCAAAAGAAGCTGGCGGCGCACTCAAAAAAGTCGTTTTAGAATTGGGCGGTTCAGATGCCTTTATCGTCGCAGCCGATGCCGATATCGAGCAAGCGATACAAGGCGCTATCTCTGGTCGTTTTGGTAATACTGGACAAGCCTGTAATGCAGCCAAGCGTTTGATCGTCATTGAATCCGTCTATGATAAATTCGTCAAAGGTTTTACCAATGCGGTCAGTAATATGACTTTGGCCGACCCGCTTAAAGAAGATACGTTCATTGGCCCAATGTCATCAAAAGCCGCTGCAGTCAACTTGCAAGCGCAGCTAGACAGCGCTATCCAAGCAGGTGCAACTGTATTGGTAGAAGGCGGCATGGACAAAGACAAGCCTGGCGCTTGGTTTAAGCCTGCGGTACTGACTGATGTGACTGAATCCATGGACGTATATCGTGAAGAGCTGTTTGGTCCTGTAGCAGTCATCTATAAAGCAAATGATATCGACCATGCTATCAAGATTGCCAACGATGTGCCTTTCGGTTTGGGTGCGTCTATCCAAACGCAAGATGCGGCACTGGCTGCTGAAATTGCTGACAAACTAGAAGTGGGCATGGTCACTATCAATGCGCCTTCTGGCTCTGAGGCCAATACGCCATTTGGCGGTGTTAAACGTTCAGGCTTTGGCCGTGAGCTTGGCACCCTTGGCATCACTGAATTCCTAAACTATAAGCTGATTCGTGATAAGTCTTAATAGATTAAAACCTTAGTGAAATAAAAAAAGCCTAACGTTTGACGTTAGGCTTTTTTATGAAAGATAGTTAAAGTAAGTCTAATTTTTATATGGATTTTCTTTTAACCATTGCTGGTTAGCCGTTTTCAGCTCACGCAGCTCATGATCCATAATATCTTTACTCTTACCAGGATTCTTCATCGTAGCATAACCGTACAATACCCCACCAAGTACGATCCAGCCAAGGAAAATCCACCACTCAATAGCGACAAGTGCTGATGGCATACCTGGTAGATATAGTGCTAACATACCAAGACTGAGGATAATAGTGATAATACCAACCAATTTACCTGCTGGTACTCTAAACGGACGTACCATATCAGGCTCACGGTAACGCAGCACTAAGAACGACAGAGCCACACAAGTATAAGCAATAACGATACCGAACCCACCAGCATCCACAATCCATACCAGCATTTTGCGACCAAATAATGGCGCAAGTGTCGCTAGACCACCGATCAATAAAATCGCATTGACGGGCGTATTGTATTTCGGATGCAGTTTGCATAAAAACTGCGGCAACATATGCGTTTTGCCCATAGCATATAGCAGACGACTACCACCGATAAGAAACGCATTCCAGCTCGATAAAATACCTAGCACACCGCCAATAACCAGCAAGGTGCCTGCCCATTTACCATTCCAAGCATTAGTCATCGCATCAGCCGTTGCCAATGTTGAGTCTTGCGCCTGTAATAGCGGTAGAGTCTTGCCCACACTCCAAGCGACTGCTACATACCACAGCACCGCAATAATAATAGAGACAATCAAAAACTTACCGATGTTCGGACGAGATAGATTGATTTCTTCTGCAGCTTGCGGAATAACATCGAAGCCAACGAATAAGAACGGTACCATTACCATCACCGTCATGATGCCACCCATACCACCAATAAAGTTAGGCGCTTGTACGGTATTAGAAGTTTCAGGACTGAACAGTAACGCCCCCACGAATAGTAATATACCAACTAGAAAGATACCGACGACTGCTGTTTTTTGGAACCACGCACTGACTTCCATACCGCGTATGTTCAGCCAAGTAACAATCACTGAGCCGAGCATCCCGACGCCTACCCAAGTGGCGTAAACATCCCAGCCAGCAACATTCCAAAGATACCCTTGGCTATAATTGGGAATAATGTATTCGACGACGGTGGGCAGCGCCACGGCCTCAAACGCGACGACTGAGAAGTAACCGAACAAAATACTCCATGAGCAAATAAAGGAGACATTAACTCCTAACGCTCGATGGGTATAAGTATGCTCACCACCAGTAATTGGCATAGAGGCCGCAAGTTCAGCATACGTCACACCAATCAATACAACTACCAGACCGCCTATTAAAAAGGCGCTAATTGCGCCCCATATACCTGCTGAGATGATCCAACTACCTGCCAATACAACCCAGCCCCAACCGACCATTGCACCGAATGCCAGTGCAATGATATCGAACACCCCTAGCGACTTTTTTAATTCAGACATAACCTACTCCTTGTCTGTGTTTCATCCGTGTGAGCCTGTTACAGCTACACTATTTTTGTTTCATGGGATCATACCCATCATGTTTGTTGTGTCTGTCGCGTCGCCGAAAAACTTGTATTTGCCGTCGGTATAGTATTCAAACAGCAAATACAAAAACGGCGTCTTGACTTGCAAGGCGCCGTTAAAAAACTCACTCAAAGCGAGCGTCATAAGGGCAACCTTGCCGTTATCTTTCGTACAATCTTTTAACCAATATCGGTACTTGAATTAGCTGTACTTGGTTAAAAGCGATCCATCGCTAAAGTAAATGACACTCAGTATTGCTTATGCCGTTAGAATACCTTTGATGATATCAAGGCCTTCTTGTAGCACTTCATCTTCAACCGTCAGTGGCACCATCACACGAATGGCATTGCCATACATACCACAAGACGCTAGTAGCAAGCCTTGCTCAAATGATTTTGCTTTTAGATTGGCTGCGGCGGCTGCATCAGGTTTGCCTTCGCTATCGATTAGTTCAAACGCTAGCATAGCGCCTTTATAACGGATATGACCGATACTGCTTAGGTTCAAGCCTTTTAAGAACGCGGCGATGGTATCACCAATCACAACACTACGCTCAAGTAAGTTCTCTTCTTCGATCACTTCCATAACAGCAAGCGCCGCCACACAAGCAAGTGGGTTACCAGAATAAGTACCGCCCAAGCCGCCTACTTGCGGCGCATCCATAATGTCAGCACGGCCGATGACCGCAGAGATAGGATAACCACCCGCCAAACTCTTGGCAGTCGTCATCAAATCAGGCTCAACACCTAGCTGCTCACCTGCAAACAAGGTACCGGTTCTCGCAAAACCACACTGTACTTCATCAAAAATAAGTACGATGCCATGCTCATCACAAATCTCGCGCAATGCTTTGGCAAATGAAGGCGTCACCTGATGGAAACCACCCTCGCCTTGGACTGGCTCAATAATCATTGCAGCCACTTCACTAGGATCGATGTCTGCTTGGAAAATCATGTCAAGGCTGTGCAGTGCTTGCGCTTCTGTTACGTTCAACTCTTCTGCAGGGAACAACGCATGGAATACTGGTCCTGGCATCGGGCCAAAGTTCTTTTTGTATGGCAACACTTTGCCTGTTAGGCTCATACACATCATGGTACGACCATGCCAGCCACCAACAAAAGAAATCACGCCTGGACGACGGGTTTTAGCACGAGCAATTTTGATGCAGTTTTCAACCGCTTCTGCGCCAGTGGTCAAAAAGAACGCTTTAGTATCGCCGCTGATAGGCGCTTTTTCACACAGCTTTTCAGCCAGATCCACATAGCATTCGTAGTTAATCATTTGCGCCGCAGTGTGCGTAAATTTGTCTAGCTGCTCATGCACACGTTGGGTGATTTTTGGATGGCTATGACCCGTGTTCAATACTGAGATACCACCGACAAAGTCGATATAGCGCTTGCCTTCGATGTCCCAGATTTCTGAGTTCTTTGCTTTTTCTGCAAAGATAGGAAAGGCAACCCCAAGTCCTGTTGGTAAAACAGCTTTGCGGCGCTCAAGTAATGATTGATTGGTAGTCATGGGAATGTCCTTTTCTTTGTTCGTAACATAAGTGCCATCTAAAGATTGGCGGTTTATTTGATGCCTGTTTTTGTACTCAGTAGATATCAAATGGTGCTTGGTTGACCCAAAACACCACAGATATCTAAAAATTTACGCTAGTTTTTTCTTTTTTAATTGTTACTGTGCTAACCATTAAGCCAACTCATTAGGTTATGGCTATTAGGTGATATCAGAGCACCAGTATTTGGTCGTGATATAGTCCTCGATGCCGTATTTTGAGCCTTCACGGCCAAACCCAGATTGCTTCACACCGCCAAATGGGGCAACTTCTGTAGAAATTAAACCCGTGTTGTGACCGATGATGCCGTACTCAAGACCTTCGGTAACGCGCCATGAACGTGCATAGTCGCTACTATAGAAGTAAGCGGCCAAGCCATAAATCGTATCGTTAGCAGCACGGATAACTTCTATTTCGTCTTTGAAGGTAAAGATGGTCGCAATTGGTCCAAAAATTTCTTCAGAGGCGATGTCCATATCACTACTAATATCAGTGATAACCGTTGGGTTGTAAGTTAGTTCTGATGCGTCATTGACACTACCGCCAGTGACCAGCTTTGCGCCTTTATCTAGCGCATCTTTTAGCAAGGCTTGTACTTTATCTAAGGCTTTTTTGTTGATAAGAGGACCGATATCTACCCCTTCTTCTAAGCCGTTACCCACTTTTAATTCAGCGACTTTTTTGACAAAGACATCTAAGAACTTATCTTTAATGCTGTCTTGAACATATACGCGATTGGCGCAGACACAGGTCTGACCAGCATTACGATATTTAGAAGCGATTAAACCAGCAGCGGCTTTCTCTAGATCGGCATCATCAAAGACGATAAATGGCGCATTGCCACCCAACTCTAACGATAGCTTCTTAATAGTTGGCGCGCATTGTGCCATCAACGTACGGCCTACTTCTGTAGAGCCTGTGAATGATAGTTTATGAATGCGAGCATCACCTGTTAGGATGTCGCCGATGACAGAAGACTTACCAGTGACGACTTGAATGACGCCAGCTGGAATGCCCGCTTGTTCTGCCAATACACCCAGTGCCAATGCCGAATACGGTGTCTCGGTGGCTGGTTTGACAATAATCGTACAGCCTGCTGCTAGCGCAGGAGCAACTTTGCGCGTGATCATCGCAGCTGGAAAGTTCCAAGGCGTGATAGCGGCACAAACACCGACTGGCTGCTTGAGAACGACATGACGTAGCTGTGTGCTATTAGCAGGAATTACATCACCATAGACACGCTTGCCTTCTTCAGCAAACCAACGGATAAAGCTGTTGGCATAACCTACTTCACCACGTGATTCAGTCAGTGGCTTACCTTGCTCAGCGGTCATAATGATGGCCAAATCTTCTTTATTGGCATCGATTAGATCAGCCCACTTTTGCAATAACTCTGCACGCTCTTTGGCGGTTTTTGCTGCCCAGTCTGCTTGGACATCATGAGCGTAAGCAACGGCTTCGTTGACATCTTCCGTGGTGAGGCTTGGTACAGTACCAATGAGCTCGCCATTAAAAGGATTGTTGACATCAAGCACAGCTTCATCACTAGCAGCATGCCAGCCGTCTTTAATGAAGCAAGATTGTTTGAGTAAATCTGGATTTGATAACTGCAGCGTGTGTGACATGTTGACGCTCCTTGTCATGTAGGATGTATTTATAAGAATGGATACAATGGTAAGTCGTAAATAATTATTGATAATTCGTTGTTTGTTCAATATACTGAACACGTATTCTATATACGAGACATCATTATAAGAACGATATGACGCGATTTGCAACCCTTAATCTCATTATTTTAAAAATTATCTTGTACTTCTTTCTTTTATTTCACTTTATAGGTTACTTATGAGCTCGACTGCCGTGCCTGCGCTAGACAAAACATTTCAGATTTTGGACTTGATTACCGATAGTTCACAGCCTCTGACCGCGGCTCATATCGCTAAGGAACTGGGCCTACCGCGTAGCTCCACTCACAACATTTTACATAGTCTATTGTCCAAACACGTCATTTACAAAGACCCTGAAAGTCGCTTTTATTTGGGTTCATATTTGATGTATTGGGCAGGCAAGTATGAGCAGCAACAAGGCGTAGTGCAGTTGTTTAAAGATTTGATTGTGCAGTATCCGGTACTACTTCAGCACACGGTTACCTTATCAAAACTTGATTTAGGAGAAGTGGTATTTTTGGCTTGTCATGAGTCCCCTGCGCCGCTTGGATTTACCTTTCGTGCAGGCGTTCGCGTACCTGCCGTATTTTCTGCGACAGGCAAAGCCATGCTATCCACGTTATCGATAGACAGTATCAAATCATTGTATAAAGATGCGTTTCCGACGCCGATGACCCAGCATGGAGTGAGTAATTTTACCGATTTGGCAACCGAGCTTGCGGCGATACAAGAAAGCCGAGTGTCTCTCGATGATGGACAATTGCGCGATGGGATGTACTGCTTAGGGACTTATATTCGCAATGCGTCAGGCAATGCAGTCGCTGGTATGGCAGTGAGTTTTTTGCAAGGAGAGTATGAGTCTAAACGGGCTGAGGTCAGTGCGGTATTGATTGAATTGGCCGAGCAAATCGAGCAGCATTTAGGCTTTAATCCTAACGCTGAAAGGTAGCGTTAGGATTGAATATCGGTGCAGGTCTAAAAAATATAATCCAAAAAGTTCTACTAAACGATCCCATCAGCTTTTAGCTTTGCGATCATTTCACTGTCATAGCCCAATTCAGCAAGCGTACTGTCAGTATGCTCATTTAACTGCGGTGGCGGCGTACGATAGCTGACTGGTGATGCAGATAACTTGATAGGGTTACCAAGTGCGCGTACTGGACTGCCTTGCTCGGTGAAATTAACAATCATCTCCCGTGCTTGCGCTTGCGGCATGGCCAAGGCTTCAGCCACGTTATGAATCGCGCCGCATGGAATGCCTGCTTGATCTAAAACCTCTAACCAGTAAGTACGTGGTTGCTTGGCAAAATGCTTAGTCAGCTCACCGCACAGCAGTTCGCGATTGGCAACACGTTGTGGATTGGTCGCAAAGCGCTCATCGGTATGCCAATCAACTGCGAGCACCTCACACAATTTGGCAAACTGATTGTCATTGCCACAGGCTAAAATAAAGTGCTGCTCGCCCTCACCAGCAAATACTTGATACGGCACAATGTTAGGATGCTGATTACCCAGTCTCGGTGGTACTTTATCTGATGCTAAATGGTTCATACCGACATTGGCAAGCATAGCAAGTGCGCTATCGAGCAACGCCACATCGACGTGTTGACCAAGTCCAGTATGTTGACGCGCCAGTAGCGCCGCTTGAATCCCAATTGTCAACTGTAGCCCAGCAAATAAATCAACGACTGCCACACCAACCTTGTGTGGTTCGCCATCACTAGGACCCGTGATACTCATCAGCCCTGACAATCCTTGGATAATATAATCGTAACCGGGGCGCTTGGCATCTGGTCCTGTCTGCCCAAACCCCGTCAATGACGCATAGATCAGCCGCGGATTGTCTTGCTTTAGACTGTCATAATCTAAACCGTATTTTTTCAGACCACCGACTTTGAAGTTCTCAACCAAAATATCACTCTCAGCGATTAGCTGCTTAATGATTGTCTGCCCTGTTGGCGTAGTGATATCAACCGTCAGCGATTTTTTATTGCGGTTAATGGTAGCGTAATAAGCGGAGGTGTCATCGCTGAATGTTGGCGGTGCCCAATGACGCGTTTCATCACCGATATGAGGACGCTCAACCTTGATGACTTCGGCACCAAGATCAGCAAGTATTTGTGTACAGGAAGGGCCAGCCAGCACTCTCGATAAATCGAGCACCTTGATACCATGCAATGCGCCTTTTGGCATATTAGCCATATCAATCATATCTGTCATGAGATTCCCTTACTCTGTCGCGTATTTTTTGACTTTTTAATCATAAAATTGTTCTTCATGATTTAGCTGTTAAATAGCTAAATCATGAAGAACAACTGAAGAACGTACGCTACTGTTAATGCTCTCTTGATAAAAAGCCAAGCAGTAACGTACGTCATAAAATACAGTTGTGCCAAACACTTGTAGCTAAAAATGCTTAAAAGAACGCTTGAATGCCTGTCTGTGCACGGCCTAGGATAAGCGCATGAATATCATGTGTACCCTCGTAAGTGTTGACGGCTTCCAAGTTCATCACGTGGCGGATGATATGGAACTCATCAGAGATACCGTTACCGCCATGCATATCACGAGCGATGCGAGCGATATCGAGTGCCTTGCCGCAGTTATTACGCTTAATAAGTGAAATCATTTCAGGTGCTGCATTGTCTTCATCCATCAAACGACCGACACGTAGCGCTGCTTGTAGACCTAAGGTGATTTCTGTCTGCATATTGGCAAGCTTTAACTGTACCAGCTGCGTTGCAGCTAGCGGACGACCAAATTGCTTACGATCGAGCGTGTACTGACGGGCGGCTTTCCAGCAGAATTCAGCCGCACCCATCGAGCCCCAAGCGATACCATAACGAGCTTTATTTAAGCAGCCAAATGGTCCTTTTAGACCACGGATATCTGGGAAAGCATTGGCTTCAGGAACGAATACTTTGTCCATGACAATCTCACCCGTGACTGATGCACGTAATGAGAACTTACCTTCGATTTTCGGCGCAGATAATCCTTTCATGCCTTTGTCTAAAACAAAACCACGAATCTCTCCAGCATCATCTTTTGCCCACACGACAAACACGTCAGCGATAGGACTGTTGGTGATCCACATTTTATTACCAGTCAGCTCATAACCACCATCCACAGCGCGCGCACGAGTAGACATCGATGAAGGATCAGATCCTGAATCTGGCTCAGTCAGACCGAAGCAGCCGACGTACTCACCTGTAGCAAGCTTAGGCAAATAACGCTCTCTTTGCTCTTCTGTGCCATACGCCCAAATAGGATGCATCACTAGGCTTGACTGTACGCTCATCGCTGAACGGTAGCCCGAGTCTACTGCTTCCACTTCCTTGGCAATCAGACCATAGGCGACACTTGACAGACCTGCACAGCCATAGCCTTCAATTGTGACACCAAGCAGGCCCATTTCACCCATTTGACGCATGATATTACGATCGAAATTTTCATTGCGATTGGCCTCGATAATGCCAGGCATCAGCTCTTTTTGAAAAAACTGACGGGCGCTGTCGGTGACCATACGTTCTTCTTCAGTGAGCTGGTCACGTAATAAGAAAGGATCTTCCCAATCAAAGCGTGGGCTAGTAGATGTTGCCATGTGGATCTCCTTGGTATCAGTCATCCTGACTGACGAATAGTGATTGATACATCATTTGGTCTAACAAGTCATTGACTTCATTATTCCGCTGTGCGAAACTTAGTTTCATAATTTAAAACCATTTAAGCAAACTTTCGCTGCGCTGTAAACCTTTATCAAAAAAAGATGAGTATAAAATGACAAAACCCTTATCAACAGCTACTCCACTACTCGAACGCATGCATGCAACAATGAGTCAAAATAAGGAAGAGAATGACCGACAGTTTGTGACGGCATTGGGACGGGGACTGATCATACTGGCGGCTTTTGAGCACCATGAGCGGCTCACCCATCAGCAGCTGTGTCAGATGACCGAACTACCGAAAGCAACCATTACTCGCCTTATCCATACTTTAACCACGCTTAGTTTTTTACGTGTCACTGAGCACGGACAGTATCAATTGGGTAGTAGCGCTGTACGCCTAAGTGCGACCGCATGGAGTCGCCACGATATGGTTGCAGCGGCTGAGCCTTTACTGCGACAGTTCGCTAGTGAGAATGAAGTATCAGTAAATTTGGCTACCGAAGTCGAAGGAGAAATGCGCTATCACGCTTGCTGCCGTAGCCCTGCTCGCCTATCGGTCAATTTACAAATTGGCTCAGCGGTACCCGTCGCACGTACTGCTATCGGGCGTGCCTTCTATGCGGCAAGTACGCAAGCGAGACAGGCGGTCATCATTAATAATCTCCAAGAAAATTTATCTACTGAAGATTACACACATGCACAAACTGCCCTAGCCAGCGCGGCAGAGCATTATGAAAAATATGGCTATACGGTGTCTGATGGGGAATTTTCTACCGACATATTGGCGGTAGCCATTGGCGTGTTTGATGTCGCCACTGGACAATATGCCTATTCGCTCAATGCCAGTGTGCCAAGTGCCAACTGGGAAGCGGATGAGTATGCTGCGATGATAGTGCCAAAATTGCAGGCGTTGGCGGAGCGGATTGGTAGTACATAAAGCACTTCAAAACGAATAAAATCAAGGTCTAGGCTGGATTAATTAAGATACCGTTTGCAACCCTGTTACCCATTGATACCGACGTAATGACGTCATGCGTGTATGATGTACGCGACAAATGTAAGCATCTTATCTATATCAATCATTACTATTGAGCCTCGCTATGCCTGAATCTCGTACCAATCTGAACCCTGAACCAAAAACCAGCTCGCCGTATTTTATCGGATTATTACTTCGCTATAGCACGTTTGGCGCGGCGATTTTAATTCTGTTAGCGGGTTTATTGTTGGTAAGTTGGTGGCTGATTGTTATCGGTGGTTTGGCTGTGGCACTTGGTATCTATGACTTGATTCAGTCCAAGCACGCGATATTGAGCAACTACCCTGTCGCTGGACATATTCGCTATGTATTAGAGGATTTTCGCCCTGAGATTCGCCAGTATTTGCTTGAGGACGATAAAGAACAAGTGCCGTTTTCACGCCAGCAGCGTGCGCTAGTCTATCAACGTGCTAAGAACGTCAGTGACACCAATGCCTTTGGTACGCTAGATAATTTATATACCCATGGTAAAGAGTGGTTTTTGCAATCCACCATCAGTGCACCACTAGAAAACAAAGACTTTCGCATCATGGTCGGCGGTGAGCGTTGTCAGCAGCCGCATGATATGTCGGTATTTAATATCTCTGCGATGAGTTTTGGCAGTCTGTCAGCCAACGCCATCATGGCACTCAATCAAGGCGCGAAACTCGGTGGCTTTACCCATGACACGGGCGAAGGCGCTATCAGCCCTTATCATCGCAAGTTCGGTGGTGACTTGATTTGGGAGTTGGGTACGGGTTATTTTGGTTGCCGTGATAATGACGGTAACTTTGATCCACAGTCTTTTGCTGAAAAAGCCGTCGATCCCCAAGTTAAGATGATTGAAATCAAGCTTTCACAAGGTGCCAAGCCTGGTAAAGGTGGCGTCCTACCCTCTAGTAAAATCACGCAAGAGATTGCAGATACTCGTCAAGTGCCGACGGGTCAAGACTGTATCTCGCCCTCTTCGCATACCGCATTTAGCACACCACGCGAGCTGGTTGCCTTTTGGCAGCAGCTACGTGATTTATCAGGCGGCAAGCCAGTTGGCTTTAAGCTATGTATTGGTCAGCCATGGCAGTTTATGGCGATTGTTAAAGCGATGATAGAGACGGATAACTATCCTGATTTTATCGTTATCGATGGTGCAGAAGGCGGCACAGGTGCAGCGCCCGTCGAGTTTATGGACAATGTCGGCATGCCAATGGTAGAAGGGTTTTTGCTGGTACATAATACCTTAGTTGGTGCAGGCATTCGTGACAAAATTAAGCTTGGTGTTAGTGGAAAAATCGTATCAGGCTTTGATATCGCTCGCATGATTGCGCTAGGTGCCGATTGGTGCAACTCAGCACGTGGCTTTATGTTTGCAGTCGGCTGCATTCAGTCGCGCTCTTGTCATACCAACACTTGCCCGACGGGTGTGGCAACCCAAGATCCATATCGTCAAAAGGCGCTCGACGTCCCTAGTAAGGCTGAGCGTGTTGCAAGTTTCCATAAAAACACGCTAAAATCGCTTGCCAGCATCGTAGGCGCGGTCGGTTTACAGCATCCTAGCCAATTACAGCCGTATCATATCGCACGCCGCTTAGACGATGGGCAGATTAAGCTGTTATCCAAATTCTTCTATTTTGCTGATAAAGGCGCATTGCTCGATCATAGTGCCCGTGCCGATGTATTTAACCAGATGTGGGTCATGGCAAACCCTGATAGCTTTTTAGCCAACAACGATGCACTCATTGCTTATAACAAAGACTCGCGCGATAAGGGTAAAGAAACTGGCGCGCCAACAGAACACAGCGCTGGGTATAGTTCTGAGCATTTAACCAATCTCACCGATGGTGGACGATTAATTGGTAATGTGAATAACACAATCCGCGACTTCCCGCCTACTAGCGATTGAATAAGCGCCTGAATTGTTGTACTTAAAAAATAGTAATGAAAGTGTAATTAAGCAGTAGATAGCAGCCAAACTTAAATAATTTGTACATTAAAAGACGCGTGATTGATGCCAAGTTCTATTTTTACCTTATCCCTATCAACGATAGTGCTCGCGCTAGGCCTGAGCGCCTGCCAGCAGACAAATACCAATGCAGCTAATAGCGATACCGATAGTTGGTCGTGCCAGACTGAAGACACACCTTTTACTTATAGCGTTTGCCGAGTGGATGCTACCGCGTTAGCGAGCGAGCGGTATTCATTACAACTGTTTTGGCAATCCTCTGATAACAATAAGCCTCTGCTAACCTTTGATACGTTATTGGCCACATTACCGAACCATGAGAGTCTCAACTTTGCGATGAATGCAGGCATGTATAACGAAAACTATGCGCCGATTGGATATACCGTCATCGAAGGCAAAGAACTCAAATCGCTAAATGTAAGAGAAGGTGGCGGTAATTTTCATCTATTACCTAATGGGGTTATGTGGTGGGACAAAGCTGGCACAGTGCAAATCACCGAAAGTAATGCGTTAAATGTGCAGCTAAACAATGGTGATGTACAGCCTTGGTATGCGACGCAATCGGGTCCTATGCTGGTCATCAATAACGAGATACACCCACAGTTCAATCCCAATAGCAGCTCAATCAAACTGCGTAATGGTGCAGGCGTTTGCCGTGACGGCAGTATACAGCTCGTTAATAGCGATGAGCCTGTGACTTTTTATCAGTTTGCAGAGCTATTTAAGAATGAACTGGGTTGTTCAAACGCGCTGTTTTTAGACGGTGGTATTGCCTCAGCATTGTATGCGCCTAGTATCGATAAGCAGGATAAAAAAGAGATGGGCGTGATGATTGGATTGGTTGAAAATAAAGAGTAATATGTCTTTATATTTTTAGGTTAATCTCTTTCTTCTCATAGTATTTTGCATAAAAAAGCACTTAGCGTAATTATTTCATGCTAAGTGCTTTTTTATAAACATTTATTTTGAATATTATAGTCAAAGAACTCTAAAATGGGTACAAGGCAGCCTACTGCAGATTGTACAAACAGTACATCTAAGGAGGATAACGCCGTAGCGGTTTAGTAGTTCACCGACTATATGTTAAAAACTTAACCACCCAAACTCATCTTAGGGCCAAACGGTTCGTAATGAACGCTATCGGTACCATGATCTAAGGCTACTAACCCGTCAATCATGCTCTCCATAAATGGCATCGAGCCGCACACATAGGTATCGGCAGGTTTAGGCAAGGTAGCAAGCCATGTCTCATCTAATATCTGCCCAGACTCAAAGTAAAAGATATGTTTTTCTACTTTTTCAGCCTTAGCAAGTAATGCCTCTACCTGATCAGAAAAAGCATGATGAGCGACATTTTGACATGCATAAACCCAGATAATAGGTCGTTTAGGATTGGCTAATACTTGCGCCTCTAGCATAGACAGTACAGGCGTAACCCCGACTCCTGCACTCATCAATACTAGCGGAATATCATTTTGCTGTACCAAATCTTGATTGAGCGCAAAGTCACCAGCTGGCGCTGATAATAGAACCGTATCACCTACTTCTAGTTGGTCATGCATATAGTTAGAAACCAACCCATGATGCTCATTACGGTTATCACGTCGAACCGCAAATTGAATCCCTGCATCGGTACTAGCAGAGTATAAAGAATAATGACGTAAGGCTATATGTTTGCTATCTTTTGGGTCTGTTTTCACTGTGATGTATTGACCAGCGGTTAAGGTCAATTTACTCAGGTCAATATTTTGACTGTTTACTGAGTCATTGTCTGCATTGTTCTCACTCTGATTAACTGGTACCACGGTAAAGGCTGCGATATCTGTAGCGACCGCTTCCTTTTTAATTACCTTAAACGGCGCAAACCTCTGCCACATTGCTTCTTCATACATACCATGTTCAATCTGGATAAACACTGAGGCAATTTCATCATAAGCCTCTGTCCAAGCGTCAATAATGTCATCGGTAGCCGCTTCACCTAATACTTCTTTTATTGCCCCAATCAGATGCTTACCGACGATCGGATAATGCTCAGGCAATATCTGTAAGGCTCTATGCTTATGGCTAATCTGGGTCACTTGTGGCAATAGCATAGCCAACTTGTCCAAGTGCTTGGCAGCAGCCAATACCGTCATTGCTAGTGCCGTCTGCTGTCTTCCCAATTTTTGATTGGTCTCATTAAAAATATCTAACAGCTCAGGATGCTCATTAAACATATTTTTGTAAAACACAGTGGTAATCGCAACGCCATGCTCTTCGAGTACAGGAACAGTTGCGGTGACGATTTCTAACGTTTTTGGTGAGGCCATATTGTTTCTCTTAGTCATTAACTACATTGATAAACTGAGATGTTAAAAATAATCCGTCTAAACTGGCAATAATGAGCAGACCTTTTTACAGTGTCATCAAAATTTTTAGCAAATTAATTCAGAATATTTATAACATTCATTTAAAATGGATGTTAACACACTTTACTAGGCATACCAATATACAATCAATATTGAGTTCATTGGCATCGACAAAAAAACAGCCGCTATGTTGTCATAACGGCTGTTTTTACGAGGATTTAAGCTGCGTTAACAAGTTTTATCAATTGGGCTGAATATCAAAATTACCGCGCCATATATTGAGTCATTTCTTCAACACCGTGTAGCGTCATCGGATACATCTTATTTTCGAACAGCTTTTTAATCTCAACGATGGTCTGCGTATATTGCCAATACGACGGGTTCTCAGGATTGAGCCAAGTGACTTTATCAAAATGCTCCAGTACGCGCTTCAACCATACGATGCCCGCTTCATTATTCATATACTCTACGCTGCCGCCTACCGTCATCAGCTCATAAGGTGACATCGATGCATCACCGACGAAGATAACACGATACTCTCGGCCATATTTATTGAGTAGCTCAAACGTTGGCATCGGTGCACTATGGCGACGATTGTTGTCCTTCCACACATAGTCATACAAGCAGTTATGAAAATAAAAGAACTCTAAGGTTTTAAATTCATTTTTTGCCGCAGAAAACAGTTTTTCGAGCGCTTCGACATGGATATCCATACTGCCGCCCACATCAAACAGCATCAACACTTTGACACGGTTACGGCGCTCCGCTTGCATATGTATATCGAGCACACCCTTTTTTGCTGTGCGCTTAATCGTCTCATGAATATCAAGCTCATCAGCACTGCCAGTCCGCGCAAACTGACGCAGATTGCGTAGCGCCATTTGAATTTGGCGTGTACCCAGCTGATTGTCGTCATCGAGATTGCGATATTTACGCTGCTCCCAGACTTTTGCTGCGCTACGTTTGCGAGACTCACCGCCGACACGCACGCCTTCTGGATGATCGCCATAGGCACCAAATGGCGAAGTGCCACCCGTACCTACCCATTTACTACCACCTTGATGACGCTCTTTTTGCTCTTTTAACCGTTCCTCTAACGCCTTCATCAGCTCTTCAAGCGAGCCGTACTTTTTCAGTAATCGTCTTTGCTCTTCCGTTAGATTTTTGGGATCGAGCTTCAGATCCAGCCACTCTTTGGGCACGTCCGTTAGCTTGGCTAATAGCTCATCCATGTCGAGACTATCAACACCTTCAAAATAATCCGCCATGGCCCGATCGAACTTATCAAAATGGCGCTCGTCTTTGACCATGCACAGTCGAATCAGCCGATACATATCTTCGCGGCTGGCAAAAGTAGTCAGTGCTGGATCTTCAGGATGCGACTGCATCATCAGCCCTTTATCTAATGCGGCATTGAGATCGAGCAGCTCGCGCGTACTGACTGGCACGCCATAAGTACGCAAGGTATAGAATAGTTTGATAAACATAAGAGTCGTATCACTTATTGGCTGATATTATTATCTGGTGATATTGCTGATATCATTAATTGGTACAATTACAGGTTGAGCGCTTGCGTTGATCTTTACAATAAACATTCGATATCGGACACAAGATATTAAAGTCAACGCAAGCTGCAAACATTAACGACGCATCATATTGGCAAAACGCTGTAATAAACTCACATCTGCCTCGTTTTTGAGCAATGCACCATATAACGGCGGGATAGACTTTTCGCCGCGCAGATTTTCTTCTAGCTCGTCTTGAGCCATATCATCAGCAAGTAACAAGGTTAACCAATCGACCAACTCAGACGTTGATGGCGGCTTTTTAAGACCTTGAATACCACGCAGTTTATAGAAGATATCCAATGCATCATTGACCAGTTTTTCCTGAATGTCTGGAAAATGCACTTCGATGATTTGGCGCATGGTTTCTTCTTCTGGGAAGTCAATATAGTGGAAGAAACAACGACGCAAAAATGCATCTGGTAGCTCTTTTTCATTGTTTGAAGTAATAATAACCACTGGACGCTGCGCCGCTGTAATAGTTTCGCCAGTCTCATAAACATAAAAAGACATCTTATCAAGCTCATGTAGCAAGTCATTTGGGAACTCGATATCGGCTTTATCAATCTCATCAATCAGTAGTACGCTACGCTCTGTACTGGTAAAAGCGTCCCACAGCTTGCCCGGCTTGATATAGTTGGCAATGTCATAGACCTTATCATCACCTAATTGCGAATCCCGCAGGCGTGATACCGCATCATACTCATACAGTCCTTGCTCAGCCTTAGTCGTCGATTTGACGTGCCAAGTAATCAGTGGCATGCCCAAACTTTCAGCAACTTCTTCGGCAAGCAATGTCTTACCTGTGCCAGGCTCACCTTTGATCAGCAATGGCTTTTGTAAGGTCATAGCGGCATTTACTGCCAGTTGCAAATCATCGGTAGCAATATAACTACTGGTACCAGTAAAGTTTTGCTTAGTATTGTCAGCTGTGGTCATAATCAGATCTCGATTGTTGTTATAGATAAATTGTTATAAATGGATAGGTCTAAAACATAAATAAATAATAACGAATAAATTAGTAAAGAATAAATTAGATTAGCACAGCCTGATGCATTGCCAAAATACTCATGCGTTCGCATTCATTAACAATTGTTATGTGCAGTTCATAGTGAGCTATTATTTATATGACTAATAATCGATCTGGCACAAAAAAAGACACGCAGCGGTGTCTTTTTATTCGGGTATCAAATAACTTTTAAGACAGTAATTTTGTCCCAACGCCTAGCCTATTTTTATCACTTGTCAGACGTATCGCTATCTGGTTTCTTAGCCAATGCATTGTCTTTTCTTAAGTTTACATTGGTGTCAGGCTGTTCGGTTACGGTAGCGCCTTCTGGCAAATAACTGCCTGTGGTCATTTGCAATGTGGCCTGCGTATCTTCTGCGCTGCGGCTACGGGCTTTGTCCAAGCTAGATGCAAATGCGCTGCGTATCAACTGCCATACAAAACCAACAAACAACCCTGCGACCAGTATCACCAATATCGGCAACATATTGGCAACCGCGCCTGCGTAATCTTTCATCATCACAGCATATACGACGCTAATACTGGCTGGTGCAAGCTCGCTCGGATCGCCAAGTGCAGTACCTGGTGCTAATAATACTGCAAACAGAACCATCCAACTCATACCGCCCAATGGTTTTGGCAGTACACGAGCAACGAGTATCCATAGCACTAGTACCAAAACAGCACCGCCCAGATAAGCATACATCGGCAAATCAGCGGGCGGGACATCCTTTACCATTTGGCCCCACCAAATGGCAATCTCACCGAGAATGTCACTGATAGACTCTAGCGGTAAGCTATGTAAGATATTTTTTAACCAGTCCATGCGTTTTTATTTACCTGCGTTTATCGCCGGTGACACAATCTGTGTCTAGCGGTATATGTGCGTTCTGTAGAACCAGAATGAGGCCAACTACATAATGAACTTATGCATTATGTAGGCTTGTATATGCATTGCGTAGGATGTCAGTTTATCACGACTTTCTACTCAAATGCATGTGAGCAAGTGTGTCATAGGTTTTTATCGACACTGTTTTCAAGCTAGCGCACTGATATGTCCTACCACACTTGCTCGCTGACAAATCTATTAATTATAGATACTGTCCTGCGATTCACGAGCGCGCAGCTCTGCTTGGCGGCGCATCACATCTTGCGGCGGCAACTGCACAAAGTAGCCTTGAGACTGCAGTTTTGCCAGTACTTCTTCTTTATCAACACGAGCAAGCTTATCTTTAGTCGACAAGTCCAAATGCATGACGAACTTACTACGGCCTAAACCTGCACGGAAATCTTTTGGTAATACACCAAGCCAGTCTTTGATTTCATCAGTATCATCAGGATAATCAGGACGCGCAATGTAGATATACATGTCGTCATGTTTGGGAAATTTATAAATATCGCAATGCATAAAAACCACCTATCAGAAACTATGGGCGTAGGTTAGCATATTTCAGGCAAATACCAGTAGTCGCTTTGCGTTTTGCTATCGTAATTTTTGTCAAAACACACAGATAAAACGCTGATATGAGCGATAAAAATATCGTTGTAAAACATAACCTATTTAACAGACTACCCTATTAAAACATCATTTTTGCCAAATTTATTTATTTTAATGGCTTTGATGACTTGTAAAAGCGCTTTGAACCTTTCATAATAAAAGCGTTTTTCAGGAGAGAGTTTATTAGCATCGTTTTTGTATTGAACCCTATTGGTTATACAACTATTGCAATTGCTAGATAACCACCGAAGGCGCATCCACCCTGCCAATCGCTCAGGTAAAAGGACTGAAAAACGCATGTCACTGTTGTTTGATAGTGTTTAGTAATATGACGCTAATAGCGCACTACTTTTTATCAAACATAAGGCATAACAAATCTGGAGAGTGGTAAGCACGGACGACGTCTTACCCACCGAAGGGGAGAAAATACGCTATCATCAACGATAGGGCTCATACAACTGCCCAAAAATGATGATTCGTGTTGAAAATCTCAGGTCACAGGACAGATAGGGCTTTAGCTTAAACTGACGTATAGCGTTTGTTTGGCTTACGTCTTCATCTTTGCTTTCTGTGTCACCCTTTGATGTGATATTTGCGCCTTGCAATATTGCTTCTCGCTACTTTTACGTTGCGCATCACTCCCTACTCTGCCGAGTACGACTGATGTACACATAAGGATTTGTTATGACTGATACCCATTCTCAAGACTCTAACAGCAACCAAGCTCCTCAGCGCACCCCTTTTTACCAGTCTCATATTGATAGTGAGGGCAAACTGGTCGATTTTTCTGGTTGGGAACTGCCCATTCATTACGGTTCACAAATCGAAGAGCACGAAGCAGTACGTACAGATGCAGGTATGTTTGATGTCTCACATATGGTTGTGACTGACATCAAAGGCGCTGATACTAAAGCATGGCTACAAAAACTGCTCGCAAACGATGTCAACAAACTCACTACCGCTGGTAAAGCGCTGTACTCTGGTATGCTCAATGAGCAAGGCGGCGTCATCGATGATTTGATCGTCTACCTGATGAACGCAGAAGAAACTGAGTACCGTATTGTCTCTAACGCGGCCACTCGTGACAAAGACTTGGCACAGTTTAATAAAGTCGCTGAAGGTTTCGATATTGCGATTACCGAGCGTCCTGAGCTTGCTATGCTCGCCGTGCAAGGTCCAAACGCTATTGCAAAACTGGCTCAGGCCAAACCAAGTTGGGCGGATACTTTAGCAACACTAAAACCTTTCGTTGGTGCTGACTTGACCGATATCGAAGGCACTGATTGGTTTGTAGCTCGTACTGGCTATACTGGTGAAGATGGCGTCGAAGTCATTATGCATGCCGATAATGCCCCTGCTTTCTTTGAGCAGCTAAAAGCAAATGGCATCAAACCTGCTGGTCTTGGCGCACGCGATACCTTGCGTATGGAAGCGGGCATGAACCTTTATGGTCATGACATGGACGAAACCATCAGTCCTTACGAGTGCAACATGGGCTGGACGCTAGCACTAAAAGACGACCGCGCCTTTGTCGGCCGTGAAGCATTGGTCAGCAAACGTAAGCAGTCAAAAGAAGACAACACTGCCATGAAACAAGTGGGTCTGCTATTGACCACGCGTGGCGTATTGCGTGAAGGCATGACAGTGACTATCAATCAAGGCACTGATAACGAGCAAACTGGCATTATCACCAGTGGTACATTCTCCCCTAGCCTAAAAAATTCAATCGCGATTGCTCGTGTGCCTGCCAGCTTATCAGACGATGACAGTGTACAAGTCGATCTACGCGGCAAAGGTAAGTTCGTCGATGTACGCGTATTAAAGCTACCTTTTGTCCGTAACGGCAAGCAACAGTTTGACTCTTAGGTCTTATAAATTCTATCATTAGAGCGCGTTGTCATTTTGCACGCGAGTATAAAAATGACGACACGCCTAGCCTCCATTATTTTTGTTAATTAACCTCTATCACTTAGGAGAGAGACCATGAGCAACATCCCAGCAGAGCTAAAATATATTGCGAGTCACGAGTGGCTACGCCTAGAAGACGACGGTACGATCACTGTTGGTATCACTGACCATGCTCAAGATCTATTGGGTGATGTGGTATTCGTTGAGCTACCAGATGTGGGCGATATCATCGCTGTTGATGACGAAATCTCAGTTGTTGAATCAGTAAAAGCGGCTTCTGACGTTTATGCACCGATCTCAGGTGAAGTGGTTGCTATCAATGAAGGCCTAGAAGATGATCCTGAAATCATCAACTCTGACCCATATGGCGAAGGTTGGTTCTTCAGAATGAAGCCTGACAACATCGCTGACTACGAAGCACTAATGACTGCTGACGAGTACGAAAGCGACTTATAAGCTAAGCACGTAAGCTAAGCATGCTCTCACAAGACATTAGCATTTGTAAGACATTAGCTCGTACAAAGTACTAGCCCCGACTAAACATCATAGATACTGGCAGCAGCTGGTATCTATACTCTCTATTTAAACTGTTTGAACAACCTTTTTCATGAAAAGTATTGGCTCATTGACCATGCTTATTATTTGAAAGCAGCTTTATATATAGATCTCCAACAATCATTATCGTCCAATGTTATTGCTACCAAGCGTTATCTCATTGACTCGTATTGATCACCTATTCGAACCCCAATGAATACGTGCTATCAATAACGACGCAAACTGATAACCCAATTCTCAGCATGGATCCTAATATGAATGCCAACACCGATAATAAAGACCCCATTGCCACACCAAGCCATACGCCGCAGCTACAAGCATTTCGCGATATCGTAGAGTCACGCCGTTCCGTGCGCCGTTTTACTGACACACCTATCCCTGATGACGTATTGGCAGACTGTCTGCGTTTGGCCATGCTAGCGCCAAACTCTAGCAACCTACAGCCATGGGAATTTTATGTTATCGATGATGCTGACAATCGCAAACGTGCTGTCAAAAACTGCATGAATCAAAACGCAGCAAAAACATCAGCCCGTTTGATTGCCATCGTTGCTCGTACTGACGTTTGGCACGATCACGCTAAGCAAGTATTGCGCGAATACCCTGATCAGCCAGTGCCAAAGAAAGTGAAAGACTACTACAACAAAGTCGTCACGATGGACTTCTTGCGCGGCCCAGCCAACGTGGTTTCGGCTGCGAAATGGGGTGCTACGCAAGTGGTCAGACGCGTAAAAGGCCCAATTAAATCGCCTTACTATACATTTGAAGATACCAAAAACTGGGCAACCAATAACACCGCACTTGCCGCCGAAAACCTCATGCTAGCATTACGCGCTCATGGGTTTGATAGCTGTGCTATGGGCGGCTTCGATGAGCCTGCTATGAAGCGATTACTAGGCCTAGGCGACGATCAGCATATCATTATGATGATTGGCGCAGGTGAACGTGCTGACAATGGCGTTTACAACACTCAGTTCCGCTTTGATCAAAAACAGTTTGTGCATTACGTATAACTCACAACTCAAACTATGATTTTATAGTCAGTTCAATATGATTTAGATACAAGGAAGCCGAGTGAAAGTACTACAAGTAGTAGACTAAACGAGACTGACACCGTATCTAATTCATAGAGGATGGGCTATAGCTATTTTCTTTATTACTCCCTTAACCAAGGATTGTCATGACTATCTCTCAAAACCCATCGTTTGATACCTTTCAAGGATTGTTCAACGAAGCTGAATTTGTCTATCGCCACTTAGGTTCAAATGAGACCAAGCAAGCTGACCTACTCAGCGCTGTTGGTTATAAAGATATGCAAAGCTTTATCAATGACACTGTGCCTGAGCCAGTACGTTTGCACAAAGAGTTGGATTTGCCAGTGGCGATGAGTGAGCATGCTGCACTTGCCAAACTACGCACGATGGCAGACGACATCACTGTTAACAAAAGCTATATCGGTCAAGGCTACTCTCCGGTTCGTATGCCTGCGGTCATTCAGCGCAACGTTCTTGAAAATCCAGGTTGGTATACTGCTTATACGCCTTACCAAGCGGAAATCGCTCAAGGTCGTCTAGAAGCATTGCTGAACTTCCAACAAGTATGTATTGATTTGACTGGTCTTGAGTTAGCTGGTGCATCATTGCTTGATGAAGCAACAGCAGCGGCAGAAGCGATGGCGATGTCAAAGCGTGTGAGCAAAAGTAAATCAACACAGTATTTCGTCGATGAGCGTGTCTATCCACAGACGCTAGATGTTATTAATACTCGTGCGAAATACTTCGGTTGGGAAGTGGTCGTTGGTGATTTTGAAACCGCTAAATCTGGCGATTATTTTGGTGCGCTATTCCAGTATGTCGGTGCTGAAGGCGACGTTAAAGACTTAACAGACGTCATCAGTGCAGTAAAAGAAAACAAAACTTACATCAGCGTCGTCAGTGACATCATGAGCTTGGTGTTATTAAAATCACCAGCCGATATGGGTGCCGACGTAGCGCTAGGTAGTACGCAGCGTTTCGGTATTCCAATGGGCTTCGGTGGTCCACATGCCGCTTATTTTGCGTTCTCTGATAAAGCCAAGCGTTCAGCACCTGGCCGTATCATTGGTGTCTCAAAAGACGCACAAGGCAATACAGCACTGCGTATGGCTCTACAAACGCGTGAGCAGCATATCCGCCGCGAAAAAGCCAACTCAAACATCTGTACGTCGCAAGTATTGCTGGCCAACCTCGCTGGTATGTACGCTGTGTATCATGGTCCAGGCGGCGTGAAGCGTATTGCTACTCGTATTCATGCGTTTGCCACTGCGTTTGCTGATGCTATCACAGAATCTAACGACAGCAGCTTGAGCGTGGTACATGATCAATTCTTCGATACAGTCGTGGTTGATTGTGGTTCAGAGAAGCTTGCTACTCAAATTTTCAAAAATGCAGACAACGTCGGCTACAACTTATGGCGTATAAGCGACACCAAATTGAGCGTTGCCTTTAGTGAAACCAGCGATCAGCAAGATTTCAACACCTTGACTCAGTTGTTCGTCAATAAGTCACACGATCTACCTGAAACAGCTCGCGTCTCTCTAGATAGCGCACACCTGCGTACGGATGATATCTTGACTCATCCAGTATTCAACTCGCATCATACCGAGCATGAAATGCTACGCTACCTAAAGTCGCTTGAAGACAAAGATTTGGCGATGAACCGTAGCATGATTTCACTGGGTAGCTGTACCATGAAGCTAAACGCCACCAGTGAGATGCTACCGATTACTTGGCCTGAGTTTGCCAACGTGCATCCTTATGCACCGCGTGATCAAGTTACTGGCTATATCGCGATGATCGATAGCTTGCAAGATCAATTAAAAGCCATTACTGGTTTTGATGATGTCTCTATGCAGCCAAACTCTGGTGCCTCTGGTGAATATGCTGGTCTGTTAGCGATTCGCCGTTATCATGAGTCATTGGGCGAAACCAATCGCGATGTTTGCTTAATCCCGATGTCAGCGCACGGTACCAACCCTGCTACCGCTATGATGATGGGTATGCAAGTGGTTGTGGTCAAAACTGATGAAAACGGCAACGTTGATATCGATGATTTAACCGCCAAATGTGAAGAATACAGCGACCGCCTAGGTGCGCTAATGATCACTTATCCATCGACGCACGGCGTATTCGAAGAAGGCATCCGTCATATCTGTGATTTGACTCACAAGCATGGTGGGCAGGTTTATATGGACGGCGCGAACATGAATGCTCAGGTAGGCATGATGCAGCCTGCAGACGTTGGTGCTGATGTACTACACATGAACCTGCACAAAACCTTCTGTATCCCGCATGGCGGCGGTGGTCCAGGCATGGGCCCTATCGGTATGAAAGCGCATTTGGCAACGTTTATGGCCAACCATACCTTGAGCCCTGTACACAATGCACAAAAAGACTGCTCAGCAGTATCAGCAGCACCTTACGGTTCAGCGAGCATCTTGCCTATTTCGTGGATGTATATTGCTATGATGGGCCGTGATGGTTTATTAAAAGCAACGGAGTTGGCATTACTGAACGCCAACTACGTGGCAGCTGAGCTAAAAGGTCACTACCCTGTCCTATATGCAGGCAAAAACGGCCGCGTGGCTCACGAATGTATCATCGATATTCGTCCGTTAAAAGAAGAAACTGGCATCACGGAAAGCGATATCGCTAAGCGCCTGATGGATTATGGTTTCCATTCACCAACGATGAGCTTCCCAGTCGCTGGCACGCTTATGATTGAGCCAACAGAGTCTGAATCAAAAGAAGAGTTAGATCGCTTTATCAGTGCGTTAAAATCTATCAAAGCTGAAGCCATGAAGGCCAAAGCTGGTGAAGATAACTGGACGCTAGAAGATAACCCATTGGTTAATGCACCGCATACCGCAGCTATGATTACTAGCGAAGAGTGGACGCATCCTTACAGCCGTGAGACTGCTGCATTCCCACTGCCATACATCCGTGCAAACAAGTTCTGGCCAAGTGTCGCGCGTGTCGATGATGCGTATGGTGATAAGAACCTAATGTGCTCTTGCCCAAGTATCGAAAACTATATGTAATTATCACTTTCGATAGTTATTCTCTGTAGTAAAAAACCTCCAAGTCAGCAGCTGACTTGGAGGTTTTTATTTTGCTGACTTTTTATCTATTACATTAGCAGGTAATATTATGAATAAAATAAACGATAAGAACTCAATGTAATAAAAGCTTATATTGATAATAAGCTATTTATCTTAAATTTCTGAAGCAATCATTTGGACAATGCTATGCAACATAAAGCGCCTAAACAAAAAACTCGCGTCATTCTAATACATGGGTTGCATCAAACCCCATGGATTATGCAACCATTAGCCAAGCGCCTGCAAGCAGCAGGATTTGATACCCATCAGTATGGCTACCGTAGTATGCGTGATGGTATCAAAACCAATAGCGCCCGCCTAAATAGCTGGCTAGAAACAAACCATCATCCAGATCATCCTATAGATTTGGTCGGGCATAGTTTGGGTGGTTTAATCATTCGTGATTTTGTCGCTCAGTATCCAAAATGGCAAATTGGACGTTGCGTGACTCTAGGAACACCGCATATAGGCAGTGTTTGTGCAGATTATATCTGGCGATTGACTCCTGCTGTCGTAGGTCGCTCGTATGTCGACGCACTCGACGGTACAGTCGCACCATTGCCCAAACAAGTGACGCTAGGCGTCATCGCTGGCAACCGACCTTATGGTCTAGGTCAGCTGTTTTTGCAATATCACAATCGCAAACTGCGCAAATCTGACAAGCCACCCCTTAACGAGCAGCTTGCACATGACGGGACAGTATATATAGAAGAGACGAAAATAGAGTCTGCAGCTGATCATATCATCATGCCAGTCTCACATACTAGCATGCTAGTGAACCCGGAGGTCGCCGAGCAGACTCGATACTTTTTAGAGCATGGACGATTTAAACGCTAAGAGCTGTATGAATACTTGAGTGACAGTTTTCAGTCTTATCGAGCGCCGCATTGTCGAAAGATTCCTTATTGAACACGAATACCCATGCCCTGCTGCAGTTCGGTTTTATGCTTTTTGATGACTGGAATTAAGGTTTTAATGACCCAGTCGTTACGCCAACCTTTTAGCCCTTGCGGCAGTTCGCTCACATCTTTATCAAGAGCAACCACTTCATACAACTGCCCTAGCCATTTTTTACGCATCAATACGCTAGCAGGTATACCAATCTCACGCGCATGCTCATCAATCGCTTGCTGCACTGCTTTTGATAATACTTTATTTTTTGAGCGATATGGTGGCACTAGACAGTCTGGATGCTCTGTAGGCGGTAGACTCTTGGCATCTCTGATTACTTTCAGCAGCTCTTCGCCATATAGTCGCAGCATACTACGGTGCATGGTTGTTTTATGTGCCAGCTCTCGCATGCTGTTTGGCTTTTCAGTGACAATCTCTCGTACTGCTTGTTTTTTTATCACAAAGGTACGGGGTTGATTGGTCGCACGAGCCAGCTCTTCTCGCCATGTAGCAACCCCTTTGAGTATCGCCATTTGCTGTGAGTTATAGCGATAATCTGCCATCGTTAGATACATCGCTTCATCTTCGACGTGCTGCGTGTCATACAAATCACTGGCATAAAGCTGACAGTCAGCCCAAACATAATCGTACAAACCTTGAGCCTTAAGCGCATGCTCGATACTGAGATATAGCGCTGGCAAATAACGCACATCATCAATAGCATATTGCTCTTGTTCATCTGTCAACGGACGCTGGAGCCAATCAGACTGACTATGTTCTTTATCAATATGCATATCTAGCTGATCAGCCAGTGCCTGCTGATACCCCATTTGCAATTGACCCGTCAGGTAAGACAACGCTATTTGCGTATCAAAAATATTGGTCAACGGTGGACAGCCAGACAATAGATAAAAAATACCCAAATCTTCGCCGCAGGCATGCCAGATAGCCACATCTACTTTGCGTAGCGCTTCCCAAAGATCAGCCAGTTGCAACTGTGGTGCATCCAGCAAATAAACATGATCGCCAGTATTCAGCTGCACGAGTGCCAAGCGCGGATAATAAGTATCACGCTTAATAAACTCAGTATCTAAGGCTACGCGTCCACAAGTCGCTAAGGCATCAATAACCTCATCTAAATCGCCTTGCTTACGTACCCATGTAATAGCAACGTCATCAGCAATATCCAATAGTGAATCAATATCTAGCACCTCAGTACCTAGCACCTCAATATCAGGCACTTCAATATCTGGAGTATTAGTAGCTGACTCAGATACTGTAGTTACTGACATTGGCTCAGTATTAGCAGCTTCTTGTAATGAGCCATCATTGATATCAGAAGTATTTGATTGAGCTGAGGCGTTTGAAACGTTATTGGACACGGACAGATACCTGCATTAATAGGAGAAAATAAAACGCTAAACCGCGCCTTAATAGAATTAGAAAATAAACAATAATAAAGTAATTATAACAATTTCAAGAAATGAATTGGGTAAGACTTTGAAGCAATCAAAACGTTATAAAAAAGAACGATTTTGCATGGCTTGACCGAGCGTCATACTATCCAAATACTCAAGCTCGCCGCCCATCGGGACACCTTGTGCTAAGCGCGTCACTTTATTGACATGACGACTGACAGCCTCACTGATAAAGTGCGCCGTAGTCTGCCCTTCGACAGTCGTACCTGTTGCCAGTATCAGCTCTTCGACAGGTTCTTGCTTCACTCGCCATACTAGTTGATCAATATTTAAATCATCAGCGCTGACACCATCAATTGGCGATAGATGCCCGCCCAACACAAAATAACGACCACGGTAACCAGCTGTCTGTTCAATCGCCATCACATCTGCTGCCGTTTCGACCACGCATAGCAGACTGTCATCACGTCTAACATCTTGGCATAGCGGACATACAGCCTCATCACTAAAGCTATGACAACGCTGACATTCAACAATATCACGCATGGCTTCATCTAGTGCTTGGGCGAGCGCCATGCCTTGTGGGCGTTTTTTACTGAGCAGATGTAACGCCATTCGTTGGGCACTTTTTTGACCGACGCCTGGCAATATACGCAGCTGTTTGACCAGCTGATCAAATTTGGCTGTAAGCAAAGTAGCTTCCTTTAGTTGACTTTATCTAACTGAATTTATAAATCGTAGCTATAAAAATGGGGTCGTATCGTGTCGATAACAACCCCATTTTTATCTTTAGTATGAAGTATTTAATGCTTAAAACATACCTTGCATACCTGGTGGCAGACCCATGCCTGAAGTCGCGCCAGCCATTGTTTCTTCATACAGTGCATCTGCTTGACGAACCGCATCATTGATAGCAGCAGCGATAAGATCTTCGATCATATCTGGCTCATCTTCTAGCAGACTTGGATCGATGGTTAAACGCTTAACCACATGACGACCAGTCATCGTTACTTTAACTAAGCCACTGCCCGCTTCTGCTTGCACTTCTTTATTAGCAAGCTCTTTTTTAGCGCTTTCAACGTTTGCTTCTACTTTTTTTTGCATCGTTTGTGCTTGTTGCATCAATGCTTGAATGTTCATAGTTGCCTCTTTTGTTATTTATGGTTTGTATTTTATGCTAGTGCGTATAGTAAGGAATAATTAATAACGTAAAGTTAATGCAATGCGTTAGTGCAGATTATACCGTTATCTTTACAAACTGTCTAAACCACGTGCCAAGTCTTTGATAATATCTTCCACATCTTCCAGACCGACCGATAGACGAATCAGACCGTCTTTAACGCCAGCTTCGGCACGAGCTTCAGCAGTTAGACGGAAATGCGTGGTGGTTGCAGGATGAGTAATCGTGGTTTTGGCATCGCCCAAGTTATTGGTGATAGAGACCATTTGGGTTGAATCAATCACATGCCACGCCGCCGCTTTTGAGTCAAGGCTAGCAGATGGCTTAACTTCAAAACCCATGATAGCACCATAGCCACCTTTCATATGATGCTGACGTGTAGCAAGCTCGTGCGCAGAATGGTCACTCAAGCCTGAGAAATGCACAGTACTGACATTAGGATGATTGACCAAAAATTCTGCCACTTGATTGGCATTTTGGCAATGCGCTTGCATGCGTAATTTGAGCGTCTCAAGCCCCTTGGTAAATACCCAAGCATTAAATGGACTCATGCTGATACCGCCTGAGCGCACCACGGTAAACGCTTCTTGCATCAGTTTATCACTACCGACCAGCGCGCCGCCCAATACACGACCCTGACCATCCAAATATTTGGTCGCAGAGTGAATGACCACATCCGCACCCAAGTCTAGCGGGCGCTGCAATGCTGGCGTTGCAAAGCAGTTGTCAACGACGAGTAATATGTCATTGGCTTTACATAGCTGACTGAGATAACCAAGGTCGCAGATCTGCGCTAGTGGATTGCTTGGGCTTTCGCAATAGATCACCTTGGTGTTTGGTTGAATAGCATTTGCCCATGCCTCATTATCGAAGCAATCAACATAGCTGACTTCAACACCGAATTTGGCCATATAGTTGTTAAACAGACCGATAGATGAGCCGAATAATTGGTTAGCCGCGAGCAGATGGTCGCCCGCTTTTAGATATGCCAAGCACATGGTCAAAATAGCGCCCATACCAGAGGCCGTTGCAACCGCGCGTTCACCGTTTTCTAGTGCGGCTAAACGACGCTCAAAAGTACGTACGCTTGGATTGGTATGACGAGAGTAAACATTGCCTGTTTTTGTACCGTCAAAATGAGCAGCGGCATCAGCGGCTGAACGATAAACGTAAGAGCTGGTGGTAAAAATAGGCTCTGAATGCTCGCCTTCGTCCGTACGGTGTTGACCTGCCCGCACTGCGATGGTCTGCATGCCATAATCAAGCCCTAAATCTAAGGCATCATTGCGCCAGTTTGGATCTAACTTGTTCAAACTGCTCTCATCATGGTTTTGCGACTGACTCATAAACGTTCCGTTACTTTGGTTGGTATTTTATTGGTTAATATTTTATTGGTTGATCTTTTAATTTAAATAAAATGACTGCTTATTCTTCTGATTATCGACCGAATTCATCAGCGTTATCATATCATGTCGACTTATTCCACACAGCTGGTTTCAAATGGCCACTAAATATTATTTTCGAATACCAAAGATGTATCAATTCTACTACTTAAAATCTGCCACATATATAGTTAAACACTACTTAAAAAACGATGATTTCGTGCGCTAAATCTAACAAAAATAACGTATTTATAATAGGCAGATATCGCAACAGCTGCTAAGCTTAGCGACGATTTAGATTTTGCCACGCGTAATACAACAACAGTTTGGTAATACATCTAAAAAGAGTGACTTAAGCACTCTGAATCATTATTTGTCAGTACATTTAGGCTCATTAAGGTAAATTCGTTATGTCGATGTTCAGTATAGAACCAAGCAGCTTATCGTTGAGCCTAACCCTAGGACTGACTTTAGGGCTTAGTGCTTGCCAGAGTTTGCCCAAGCAGCCACATTTACCGGAAAGCCAAGCACTATCAGCACGTGTAGAGGCTCTATATTCAGATAAGCAAATGACGCAAGGTGAGACGATTAAGACTAGCAGCACTGACTTGGTCTCTGCCATTAGTGCGCAGAACGATATTCACCCTGATTTGTCTGGTTACCATCCAATCGTAACCGGAGCGAATGCTTTTGCGGCACGTAGCATCCTGACAGATATGGCCACGCGTAATATTGATGCGCAGTATTATATTTGGCATAACGATCAGGCTGGCCAGCTTCTGTTAAAAGATTTATGGGACGCGGCCGAGCGTGGCGTAATCGTGCGCTTATTGTTAGATGATTTTAATAACAGTGCCAAGTTCGATCAGCATTTATTACGCTTTGCCAGTCATCCTAACATTGCGGTGCGCATCATCAATCCTTTGATGCATCGTAAGTTTCCAACGTTGAACTATGTGACTGGTTTGCCGCGTATCAATCGCCGTATGCACAATAAAAGCATGACCTTTGATAAGCAGATTACTATCATCGGCGGGCGTAACATCGGTAACGAATACCTTAGCAATGACCAAAGCAGCCAATTTGCAGATTTGGATGTCTTACTTATCGGTAAAGTCGTTGCAGATATTGATAACAGTTTTTATGACTATTGGTCATCGCCTTTATCATTTGATATCGAGACCTTAGCGAAATTTGATGATGACGTTACGCCTGATTTTTTAAAGGCCTTAGATAAGCTCGGCCTGGATGAAGAAAACAACGAAGGCAGCAGCTTGACGGTTTATAAAGCTGCAATCAAAGACTCTACGATTGATAGTGACTTGATTAATAAGCGTGTGCCCTTTCGTTGGACCGACATGCAGTTCTTAAGTGATGATGTCGGCAAACTGAGTAAAACGGTTCCTGCCGATACCAACTTGGTTCATCAGTTGCGCAATTTGCTTGGTAGCCCAACCAAGAAATTGACGATTATTTCTTCTTATTTTGTACCGACCAAAGATGGCGTCGATACGTTGGTTAAGTTGGCTGAAGCTGGTGTCGATATTAAAATATTAACCAACTCATTTGATGCAACCGATGTAACTGCCGTTCATTCTGGTTATAGCCAGTGGCGTCCTCGCCTGCTTCGTTCAGGCGTCAAAATATATGAGCTAAAATCGACCGCTGCTGAAGAAAAACGTGATAACAAACTGTGGCGAGCACGTAGTCAATCTTCGACCAGTTTGCACGCAAAAACATTTGCAGTAGATGACTATCAAGTCTTTATCGGTTCATACAACGTTGACCCACGCTCTGCCAATATCAATACCGAAATGGGCGTGATTATTAATGATGATGAACTAGCAAGGCAGCTGCATGGCGCTTTGAGCGACGATCTATTAAATCAAGCGTATGAGGTTAAGCTACTAGAAAATGGTAACCTGCAATGGCACACCATGGAGAAAGGCGAAAAAGTAGTCTATGACTCCGAGCCACGAGTGGACATGGGTGACCATGTTTGGCTAACCATTATGTCTTGGTTGCCCATTGACTGGCTGCTGTAGATACATAACTTATTAATTTCGACAGTTCTAGAATATTTAGTTTTGCGACTCAGTTGTATTAAGTAAACAAAGTACTATTCAAAATGCTCTTATTTTAAACACCCAACTTATTGTTTCGGCAAATCATCTTTTATATATCTTGATTTGCCGTTTTTACCATGGCCGGTTATCCAAACGATGATCGTCTTAATGACCACTTTACTCTGTGGATATGTGATCTATTATGCCGTCTCGTTCTCAATACGCCCTAATGTCTACTAAAGACAAAAACATAGTGATGTTCATTAGCTTCATCAGCGCTGTGATATTTTTTGATTTTTTGATTTACTTGTATATCTCAGATATTGTTTCAGCGGCGATTTTTCCTGCTAATGCTGACCCTAGAGTTGCTAAATTGCAAGGAATGGGGCTTTTTGTTATCGGTTATTTAGCACGTCCAATCGGAGGTGTTCTCATCGGTCGTTATGGTGATATAAAAGGTAGAAAGCCCGTTTTATTGCTAAGTATCATAGTCACCGCATGTAGTCTCCTAGCGATGGCATTTTTGCCCACTTATGCACAGTGGGGCATCTTTGCGCCTGCTTTATTTATTTTATTAAGAATTATACAGGGTATGGCATACGGACTTTATGTTCCCTTATCTTGGGTATTTGTGGCAGAGCATGTGCCCAGACAGTATTTATCAGTAGCTTGTAGCTACGTGACTGCCAGCTTCTTTGTGGGTGTGTTATTCTCAAATGCATTTTTTATGTGGCTCTCTAGCTTTATGACCACAGCTGAGTTAACTGAGTACGGATGGCGCTTGCCATTTTTAGTGGCCGCTGTACTAAGTGCTTTGCCGTTATTGGTGTGGCGATTGGTTGGAGAGACGCCTTTCTTTTTAGCACTCGTAAAACCGAAGACAGGCAAAAATGCAGGCAAGCCGCTGACGTTACTCTTCAAACACTGCAAACATTCCATTTTTATCGGTATGGTACTGACACTAGTAATCTCTAGCATTTCTACTGTTATCGTTTTGCTATTACCGGACTTGATAGAGATAAACTTTTCGTTAGACAGTGATTTGTTCGGGTTCTCCCATAGCTTGGGCATCATATTTATAATTTTTGGCTGTATATTCTACGGGATGATTTCTAATCACGAGAATTTTGGTAAAGTGTTGGCAATCGGTTCAATTTTACTGATTGCTCAAATGTTGGCGTTCTTTTACCATTTACAGGCGGGCGGTGATTATATACTGATCATGTATGCGATTTTGGGCTTCTGTGCTGGCGTGATTGGTATGGTCCCTGCTATCCTTATAGAGCTGTTTCCGACCAATGTACGTCTCACCGGCGTTGCTTTTTGCAACAATGTCACACAGGGCATTACTGGTGTGCTAATACCTTTTGGTCTTGGATACGCCACGACTCTAGTCAGCTTTTCACCAGCACTGTACATTGCCTTTATTGGCTTTATCGGTATTATCATGGGGCTTTATTTTTATAATTTGCCCGAGTTGAAAAAGATTGACCATGTTATTGTATAAATAAATAGTCAATCGCCGCTTCGCATAACGCTTGAAGCTCTAGAAAATCTTGAAAATAAGGTGCAGTGGGTTGTCTCATCCATTGCACCTTCTCCATTTATTTAAGACACAAATATTAAGGCTTAATCACCATGGTTGATATGACCAACAAACGCCTCTCAGTTGCGCCAATGATCGATTGGACTACGACAGACTATCGTTATTTTGCGCGGCTGTTTAACCCGCATACCTATCTTTATACCGAGATGATCAGTACTGGCGCATTGATACATGGCAATCGAGCACGGCATTTGCGCTTTGATACGCTTGAGCATCCTCTTGTATTGCAGCTCGGCGGTGCAGACATCAGTGAGATGACACAATGCGCAGAGTTCGCTCAGCAGTATGGCTATGATGAAGTCAATATCAATGTTGGCTGCCCCTCAGATCGCGTACAGCACAATAAGATAGGTGCCTGTCTGATGGCAGAGCCTCAGACCGTCGCTGATTTGGTCAAGCATATGCAAGCCGCAGTCGATATTCCTGTGACGGTCAAACATCGTATTGGTATCGATGATTTTGATAGTTATGAGTTTATGGTGGACTTTGTGCAAACAGTGGCAGCGGCAGGTTGTACCCGCTTTATCGTACATGCGCGTACAGCATGGTTGCAGGGGCTCAGCCCTAAGCAAAACCGCGAGATACCACCGCTGCGTTACGATGATGTGTACCGTCTAAAGCAGGACTTTCCTGAGCTAGATATCGAAATCAATGGCGGCATCGATACAATTGAGGACATCCGAACGCACCTACAGCATATCGATGGCGTGATGATTGGTCGGGCGTTTTATCACAATCCTTATCTATTAGCAGAGGCCAATAGTTTATGTGATGAGGCAACTCCTGTGATGATACCTAAGCGCTCAGAGATTTTAGCGCAGCTATATCCATATCTCGAAGAACAACTCGCGAAAGGCGAAGCGTTGCCAACAATGACACGGCATTATTTAGGACTTTTTCAAGGTCTGATGGGCGCGCGTAAATGGCGTCAAGCCTTGAGCGGAAAACCTCAGCTGACAATTGATGATATTAAGCGAGCTGCCGATGAAGTGCTATCGTTAAATCCTGATGCGTAATCCTAACACGTCGCCAAATTTAAATATCTGACTGGCTCGATAGAATTTACATGCCAGCCATCGTTGTGGTCAGTATTTTATCTACGCCGCTTGCGCAATATACTGCCACATCGCTGCACCATTATTGATAATGTGCAGTACGATTGGCAGTAATATCGAGCCTGACTTAATCCGTGCATAGCAAAATATCAATGCTAACACTACGATGGTACTAATCTCGTAGATACCATACTGCACATGGATCACAGCGAATATCAAACTTGTCACAATACTGGCGACAATCGCCCCATAATTCGCTGAGTATGATGGTGCTGTGAACTGTTCCGCGATGGCTGACCACAATATACCACGAAAAATAACTTCTTCATAAATTGGTGCGACGACCACCATGGCAAAGACCAACAGCCAAACCGAAATGACAGACTGATAGAGTGGATCAACAAACACCAACGGCGTCATATCGAGTACATACGTCAGCGCCTGACTGGCAATCATAAATATTAGTAGTAGCCCCAACATTCCTATACCCACCGACGGTGAGAACGGCTTTAAGGCTAGGTATTGACGCAGACTGCAACCTTTTAAACGAATGATAAGCACGCTAATGGCCACTAGCAATATACAGCCGATAAGTATAGACAGGCTCACGACCGTTCCATCATTACTACCAAAATAGAATATACGCCCTATCGATGTCTTTTCATCGGTAGGTAATACCAGCTTGCCAGCGATATAGACACCTACTAACTGACTGATAAAAAACGCAAGCACCATTCCTACTGTCAGAACGAATGTACCCACGCGCGAAAATAGCGGCAGAGACTTAGCTGAGACAGTCGTACTAGATGGAACAGTTAGGTTTTTTGGCATAAAAATGTCACTTAAAAATACTCTGGCAGCTCATATCTATTACAAGCATGACTGATGATATGTTGCGTTTATTTTGACAATTGCTGCTTAATCAATCCTAGCACCTGCATTGAGACAGACTCTGGATGCTCAAGTGGGAACATATGCCCTCCTTCATGAGTTTCATAAGGAATACCCAAGCGCGATTTTATCTGCTGCGGAAAGCGACGTTTCAAAAAGATACTGTCTTGACCAATGATTAAAGTCACAGGTACTTTGGGGCCGCGGTTTGGTGCCAGCCAATACCAAGAGGGATTGGTACGGAACACAGCGACTTCGCTGGCTTTAGGGATAGCTAAGGTCACCTTGCCATCCGCGCGCTCATGCAAGCCGTGGTCGATATATCCTTGAAAGCTACGCTCATCGAAATTCTTGAAAAACCCTTTATGTCGCATTTTCTCATATGCTTCATCTCGGCTATCCCACACATCACGGCGATGTTTGGACACGCCAGCTGGTGACAGTTTGTCCATCAGACGGTTATTCATGAGCGGTAATCTGTCTGCTGTCTTTGCCAAATGCCATAACAAGCTGACTTTGCCATAAATCCAAGGCGGGTCCATAAGCACTGCTTGTGCAAACAATTCAGGCTGACGATACGTGGCCTGCAACGTACACATAGCCCCAAGCGAATGCCCTACTCCTACCACCTGCGCTACGCCATGCTTTTCGCAAGCACTTGTTACGCTATCAATGATTTGCTGTGTCAAACTGCGCCAATGATCGTCCACTGGATAATCAGGCGTATCACCCAACATCGCAATATACTCAATCGTAAAAAACTCTGACAGGCCTTCAAAAAACGGCTCATATACCGCGCTTGGCATTCCATTAGCATGAGCAAAATGCAGCACAGGTTTATTGGTTATTTTAGAGACAGGCAGTTTAGCAAAGGACTGCAAATTTATTTCATCACTCATGACAGACTCTCGTGGGATCGTTTATTTTATATATTATTTTAATGATTGAACCTTGTACCCTTATTAAAACCAACAGCATTAAAAATAACTTCTTCAAAACCAACCATGTTTATGTGGCAAGTTTGACGACTGTGTTTGATGGTTATAATTGTATAGCTAATTTAATCAGGCTATCACTCAGACCAAGGTTTTTATTTGGTATTGCATACAATTAAGGCTGAGCACAATTATATGCTCAGCCTTAACAATCATACACATTATATCTAAAACATAAAACGCTTAACGCATCTGCCCAGTGTTGCTTTCTTGTGGCAATACGTCGAGACTAACGCTGGAGCCAATACCTGCACCTAACTTCACTGCAAAACGGTCCATAAACATCTGGAACGGATCAGTTGGGCTGTAGCTGATGATCGTATCGAGATCTAGTTGCTTACTTAAACTTGTGATACTACCTGTTTTATCTGCTAAGCCTAGCTCAATAGACTGCTCCCCTGTCCAGAATAACCCTGAGAACAGTTTGTTTTGCTCAGGATTTTTCAGGCGGTCACCGCGACCTTCTTTGACAGCGTTGATGAAATGCTTGTGCGTGTTTGCTAGTACTTTTTCGACATGATTTTCTTCATAATCAGTCAACGGACGAGATAAGCTTAAGATATCTTTATACTCACCAGCCGTAATCGTACGATCTTCTACGCCAACTTTGTCCATCAAACCTTTAACGTTATAGCTTGGCATGATGACACCGATAGAGCCGACCAAACTTGATGGATTGACATAAATCTCATCTGCAGCAGACGCAATATAGTAAGCACCTGACGCACCGATATCACCAATCACCGCATAAAGCTTCTTGTCTGGGTACTCTTGGCGTAAGTCCATCATGGTCTGCCAAATCTCATCAGACTGTACCGGTGAACCGCCAGGTGAATTGATATCTAAGGCCACTGCTTTTGAGTTACTGTTTGCAAAAGCATCTCTCAAAGCTTCATTAACATCATACGCATTAGCCACATCATCATTACTGATAACACCTTGCAGCTCAACCACTGCCAAATGTGGATCGCTAGTATCGACTGCGTCCATACCTGTTGGCGCACTGCTGCAACCACGACCAAGGGTCAAAAATATCAATAAGATATAACCAAAGGTCAGTAGTTTAAAAAAGATACTCCAGCGACGAGCGCGGCGCTGCTCAACCACACTTGCTAATAACGTGTTTTCCAGCACCTTCCATTCTTGTCCACTTGGCGGGCTTGGTTGCTGCAGTTGCGTTGGCTGATTTGCCGAGTTATCAGGACGTTTGTTAGGGTCTGGTGGCCAGTTGGGCATATAACTTCCTAAGTTAGAAACAATCTAAAACAATAAAATGAGGTTGTCGAGAAATACAGTTAAAGCGATAGTGTATACCTGATACTTTTGCAGTATCAGTGACCTGTGTTAATAGTCAGTGACCTGTATTAATAGTCAGTGACCTGTATTAATAGTCAGTGACCTGTATTAATAGGCTGCTAAGTATGGTGGTATTTCGATAATGGTTCAATAGTATAACTGTGAAATATCACTATATTGTAACGCTGATAATATAAGCCTTATTTTTGAGGGTTAGTAGTCTCGGCATTGGGGATGCTATTAATGTTATTTAGCGATTTAGTTATTTAACAATAATGCATCTTATAGTAGCTTATTATCGTAAGTGATAATTTCATCGATTCTCTGACGACTTACGACATCAGCCGTGATCTGCGAGTCACTATGACCAAGCCACTTTATATTTTTGAATAGCATATTCTCATTATTCGATTCAACTGAACATAGTAATGACCACATTTGCCAAACGCGTTGATGAGTAGCAGTATCTAGAATCAGACGTGACTGGGACTCTGACTGTTTGCTAGTTAACTGGTTAGATGCTATTTGTGTTTGAGGACTGACAGGTGAATTGGCAGGTAACGAATTGAGTGGGTCTGCCGCATTGTATCTTAGAACGCGTATTGGCAGATTAGTATCAAGAGCAATCGTACAATCCCAAACATTGGTATCACCTATTTTGGTCCAACCAGTGATGGCCTGTACTGACAACTCATCGTTGGCCGACTGCCATATTTTGCCTTGCTCACAACGTTGGGCACTGATAGTGGGCGTATCTTCAGACTGCTTAACTGTTTTGTAAGCTTGCTGAAATGCAGACCAACGATCAGAGCGCCCTGCTTGCCAATATTGGCTAATGGATAAACGACTATTTAATTGAGCAACGGTCATCGGTAGTAATTCAGAATTTTTGGTATTAGCAGTATTCTTATCGTCAGGAATTAACGTATCAGTCAGGCCGGTACTGCTACTCTGTACGACAATACTTTCTAAATTATTGACAGATAAACTGCCCAGCTGCTGCTTTAAATTTTCAGATAATTTGTCTGCTGTCAGGCTGCTTGACATCGTTCGTGTAGAGGTTGGTCTATGATCAGCTAAGAACAACCAATTGGTACTGTCTTCATTGGCGGTAGGATATTGTAGCAATGCTGCCGTTATATACGAATCACCCGTTGGCAAAATATATAGGGTCGGCATCGTGACAAATGACTGCTGATTGGCATACACCGTCATCATCAACAACGTTAATGGTGGCAACGTCAACCAACGGCTGAGTAAACCTCGTGGCAGTAGCCAAGGCAATGCGCTTAGCAAAGCCATCGATAGTATCGCGATATTAACTGGTGTATAGAGCCACGCATCCGATAGTGCTGGCAATGACGTGAGCCAACTCATCAAATCGTGTAGATAACCGACAATCGTACTAATAACCATCCAGAGAATATCAGCGATACTCGGCACCAGTAGGTAACACAGCCCGGCTAATAAATTGAGCGGTACAATCACCCAACCAAATAGCCCGATGGCAAATAAGTTGATAAAAAGGCCCCATAACGATGCCCTACCGAATAAAAGCAACGTCACGGGTAATAAAGTAAGAAACAGCCAAAACTGTAGCTTAAACACTCGCTTGATCGTTTGCCAAACACGGTTAGATAGCGCGTTATTGATATGAGCACGCGGCTTATCATCGTATAAACTCGTTGTAGCAGTAGTTTGGTGCTCATACGACGTATCGTCATACTTGAGTAATAACGCCACTGCGATAAAAGACAGCCAATATCCCGCCTGCCACAGTACGTAAGGGTCATGCCAAGCCATCAATACAGCCAGTGCCAATAGCACGCGCATCGTACTAATAGGAAGCAATGTTAATCTGATGAATCCAATCGCTAATAACATCCAAGCCGTACGAGCAGCAGGCACGTCAAAACCAGTAAATAACGCATAAATGAAAGCAGCACCAATCATTACCCACCAGCGCACTTGCCAGCGCGGAATACGACGATAAATCGCTGAATAATTACGATCAAACAGCAGTACAACTATGCCTGCCAATACAATAGCTAAAAACAGTACGTGCGTGCCTGAAATAGCGAGCAGATGTGAGATACCCGCCAGTTGATATAAATCCTTAGTATCACGATTAATCAAGCTACGATCACCCGTGAGCAGACTTAATGTCACGGATTTTGCTTGTTGCTCTGCTGTCGTTTGTGCTGACCAGTCTTGATAGAAATGCTGTCGTAATCGCCAACGCCCTTGATCAATACGTATACGAAAGCGCTGAAGATATGAGTCAGAATCTAGCGACTGCTTCGAATATTTTTCATCGCTGATTTCATTGCTAATTTCGTTACTGTTTACCAATGTAGGGCTAACGGCCAAAATATTTGCAACGCCATCAATATGCCGACCTCGCAACCAGCGATAACTGTCAAAGCCAGTAGGATTATTGCTTGCTTGCTCAGAAGTAGCTAACGGCGCCAGTGCTAGGCTCATGAATATCTCATCACCGGGCTGCAAATCGTTTAAGGCTGCAAACTGGCTATCATTTGCAGACTTTCTTGGATAGGCGTTAAGTAGGACTCGGTGTTCGCTAACTTTGAGACTAACTTCATTGGGATTAACATCGTAATTTCTGCTTAGGCTATTTTTATTCACATCTAAGTAGTCGGATGTTTTAGTTGCTAACTCTTGGGGCGTTAGCTCAGCGACTAATGGAGCGATATTCGTTATCACCGCTACTTGGCGATATCCGCTGTCTATAGTGGCATCATAAACACTGTCGCTCAACCCTTCGATACGCACGAGTGCTTGTACTCGTATCGGAACAGTAATTTCAGTGGTTTCTGCTTGTTGATGAGTAACCAAAGCTTGCAGTGCGCTACCTATCACTAACGCAGTCGCTAACAAAGCCAAGAACAAGTATCTAATAATTCGGAAAGGAGGTTTAGTATGACGAGATGCATTGTTAAAGGTATTGTTATCAGCGCTGTGGCTGTCTATCGAGGGTATGTTGAATTGAGCAGACGCCAGCAGAATCGTGGCAAATATAATAAGCGCCGAAGACAGATTGGACGGATCCATCATATCTAGCAAGGATAAGTCAGTTGGCAATATCACATTATCTGCGACTGCCAATACGCCCATCATCACTATAATTATGAGGCTACCAATCAACCAGTACACCAGCACTCCTTGCTTGATGACTTAAATATTATTCGGCCAAATATGGTGACTTACTATAGCAAATGGTACGCGATGCAATAGCATTTATATTTATATTGCCCTATACTGAGGCAACGTATTAGGTGGTAACTATCTGACATCACCATTCTGTGTGTTCTAACCTTTATCCTACTCACCATATATTACTTTATACCAGCTTCTCAATACCATTGAGTAGACTGTAGTTAATGATTAAAGGCGATCCTGTGCCCCAAAAACGTCTAAAAGACCTACTTCCTACACCAGAGAAAATCTTAGAAAGTCGCACTTTAAAGCTGTTTGCACCGCACTTAGCTGATCCAAGGTTATGGCATTTCAATCGACACAGCCTAAATAAGGCCGTCTATATCGGTGTACTAAGTGCATTTTTTCCGCTGCCAGGACAGATGTTACTGGCACTTATTGGCTCGCTTATTTTTCGTGCCAATGTCCCTATGGCGCTTGGTTTGACATGGATTACCAACCCAGTCACTAGCTTGCCAATATTTTATGCTGGATATTATATCGGTGCAAAGATCATTGATGCACCTGTGATTAGCTTGCGATTCATCGGTAGAATGATTGCGGACTTTAGCTTATGGGCATTATCAAACGGTGCCAATCCTTTCATTACTTATCGCGGTACAGTATCGCTTGCTGCATTTTGTATCGGGCTAACGATTTTAGCTGTGGTCACCAGTCTTATTTGCGGTTTGGCATTTAAGGCCATTTGGCGTTATAAAACCGTGGCTAGCTGGCAGAAACGTCAGCAAAAACCTTCTGACGAATCTGACAAGTTATAAGGCAATTTATCTTTGTTATACGGCTATAACGCTTATGCCCTAGATAAACTAAGCTAGCGCAGCTTATTCTTCTTTACTGTTCTCTATAGCATTTAAGACTTTGTCAGTAAAATCGCTATCCATCGGTACGATCTCAATGACTTCATCATTTTTGCAGAGCGTATAACGCTTACCTGTCGCGCTATCTTGGACTTTTAGGTCGTAATCAACCCCAGCCAAAGTGATGGCGTCAAACACAGGTGTCAGTAGCTCGGTTTGAGCCTGCCTATCGAGCGTTTCAAACAAAGTTGGATCGATGTAAGGCTTTAACGGCTCATCACCCTCTTCCGCACTGCCAAAAGCCGCAATTGGATTATCATCTTCACGCATTTTACGCATCCTTATAAAATAGATAAGGCGGCTGGCTCACAACCGCTTAATCGCTAGTTTCTATGATATATTTTCTTAATAATACAACAATAACTCTTCAATATGGCAGCCACCACATCCATAACAAACGCCAATAGATGGCGTTTCGGTCAGTTTTTCGACCTAATATAAAAAATTATTAATACTGTTCCCAATGCCCATTGCGTAGCAACAACTGACGGTCAGCAAGAGCAGCTAAATTGCGATCATGCGTTACCATAAGTAGCGCCGTTTGCATGGTGCTTTGTAATTCTGACAACAGGCCAAATACGCTCTGCGCATTGTCATAATCCAAGTTACCTGTTGGCTCATCTGCCAAAATAAGCGATGGCTTAGTCACTAGCGCGCGTGCAATCGCTACACGTTGGCGCTCGCCACCTGATAGCTCACCTGGTCTATGCATCAAACGATGCTCAAGACCGACATTTTCCAAAATCTCAACCGCCTGCTTACGAGCATCAGTCGTTGATACTTCTGGACGCATGAGCAATGGCATAGCTACGTTTTCGATTGCTGTAAACTCTGCCAACAGGTGGTGAAACTGATAAATAAAACCCAAATGCTTGTTACGCATAGCTCCACGCTCAGTTTCATTCATGCTATTTAATAGCTGACCATGCAACCAAACCTCACCACTGGTTGGCGTATCTAGACCACCAAGCAAATGTAGCAACGTACTTTTACCTGAACCACTGGTTCCAACGATAGCGATGCGCTCACCCGCATGAACAGTCAGATCAAGACCAGTCAATACTTGTGTACTGACCGCGCCTTCATCATATATCTTATTGATATTGGTCGCCTCTAAAATGGCAGACATAGCGCTTCCTTTATTTTATTTATTTCGGTATTTATTTCAACATTTAGGCGTTTGCGATTACTCATAGCGTAGCGTTTGAGCAGGCTGAATCTTAGCCGCTCGGCGCGCTGGATAAATCGTTGCCAAAAAGCTCAATACAAACGATGCACCTGTGATTAATACCACATCTAACAAACGCAACTGCGATGGCAAGTAATTGACAAAATACGCATCAAACAGGTTCAGACCAAAGGCTTGATTAATAAAGCCTAAAATATCGCTGACCGTAAGCGCAAATATCACACCCAGTATCGTACCAGCGATAGTACCGATCACCCCGATGACCACACCTTGGACCATAAAGACTTGAGTAATCAAACGAGGAGACGCACCAAAGGTTTTTAAGATTGCGATATCTGCTTTTTTATCGGTCACTAGCATGACCAGACTTGAGACAATATTAAAAGCGGCAACTAGGATAATCAAAAATAGTAATAGGCCGACCATGGCTTTTTCCATTTGAATTGCCCCAAACAGATTGCCATGAGTTTGTGTCCAGTCATTTGGATATAGCTTTTCAGGTGCGATAGCAGCCGCTTTTTCCGCAGCTATCGGCGCAGTAAAGATATCGTTAAGCTTCATGCGTACGCCCTGCGCACCTTCTGGCAGACGCAGTAATTTTGCCGCATCACCCATCGGGATAAACGCCATAAGACTGTCTACTTCTGGGCTAATCGTAAAAATACCTGTCAGAGTAAATCGCTTAAACCGCGGTATCACGCCTGCTGGTGATGGTGACGCTTCTGGTAATACCAGCGTTACTTTATCCCCTATTTGTAGACCCAAGGACTGCACCATCTCCTCGCCCAACACGATACTGAAATCACCACTTTTCAGGGTATCAATACTACCTTCAATCATGTGCTCATTGATAATGGAGACGTTTTTTTCGTATTCAGGCTCGACGCCTGTCACCATGATACCTGCGACCTGACCATTTGATGTCAGCATCCCTTGCAGTTGAATGAATGGTGCCACAGCTGCCACTTCTGGGTCTTCCTTGATCTTATCAGCTAGCTGTTCCCAGTCGCCAATAATTTCTGATGAGACCACAGTAGCCTGCGGTACCATTCCCAAAATACGAGTTTTCAGTTCACGGTCAAAGCCGTTCATCACTGATAGCACCGTAATCAATACGGCAACCCCAAGCGTCAGACCAATCATCGAGATGAGTGATATAAAGGAGATAAAGCCATTACTACGTTCTGCTCGGGTATATCGTAAGCCGATAAATAACGCTAAAGGACGAAACATATTCAAACTCTTTATCTTATCTACGTGCGACTTTATATAGGTTGCATAACGAGCAGTAGTAAATGCATCATACAATTGCTACTACTCACATATAAATCAAACACAAAAACAGGGTGTCAGACGAGCCAATAACAGCTGTCAAAAGGGAGCTAGTTTGACACAAACTAGCTGATATGTGCCAGTCATTAGCAACAACTGAGAGTATTTTTTACCAAAAAACTGGGTTTTGTTATTATTTTTTATAGGGGGCTTGCTATTAGCTGTACCAATACCTATATATTATATGCTAAAGACAATTGTCATTAACCCCTCATTGAGGTTTCTGATCTTTTACTGGCTAGGCTGCTGACCATCATAAACCAATCATTTAAAATGTTGGATGGTACACAAGCAAACACAGTATTAGATACAAACCTCACGCTGACTTAATTTTGAGTATTTTCATGACCATAAATTATCAATACAAAAACATTCAATCTCCTACCAAGATCACGTTGACCGATGAGCAGTCTGCAGGTCACGCCGATCACTGGCGTATTCTGACCGATGATATGAGTCATGATGTGCCTGAATGGCTACAAAAAATGATCGAAGTCGCAGCGATGCCTAAAGGCCTGAACAACAACGTCAGTGCAAAAGACAGCTGCCTGCTTCTATCAGAAGATCAGCCTTGCCATATTAATCAAGTGCTCGCGATGAAAGATGGTAAGCCAGAATGCTTTATCAATGCTTATCCTTGTGTCGATAGTCCTTACGGATTGAACTGCAAAATTGAGCGTGTCATCGCTAATGACAACTCGCATGATGCCGTGTTGCGCTTACGTACTGCTGATGGCAGCATTATTTATGCGTTTGATCAACTCTATACGACCAATCGTCATCTCTATCAACGCGACACCTCTTACTATGTGAACTTTAGTGCTTGGGCGCACGAAATTAAGCTAAGCGAGCAAAACGAAGTCATTATGGTCGAAGACCAAGAGTCTATCCGTTATCACCGTGCCTTTAACGATATCGTGGCAGCAAATGACGGAAAAATCCCTGACGACCTGCAAGAGCAAATCAGTGAATGGAAGCCTGAAACTAAAGAACAAATGGCACCTGTCGAGATCAACTTGGGCCATATGTGTGCTTACTTGTTTGGCGATACGCTAGGACAAGAAGATGAAGCTTGGTGTCAGGGTCAAGTGCTTGGCAAGCAAGAAACCTTATTTAATGGTAAATCTATCATATTGTTTGACGTGGTGACGCTACGTGAGCAGGATGCAGATCCTTTTGTAGTACGTATTGGTGCGCTTAATACTGCTGAAACCAATAGTATTAAAGTACATGACTACGTCCAAGCAAACGTATGGCTACAAGCAGCAATTTACAAAGAAAACCAATCAAATGCGACGCAGCAATCAAAAGCTAGCTAGTCTTTTTGAAAGACTAGCTACAGCTTTCATGCTGCTACTTATGTAATTACCCAATGAAAAAGCCCCTAATATGAATTAGGGGCTTTTTTGTGTCTTATCAACTTACAACGCAAAAACGTAACGCAAAAATCGTATAAATATGGGATTAAGCCATCGTCGTCATTGATTTGATACGAGTGTACAGCTCTTTTTGCTCTGCGCTTGGACGTGCAGTCTGTACGGCCATTAGCTGTGACATATCGCCTTCAACACGGATTTTGCCACTCATAAATGCGCCCATGATTTGATTGGTATCAAAATCAGTGATGATAGACTGTAGGATATCGCGATCTAATAGCAGAGTCGTCGTTGCATTATCGTTTAAGCCGCGATGCAGCAGACCATTGGCAAAATTGGCTTCGATAGTTTTATCAGCTTCAGCCACTTTTAAGTTGACGACCATATTGGCAAGTACTGGTGGTAAGTTTAACTCACCTGCTTCGTTGCCCATTTTTTCTACTTGCTCAAACCATTCATCTGTCAAAAAAACTGCCATATTATATTATCCTTAATTGATATTCTGTCAGGCCAATATCCCTTGAAGTATTATTAGCCTAACTATTAGAATTATTAAAATGATTGCTATCAATAGACCTATGCAATACATAGCCATTAATGACGTTCAGCCTCATTATAAAGGGCGACTTGATAAGAAGTAAAACCTATTTATCGGCTCAGCAATGTTATTGTTACAAAACTTCTTTGCAAGCCTACGCTTATGTCTAGCGAGCGCTTCCCCTATTCAATCAAAATGAGCATCTAGAATAGTGACAAAATTGTGTATAAAATAGAGGAGTAGCACAGCAATAATAAGTTGCTCGCTAACATTTATACCAAAGAGTTTGTATTTTGGCGCATAGTTCTGATGATATTTAATTAGGATTGCGTTACAATACCCTTAAACAGAGTCGGGAGTTTTAACCAAACATTACATAATCGTGTTTTTTGTCAGCCGCCGCTAGCATACATCTATGGTCAATGCGTTTTAATAGCCCTATAGATATGGGTATCTATCTTCATTAGTACAGATTTTTTCGTAATAATTAAGATACATATTTAGCCTTATGAGATGTTTGATGCTCAAAACGGCGCGTCTTCTTATTTACCTTGATGATCTATTAACAATCCTACTATCGATTGACCTTGAGTAAGGTGCATGAAGTGCCTATTTCTATTTATTAGTATTAACTGATAGACAGCAAGGGCCTGAATCGATAGTTAATGACGTCATTGCGCTAAGTAAGTCAAAAAACAACATGTGTTGGCACCAGTATAAATATGAATTTGAGAGTATTTATAGTGCAAACAGCATAGATTGTTGGTTAATTCTGTTGATAATTCGGGCTGTAAAGGAATCATCCAATGAGTTTACAAAACACAGCAGTCGCCCCAGTTGACCGTGAGTATGAAATTACTGTCGTAAGATTTTTTACGATCATGGCTGTCGTTTGGGGCATCGTCGGCATGAGTCTTGGTGTGTTCATTGCTTCACAGTTAGCATGGCCAGCACTCAACTTTGACATTCCATGGCTGACCTTTAGTCATTTGAGACCACTGCATACCAATGCGGTGATTTTTGCGTTCGGTGGTTCTGCCCTGTTCGCAACGTCTTACTACATCGTTCAGCGTACCTGTAAAACGCGCTTATTTGCGCCGTACTTAGCTTGGTTCACCTTTTGGGGTTGGCAGGCAGTCATTGTTGCTGCCGTCATCACGCTTCCTCTAGGTTTGACTTCAAGTAAAGAATACGCTGAGCTTGAGTGGCCTATCGATATCTTAATTGCCTTGGTATGGATTTCTTATGCCATCGTATTTTTCGGTACACTCATCAAACGTAAAACCTCACATATTTATGTGGCTAACTGGTTCTTTGCCGCCTTCATCATTACGATTGCACTACTACACATCGTAAACAGCATGGCGATTCCTGTTAGTGCGTTCAAATCTTACTCGCTATTTGGCGGTGCAACTGATGCGATGGTGCAGTGGTGGTACGGGCATAACGCGGTAGGTTTTTACTTAACGGCAGCCTTCCTTGGAATGATGTATTATTTCGTTCCTGTACAGATTGGCCGTCCTATCTATTCTTATCGTTTGTCTATCGTTCACTTTTGGGCATTGATTGCTTCATATATGTGGGCTGGTGGTCACCATTTGCATTATTCAGCGCTTCCTGATTGGACGCAGTCTCTTGCTATGGTCTTCTCAATCATCCTATTCGCACCATCTTGGGGTGGTATGATTAACGGTGTACTAACGCTATCAGGTAGTTGGGATAAGCTGCGTACCGATCCGATCATTCGCTTTATGATTGTTGCATTGTCGTTCTACGCGATGTCGACGTTCGAAGGCCCAATGATGTCTATCAAAACAGTGAATGCGCTATCGCATAACACTGACTGGACAGTTGGTCACGTACACTCAGGCGCACTTGGCTGGGTTGGTATGATTACTATTGGTTCGCTATACGTACTGCTACCACGTATTTATAACAAACCGAAGATGTACTCTATCAGCTTAATCACCACGCATTTCTGGCTAGCGACTGCAGGAACGATCTTCTATATCGTGTCTATGTGGATCTCAGGTATTGGCCAAGGCATGATGTGGCTTGCTACTAACCCAGACGGTACTTTGGTATATAGCTTCGTTGATACTGTTGAATTCTCGCATTTCCCATATATTGGCCGTGCATTTGGTGGCTTCTTATATGTATCGGGTATGTTTGTAATGGCTTATAACTGCTATAAAACACTCAAAATGCCAGAAGGTAAGCCTGTAGATGTCGCTGATCCAACGGATCATGAACCTAGTGTCGAAAAACCTTCGACAGCTAACGTATAAGGAGCGATCATGGCTGGTACACCGCATGAAATTATTGAAAAAAATACAGGCTTGTTAGTCATTGGTATCGTGATTGCTATTAGTTTTGCAACGCTAGTTGAAATCGTGCCATTGATCTATGACAACAAGGGTCCTGAAGAAGGCGGCTTGAACAAGCCCCTTCCTGCTATGGAGCCTTGGACAGCGCTTGAATTTGAAGGTCGTGATATTTATATCCGTGAAGGATGTCACGTTTGTCATACTCAAATGGTTCGCCCATTACGTGCAGAAGTTGAACGTTATGGACCATATTCACGTGCCGCTGAGTCGACGTGGGATCATCCATTCTTATGGGGATCGAAACGTACTGGACCAGATTTAGCACGTGTTGGTGGCCGTTATTCTGAAGATTGGCAAAAGCAACATTTGATCAATCCACGTTCGCTAGTGCCTGAGTCAGTTATGCCAGGTTTCCCTTGGTTGGCGACTAACGAAGTAGATGGCGAAAATATTCAAGCTAAAATGCGTCTATTCCGCGATCGCTTCGGTGTTCCTTATACTGAAGAAGACATTGAAGGCGCTCCAGATGCAGTGCTTGGCGCTACTGAGCTTGACGCTTTGGTCGCCTATCTACAGCAGTTAGGTACCGCAATGGAAGGACAGCGCTAATGGGTATTGGTGAATTACAAACAATTGCGACCGTTTCTGCCTTTATTGCCTTCGTAGGCGTTGCATGGTGGGCGTATTCGCCAAAAAACAAAAAACGCTTCGAAGAAGATGCACAACTTGCGCTTGATGACGAGGATATAAAATCTCTGTCTGAAGAGCAGCGCAATAAGGATAAATGATGACATTTTTTTGGAGTTCTTGGATCACGCTAATCAGTTTCGGTTGCTGGCTTTTTATTCTTGGCGTTCTGCTGTTTGTACTAAAATACAAACCAGACGTTGAGGAAGACGGTACCACTGGCCATGAATATGATGGTATCCGAGAATACGACAAAGCACTTCCTAAATGGTGGTTGGTGATATTTTTTGGTTCAATCGTTTGGGGTGTGGCGTACTGGGTATTCTTTCCAGCTATGTTCCCAGCACATTGGAAAGGTATCGCCACCGTAGAAGTTGACGGTGAAACTGTGCCGTGGACCTCTAAAAACGAGTTGTTCAGTGAGCTTGAAAGCAACAACAAAGTATTTACTGATAACTTTGAAAAAAGCATTCTGGTAAAAGCAGACGCTGCAGGCGCGACTGCGACACTTGGTACGCTAAACGAGTTACAAGCGACCATGCGTCGTAGCGAAAACCCACCAGCAGATCTACAGACTAAAATTGACGAAAAAGTTGCAGAACTTGCTCCTTACGTCGAAAAACTGTCTGAAAATCCAAATGCTTTAAAAGTTGGTAGCCGCTTGTTCCTACAGAACTGTTCTGTATGTCATGGCTCTAACGCTAAAGGTGCGACAGGCTACCCTAACCTAACAGACAATGATTGGTTATACGGCGGCGAAGCTAGCAACATTCTGACTACGCTACATAATGGTCGTATTGGCGGTATGCCTGCTTGGCGCGATCAGATCGGCGAAGACGGTGTACGTGCAGCTTCTGAATATGTATTGTCACTATCTCCAAACAACGGTAGTAAGAGTAACGGTGAACTTGATCAAACTTTGGTTAATCAAGGCGAAGCTATCTTTAAGCAACAGTGTGCACTATGTCACTCTGAAAGCGGTAAAGGTATGATTTCAGCAGGTGCACCAAACTTGACTGACAACATCTGGTTATATGGCGGTGAGCGTGAGACTGTACGTAATACATTACGTTATGGCCGTGCTGGCGTTATGCCTCAGTGGGAAACTAAGCTAGGTAATGAGCGTATCATGCTACTTGCTGCTTATATCTACTCACTATCAGATAAAACAGGCAAATCACCTGAAGCAGCACCAGTTACTGCTGCTACTCAGCCTGTAGCAACTGAAGAAGCAACTGCTAACTAAGACGTTGTTACTGTACTGGATATGGACGAGATTTAATGAAGGGAGAACTGTTATTGCAGTTCTCCCTTTTGCGTATAGCGGTATTGATTTTCATTTAAAAATGACAGTGATGAGCGGCTATAAATACTAGAAAACGTTCTCATATATTCGTTGCTTTTTACGATTATCACCCCATTATTAGTAGGGAGAATGTTAGAATAGCTATTTTTTAAAATAGTCTATTGATCATAGCTTGATATCGTTCTGACTCAATCACATAACACGATAGTTAACTTCACATAAATTAGATACAGGCTTGTTTAGTCTACTGTTTGTAGTACCTTTGCTCCCCTTTGCTTGTATCAAGGTTATGTTGAACCAACTATATTTACAATCGATCATTTGGTAAGCAGATTAGAAGATTTTTTATTGCATTTTCTATCCGCTATTTACTGACATTGATAACATCATACACTCATATACCTCGACGCTAGAGGTGTTTGTTCATCATGCCAGCAGACTGATTCTTTTTTTAAAGAGGCACGTTTATGTCAGCACAACAACCCAATAAAATTCCTGTACAACAAGTCGATCTTGATGCAACCAAGCATCGTGTACACCCGAGGTTTGTCACAGGTTTTTATCAAAATATTCGTGTCATCACGATGTATGCTCTTTTGGCGGCTTTTTTACTTTTGCCATGGCTGCGCTATAATGATAGACAAGCGATATGGTTTGATGTGCCATCACAGCATTACTATATTTTTGGCATGACGTTTTTGACGCAAGATTTTTACTTTATTGCTGCATTTGCCATTATTGCCGCGTTTACGCTGTTTATGGTGACGGTATATGCTGGGCGCGTTTGGTGTGGTTACGCCTGTCCTCAAACGATATGGACGCATCTATACCAATATGTTGAAAAATGGGTGATTGGCGATCGTAATAAACGCATCAAGTTTGATAAAGCGCCATTAAGCGCGAGCAAAGTATTCAAACGCACGGTTGTGTATTCAATTTGGTTTTTGCTTTCTGTGATTACAGCAGCGACCTTTGTTAGTTATGTAGCAGGTACAGATTCTCTATATCACAGCTGGCAGTCAATAGGAGTATTTCCATTCCCTGACTGGCCAACGTGGGTATGGGTCTCAATGTTTATCTTTACCTTTGCTACTTATGCCAATGCAGGCTATATGCGTGAGCAAATGTGTGTACAGATTTGCCCCTATGGTCGCTTTCAAAGTGTGATGTTTGATAAAGACACATTGATCGTATCTTATGACTATGAACGCGGTGAGCCGCGCGGCGCTCGTAAAAAAGGCACAAATCCAGAGCACTTAGGCGACTGCATTGAATGCACCATGTGTGTGCAGGTCTGCCCTACTGGTATAGATATTCGTGATGGTCTGCAAGTTGCCTGTATTCAGTGTGCGGCTTGTATTGATGCCTGTAATGAGGTGATGGATAAGGTCGGCTATCCGCGTGGACTGATTCGTTATACGACTGAGCGTCAGCTGGCAGAAAAAGAACCAAGCCGCGTACTGCGCCCACGATTATTTGCTTATTTGACATTATTAGCCGTGCTATGTGGCGGCGTTATATATGCGCTGACCGATCGCGTGCCATTGGAAATTGATATTCGCCGTGACCGTAATCAGTTATCGTCTATCAACAATCAAGGCATGATCGAAAACAGCTATATCGTCAAGCTAACCAATAAGACGCAGGACGCTCATACCTACACGATAACCCTAGCACCGCAAAAAGGGTTGAGCTTAGAACTGCGCTTTAATGATGTACCGTTAGAAGCAGGTGAAAGCTTTGATATGCCAGTCAGTATTTATGGTGATCCTGATGTAATAGAGTTTGGCCAAACGCCTGTCACGCTAAATGTGAGCAGCGAAAACGGTAAGTACAAGGTAAGCAAACAAAATATCTTTACGACCCAAGGTCAGTAAATGATTAGCAGACCTATTGTTTAATTTCATGTATATCATTCGGTAGTCTGTAGCTAGTGCAACAAGGTAAATAGCCAATTGTTCTAGCTAAAGGCTATCAAATAAATGTTTTACCATTAAACTGGCAGCGCTTAGCCGCCAAATTATCCGTTGATACCATTTGTGGATGTCTAATGAAAAGCTATCTATTAAATGCGTATCTGATGCATAGGTATTTTATGTCTACTCCAGCACCGAACTTTAAACATCAAGATAAGCAGCCATGGTATAAAAATTACATGGTCGTTATCTTTGTGATTGGCATGCCTGCTGCGGTCGTGATCGCTTGTATTTGGTTTGTTTATTACTCTTACCAGATCCGTGATAGCGTGGTACGTGACGACTGGTATATGGATGGCAAAACGCTCTATCACGATGTGTCTCGTGATAAGCTCACGTATGACTTAGACTTACATGGACAAATGCAGTTTGCAGAAAATGGCGATATTGTGTTTTATCTCAACTACCCTGAGAAAAGCGTCCAGTCAGGCAAGCTGCTAAACGGTACACCACTTACCTATCCTGATACGTTGGAACTTTCTATTTCTCATGCAACGGATATCAAAAAAGACCGCGATGTTGTCCTTAAGCATGTTGAGGGCAATAAATACAGTGCACAAGTCGATATTGATCCTGTAAAAGCCAAGTATTACCTTCAGATTAGTAACGACGGTAAAGATGATTGGCGTATGCAAGATGTCGCAAAACTGCCTCGTTCAAAGATCAGCTTTGACCCACTACCAGTTTTTGCTAAAAGTTAATGCTGTTAGTAGCATCCAGACATAAAAAAACCAGCCACTCGTCAGAGATCGGCTGGTTTTTTTGAGCTATTTAATATTCTACTAATGAATAAATACGGTTTAATCTCGTACTAATTTATCAACTACTAAATCACAGGGTTAATCGTTGGAATTTTCTGTGCTTTACGCTCGTTTTGCGCGGCCTTGTCCGTCTCTGTCGAATAAGGCTTGTCACTAGCGAACTTAGGATTGAACGTTTGCGTCCTTGGTGATACAGGCAAACCAATCTCAGCCAAACTATCTGTCTGACCGGCTTGAATATTGTCACCTTCAAATAAACGCTCATCATTATCGCGATCAAGACTAAGTGTTTCAAAGTCAAAAAGCTCACGATCAGCTAACTGTGATGGTGCAACGTTTTGCATTGCCTTAAAGATAGAAGCCAAACGCTGCGGGTGAGCGTCATCCCATTCACGCAGCATATCGTTGATGATGGCGCGTTGTAGATTGGTCTGGCTGCCACATAGATTACAAGGAATGATTGGAAATCCCTTTAATTTGGCATATTCGATGATGTCTTTTTCTTCGACATAGGCCAATGGACGAATCAGCATATTTTGCTTGTCATCGCTCAGTAGCTTGGGCGGCATGGATTTGAGCGCACCACCATGAAATAAGTTCAAAAAGAAGGTCGCCAGCATATCGTCACGATGATGGCCAAGGGCAATCTTAGTCGCGCCAATTTGTTTAGCAAAGCCATATAGTGAACCGCGGCGCAGACGTGAGCACGCTGAGCAATAAGTCTTGCCTTCTGGCACTACGCTTTTGACAATACTATAAGTATCTTTTTCTAAAATATAGTGAGCGATGCCCTGCTCGTTTAGATACGCAGGTAAAATATCTTCTGGATAGCCTGGCTGCTTTTGGTCGAGATTGACCGCGACGATATCAAAATGAATCGGTGCAATGCGTTTTAGCAGCAATAAAATATCGAGTAAGGTATAGCTGTCTTTACCACCCGAAACACAGACCATCACCACATCGCCATCTTCGATCATATTAAAATCGCGGATTGCCCAAGAAACTTGGCGACGCAGCTTCTTTTGTAGTTTGCGAAAGTATGCTGACTCGGTAGGTGCTTGCGCATCGGCAAACTGCTCGTCAATCATGTCCTCATCACTGCCATCTTCAGAGACGTCATCGTACTCTCTACTATCAGTATCGGTGCCCAAAGCCTGAATATCAAAGCTCGTTGCATCAGATACGTCATCAGCTTGAGAAGGAATATTTGGCGTAAATAAGGTTGCTGCGGTCATAAGTTACTCAATATCTTTATAAGGGTGATTTTACTATAAAGCGATTTGCGATAAGGCTTTTAAAGCATTATCACCGATGTCAGGTGACTGATACTTTAAAAGCTGCGATTATAACAAATATTGCTAACAGATTGAAAAGATGACAGTAATACCGACTTTATTTTATTACGATGCTGTTTAAATTTGCTTTGGTAGCTTAGTGACGGGTGATTGGTCGCTTCGTGGTTCTGTAGTAGACGTATTTTTGCTAAAATAGCCGTTTTCGTAAACCAATAATAGATATCACTATGACTAACGTTACTTTGCAAAACACTTCTAATCAAGTATCAGATGCTGATTTAGCTGCTCTTACCAAAAGCCAAAATGCGGTTGTCCTTTTATCAGGCGGTCTCGATTCGGTGACTTGCTTATATTGGGCAAAAGCGCGCTATGCATCAGTGACAGCAGTCAGCTTTAACTATGGTCAGCGTCATAATAGTGAACTTGTGGCCGCGAAGACCATCGCTGAGACAGCAGGTGTCAATCATAGAATCATTGATATTGATATCGCACAACTGGGTGGCTCTTCATTGACAGACCACAGTATGATCGTGCCAGACGGTGATTCGGACAAATTCCCTAGCAAAAAGCGCGATGAAATCGATAACGACGCTATCCCAAATACCTATGTGCCTGCGCGTAACACTATCTTCTTATCATACGCGCTAGCAGTCGCCGAAGTCGCTGATGCCAATCATATCGTCATCGGTGTCAGCTCAGTTGACTATTCTGGCTATCCTGACTGTCGCCCAGAGTATATAGCTGCCTTTGAACATATGGCCAACCTTGCGACAAAAGCAGGCGTTACTGGACATCGCTTATCGATCCAAACGCCATTGCAGCAATTGTCAAAAGCCCAAACTATTGAGCTTGGTCTGTCATTAGGTGTCGATTACGGACAGACGATTTCTTGTTATCGCGCAGATGCCAATGGTCTTGCTTGCGGTGTTTGTGATAGTTGCGCATTGCGTCGTCAAGGCTTTGCCCAAGCTGGCGTAACCGACCCTACTCATTATCAGTCTTAATTAATTTTAGTCAGTCCTATATAAGTTGGGTACGGTATCAGGCGCGCTTATTCCACTATCCTTCCTTATGCTCAAATCATATCGAACTGACTATGCATTAATGCTAAATATTGCGTGAAATGGTGATACCCATCAACATTCGCGCAACATTCGCTTGCATTAACACAGCACGTCGTTCTTGTATTCTAATCGACATACTTGCTATCGTATGAACGATTATATTTATCGAAAGATGTAACTGACGATATCGGTCACTCATATATTGATGAGTTGACTTTGCATTGAGCAAAAGATAAAAATTGACGCTACCCGTAAGAGGAAATTTATGAAGTTGTTGCCAGTACTACCCCTAGCCTTAGCGGCCCTGTTTGCCATGCCACAAGCCAACGCTGCTGACATTAAGCAAGACAATATCAATTCATGTGTCAATGGTGCAGTCAAATACAAAGTCGCTGACAAAAGCAACGCAACCAAACTATGTAACTGTACTATTGGTGTGCGCAGCAACATGACTATCGGTCAAATGTGGGAAATCGAAAGCTACGCACAAGATAAGAAAGACCCTTCTAATCTGCCATATGTGAAGGCAATGCAAAAAGATTTGCAGCAGTGCACTGTTGGTTTAGATTTAAAGAAGCCGCAAAAACCTGCGTAACCTCTAATCGTTTGATATACAAAAGACTGGCCATTGCCAGTCTTTTTTGTTGCCAATGAATGGGCAAAGTGTAAAACTGATTATTTATTTCTACTAATCTGCCTATAATAAGAACACTATAAATAGAACCATCAATAAGCCGATACACATAACTAAAACTAATAAGGATTTTATAATGGCCAAGCCAACAACAGAAACCATTCACCTACCTGATTTTCCAGTAACCATAGTACGCAAGCTTGCTGGCAACTTTATTCATGATGAAATCAATTTAAAAGAAATGGTCGCCAATACCGATAAAGGCCTTATTCTCTATTTTTATCCCAAAGACAATACGCCAGGCTGCACCACACAGGCAACAGAGTTTACCTCGCACCTCCATGACTTCGATGAATTGGGCTACGACATCATCGGCGTCTCTCGTGACAGCGTTGAATCTCATGAAAAGTTTATCGACAAATATGACTTACAGATTCCACTCATCAGTGACGCTGATGAAAAGCTATGCCAGTATTTTGACGTTATCAAAGAAAAAAATATGTACGGCAAAGTTACGCTAGGCCTTGTACGTTCGGCATTTGTATTCAATAAAAATAGTGAGTTGACTCATGCACAGCGTAACCTACGTGCTAAAGACTATACCAGTCGCTTACTGACTATATTGGCGCCTTAATTATTGGTGTCATAATTATTGGTTCTGTAATTAAGTCAGTATTATTGACGTTATAGTTAAATCAGTATTGATCATAAGAACGACAAAAACCGAATAAAAAATATAAGCCAAGCATTCAGTCTATTACTGAATACAACCTTGCCCCTATTAGAGAATAATATGAATAAACAATCTGGCACGACCACCGACGATACGCCGAAAGAAGTCACGCGCAAAGTATCTGTCGCTATTATTGGCGCGGGTACCGCAGGTCAAAACGCTTTTCGCCAAGCGAGTAAAATCAAAGATGACGTAGTCATTATCAATGAAGGGTTTTGGACCACAACCTGTATAGCGGTCGGCTGTATGCCCAGTAAGCTGCTAATTGCAGCTGCTGATCGCGCACATGATGCCAACCATTCTGCTGAGTTTGGTATTCATGCAACCGCACAAATCGATGGCAAACGAGTCATGGAGCGTGTGCGTGACGAACGCAGTCATTTTGCCAGCTATATTAAAAAGCAAGTGGACAGCTGGCCTGACCATAAAAAAATCGACGGTCGTGCTCGTATTAATGAGCAAGGGCTAATCGAGGTCAATGATGAGTTGATTGCTTCTGAGCAAATCATTGTCGCCACAGGTAGCTCGCCGTTTATACCTGATGGGTGGGCGGACAAGCTTGGTGATACCATGCTCACTTCTGATAGTGTCTTTGAGCTTAAAGACTTACCAAAGACTATGGCTGTCGTCGGTGCTGGTGCTATTGGTCTAGAACTTGCACAAGCATTTACACGCTTAGGTGTAGAAGTCACGCTGCTAAACCGCGCCAAACAAGTGGCTGGTCTAAAAGATGATGATATTAATAATAAAGCCATGGATTGTTTAAGTCATGAATTAACCATGCATCTAGGTAGCGAAATTACTAATGTAGGTACAACAGCAGATGGAGGTAATACAAGTGCATTTATCGAGTATGAAGATAGTGCTGGTGAGTCTCAGCAATGGCAAGGTGAGTATGTCTTAGTTGCTACTGGTCGTCGCAACAATATTAAGCAGCTGGGTGTCGAAAACTTAGGTGTCGAGCTAGACGATAAGAACCGCCCAAAAAACTTGAGTAAAAAAACAGGTCAAATTGGTGACTTAAACGTTTATATCGTTGGTGATGCCAATGCTAATATTCCGTTACTGCATGTGGCTAGCGATGAGGGCTATAGTGCGGGCAGTATGGTCTGCGAAAACACAGAAGCGGCCTATATTCGCCCACCTGCGACTCCTTTCTCTATCGTATTTTGCTCACCGCAAATTGTCAATGTTGGTCTGTCGCTACCAGAGATTCAAAAAGATTCAGAACTCGAATTTGTTATCGGTAGCGTAAGCTTTGATAATCAAGGACGTAGCCGTGTAATGGGTGTCAATTGCGGGCTGCTACATATCTACGGCTGCAAAAAGACAGACAGAATTTTAGGCGCCAGTATGGTCGGTCCTGATGCTGAATATATCGGTCATATACTTGCCACCGCGATTACCAATGATTTGAGTATTAAAGATATGCTCGACACCCCTTTTTATCATCCGACGATACTAGAGGGACTACGTACGGCGTTACGTGATGTGCAGTATAAAATGGAGATACCTTTCCAATCTCTAGATACCCAAAAGGATAATTCTTAATCGACCCTTTAGCTAAGTCCTCAATTCAGCAATGCCTTTAAATTAATAGTAACTAGTCTTAACTGTTGCTTTATTTGATTGCTTCGACGACTTGAGGTAATTTATAAATAGATATTCGTTTACAACTTTTTGTACAAACACATCCTGCATGGACGAAAAAATGCCAATCGCTAGTGTTACCGACTTTTTTAAAGAGATCATTCGCGACTTACATACTAGCCTATATCTTGCTCTAGGCGGCTCTATAGATGAAGAGTCACTTAATTGGTCCTCTCAAGCAGTAGAATTGGCGAGCACTGGCATCAAAATCCTAATACTGCTTGCGGTATTGGGATTTTTTTATTGGTTGGCCAATTATATCCTTAGACAAAGCCGTGCCAAAATTCGATTAAATGAGCGCCGCACCAAGATTGTCCGTTCAGTTTTGCGCTATGTCTGGATTGTCGCCAGTCTGATAGCGATTATGAGTCAGATAAACTTTGAACCAGAGACCATCAAAGCCACCGCGAAGGCAAGCACTTGGGCAGGTATCTATTACGTACTTTGGGCATCATCAGGACAAATCATTCACAGAGTCCTACAGCATTATGGTCTCAATGCTTCCATAGAGCAGCTCCTCAAAAATATTTTATCTGTACTACTATTGGTACTCGGGCTTGCCAGCGTCATGGCGCAATTTGGCTTCGACATTGTATCGTTAGTGGCGGGTTTAGGTATTGTTGGTTTGGCGGTTGGTTTCGCCGCTCAGTCTACCCTTGCCAATTTTATCGCTGGTATCACGATTTTGCTTGAGCAGTCTTTTCAAGTCGGTGACTGGATTCATATCAATGATAATGAAGGACGCGTGGTACTTATCGCGTTACGCACCACTCATATCCTTACCCGAGACAATATTACTGTCATTATCCCAAACTCTAACGTTGCCTCATCAGAAGTCATCAACCTGACTTCCAAAAACTTTATCCGTTTTGATATTCGCGTACGTATCGCGTTCGAAGATGATATAGAAACGGCTCGCAAGGAAATTTTGCAAGTACTTAGCGATACCGATGCGGTGCTTAATCGTCCTGAAACCTCAGCGACTGTGGCAGAAATTGGTGAGTATGGGGTGTTCTTTATCGTACGTTTTTGGGTCAAACCAGCAGCCGTTGCCCGTATCCCCAAAATTAAAGAAGTGCTGCAAGAAGAAATTAAAATTGCGTTTGATGCGGCTAATATCTCTACGCCCTATCCGCATATGCGATTGCTGATGCCAAAGGATGTTGACTACCCTATTGCGACCAAGCCCTTTGCGACCACCACTCAAATTGTCCCAGAGGAATTACCACTGACGAAGGGTGAGTAGAGAATTTACTTTCAAGTATTTGAGTATCGCATCTTAAAATCTTAAACACGGCTACTTTGAACCATCCTACTGTGAATTATGGTAAAATTGCCGGTTACACCGATTATCTTATTATTTGCTTTTTTGTCAATTTAGCCCACAGGTACCCGTATGACCGAACAAACCGCGCCCGCATCTCTAACAGCAGCTTCACCAGAGTTGTCGCTTGATCTTATTATTACCTGTGCCGATGGGCTTGAGGCACCACTGCAGACTGAGCTAACCAGTTTTGGCATTGACAGCGAAATCAAAAGTACCGGCCGTCTAGCCGTAACTGGTGGCTTACGTGAGCTATATACCATCTGCCTATGGTCACGCGTAGCCTCGCGGGTATTGATGCTGATTAAACGTAAAAACATCAATGCAGAATACGACGTTGCGGAGCAGCTATACGGCTTGGCAAAATCGGTCAATTGGACTGAGCAGTTTAGCCTAGAGCAAACCTTTGCTATCCGTCTGTCTGTCGATAAGCGTGTCGCTGTCAGTCAGCAGTTTGCCATGCTACGTATCAAAGATGCTATTGCCGATACCTTTAACGAAGTTTACGACAGCCGTCCTAACGTCGATAGCAAAAATCCAGACTTCTCGGTTTTTGCCACTATCAATGATAAGCAAGCCGAGCTATATCTAGATTTATCTGGTACCAGTTTGCATCGCCGCGGTTACCGTGTGGCCATGACAGAAGCACCACTAAAAGAAAACTTGGCAGCCGCCCTGCTCTATAGCGCTGGTTGGCACAAGAAAAACGAAGCTGGCGACGCACCTTTCTATAATGCGTTAATCGATCCAATGTGTGGCTCTGGAACGTTCCTTATTGAAGCGCTATTGATGCATTGCGACTATGCTGTGGGTATCGACAAAGCTGCCAATCAATTTGGTTTTTACCAGTGGCAGCATCATGATGAGACGCTATGGCAAGAGATGATTGATGATGCTCAAACGCGTTTCCGCGAAGCATTAGAGATTGCCAACGAGCAGCCTGATACGTTGCCACTTATGCTAGGCTTTGATGCTGATAGTGGTGCGATTCTTGCCACAGAAAAAAACTTAATTGCCGCAGGTCTACAAGACCTTTTACCGTTACTCGATATCGAGCATCGTGCGCTTGACCAACTTAGTAACGTGCTCAAGCCATTAGTCAATGATGGTCGATTGAGCAATCCTTTGGTCATTACCAACCCACCGTATGGTGAGCGTTTGGGTGATGAAGAAATGATTAAGCCGTTGTATCAAGCAATTGGGCTGATATTGCAAGACAGCTTTGCCGGTAGTGGCATTGACCCGATGCTTGGCATATTGGCCTCTCATGTCGAACAAGTAGATATTCTACCGATTAAAGAACCAAAAACTTTACGCTGTCATAATGGTGCTATCACCGTCTATTTCCGCTACGGAACGCTTATCGCTGGGCAAACGGGCAATCTTGTTAGTCGTTTTGAGAAACGCGAGATTGAAGTAGAAGAGGGTCAAGACTTCATTAACCGTCTACAAAAAAACCTTGCTAAGCTCAAGAAACTGGCCAAAAAAGACAATGTAAGCAATATTCGTGTATACGATGCTGATTTACCTGATTTCAAAGTCGCGATCGACTTATACGGTGATTATGCGCATGTGCAAGAATATGCACCGCCAAAGACCATCCCACCTGAAACTGCAAAAAAACGCTTTAACTTGGCATTGATGGGTATCCGTGAAGTCTTTGATATTAACCGTGAACAGATCTTTATCAAAACGCGTGCCCGTCAGTCTGGCAACGATCAGTACAGCAAGCAGAACACCACAGAAAAACGTGGCAAGTTTCATGTTGCGCGTGAAGATGGTGCCTATCTGTATGTCAACTTTACAGATTACTTAGATACTGGTCTGTTTATCGATCACCGCAATATGCGTGCTCGTATCAAAGATAACAGCCGCGGTAAAGCCGTACTTAACCTGTTCGCTTATACTTGTACCGCAAGTGTTCATGCAGCGCTTGCTGGTGCGAAAAAAGTCACTAGCGTTGATTTATCACAGAACTATCTCGATTGGGGCAAACAAAACTTTGTCTTGAACGGTTTGGACGTCAGCCGCAATAAGTACCAGTTCGTTGCTGCCGATATCTTTGAGTGGATTAAAGACAATACCGAACAGTTCGATGTTATCTTTATTGATCCACCGACCTTCTCAAACTCTAAGAAATTCCAAGGTACTTTTGATGTGCAACGTGACCATGCTGCATTGATTAATCGTGCCATGAACCGCCTCACCTCTGATGGCGTCTTGTACTTTTCTAACAACTTTACGCGTTTTGAGTTAGATGAGCAGTTGACTCAGCGTTATGACATCATTGATATCACGCAAAAAACCATTGGCTTTGATTTCAATATCAAAAAACCGATTCATCAAAGCTTTGAGATTCGTCATCGTCAAAGTCTGTAACTCGAAGTTTTAGATTTATAGTTTAGAATCTAAAGTCCGTAAACAAGATTTTGATAAATAAAGTTGAAGATTTATAAGGGCAATATAAGTACCTGAAACTTCTGTTTTTTGCCGAATGTATATGAAATATAACAATGGCCCAATCAGCTTTGATTGGGCCATTTTTTGTTGCTATGATAGAGCGTTACTAGGCGATGGATTTGCGCAGTTATTGCGTAAGCATCGCCTTTTTTCGATAACCTTATAAAACCACTAACGTCTAATAAAAAGGATAACACCATGGCTTTATCACTTAATAAAGGCGGTAATTTATCGCTAACGAAAACTGACCCAAACTTAACCAAGTTACTTATCGGTCTTGGTTGGGATGAGCGTGCCACTTCTGGTGCTGAGTTCGACCTTGATGCTAGCGTGTTTTTGCTAAATGGCGCAGGTAAAGTGCGCGGCGATCATGACTTTATCTTTTATAATCAGCTGAAGTCTGACAATGGCGCTGTCGAGCATACTGGTGACAACCGTACTGGCGAAGGCGACGGTGATGACGAAGTTATCAAAGTCAACCTCACTCAAGTACCTGCAGACGTAGATAAAGTAGTCGTGACAGTGACTATTCATGACGCTGCAGCGCGTAGCCAGAACTTTGGTCAGGTCGCCAACGCCTTTATCCGTGTCGTTAATGAAGAGACTGGCACTGAAGTCGTACGTTTTGATCTAGCAGAAGACTACTCTGTTGAGACAGCGATGGTGTTTGGCGAAGTATATCGTCACAACGGCGAATGGAAATTCCGTGCTGTTGGTCAAGGCTATTCGGGCGGCTTGCAAGCGATGTGTCAGCAATACGGTGTTGATATCTAAAACCATTATTTATTGGTATTTAGTCAGTTATTAGTCACCGTCATCACGTCCAAAATAGCAAACCGCCATCGTTGCAAATAGTCACAATTTTTAATGGCCAAATGACTAGTAATGCTTTACGTTTCGTTTAAAATTATGCATAAAAAGTGGTTAGTAATAACCGCTTTTTTGCGGTTCATGCCTATACTAGGTAGACCTTAGCTTTACGCAACCATACAGGATGTGTCATGAGACATTTTTATTTAGACTTTATCTTCACCGCAATTGCTTTGGCAATAGCAGCATGGTGGGGATATTCACATGGCGGTATGGGTGGCATGATAGCCACTCTTTCTATTACCGCTATTTTGGCCGTCATGGAGATTTCATTATCTTTTGATAATGCGGTGGTCAATGCTTCAGTCCTTAAGGGCTGGGACGAATTTTGGAAAAAGATATTTTTAACCGTTGGTATCCTAATCGCCGTATTCGGTATGCGATTGGTCTTCCCTATTGTCATCGTCGCGGTTACTGCTGACCTTGGTATGATGGAAGTCATCAACTTGGCTTTATATAGCCCTGAAGAATACTCAGCAAGACTGATGGCACACCATGCGGAAATCTCAGCATTTGGTGGTATCTTCTTGCTATTGGTATTCTTGAACTTTATTTTTGATGACAAAGAAGTACATTGGTTTGACTGGCTTGAGAGCCGTTTAGCCAAGCTAGGCAAAGTCGATGCCATGAGCGTATTTGTAGCGCTTATCGTCTTGATGATTGCGGTATCGTGGGCTAATGCAGAGCAGTCAAGTGCTGTTCTAATCGCAGGTGTTTGGGGTATCTTGGTTTATCTGGGCGTACAGGTTGTATCGGGTATGCTTGAGGGTGACCTTGAGGAAGACCTAGAAAACGAAGAGAATGGTTCGGGCGCTGCGGCGACCAGTGCCATTATGAAAGGCGGTATCATTGGTTTCTTATACTTAGAAGTCCTAGATGCTTCATTCAGTTTCGATGGTGTGATTGGCGCATTTGCAATTACCAATGACGTAATTGTTATCATGTTAGGTCTTGCAATTGGTGCGATGTTCGTACGTTCTATGACTATCTTCTTAGTAGACAAAGGCACGCTTGACGAGTTCATCTATCTTGAGCATGGCGCACATTATGCCATCGGCGCATTGGCACTGATTATGCTATTGTCAGTGAAGTTCCATGTACCAGAGATTATCACTGGTCTGATTGGTATTGCCTTTATTGGTTGGGCGCTGCTAGCGTCACTTCAGCATCGTAAAGCTGAGAAAGCAAGCCTGAACTAAGGCATGTTCTAAGTGTAATATCGTCTGTATCTAGTTATACATCTAAACAGGTCATATCATCAGGTATGGCCTGTTTTTTTGTCATACTGTTTTTGTCATACTGTTTTTGTCATACTGTTTTTGTCATACTGTTTTTGCCACCCTATCAGGTCATATCGAAGCCCCAAAATATCGAAATAACCAATAATTAAGACAATCAATGGTTAAAATTACGTTTGCCCTGTTACTATTACCCTATCTTCAGTTAAAATCCTCGTCCTTAAATAACTTGTCGAAATAAGACCCTATAAACGATATGCAAAAAATTCTTGATGATATTGCCGCAGAGATGACAAGAGAAACTGACCGCGGCAAAGTCGCAGATTATATCCCTCAATTGGCTCATATTGATTCTAATCAGTTCGGTATAGCCGTAGCGACTCCTGATGGGCATATGTATGCAGCAGGTGATGCAAGCACTCTGTTTTCCATCCAAAGTATCTCTAAGGTATTTACCTTAACCATTGGTCTTGGCAAGCTAGGCGATACACTTTGGACACACGTCGGACGCGAACCATCTGGCGACCCTTTTAATTCAATTGTGATGCTCGAGCATGAGTCTGGCCGACCGCGCAATCCTTTTATCAATGCTGGTGCCATTGCCGTGGTGGATGCTATTATGATGGGGCATAAACCTAAAGAAACATTGGGTGAAATCCTGCAGTTTGTTCACCTCATTGCAGATGATGAGTCCATTCGCTTTGATCATAAAGTAGCGGCTTCTGAGATGGCGCACAAGGACCGGAATGCCTCTCTAGCGCACTTTATGAAATCCTTTGGTCGTTTAAGACACGATGTGGATAATGTATTAGGTACGTATTTTCATCAGTGCTCAATTGCAATGAACTGCCAACAGTTGGCTAGTGCCGGTCTTTATTTAGTGTCTAACGGAGTTGATAAGCACTCAGGAGTACGTGTAATCAATGAAAAACGAGCACGCCGTATTAACTCATTGATGATGATGTGTGGTCATTATGATGGTTCTGGCGAATTTGCTTACCGTGTGGGTTTGCCAGGCAAAAGCGGTGTTGGGGGCGGTATTTTGACGATAGCACCTGGTAAAGGTTCTATCGCTGTCTGGTCACCAGGGCTTGATCATGTAGGTAACTCTAAGCTTGGACTAAAAGCACTAGAGCGCTTCGTACAAAAAACTGGCTGGTCGGTTTTTGCAGAATAAGATATACATGTATATTTGTCTAAATAGGTTTTTTATATAATGCCAAGCTTTCATACTAGCTGCGAAGCATACCTAAGCCATGAGTTGGTTTATTCTAAGCCCATATAGTCAGTCCGTGCTTTTTAAAGCGATTGTTTTATCTAAGCTACCTTTGTGCTAAATCCCTTTTATATGAAACATTACTTTTCATAACAATATCTTAACGACTATTGCTAAGTTGATTAGAAATTATCAAAGATACAGAAGTATTATGTCCCTTAGTAAGCATATAGTAAGCGCACAAAATACGCCTTGCTTAGTGAGCAAACGCTTAGTATAGTAAAACCTAATGATATGCAGGGCATAGCGTACAGGTAAGTTTTTATTATTTGCTCTGAGATATCAGTCACTGCACAACTTTTAGTTTATTTTTTATCAATCAATCCACTTAACTATTAATCCAAAGGATATTTGTATGGCTATTAGCTTAACAAAAGGCGGCAACGTAAACTTATCAAAAGAAGCACCAGGTTTAACGAACATTACAGTCGGTCTAGGCTGGGATCCACGTGCCACTGATGGCCAGGAGTTCGATTTAGATGCAATCGGTTTCTTAATTAATGAAGCAGGCAAAGTCCGTAACGACCAAGATTTTATCTTTTTCAATAACCTAAAATCAGACAACGGTGCTGTTGAGCATACTGGTGATAACCGTACTGGCGAAGGCGATGGCGATGATGAGAAAATCAAAATCAATCTTGCGAGCATCCCAGCTGACGTCAACAAAGTAGCTATCTGTGCCATCATCTATGAAGGCCAAGCACGTAACCAAAACTTCGGTCAAGTTGGTGATGCTTACATCCGCGTTGTAAACGACAATGGCGAATCTGAAATCGCTCGTTACGACCTATCAGAAGATGGCAGCACTGAAACAGCGATGATTTTCGGTGAATTGTATCGTCACAGCGGTGATTGGAAATTCCGTGCGGTTGGTCAAGGTTTCAGCGGTGGTCTTGGACCATTAGCAGCCTCTTATGGCGTAAATGTTTAACGTTAAAACTAACGTAAACGTTTAGCAAGCCAATTATCATAGTCAGAAGCCTGGTTATGATCTATTAAGCCATCAAGTGTGCCTTTTTAACGCATTTGATGGCTTTAAATTTAATTGGCTTATCATTAAAGTCTATATGGCACATAAAAGCACACGCACACATTAAGAGCATTTAACAAAGATATTAGAATAAGGATTTGCACGCCATGGCCGCAACATTCAGTTTAATCGGTACTATTGAACCTTTTTTGCATTGTAATCTTAAAAAAGGCGATTCAATTTATTGTGAAGCCAATGCAATGGTGATGATGGAGTCCAATCTTGAGCTGAAAGGTAAGCTACAAGGTGGCCTGATGCAGTCACTAATGCGCCGCTTTGCAAACGATGAATCGTTGTTTCAACAGCAGATTGAAGCGGTTAATGGTGAGGGCGACTGTCTGCTTGCGCCCACGCTCGATGGTGATATGCAAATCATAGAAGTTGGCAAGCAGCAGTATACACTCAGCGATGGTGCGTTTGTCGCGGCCCAAACTGGCGTCGATATCAGAGCCAATATTCAGCGCAATTTAGGCGGTGCAGTGTTTGGTGATACGGGCGGTTTCATGGTGATGCAGACCCAAGGCCAAGGTCAAGTCGTGGTATCTGGTTTTGGCTCGTTGTTTGAAATTGATGTCACACCAGACAAAGACGTCATCATTGATAACGGTCATGTAGTCTGCTGGGATTCGAATCTTGAATACAAACTGTCAGTTTCGACCAGTAAGAAAAAAGGCATCATGAGCAATATTATCAACTCTGTTACTAGTGGCGAAGGTATGGTTCTGAACTTCTCAGGAAGTGGCAAAGTCATTATTTGCTCGCGCAATCGCGACAGTTATCAAGGTTGGATACAAAGCGTCCTAGGTAGTAGCTCAGGCGGACGTGGCGGCGGTGGTGGTGGCTTTTTAGACAATATCTTATAGTATCTTTCGCAATTTATAACTCTCTTTATCATTATTTTTAAACGGTTTTACTCACAATTATTATAAGGATACTCACATGGCAGTTAGTCTTCAAAAAGGTCAAAAAATCTCCCTAAGCAAAGAAGCTGGTGGTGAGCTGACTCAAGTTAAACTAGGTCTAGGCTGGGATGTTGCGCAAGGGCCACAGGATAAAAAAGGTGGCTTCTTAGGAAAATTATTCGGCGGCGGTTCTGGCGGCGACTCTATCGATTTAGATGCTTCATGCATCATGTTCGATGCTAACAAGCAAGCGGTCGATGCCATTTGGTTCAGTCAGCTAAAATCGAAAGACGGCAGTATCGTGCATACTGGTGACAACCGTACTGGCGACGGTGATGGCGATGATGAAGTTATCAATGTTGATCTCTCAAAAGTACCTGCCAATGTAGTTTCATTAGTATTTACGGTCAATAGCTTTACTGGTCAAACGTTTGAAACAGTAGAAAATGCGTTTTGCCGTATCGTTAATGCCAATAACAATAGCGAAGTAGCACGCTATAACTTGTCTGCCCAAGGTGGACATACAGCGATGGTAATGGCAAAAGTTTATCGTCATAACAATGAATGGAAAATGCATGCGATTGGCGAGACAGCTTCTGGCCGCACTTTCCACGACTTAATGCCTGCTATCACACCGCATGCATAATTGACTTTAGGCTTTAACTGGATTATTACCAATCTAGTTAAATAGTTTATTTTAAAAAGAGCGGCCCATCTATCAATAGATGGGCCGCTCTTTTATGTTTATTATTTAGATCTTAAAAAACACTATTTACGTCCACGTTTCCAGCTAAAGCCCCAATTAAACGCTTTGTCCATTTCTTGATGACCTTTGAAATATTGGTTGATACGCTCAACATTGATACTACCTTGCTGATTGACCAAACGGGCAATGGCACACATTGGTAGATTACCTGCACCTTCGGTCAAACGTGTCTCAATTGGTGACTGTTCTGGCACATGGATAGTTACAACCCCATCGGTTTTCTCCCAGTTGGGTGCGCCTTCGTAAATAAACGCAAAGATAAATACCTCTTCAATCTGCGACCATTGCTGACCATTAATATCCAGCCATTCACCGCCACTTACCTGCCCCGTTCTATCATCCGCACGTAGGCAGACGTAAGGCGCTGATTGCAAGCTACCAAAGCGATTTCCCAACGCTTGAATAAGGGTTTTTTCACCACTTTTTAGATGAATCATAGCGCCGACATCTAAATCGATACCGCTTGATTGATGCTGCTTAAACAGATCTCCCAGTATGCCTTTTTTAGGCGCTGATTTATCACTTTGGGGGCGTTGGTTCCAATCTAAATTGACTGAAATTTTACCAAAGTCATCACGTTTTTTAAGATTAATGCTAGATTGGTTTTTGGTTAAGGTTATTTTACTTAAGTTAATTGAAGGGTTAGCAGGAATCGGTGGCGGGTTGTTAGCTTGAGACGTGTTGCCTGCTTTTTGCGTATTGATTGGTCGCTGCGTGTTGATAGGTTGAGGTTGGCTTTGTACAGGACTATTATTTTGGGCAGGTACGTCATCAGCGATTTCCACACCGAAATGCTCAGACAAAGGTTTTAACCCTCCCTCAAATCCTTGTGCGATAAAACGGAACTTCCAGCTTCCTTGTCTGCGATAGCATTCAGCTAATATAATGGCTTTTTCATTACGGCCTGCGCTACTCAGCTGACAGGTCATCAGCACTTGACTGCCCTGTAATACTTGAATATCCACATCGCCAACTTGCGACAGTGTTTGCGCACTAGAGAACGCTAGGGCAATTTTCTCAATACTTGCAGGCTGTGCGGACAAATTGATATCAAAAAACCCATCACTGTCATGACCGCGAAAGCTAACACTACCATCATCGCTACGTGTCTGACCATAAAATATCATGTCTCCATCACCGCGTACTTTGCCGTCAGTAGTCAGACGGTAAGCAGCACAATCAATAGCATTTTGGCTTAACATACGAATGCTAATATTTTCAGTTGGTAGTGGCGCATTGGCACCTGCAATTAGTTTTTGAGATTGGTTTTGACTCATCATATGTCCTTTAGATTATTTATTATGCTGTTGTCATTGTCATGCTGACTATCATCATATAGTAGCATGGATATTATGAAAATTTTGAACCAGACAATCGCGATATAAGCGATAAAGTCATCCTTACAAATCCCTATGACTATTTTATCAGAGGCGTTTATAACGCATATCATTTGTATATAATACGTCCTATTGAACCGTATACCTTTGCTAATATTACTACTAGATTTGCAGTAGCAGTATTGACTTGCTCACTCCCCTACACCTAATGATAACGCTGAGAGAATTATGAATAATCTTGCTGACAATAGTAACCCTTCAATACCAGTAGCGGCGTGGTTAGCTGAAGGACAATCTAGCCAGCGTGATATGTTGGAGAGCTTACAAAGTCTAAAGAACAAATCAAGCAGTCCTTCAAACAACCCTTTTCAAGTTATTGCCTCACACCGTCATGATAGACCTGAAATTTTTGAATTCGCCGATATGATTTATCGCGAGCCATCTGACTCGATCGTAGATACTGATATCCAGACGACTACTGAACCTGCTATCTCACGCTGGCAGTTCGTATTGGAACAAGCTCAAAAGCATAACGTAAAAGTACTACTGACTGGGCGCAATGGTATCGATTATGAAGCGCATCGTGAGAAATTTGACGCTGCGGGTATTCGCTTATTAACAGGCGCAACCAGCGTGGCGGCACTAGAATCAATCGATGATAAATTTGCTTTTATGCAGCACTGTCACACTCATAATATTCCAGTGGCAGACGCATGGCGTTTTGACAATACGGCGGAGCTTGAGGATCTATTATCCAAATATGGTGACCAGCCTCTATGTGTCAAACCTGTCGTCGGTATTTTTGCCCAAGGGTTTTGGCGACTAGACACGGGTAAAGCAGATAGTACTACGTACGATAGCTTTGAGCACTTATACTTCACTGAAGAGAAAAAAATCAATACAGCCCAATTTGTGAACGCCTATACCAACAGCCAAATGGTACACGAGCGCCCTATTCCAATGCTGCTTATGCCTTATCTATCAGGGCAAGAGTACTCTATCGATGTAGTCTGTGAATATGGTGAAGTCCTAGCTGCTGTTACTCGTCATAAAACAGGGAAAATACAACATGTTGGTTATGAGCAGTCTGTCATGGATGTCGTAATCCCACTGATTAGGGCTTTTGGCTGTGATGGCATCGTCAGTGTACAAACCAAAGCAGACGATAGCGGTCAGCACCGAGTTCTTGAGATTAATAGCCGCCCATCAGGTGGTATTGGGTATACCTCTCATAGTGGGATTGATTTGACGCAAGTTGGATTTTCTTATTGGCTGGGATTATCAGAGAGACCTAACTTAGAGACCAATATTCAGCATATTGAACCATGCCAAGTACGCTCTATTATGATGAGTGTCAAAATTGAAAAGGATGATGAATAAATAGCCCTCTAGGCATGCACGTGGTTAGCGAAGGATTTGAACGGACACAAAAAAAGGGTTTTTAGATTAATATCTAAAAACCCTTTTTTATTTTCATTTTTAATTGGTATTAAGAATGAACGTTTAAAATTACTCGCCAAATGCTAGTGTCGCTTGCTTAGGTGTATTTTTAGAAGCAATGACCCATAGTAAGCTCAATACGATTGCTGAACCGATGAATATCATAATTGATGAAGATATGGCACCTGCATGCGTATAATCCATAGACATTGAGTGATCAGTCATCGTCATTTCCATCGCGGCTATACCAGTGTAATGCATACCACAAACTGCCAGACCCATGATGAAGGCACTACCAAAACGCTGTAATGTACCACGTAGATTGAATGCCAACCATAGCGCAGCGATAGCGGCTGCAATAGCAATCACAATTGATAGGATAAGCAGCGGTATATTGTATGACATGGTAGCGTCCATCTGCATAGAGGCCATACCGGTATAATGCATGGCTGCAACACCCAGTCCAGTAAGTACGCCGCCACCGATTAACTTAGCAACGCTTGATTCACCGCGACCTACGATGACAATACCGACTGCAACGAAACAAATCGCGAGTAGCATTGAGACAATTGTTAGCCCTAAGTCATAAGTCACAGGCATCTTCATATCTACTGCCATCATACCGATATAGTGCATAGACCAAATTGCACCACCGATAGCAATCGATGATAGCGCTACCCAAAAATACAAATCCGTTCCTGGCTTAGCAGAAGGTACTCGAATGGCAAGGTTTAAGCCAACATAAGAACCAAATACTGCAATGGCGTATGAGACCAACACCAAAAGTAAGTTATATTCAACTTCCATCATTTTTTTGCCTTTTATCTATCATAAGAATTGAGTCAAATAACGTTACTTTTATTGCAACACGGTGCGTCATTCGCTCGTTGATTTTTTTGCATAGACATGAAATTATCTACACACAGTTTTGCTTACCCAATGGTAAATTCACAAATATTGGTACTACCTGCGCCGCAGTTAGTCTCTTCAACTTGAACCACATCTATAGCAGGGTTGCTTGCCAAAAAGCCTTCTATATAACCTACAATAAAATGGCATCCTGAGTGAGTATGATCTGACGACTTACAGAACGGACATTTAATTAAATAGATCACATTGTTTTTTGCTTTAACTTTAGATAGACCTTTTAGTGCTGGCACAAGCTCACGAGTGATCGTAGTAGGCATCTTCAGTGGACTACCAAGTGAATAATCACGTTGATAAATACCGCCACCAACCTTACGACCCAATTCCTGCAATGCAGTCACACGTCGCTCAATAGGTAAACTATCTTCATACTGGCTGACAATATCTGCTATTTTAGGGTAATAAGCACCAATGGCTGATAAGACGCTTTTTTCATCTAATGTCTTTTTTGCAGGGGCAGCTGACGAGCCGCCCTCTTCATCTATTTCTAGATTAAAAAGCGTACAACCTTCAATTGAAGATAAGTCATCGATTAGATCTGCTTGCGTTTTAGAGCCTAGACTTCTTGCGATCACATGAATGATGTTACCACCATTCTCTGAAGGTTCTTGCTTTTGGGAGACCAGCTGATAACCTGCTTTGATAAGCGGCGAAATAACATTGACCAGACGAATACGTTCAGAAGACGTTTCTAATGCACAAGAGAATTTCACAGAGCACTCCTTTTCTTAAAATACTGCTACGCTTTCTTATATCAAGCTATCTAGATAAACTAATGTGAATAACGTTTCAAAGGTTCGACCAACTGACTTTCTCACAATATAAAAGATATGCAGACATCAACCATGTGACAGTTTTTATATATCTTTTATATTATAAGAAATGAAATATCTTCAGTAGACGAAATTTCGATTTTTATAGTTATTAAGCATACAAGTGCTATAACTACTAGAAATTCATTAATCGAGAAACAGCAATAAGCTTGAAAATAAGATTAGAATTAATAGGTTTGAATCAAATACTATCTTCAAACTTTACAGATAACACTTGGTCACAGTAGAGTTACTAAATAGCAATAGATTTTGATTGTATTATCACCGGAATCTTGTTTTGTAGCAATACACTATATGGCTTTGTCCGATAAGTGGCTACATTAACCGACAAATGGCTAGACTATAAAACCTCATTATTATTTTCTAAAAGTAATTAATTATTAAAAGGAATTCCGAAACTATTAAAACCTATATATCTTGATATATCTATTATGCAATTAATCTTAACTGTATATTAAAACACCTATTACTGTTTTCTCTTTGTAGAATTATAGTTTCAAAATAAAATCAAAACCCTTTATGTGGTCAGACTTTAGTCTCAAGGATAAAATCATTCAACAATAAAAATAACTATAATCGCGCAAATAAACTAAGGAAATGTGATGTCGAAGCAAGTTGAGTTAATGCTAGGAGCCAATACAGTTATCGAAAATAACAAATGTTCGATCGCATTTTCTACTACTAAACCATTAGAGTTTGGACAGCAGCTTGGGCTATTGTGGTTACCATTAGATGTCCATCGTAAAGCCGTTAGTAGTCCCGCTTATTTACATGAGCCTAAAGACTGGGCTCAGCTCGATAACAAGGATAATCCAAGCACATGGCAGTTAGATTTACCCCAGTTATTTGATACACTTGGCGTTAGTTTCTTACAACTGATTGCTTATGTTTATCATGATCCAAGCATGAACTTGCCAGCGGTAGAGTTAAACGACGTAAGTCTCACGCTCAACAACGGGGATATTCAATATAACTTCACAACAAACGAGCGGCATGTCAAAGCGGCGATTATATTAGAAATATATCAGCGTAATGGACAGTTCAAGTGTCGGGCGCTTGGCGAGGCATCAACGCATGGCTTAGCAAGTCTTGAGCATCATGTACAGGTTAGTCTGGATGTTCGTCCACCTAGCACACATATACTTATTCAAGAAGCTCAACAGCAGCAGCAACGTACTCAACCAAACAACGAAGCTCGCCCTCCCCGTCATGTACAAGCAGGCGAGACTTGGACAGGAACAGCGTTTGCTATTGATCCCTATCATTTGCTCACCTGCTATCATGTGATTGAGTCAGCAGCGATGGTTGGCGTACGTCAGCAAGGTCAGCCTGATCGCGAGGCACAAGTCGTACTCAGCGATATCGGAAGCGACTCAGCTATTATTAGAGTTAGTGATCCTTTGCCTAGCTACCTTTCATTAGCGCAGCAGTGTGTTGATATATTGGGTGAGACCATCACCACACTGGGGTTTCCGTTGTCAGGACTGAGTAGCCAACTGCAAGTCACTCAAGGCTGTATATCAGGATTGACAGGTTTAAATAACGATATCCGTCATATGCAATTCACCGCACCCATTCAGCCTGGATCTAGTGGTAGTCCTTTATTATTGCCGACTGGAGAGGTGGTCGGTATGGTCACATCCAGTCTGGTTCATGAACATGCACAAAATATGAACTATGCAGTGAAATTTCAGTTATTATCTGCCCTACTAGCGAGCGCTGGCATCAGTTTGGAGCACACGACTGATTTGATCAGTGCTACGCCTCTTACAACACCTCAGTTAAGCAAGCAAAGTCGCAGTGCCTTATGGCTGGTTGGCTGTCAGGGTTAAAAATCTACGACAACATATAATTAAAAGCACCAAGGAATATGAATGTTAAATGAGCAACACAGTACGACCATTACCCTACCCCGTGGTACGCTAGATCTGACTTATCAAACCAACTCAGCCATTAATAAATCAGCCACCAATAAAAATGGCGCAGAACAACACGAGCATTATCAATTAGAAGATTTGCTAGGATTTGCCCAGCGTATTAATCCAAAGCGTGCGTTTTTGTTTGTCTCAAAAGTGCTAGGTCGTCATATTCCCGTTGCGCCGAGCACTATGCGAAACGCATTTACTGATTTGGCTGATTTAGTGCCTAGTGACTTGGCCGAGCCAGTACTAGTCATTGGTATGGCAGAGACCGCTGTTGGTCTATCTGCTGGCGTCCATCAAGCATTGCAAACGCGCTATCCTCAAGCTCTGCTATTAAACTCTACGCGTCATGCACAGCACGATGACAGTAGTGATGCAAATGGTACTGACTCCTTGCTGACGACATTTTGTGAAGACCACAGTCATGCTAGCCAGCATTTGATTTATCAGAGCAAAGAGAACATCACTCAAGCGCAGCTACTGGCTAGTAAAACACTGATTATGGTCGATGATGAAGCCTCAACGGGCAATACCTGCGTTAATGTCGTCACTGCGCTGCGTGAAGCAGGACTGAGCCAGTTAGAGCAAGTGCATCTAACAACATTGGTGGACTGGTCATTAGATCAAGAAAAACCTCACCCACAGTCAGATGCTAAACCTGCACGTATGGCGGATCGTCTCGCTGGTATTGAGTTTCATCGCCATCATTTACTGTCTGGTGCATGGCAATGGACAGATGCACCCCATCCTGAACCTATTACGATGCCATCGGTTGATACTACTGCCGCTGGTAGTCAGGTGCTCGGTGATACTGGTAATTGGGGGCGTTTTCCAACACTAGACAGTACTGATGGTTTTGATGACTATCTTTCGAGTTTTCAGGCGGCCTTTACCCGCTTCAATGATCAAGAAAGCTTTGATCTCATTCAGTTGCCAAAAAGAATCCTAGTATTGGGTAGCAATGAGTTTGTTTGGTTGCCATTTCTATTGGCTGAATGGCTTGAAATAGAGTCTAAAAGACTGAGCGGAGATACAGCTACCATGGTTAATTTTAGCGCATTAACACGTTCACCGATTGCGCTTGGTGGAGCGATTACCACGATGCTGAGCTTTAGCGACAATTATGGGCTTGGTATGACCAATTTTGCTTATAACGTTGAGCCTAGTGATTGGGATTTGATTGTGTTGTGTATAGAAACATCAGCTGATAGTGTGGATGCTATGTGGCGAGGTTTGGATAACGTGCTGGTGGTGAGCCCTAGTCTTTAAATTGCTCTCTAACTTTCAAACCTATTATTTACGGACTACACCATGACTACCTCATTTTTTAAAGCCAACCCAGACATTATTAAGCCTTATGCCTTGATGGATTTGGATGATACGTTATTCCAAACTCAGCGTAAAATCGACGCTTGGGATTTACCCACTACTGAACCTGAATCTTTGGTATGTGCAACGGTCAATAAGCAAGACCAACCACTGAGTTTTATGAGCCAGCGCCAAGCAATCTTTTTTAATTGGCTACTTGCCAGCACTGAATTAATCGTAGTGACGGCACGGGATCGTAGTGAAATAAAACGCGTTAAACTGCCATTTGATAGCTGGCAAGTATTGACCCATGGAGCGATTATTTTAACGTCTGACGGAGCGCTGCTGAGCAGTTGGCAGCAGCATATGTATGGCAAACTCGCGCCATTGCAAGATAAGCTTAATAAATTAAGCGAATTGTTTGCCAGTCATAGTCAAAGCGAGCAAAGTCATTTAGTATTTACACCGCATATCGATAACTTTAACAATGGTTCTGTTGATGAAAATCTAACCATTTATCTGGCTATCAAACATGCGCAGAAAGATCATCAAGCGCTCGTAGATTTAGCTGAGAAACTACCCACTCTGATACGTGATTTTGATCAAGATTTCTATGTACATGTGAATGCTAATAACCTAGCGATATTGCCCCATGCGGTTCACAAGCGTCATGCGGTACAGTTTTTATTAGAGCATCATTTAGACCATCAGCGTCCCAGTTTTGGCTTTGGTGATAGCTTAGCTGATCTGCCTTTCTTACAGTTATTGGACTGGTACGGTATGCCCAACCACGGCCAATTGCATGAGCAATACCAGTCTAAATTGTCAGGCTAAACCATTAGTTTAAACAGCAGCCATACCAATCCACTGTTATCATCACGAGTGCTATTATTCATACTATGACTTTACCTAATATACAGACAAAAAGAGCTACTCTGCAAAACTATGGCTCAGGCAGCTATCTTGCAAGCGATGTCACTGTCCTACTCGATATGGTGGATAAGGACGCGGTTGCTGATGTGCCCGTCAGTCAAAAAGAAGCGCTTATCCAAAGCGGACAACGCCATTACTCTGACATGTTGACTTTAGAGCAAGCACCTACTGCAATGCATGAGCAGCTATACATACAGGCATTAGAGCAAGGCTCAACAAGAACCGCGACTGATATTGCTCATTTGTCTCATACGCTACATCAGGTGTTTCAGCACAGCGTTAGTAATGAGCATCCACTGGTTTTGGTCAGTTTGGTACGAGCAGGTCTACCGATCGGTGTGTTATTGCAGCGTGCGCTGTCGGATACAGACAGTAGCTATCACCTGCCAAGTGTACATTATGGCATCAGTATCATTCGTGATCGTGGTCTTGATCCAGTGGCCCTGCAAATGCTACTAGAGGCTTATCCAAACAGTCCGATTGTCTTCGTCGATGGCTGGACAGGTAAAGGGGCCATCTATCAAGAGTTGGCTCGTAGTCTAGAGAAGTTTAGTGATTCTACCCATGTTAATTTTGCCAACATTTTTCATCAAGGCGCTGACGTCATTCCGTTACTGACCCTTGCTGATCCGGCTGGCGTTGCTTGGCTAGCGGCTAGTGAAGAAGACTGGTTAATCCCATCGGGTTTGTTAAATAGCACCGTATCGGGATTAATTTCGCGCAGCTTATACATGGAGCCGTCATCAGGCCTACATCGCAGTGTTTTTTATGATGATTTAATTGAGGTAGATCACAGCTTGGCATTTATCGATCATATCGATGCCGTGAGACGATCATTGGCTACTACTCCAGCCCGTTTACCGACTTACCAGCAGCCACGCTACCAGACTGCGGCGCTGATAGAGACGCTGGCAGCAGATTATCATATCGTCAATCGCAACCGTATTAAGCCGACTATTGCCGAGGCAACACGTGCCATATTACGCCGTGATCCCGAGCGTATATTGCTCGCCACTGCTGAGCACCCTGATACCATATTGCTACGCCATTTATGTGCGCAACGAAACATCACTATCAGTGTATTAGGTGATAAAATACTGCCTTATCAAGCCATCACGCTTATCAAGCAGCGCTCCCAAGACACTTAATACATTTAACGGTATTAAGTACTTTCTTTTTCGTTCTCTTATACTCTCTACTTATGATGCCAATTATGTCAGATATGCTAAAAACCGAGTCAGACCTTTACAATGATACCCAATCTTATGCGCATCTGATAACTGAGCGTCATGCGATGGTCAAACCACACACACACCATCCATATCAGCTCGGTGCTAGCTTATACATGCCTGCGACTCGCCAAGATATTTGGCAAGTTATCAAGCGAGATAAACTACCGACGATTAATAGTATTATTATCTGTCTAGAGGATGCGGTCAGTCAGCAGGATGTAGAGTTGGCGCTTGAGCGTTTGCGCACCCTGCTGGATACTTGGGCTGAGCATGTGAATAGCATTAATGCGCCATCTAAATCGGCAAAGATTCATGCTCAGCATCCAACGCGTCCACTAGTCTTTATACGCCCACGTAGCCCGATGATGCTACAGCAACTGGCTGATTATGCCCATATCGATCTTATCGATGGTTTTGTTATGCCAAAAGTTGATATGTATAGCCTATCTAACTGGCGCATGGCTTGTCAGAACCTAAAAGTAGATCAACTACTTATGCCGACGCTCGAAACCGCAGCGCTGTTTAATCCGCATCACAATCAGGAGCTTGCCATCGCTTTTAAAGAAGCGTTTAGCCAACCAGTTTTTGCATTGCGTATCGGCGGTAATGACTTGTTTGCAGCATTGCGCTTACGCCGCCCAAAAAACAGTATTGTCTATGACTCGCCTATCGGTACGTTGGCTTATCAAATGCTTGGCTGTTTTGTGCCGCATGGTTTTTATCTTACCGCGCCAGTATTTGAGTATTTAGACCAGCCGACATTGTTTATGCAAGAGCTAAACCGAGATGTCAGCTTAGGGATGGTGGGCAAAACTGTCATTCATCCAAGCCAAATTGCATTGGTACAGCAAGCTTACTGTGTGCCACTGAGTACACTGGATGAAGCGCAAGCGATCCTTCACACTGAAGCCAAAGCGGTATTTAAGTACAATAATACGATGCTAGAGCCTGCGACGCACCGTGCTTGGGCGACTGAAATCGTCAATCGTGCAGAAGCCTTTGGAACCATTGATGACGGACATAGCCAGTACAGCTCACGAATGTAGCTGTCATCGCTGATAATGGCTGAATGCCATTTAACAAATTGCACCTTACAAAAAGCCGCTATCAAATACAGGTAGCGGCTTTTTTATATAGAGATTTGCTTAGGATTTTTTATAGATATGAGGCTATAAAGCTCTCGAACAGTACTACATTAAGCACAACTTTCCAAAAACTGACGAAGTACTTGGTTCACTTGATCAGGCTCTTCTACTGTCGATGTATGACCCGCACCTTTGATAATAGCAAGCTTGGACCCAGCGATAGCAAAATGCATGCGTTCAGACTTGGCATAAGGCGTTGCGGCATCTTCATCACCAACCACAATCAGTGTTGGCGTTGTAATCTCACCCAGCTGCTCATAAGTACCTGTACGCTCAATCACGCCCATTGTTGCTTTGACCACGCCGCCCTTGCGATTGCTTTGTAGCATCGTTAGCCACTGCTTACGGTCAGATTTACGCAGCTTATCTGCCAAGAACGTACTGCCAAACATGATTGGCATCACTTTATTACTCACACGCTTCATACCTAACCAGCGAATCGCTTTCACTAGCTTGCGATACTGAGGGATATTTTTTGGATCTTCAGGGTCAGCAGAGGTTTCTAACAGCGTTAATGACAACAACAACTCAGGGCGTTTGAGCGCAATACGTTGAGCCACGAACCCGCCCATAGATAACCCAACAAAATGACATTTATCAATACCAAGCGCTGCAAGTAAGCTCAGCGTATCTTCTGTCAACGTCTCCATATCATAGCCAGATTTGGTAACCTGCGACTGACCTTGCCCGCGAAAATCAAAAGCAATACAACGATAGTCTGTTTGAAAGTGCTCCACTTGCTTGTCATACATCTGTGAGCTCCACAGTAGACCATGAGCAAATACGATAACAGGCTTTTGTGTGTCGTTCGGTGCGCTGTCTTCGTAATAAATATCAGCGTTATTTACAGTGATAGTTGGCATAACCACATCCTTGTTTGATCAATGAAAAGTTCGAGCGTACCCTTCTGTCTTTTACGACTCTTTTACGCTCAACCTGGCATATTAGCATAATCCATTAACCCCTTAGGTCATAGCCTTTTTACGAGCCAGTCGTTTTGTCTCATTAGCTAGCATCAGCTTTTACGATAGAATAGTAAAGTTTACCAGTATGTAGATGTGTCTTAAGCGCCCACAAAACACGCTTTTATAATCATAGCAAGCTGCTATAGTAATCAGCATTGAACCATTTTTACCTTTATTTCGTACCATTGTCATTGATACAAAATATTAAAACAGTCATTTAAAATAAGGAAATCTCAAATGTCACAGTCTCTCGTCGATTATCAAGTTGCAGAGCACATTGCTACCATTACCTTTAACGATCCAAAAAGCTTAAACGCTTTTGGCACACCTTTAAAAAACCAAGTCTTGATAGCGCTAGATAAAGCGGCTGCAGATGATCAAGTACGTGTAATTATTTTGCAAGGGGCTGGTGGTAACTTCTCAAGCGGCGGCGATATTAAAGAGATGTTGTCTGAAGGATTAGACAAGGATATTGTTTCAAAAAAATTAAGAGGCATGGTGGAAGGCGCAGGCGAAGTCAGCTTAAAGCTACGTCATATTCATAAGCCGATTATTGCCAAATTAGAAGGTGCCGTGGCTGGTGCTGGCATGAACTTGGCGCTTACTTGTGACTTCCGCATTGCCGCAGACAATGCGAAGTTTGTACAAGCGTTCGTCAATATCGGCCTAGTTCCAGATGCAGGTGGTATTTACTTATTAAACCAATTGGTTGGTGCAGCAAAAGCCACTGAACTTGTAATGCTAGGTGATAAACTGAAAGCCGAAGATATGGCGCGCTTAAATCTGGTAAACAACGTGGTAAGTATTGACGAGCTAGAAGCCACCGTACAAGCATTGGCGCTACGATTGAGCCAATTACCAGGCAAAGCGTTGGCCGCTATGAAAGAGAGCTTCAACGTACACGCCTTCGCTGGTTTGAGCGCGGCGTTAGATACGGAAGTAGAGCAGCAGACAGTGATGGCAAAAACCGATGACTTTATCGAAGGGGTTAGCGCCTTTATCGAAAAGCGTAAGCCTGTATATCAAGGTAAGTAACAAGATAAACAACGATGCTATCAAAAAAGGGCTGCCAATATGGTAGCCCTTTTTTTGTCAATACCTTTAATTAAGAAGCGGTCGCGGGTTTAGAATGATGAGGTAAAGTAAATATCTTGTCAAAAATCAGAGTAAACGTAAACGTATAAACTAAGAAAAACAGCAGTAGCGCCACTTCCATCATAAAGGCTTTTACTAGACCAACATCATACCAAATCATATAAAGTGGCAAGCAGATCAACACCAGCCCACCTTCAAAACCAAAAGCATGAACACTGCGTATCCATAACGTGCGACGTACAATACGTCTGCGGCGTTCCCACGCTTCAAAAGCGGTATTATATATAAAGTTCCAAACGACGGCTGCTACCGACATCATTACGGCGATTGGTAAGGATTCTGATGCGTCACTGTGACTGAGTTTCATCAATATAAGGGTAGATAAGATAATCGCGATAATTTCGAAAGCGGTCACATAAATTAAGCGACGTTTAAGCGGTGATAAGGTCATCAACCAAGACTCCAAAGCACCTGTATTTAAACAGCAAGGTGCATGTCAAAGTATCGGTCCGTCCCGAGTTAGAAAAGATAAATAAAGTGCAGAGCCACGGTTTCCGCCTGCCCCTATATTATACAGAAACCAAACTCAAAAATCAGTGAGGACATTTGTAAACAGGCGTAAGCCGTTTTATTAACGATTATCGCTTGTTTTAACCGGACTATTTTGCCGGTAGACCCCATTTATTGGTTTCGGGCTTGGTATCACTCGCTAGAAACACTAGCAATATAATAGAGCCTATCAGTGGCACTATCCCTATCAAAAACCACCATCCTGAGCGGCTAGTATCATGTAAGCGACGGATAGTCACGGCAAGACCAGGTAGAAATAAACCAAGTGCCGCTACTATGTAAAATAAACCTGTCTCTGAGCTGAATATTAATGCGTCTAGCAGCATTGCAACGATCATCACCCCCATTTGCACTAGAAAGAAATACCAATACTCCTTACGGCGAGCACGACCAGAAAAATTCGTGTAATTTCTCATGCCCTTTTTAAACCAATCAATGATGCCGTAATTTGCTTCAGCGCTATGATTGTTAGCCATCGTAGATCTGGGCAGTGGCGGCGGAGTCGCTTTATCAAGCTTAATATTATTTTCCATAGGGCTTTTTATCTCAGTCGTAGAAAGTAGAAGTTGTCAATGAAGGTTATCAACAATTGGCTTTGATTATAGATACTCAATAAAAGTTTGTAAATGAATACTAGTTTCCTTAGAGTCATCAACAAAAAACCCCGCATCATGACGATACGGGGTTTCTGTTTAAATAAGAATTGTAAAACCTAAAAACGTTTTGCTTAAGCTGCAACCAAGATTAGGTCAACTGAGCAACGTTGATCTTGTCTGCTTCTTCAGTATAGTCTTCCATACGATCGAAGTTCATGTATTGATAGACTTCATCGCCCATGCTGTTTAGCATGCCAGCATACTGCTGATACTCATCGTTAGTCGGCAATTTACCAAGTACCGCTGCGACTGCTGCAAGCTCTGCAGAAGCTAGGTATACGTTAGCGCCTTGACCTAGACGGTTCGGGAAGTTACGAGTTGAAGTCGATACCGCAGTAGATTTCGGTGCGATACGTGCTTGGTTACCCATACATAGTGAACAACCTGGCATTTCAGTACGAGCGCCGGCTTGTGCATAGATGTTGTAGTAACCTTCTTCCATCAACTGACGTGCATCCATCTTAGTAGGTGGTGCAATCCATAGACGAGTCTTCAAGCTACCTGCTGGTACGTCTTGTAGCAATTTACCAGCGGCACGGAAGTGACCGATGTTAGTCATACATGAACCAATGAATACTTCATCAATGGTATCACCAGCCACGTCTGCTAGCGTTTTTGCATCATCTGGATCGTTCGGGCAGCAAAGGATAGGCTCTTTGATTTCGCTCATATCGATAGTGATGTCGATCGCGTATTCAGCATCGTCGTCAGCACGCATGAGGCTTGGGTTAGCCAACCACTCTTGCATTTGCTCAACACGGCGGCTGATCGTACGTGCATCGCCATAGCCTTCTGAAATCATCCACTTAAGCAGCGTGATGTTTGAGTTTAGGTACTCAGTCACTGATGCTTCAGACAAAGTGATGGTACAACCAGCAGCACTACGCTCAGCTGAGGCATCAGATAATTCAAACGCTTGCTCAGCGGTCAAATCTTCCAGACCTTCGATCTCAAGAATACGGCCGTTGAACTCGTTGATTTTACCTTTCTTATCGACCGTCAAGTAACCTTCTTTAATCGCTTGATAAGGGATAGCATGTACTAGGTCACGTAGGGTGATACCAGCTTGACGCTCACCAACAAAACGAACACGGACAGATTCAGGCATATCAAGTGGCATTACACCAGTTGCAGCTGCGAAAGCAACTAGACCAGAACCCGCTGGGAACGAGATACCCATTGGGAAACGAGTATGCGAGTCACCACCAGTACCAACGGTATCTGGAAGTAGCATACGGTTCAACCATGAGTGAATGATACCATCACCTGGACGTAAGCTTACGCCGCCACGGTTCATGATAAAGTCAGGTAGTGTGTGCTGAGTCTCTACGTCAACTGGCTTTGGATAAGCAGCAGTATGACAGAATGACTGCATCACTAGGTCTGCTTGGAAACCCAAACATGCCAAGTCTTTTAGCTCATCACGCGTCATCGGACCAGTCGTATCCTGAGAGCCGACAGTCGTCATCTTAGGCTCACAGTACATACCTGGACGTACGCCTGACAGACCACAAGCTTTGCCAACCATTTTCTGTGCAAGCGTAAAGCCTTTACCAGTATCAGCTGGCTCTTCTGGCTTAGCAAAGATGTCTGAATGACCAAGACCCATGTATTCACGAGCACGGTTAGTCAAACCACGACCAACGATTAATGGAATACGGCCGCCAGCACGAACTTCATCAAGCAATGTTGGTGAGTTTAGTGAGAACGTTGATAGTACTTCATCAGAGTCATGCTTAGTGATTTTGCCTTCGTACGGATAGATGTCAAATACATCACCCATGTTTAGGTTATCAACTGCCACTTTTTCGATTGGCAATGCGCCAGAATCTTCCATCGTGTTGAAGAAGATAGGAGCGATATTGTTACCAAGTACTAGACCGCCGCCACGCTTGTTTGGCACGTTAGGGATATCTTCACCCATCAACCACAATACTGAGTTGGTTGCAGACTTACGGCTAGAACCAGTACCAACAACATCACCAACATAGGCTAGCGGATGGCCTTTTTCTTTAAGCGCTTCGATTTGCTTCATTGGGCCAACAACGCCCTCTTGGTCAGCATTGATGCCGTCGCGAGAGTTTTTGTGCATGGCTAGTGAATGTAATGGGATATCAGGACGGCTCCATGCGTCTTGCGCAGGTGACAAGTCATCCGTATTGGTCTCACCAGTTACTTTAAACGTCGTGTAAGTGGTTTTCTTTGGTACTTCAGCACGGTTCAAGAACCATTCTGCGTCAGCCCAAGACTGAATCACTTCTTTCGCAATAGTGTTGCCAGCTTCAGCTTTTTCAGTCACGTCATTGAACGCGTCAAATACTAGCAAAGTTTTCTTTAATGCTTCAGCAGCGTCTTGTGCAACTTCGCTATCATCTAGTGCAGCAACTAGTGGCTGAACGTTGTAGCCACCTTGCATAGTGCCTAGGATTTCGACAGCTTTTTGCTTGCTGATAAGTGGTGATGATGTTTCACCCTTTAAGATAGCAGCCAAAAATGCCGCTTTAACGTATGCTGCTTGGTCAACACCAGCAGGGATACGGTTTTCTAATAGGTTCATCAAGAACGCATCTTCGCCTGCAGGCGGGTTCTTTAATAATTCAACCAACTCTACTACTTGTTTTTCATTTAGTGGTAGGGGTACAGTTCCTAGCTCAGCACGTTCTTCGACATGTTTACGATAAGCTTCTAACACAATAGTCGTCCTCGTCAGTTGGGGTGTAGCACATTACGTGGGTAGTCAGCATGACTGCCTGCGTCTATATACTATATGAAATAATTATCCGTGCAATCATAGCTTAAAACGCTTTGAATGTTAATGGCTCAGCTCTGAAAAGGCGCATAGTAAGGCCATATTGAACATTTATTATAAAAATAGTGCCATCAATAATATGATTGTAGCGCTCATTATAACTGGCATTTGCCTGATTACGCTTATCAATCAGCGCTTGCTTTATGACTGAGCAGACACCATATGACTGATATACGATTTCGTAAGAAACAACTTCGATAAAATTTCGCTTAAAGAAATGTAGCAATATCGATTGATTAGCAGTTGATTTATTAACAGTCGATTTGATAAAAACATTTTGGTAAAAATATTAAGGACGACGATATGACTGATAGCAATACGGACAACAATACTAACTATGACAATGGTCTCAAGGTACGCACTGAGGTCATGGGTGAGCAGCATGTCAAACGCTCGCTTGATGCTGCCACAGGATTTACTCAGCCACTGCAAGACTGGATTATTGAACACGCTTGGGGCAGCACTTGGCAAGATGACTCAGTATTACCGCGTAAGTATCGCTCATTAATCACTATTGCCTTTTTAATTGCCCAAAAAAGCCCAAACGAGTTGAAAGGTCATATACGCGGTGCCATTAACAATGGGGCCAGTGTCGCTGAGATTAGAGAAGTGCTCATGCACAGCTTGCCGTACTGCGGTGCACCCGCCACGCAAGAAGCGTTTCGCGCCGCCATAGATATACTGAATGAGTTAGAAATCGATATAGATATTTAAAACTATGGTCGTCCGAGCAATCATAGTAATCTTAACAATATTGTTTAAAAATTGACGACCAAATTTCTGCTATAATATCTGCACTCATAAAACATTCTGATAATTCCATAAACCCTTATAATATAAAGGGTTAAGAGATAACTCCATTATGACAACTGCCGTACAAACACATGTACCTGCTGCTAAGGCCAAACCAAAAAAAGCCATCCAAGGCGAAAAGCTACGTGGCTATGACAAAGTTGCCCGTATCCCAATTAAGGTGATCCCGACTGTCGAGGCAAAGAAAAAGCCTGATTGGATTCGGGTGAAAATGTCCTCGCCTGCTGAAGTCGCTCGTATCAAAGCAACCTTGCGTGAGCAAAAGCTTTATACCGTTTGTGAAGAAGCGGCCTGCCCTAACCTGCCACAGTGCTTCGCTGATGGTACAGCCACCTTTATGATCATGGGTGATATCTGTACGCGTCGCTGCCCATTCTGTGATGTAGGTCATGGTCGTCCTAATGAGCTAGACAAGGATGAGCCGCGTCATACTGCTGAGACGATTCAAGGTTTACAGCTTAAGTATGCCGTAATCACTTCTGTCGATCGTGACGATCTAAAAGACGGCGGTGCTGGACATTTTGTGGAAGTGCTAAACGAATCAAGAGCGCTTAGCCCAAATTGTTTGATTGAAATCCTAGTACCAGATTTCCGTGGTCGTATGGATATTGCATTGGATTTATTGACAGAGACCGCACCAGATGTGTTTAACCACAATATCGAAACGGTACCGCGTTTATACAAAGCTTTCCGTCCAGGTTCTGACTATCAGCATTCGCTAGATTTGCTTAAGATTTATAAAGAGCGTCGTCCTGATATCGCCACCAAGTGCGGCTTTATGGTTGGTCTTGGCGAGACAGAAGAAGAGATCTATGCCCTACTCGATGATCTAAAAGCTCATGATGTAGATATGATCACTATCGGTCAGTATCTACAGCCTAGTAAAAACCATGCGCCTGTTGATCGTTATGTCCATCCAGACGAGTTCCAACGCTATATGGACTACGGTAAAAAGATTGGCTTCTTTAGCATTTGGGCAGGTCCAATGGTACGCTCAAGCTACTTTGCAGATCGTCAGTACTATGGCGAAGACTGCCCAGCACCTATCCGTAGTAAAAAAGCATTAGAAGCTGAAGGTAAACTTGGCTGCTAATTTAGTAATCAAGTGAGATGAAAGTAATTGTGAAGAACAGCCGCTAAGAACAGTAGCTAAGACAGTTATTACGACATCTCGAGAATATTAAAAAGGGTGAATAACGAATTTGTTATTCACCCTTTTTTTAGCTTTATTAGACTTACGAATGATTAAACCTAACGCTTTACACGGTTAAAGTAGGCGTTGGCTTTCCAGCTGTTTTTATATTGAATGCAGCAATACCGAGGACAATAATACCACCTGCGATACCAGTGGTAATCTCAGGATAAATCAATAATAAAGCGCCAATAGCTAAGATGACACGAGTCACCGTATTCATACCGCCTCTGAAGTAGCCTTCAAGTGCCGAGCTCAGTGCAATGACACCTGTCACTGAAGTCGCTACCACTGTAATGATATCTACAATAGGTGGCAGCGGGAAATCTTTTGCTGTAACTGCCAAACCGGTTGGATCTATCATCAACATCGTTGGATTATAGATAAACATGAACGGCACGATGAATCCCGCGAGGGCAAGTTTGAGGGACAAGAACCCTGTTTTCATCGGATCTCCACCGGATATACCTGCACCCGCAAAGGCTGCAAGACACACAGGCGGTGTAATATTGGCAAAGATACCAAAATAGAAAACAAACATGTGCGCTGACAAGATTGGAATATCAAAACCGGCCAATGCTGGCGCAGCCATCGTCGCCGTAATGATATAGGCAGGAATAGATGGCAGTCCCATGCCCAAAACCATTGATGCCAACATCGTTAAGATAAGCGTGAAAAATAACGACCCTGCGCCTAGCGTAACGATAGAGGATGTCATTACTGTACCAAAACTGGTCAGACTCACAACTCCAATGATAATACCAACAACAGCACAGGCCGCCATGACTGCAAGTGACTGACGCGCACCATCTTCTAATGCACCCAAAATATCAGAAAAGCTCATGCGCGTTTCGGCGCGTAGCATACTGATCACAACGGTAAAACCAATGGTATAAGCTGCTGCATATCCCACAGGTACGTTTCTGATTAATAAGAAAATCAAGAAGACAATCGGCAATAGCATATGACCGCGGGCTTTTAATACTTCTTTTACCGCTGGTAGATTTTCTTTAGCAATACCTTTTAGATCACGACGTCCAGCGCGGAAATGCACCTGCGCGATGACGCCTAAATAGTACAATATCGCTGGTAATAATGCTGCTAAGGCAATCGTGCTATACGGCAAGCCTGTTGTCTCAGCCATAATAAAGGCACTGGCACCCATAATCGGTGGCAAGATCTGTCCACCAACCGAAGCACTGGCTTCAACTGCACCTGCGAAATCTTTATGATAGCCGACCTTTTTCATCAACGGAATGGTAAAGGCACCCGTACTAACCACATTGGATAAAGCTGAGCCGTTGATACTGCCCATAAAGCCACTAGAGATAACCGCTACTTTTGCAGGTCCGCCCTTTTTATGACCAGCGATGGCCAATGCTAAATCATTAAATAACTGCCCCATTCCCGAGCGTGCTAAGAATGCACCGAAGAGAATAAATAAGAAGATAAAGGTAACCGAGGCACCAATCGCAACAGAGTACAAACCTTCTGTTTTCAAGAATAATTGACCAAAGATATCACCCATATCATAAGGGCGAGTCAAAAGTCTGTCAGGCATAAAGTCTAAATGACTGACAAATGGATAGGCCAAAAATATGCCGGCCAAGATTGGCAAAATCCAACCAGTGATGCGGCGACTGCCCTCTAGTACGCAGACTACCGTAATCAAGGAAAATATCACATCGACCTGATTGGCCATACCGCCACGCGAGGTGACAATATCTTGATACTCATAGATGAGATAGCCCATACCGGATAGAGACAAGGCAAACCAAATCCAGTCATACCATGCCACTCGCTTACGACTGCTTTTTTTGCTGGCTGGAAAAATTAGGAATATCAATGCAAAACCAACGCCCACGTGTACAGAGCGCTGTAGCAATGCTGGCATTGGATTAAAAGTGATATATAAATGAAACAGTGAATAGAGTATACAAATGCCAGCGATAAAATATTTTACTGGTCCTTGAGTGATATGACGCGTGATTGACTCTCGGTCATATTTTTCCAATACTGCTCGGTTGACCGCATCCGCCTCAGCATCGTTATCAACTTGAGCATCTGGCATGATAGTCACACTACCTTGATCCGTCACTTGGGAGTTCATGACAAAAGTCCTTTTTAAATCTATCAATTAAATCATACGTCTTAGGCATGATCACCACTTCAGAATAGTCTGGCACCCACTGGTGAATCAAGAAACGATGACCACCATAATTCATTTCACCTTTGGTCAGTCTAGATACGACCCAATTAAGGCGAGGCAGTTTTTCGTTGATTTGATAACCCAGATAGCCAGGCTTTTGTATAGGAGCGAGCATTTCGGTGGAGGGTGTCCCTGCACCGAACGCTTCAAAATAGGTCGTGGTCAATAACAGCTCAGCACCTTCTGTACTGCTGCCGTCTATGCGTTGATACTGCTCTTCCCACCACTGTTTTTCTACAGAATGTATCCAACGTAGCTGAAAGCCAGGCTCAGTGAAGTAACAAACCTTATCATCAGCACCGTCTACGCCTGCGACTCGCACTTCCACGACAGACTGAAGCGTAGAGCCTAACCATAACGTAAAAAAAACCAGCGCTGCAATAAATGCCGCGCCAGTTGATAACCATAATGAATTACTTGGCTGCTTGTTCGTCATAGTACTTTTTAGCTCCAGGATGGATTGGGGCTACCATGCCATCACGAGCGGTTTCTAGACTGATATCATTGGCCGCTTGGTGAGCTGTTTTTAGACCATCTAAATTATCGAACAATGCTTTGGTTAGTTTATAACCATCTGCTTCAGATAGGTCAGAGCTAACCAATAGTGCATTCATAATTGCAGCAGTTGGTACGGCTGTTTCGTTGCCATAAGTGCCAGCAGGAATCTCAAAGGTTTTGAAGTAAGGCTTGGTCGCAATGATTTCTTTTAGCTTGTCTTGGTTGATAGTGACAATCTGTAAATCTAAGCCTTGCTCTAGCTCCATCAAAGATGAGTTTGGTAGACCGCTGCTAAAGAATGCCGCTTCGATCTTACCTGCTTTCATACCATCAGCGGCTTCAGCAAAGCCTAGATAATCAACGGTGACATCATCATATGTGATACCAAACCCTTCAAGTAAAGTACGAGCATTGACTTCTGTACCAGAACCTTGATCGCCTACCGCAATGCGCTTGCCTCGTAAATCTTCAATGTTTTTAATACCAGATTTTTTTGAGGTTACGATTTGCACCACATTAGGGTACAAAACAGCAATCTGTTGAATGTTAGTGATTGGCTGCTCAAAGTTGTTTTTACCTTCGACAGCATCCGTCACCACGTCACTCAGAGCCAAGACCATGTCGACCTTGCCTTGGGTCAATAGATTGACGTTTTCAACTGATGCACCAGTAGTTTGAGTTTTTGAGTTTACGCCAAAAGTTTTGACATAGACTTCAGACAATGAAGTACCAATGATGTTGTAAGGGCCAGACGCACCGCCAGTAGCGATGGTCAAAAACTTAGTATCAAGCTTATCTGCTGCAGTATCTGTTTCCGCGCTATCTGCAGATGCAGTATCACTGCCTTCTGAGCTTGGAGATGAGCATGCAGTTAGACCTAACGCAGCACTCAACATAGCTGACAAAAGTAACGGGGATTTTAAAGAATTAAGCATTGAATTCATCCTTGAAGTGATCGGTTTTATACGTTTAACAATATCCGTATTTATACATAAATACGTTACAGACGAGTAATAATATAGTAATTCTATCAATAAATAAACCTTAGCTTACTTTCTCTTTTTCTTTCAATACCTTATATTTAAAGCTATCAGAGAAAATATAGGGCATTCATTAATTAAGCTAACATATATGTATGTTTTGCTATGCGAAACAAAGTTCCATTTAATAAATATTAAAACAAAAATCGTCGCTATTGTAAACCTTTATCTATATCTGGAAAATATTGTCACATCGCATTATTTCTTAAGAATTTTTAGATATAGCAAATTAATGAGAATTCTCGATTTATAACTATAAGGGCAAAAGTTCTGCTATATTTTATCTGAGCTATTTTTGGTTCAGGATGTTACATGGCACTAGTCTGTGTCTCTCTTTTGTTAACCCATTCGGATAGTCCTTATGACAATACCCCACACGGAAGTACTGGCAACGTTATCTGCTGATATTGCTATCATCGGTGGCAGCGGTCTCTACCAAATGTCATCGCTGACCAACAAACGCAGTGTGACGATACAGACGCCTTATGGCAGTCCATCTGATGATATTGTCTTAGGTGAGCTTGAGGGAGTGACAGTCGCATTTCTAACACGGCATGGTCAGGGCCACAGACTGACCCCGTCTGAAGTGCCTTATCGTGCCAATATCTATGCGCTAAAAACGCTTGGGGTACGCTATATCGTATCCGTATCAGCAGTTGGCTCATTGCAAGCGCATCTTAAGCCATTAGACATGGTCATTCCAGATCAAATGATTGATATGACTAAGCAGCGAGCGAGTACTTTCTTTGGCGAAGGTGCCGTCGCTCATGTGTCGATGGCAGACCCACTATGCCCTGTCCTAGCAGACATCTTGACGCGCGCTTATGACCAAGCAAATATTGTAGAAGGTAGCAGTCATTTTAAGGCAACTTATGTCTGTATCGAAGGGCCTCAATTCTCAACTCGGGCAGAGTCAGAATGGTATCGTCAGATGCAGGCAGATATTATTGGCATGACCAATATGCCAGAAGCCAAATTGGCACGTGAAGCCAGTATTGCTTATGCCACGTTAGCTCTGGTGACAGACTTCGACTGTTGGCATCCGACGGAAGAAGCCGTCAGTGCCGACTATGCGATAAAAAACCTAATGAAAAATGCGGACAATGCTCAAAAAGTGATACAGAAAGCCGTGGCTTTGATTGCTGCCGAACTACCTGAGTCAATCGCCCATAATGCTCTTACACAAGCATTGGTCACACCTATAGATGCGATGAACGAGCATACTAAAATCAGACTGGCCGCCTTGCTAGCGTAATCTTGATATTTACTCTCCATCTTAAACTGACTACTGCTAATCGGTTTAGTCTTAATCTGACTTCAATCAAGTCAAAAAAGGCCATTAACTAAAATAATGGCCTTTTCTATAATTTAGCATGTATATTCGAAATTTATACTAAATACATCACTTTAATGTTAACAACAACCACCTGCACCAGATACTAACATCATAGGTTGAGTAAATGGCATTAGCTCACCGCAGCCCGCAAAAATACCGTAGTGGCGACTGTCATCACCGATAAACTCAAAATGCGGCGCAAAGCGCGATTCTTGCAGCATGCGAAACGTATTGCCACATACTGGAAATACCCGACCAGCTTCGATAGCATGATGTTTATCGAGATCAAAACGATGCGGGGACTGCTCGATAGTTCCTTTATATATCACCGCTTGTCCGTAATCTTCGCAAGCATCCTCAAGCGAGTCAATTTTAAATAAGCGGTAAGTTGCAGAGAAAAACTGAATATCACCAATTTTAGCCGCCAAAGCAGGATCTGTAATCTCAAGTGGGCGATCTTCAACCAAACGTACGTCTAAGAATCCTGCATCTCGTGACAAACGGTTAAAATCCTTCCAATACAACGCGCCGCTCAAACATTCGCCATATAAAACTGGGTCATCAATTAAGTGTTGCGGGATACGGCGATCGGCATAGACATCAGAAAAATAAAACTCTCCACCAGGTTTCAGCAAACGCTGCACACTGGCCATGACCGCAGCTTTGTCTGGTGATAAATTGATAACACAATTGGAGACGATAATATCAAAGCTATTAGCCTCAAGGTCTAACTCATCTAGCTTTTCAATATAACCGTGCAAAAATGTCACATTATCATAGCCAAACTTATCGACATGATAGGCTTGATGCTGTCTGGCAACGGCTAGCTGTTCATCGGTCATATCAACACCGATTACGTGGCCACTCTCACCAACCAATTGTGCCAACGCATAGACATCTCGGCCTGAACCACTGCCCAAATCTAAAATTCTGCAGCCTTCGAGCAGTGCTGGACATACCAGACCACAGCCATAATAGCGATTCAACACTTCATCATGAATGTTTGCGAGTAATGGCTTGAGCCACTCAGGCATATTGCTAATATCACAACAAGCCGAAGTCTTTAAATCATCGGTACTCTGTAACTCTTTGCCATAATAATTTTGCACGACGTCATGCATAACAATATCCTTATTGAATGTGCCATCCAGTTAAAAATCTTAGTAAATCATTTTAGAATATACAACTACGTTAGTGAGTTTATTGACCTAGTTATTAACTATGCGTTATCAGCTATTATCGACCTTAATATTGATGTAAGAATCTAGCCAGCCTGACGGTAAATGCACTAGATCTTTAGGCTCATCAATATCGCGCAAAGGGTCAAATAGTGCCAGTGTCCAACCTAGTGCCTCCATACGCTGCTTAGTGACAGCAGCAACACTAGCTGTACTCCAAACAATGTCCGAAAACAAGCTTGCATCAACCTCTCTAAATCCTAACAGTACATAACCACCATCAGTCGCTGGAATCATGACCGCATCATGCTGGTTTAGCTGCTGTACCGCTGTCTGAATACATGCTGACGTAAGACTAGGACAGTCCGTACCAATTAACACAACCTTTTTAAAACGTTGCAATGCGCGCTGACTGGCTATCAACATACGCAAACCCAAATCACCGTCGGCCTGCGTAGACCAACGCAACGAGTCAGGCAAATCAAGCGCTTGCCAGCATGGATCTGTTGGTGCTGGACTCACACATAACTCAACGGAAAAACCCGTATCAATAGCCTGATCAATACTATGCAGTAAGAATTGCCTTGCCATACATGCAGCGCCATCTATACCCAGTGCTGGCTGTAAGCGGGTTTTTGCCTTATTGCGCGCTGGATATTTTGCAAAAAGAAGGATGCAGGTATCTTGCTGTCTTGCAGATAAATCAGCTGTCACTATAACGGTCTCTCAATTAGTCAAATGCACCAGTATGAACTCTTTCTTATCTTGTCTATCATGTTGATAAATCAAACAACTTCATTACTTATAGTAGCGTTGCTTTAAAACATCAGGCGATACGCCGCGCCAATAATCAAAGCGCAAATGCCACATCAAAAAAATTGTCTGCCATGTACCATGCTGCTGCCAACGCCGCGCTGAGGTCGTGACTTTGCTTTTTAGACAAGCTGGTCGAGCAATTTTCTTTAGACGTTTACAGAGCTCAATATCTTCCATCAATGGCTGATCAGGATAGCCACCAATCTGTTCGAACACGGATTTTTTGATAAATATTGCTTGATCGCCAGTGGCGATACCCATTAGACGTGAGCGCTGATTTATCATTAATCCGACGATTTTTAACAATGGCTCACGACTATCTAAACGGACATCAAAACGTCCCCAGTCATACTGAGCTACTGCCTGTTGAACGTTGTCTATCGCGTCAGCTGGCAGCTCGGTATCGGCATGTAAAAATAGCAACACGTCACCTGTTGCTAACATAGCGCCCGCATTCATCTGCTGTGCACGCCCTACCGTAGAGTCGATAATACGCCAGTCGATAGCTGATTGAGCAACCTCTGTACTTTTGAGCAAATTGTTGGCGATAGCAACCGAACCATCCACTGAACCACCATCGACCAATATCACTTGCTGCGGTGCTGGATCGAGACGGACAATATGAGCCATAAGCTCAGGCAAGTTGTCCGCTTCATTTAATATCGGAATGATGATGGAGAGTTTCAATGAATATACCGTCACGTTAATCAACTAGTAGGATTAAAAACTGGCTTATTTTTTATTCAAATTCCAGTTGTAGTCGGTATAGCTTATTTTTATCTTGCCTTGTTTGAGATCTGCTGTCTGAGCTTTGCTCAATCCTAATGACGAGCTATAACGACCTAAAAACCCTGCCAAATCTTTTGTACCGCGCCAGTTGGTTGCAAAATCTTCTTTATACCATTTAAAAATTGGTGACACTCTTAGCGTATCGCCTTTGAGACTATTGCGGCTACTGTCTGCTAAAAACTTAGACGTTGCCTGCTCTAACTGACTGTCTAAACGCTTGCCGGTAAAGGCATCATCTTGCAATGCAGGGCAACCGATACTGGCACAATTGACCGCAAAATGAATGCGCGGATCGTTGTAGCGTTTAGAGCCACGAATCAGGTTGTGCTCGATATCATCAAGTGAGCGCGTCTTACCGAGTAGCGAAACAAACTCTTGCTTCCATGGTGACCCAAACAGTCCGCCGATATCTTTGATAGATTTAACATTTGGATATTTCGTCAATACCAAATCAACCGTACCAGCGTTATAAACGTTGATTAAAAATGCCAACTGCTCGTTTTTACTCCAACGATTGAACTCTGATTGAGACACTTTGCTCGTCGCCTCTAGATAGCTTGTCAGCTTACTTTGATCTGCTTTCATGCCAGCATAATTGACCACTGAAGCTTTACCACCGTTGGTCATGGTCACATGCTTATTTAATAAACCATCCCAACTCTGATGGTTAAAGTCAGCATGAGCGGCCACACTTGCTAATAAAATAGTCGTGGCAATCACTGGTTGTGCGAAAAATGTCTTCGCTGAAAAATTAAATACTGACATAAGGCTTACTCCGTTTACACTGATTGTTTTTTATTTATGTTTTTTTATCTATGCCAAAAGTACTTATATTGAACGACTAAGGCGTGTCTACTAACGCTGGTTCTACTGCCTCTTCTTCTAACGCGCCGCCACAGCTACTGCCCTGTCCTGCTGTACAGCCATAGCAGTGGTCAGCAATGGCGATGTCATCACCAGAAGGGTTTTGCGTTAACAAATCACTTAGGTGTCGCCGTGACTTGTTTGGAACAGGAATTTCTAACTGCTGATTGAAATCACAATCAAACAGCTCACCCAACCAATTGACACTAATGGTCGAACGGCACATAACCTCGGCCAAATTAGCAGCCATATAATTAGCTTTGAGCAAATCTATATACGGGTGGAACTGTTTTTTTGCCAATAGCACCGCACCAAACCGCTGAATCGGCATGTTTGTTAGGGCAAATAAATGATTAAACTCGATATCAAAGTGTACTTTTAGCTCACGCTTGTAATCTGCTTCAAGCTGCTGTTGATTGGGCGGCAGCGTCGCACCTTGTGGGTTGTAGACCAAGTTTAATGTTAAATCTGAATCAGGCTTGCCATAGCCCAACTGATTGAGCTTCTGCAATCCTAATATACTGTCATCAAACGCACCTTTACCGCGCTGTTTGTCTACGTTTTCTAAGGAATAACAAGGCAAAGAAGCCACCACTTCCACTTGGTTGTCTGCTAAAAACTGCGCCATATCCTCATAACCCTCTTCCATAAGAATGGTCAGGTTACAGCGGTCTATCACTTTGACGCCTAATGCCCGAGCGGCCTTGACCAAATACTTAAAATCCTCGTGCATCTCAGGCGCACCGCCTGTCAAATCAAGCGTATCGATATTTTGTGCTTGCAATACTTCTGGTATCAACTCGACCAATTCACGCGACATCATCTCGGTACGATAAGGGCTGGCAGCCACATGACAATGTACGCAAGACATATTGCATAAATAGCCCATATTCACTTGCAATATGGTCAGTTGACGTCGTTTTATCGCTGGAAAATCCGTATGCTCAAGTAACTCAATTGTTGATTTCATGGTGGTCTAAAATCCTGTTAGCAGTACAACTAAAAAAGGATAGCAACGTAAAATTAAAGATTAGAAAACAAAGGTAGCGCATTGCTTTTACTGTTTATTTTTAATATTTACAACGTAAAACCTGATTGCTTACTTTACGGTTTATCTAATCAATCATACCTGATTATGAATACGCATTGATGACTAATCAGATGGATTTTATGGTTTATTCCAAATGAGCATTAACCCTTATCCGCCTCTATGAAGCGCTTATCAATATACTTTTTGAGATGCCATACCCAGCGACCTTGTAGATTTATATTGCCCCAACTACCAATGGCATATTTATCGCCGCACGATAGCAGGTATAGCGTGCGTGACTTTGGCTGATAGCTCTTCATTACGCTATCTTGTAGATAAGCCAACAAATTATCGGCTTCGACAGCACCGCCATGCACTGAGTGAACCCCCGAATGCGCCACGTATTTATCGATTCGTGTCGCCACATCACCAACCGCAAACACATTAGGATGAGAGACACTTTGCTGCTTATCGTTTACCGCGACAAACCCATTACCTTCTATCTCCAAATCCGTAGAAGCCGTCCATGCCGAGCCTATGACGCCAGTCGCAGCGATGACAGCATTTATAGGCAATGATTTATGCGTGGTCGATAATTTACCATCGCGATAATCCGTTGCTCGTTCTCGAATTACCGTAATACCATGACGATCTAGCTGCTTAACAACTCGGTGACGAAAGCCCGAATTAAACCCTGACAAGAGATTCTCGCCGCATACTAATGTCACCTGATGGTTACGGTTGATGTTCCGTAGCGCGACTTGGGCTGCCATGACCAACTCTATGGCCGCAGCTCCTGCCCCAATAATAGCCAATTGATACCTTTCAGACTGTTGAGTATCTTTTAGAATCTGCTGCCATTGAGTGATAAATGTTGATAACGGTCGTATAGCAATCACGTCAGTATTAGCATAGGTATTAACAGCGCCAACATCACTATCATCACTATCGCTTTTATGCTCGTTGTAGCCATTGTGGTCACGTAGCCAACGCATGTCTGTATCTGCGCCCGTATTTAAAGACAAGACATCGTAATCAAAATTCGTTTGTTCATCGCCAGTCGTAACCACCTTGTTTGACGCTGCGTTTACTTGTACAAGCGACTGCTGAATAAAGCGCACACCTGCTCGCACACAGAGCGATTTGATATCGATACTGATATCATGCAGCTGATAATGCCCTGCCATCCAACCCGGTAACATGCCAGAATAGATGGTTTGCGGCTGCTCACTAATTAAGTGAATGTCTGCCTCTATCGTATCGGCATCCTTTAAACGCGCGGCGCTAAGTCGGCGTAATATACCAATGTGAGCGTGACCTGCGCCTGCCAATAGTAGTGTCTTTTTCGGTAAAAATTTCGTCATAGATGATTTTATCAAGGTGGTTAGTTGCTGTTAGTGTTTGATCGAATGTTGATTGATATAAATGACTTTAAAAACTCATTTAAAAGTATCATATAAATAAGACCAGTCTGTTGCGGGCAAACAGTAAGAGCGTAAATGGCTTATGTGATTCATGTGGCTTATACGGATTCAATCATAGTTACTGCTTTAACCGTTATTAGTAGAATGAGATTTTGTATAACTGAATTAAAATCATAAAATAAGGTGAAATTATTTATCATCGCCCAGTACAATAGGACATTATAAGAGCCGCATGATAAATTGCGTTGCTTGACCCATTATTTGAGAAACATCGTCAAAACCGTTAATGAAAATTATAAGTAATCAAGGAACATTACATGAGCACCAACATCGATACCAGTAACGATCACATTTTGTCTTCTGACAATATTCACTACTTGCATCATGACTTTTTTGAACCAAGTAGCAAAGACGTCGAGATTAGCGCGACTTTATTGATTGTGCATGGCATGGCAGAGCACAGCGGTCGCTATAGCGATTTTGCACAGTTTTTGGCAGATAATGGTATCGCTGTGGCCACTTACGATCATTTGGGTCATGGACAGACTATCAAGACTGAAGCCGATCTCGGATTTTTTGGTGAGGAGCATCCAGTACAGTCGCTATTAAAAGACGTAATTGTGATGGCCGATAGCCTAAAAGACCGTCATCCAGACGTTCCGCATTTTGTGATGGGTCACTCGATGGGCTCATTTATCGTGCGTAACGTACTGAAACATCATGCGCATAATTTCACAGGCGCCATCCTAATGGGTTCCGCAGACGCCAACCCACTGGCCAAGGTGTTATTACCTATTAACAAGCTACTGGCCAGAGTCGCTCCAAGACAACCGAATACAGTTTTTGCCAAGGTGATGAATAAAGTCCTTAACAGCCAACTATCTGATCGCAATTCGTCCTCACAGTTTGCGTGGCTCAGTGAAAATACCGCAAACATTGAAGCCTATGAAGCCGATCCTAAGACTGGTTTTGACTTTACCAATAATGGCTTTATGACATTGTTTACGCTCATGGATACTGGACTGAATAAAAACTGGGCTACTACTATTGCCAAAAACTTCCCGATGCTGTTTATTAGCGGTGAAGATGATCCGATTGGTGAAATGGGTCGCGGTATACGTAGGGTTGTCACGCGTCTGGACAAGCGTCATTTCAGTCATGTCGATATTCAGCTGTATCCTAATATGCGCCATGAAGTGCTGCACGAAAAGGATAAACAGACCGTTTATCAAGACATTTTAGAGTGGATAGAGACCAACACGACAGACGATTAAATCATGATAAAGGAGTCGTTTTGAGAGGATATTTAAAAACGACTCCTTTAATATTGTCATAATAAGACCCTCAACGCGTTTGCTAAAAGTGGTCAAATTAGCGACAATACGGCAAGCAAGTTTTTGGACCAAGCCATACCTTGAATTTTCTTTAGGCTGGGTCATATAAGTCTTTAACCATAACATTAAGATCACCCTCCCTTTCATTCATTTTAGGAACCTTTATGTCATTACAACAAACCATCGAACAAGCTTTTGAAAATCGCAACGAATACAGCCCAGCTAATATGCCACAAGACGTGCGCGATGCTATCAATCAAGTACTTGAGCAACTAGATAACGGTAGCCTGCGCGTAGCAGAAAAGAAAGATGGCGAATGGGTCGTCAATCAGTGGGCCAAAAAAGCCGTACTATTGTCTTTCCGCCTAAACGACAACTACGTCCAAGCCGCTGGCGAACACGTACAGTTCTATGACAAAGTTCCAACTAAATTTGCTAACTGGACCGAAGCACAGTTTAAAGAAGCAGGCGTACGCGTTGTACCACCAGCTGTCGCGCGTAGAGGTTCATTCATCGCAGCAGGCGCAGTATTGATGCCGTCATACGTCAACATCGGTGCCTATGTCGATCAAGGTGCGATGGTTGATACATGGGCGACTGTTGGTTCATGTGCTCAAATCGGTAAAAACGTGCATCTGTCAGGTGGCGTTGGGATCGGCGGTGTATTAGAGCCATTGCAAGCAAACCCTACTATCATCGAAGACAACTGCTTCATCGGTGCGCGCTCTGAAATCGTTGAAGGCGTTATCGTTGAAGAAGGCGCGGTCATCTCTATGGGTGTCTATATCGGTCAATCGACGCGCATCTATGATCGCGAAACTGGCGAGATTCATCGTGGCCGTGTACCAGCAGGTTCTGTTGTCGTACCAGGTAGCTTACCGTCAGAAGATGGCACGCACAGCTTGTATGCTGCTATCATCGTGAAAAAAGTTGACGCGCAAACTCGTGCAAAAACATCAGTAAACGAGCTATTACGCCTAGCCTAAATATTTGGCAAGTACCGTTGTTTATTGAATAATATTGTTTTATATGAAGATGCTGGAGGATGTCTCCAGCATCTTTTTTGCAGCTTAATATAACGCGTTACGTTATAATCCTCTTTTAGTTTGTCTTTATACAAACACAAAATCATTCGTACCATCCCCTGCCTTTTTATTACGATTGATAAGCGCTTCATCGCCTTATCGACCTTTAACTGTATTTGAAATATTATGAGTGAATCATCATTACGCACCGCCGCTATCCCTGTCACTGACCCTGAAGCAGGGTTACGTCTGACTGAGATTTTTTATTCCTTACAAGGTGAGGCAATCACTTCAGGCTTGCCGACGATATTTGTACGTCTAACAGGCTGTCCGCTGCGCTGCGTCTATTGTGATACCGAATATGCTTTTACTGGCGGCGAACGTCAATCATTAGAAACCATCATAGAAACCATCAAGGGTTATCCGTGCAAGCGCATCTGTCTAACGGGCGGTGAGCCATTAGCACAGCCAAATGCCATTGAATTGATGAAACGTTTGCTGAGCGATGGGTATGAGATATCCCTTGAGACCGCAGGCGCACTCACGGTAGAAAACGTGCCAGCAGCAGTCAGTAAGGTAATGGATCTCAAAACGCCAAGCTCAGGCGAAGTCGATAAAAATCTATGGTCAAACCTCGACTATCTCACTCAGCATGACCAAATCAAGTTTGTCATTATGAATCGTACAGATTACGACTGGGCAAAAGCTAAATTGACCGAGTATAAGCTAAACGAATTGGTCGGTACGGTATGGTTCTCGCCGATGTTTAATGTCGCAGATGATATCGATGAACAGCTCAGCCCTGAAGTACCTGTATTGGCGCGCGAGCTAGCAGAATGGATGTTGGCTGATGCCTTACCAGTTCGCTTTCAGCTGCAATTGCACAAAATCATTTGGGCAGATGCCAAAGGCAAGTAACTATCCGCAAGTAACAAACAGAAAGTAACTATCAGCAAGTGTGAATACGTTGAGTGCCATAGATAAGGTAGCGGTATGATCAAACTCATTTTATTGGGCTTGCTAGCAGGTGCGTTTTTTAGCTCGACATTTATCTTAAATGAGCTTATGAGTAGCGCAGGTGGACATTGGTTTTGGTCAGCGAGTCTGCGCTATGTCTTTATGCTGTTGATTATCACCGCCGTTGTTACTATGCAACATGGCTTTGGTCGTATTAAAGCGCTAATGAGAATTTTTCTTCAGCATTGGGGCTTTTGGTGCATTACTGGCAGTATCGGATTTGGGCTGTTTTATACTGGTATTTGCTATGCCGCAGATCATGTTGCGGGATGGGTGGTAGCGGCTACCTTTATGTTTACCGTCGTCGCCAGTTTGCTTGTGCTATCGGCATTTGGTCAACGTTTTGATAAAAAATTCATCGTATATGCTGGCATTGTCTTTATCGGTGTGGCGCTCGTCAATGTCAGCGAAGGTCTGCATGCTGCTGCTATAACCGACACCGTCCCCATGTCTGAAATGCTACTCTACGGTGCGCTACCTGCGCTTATCGCTGCTTTTAGCTACCCAATTGGTAACCAGCTGGTTTGGCAGGCTTCTCATAATGCCCGCGCGCGCAATACTGAATTACAGAAGGCCGCAGAGTTGAACGCTCAACGAGCTAGCATCAGTATTGGTATTGATATCAGTGAGCAGAGTGAACCACTCATATCCGAAGCTTATGATTTGCCAGCTACGACATATGATGCTACCGACCTCGATATCGTACTTCAAAGTAAAAACACTGCGGCAACCTCATCCCTACAAAATCTAATTGCTCGTATTCCTTCTATCGAAACCACGCTACTGCAAAATGCCTTTAACAAAGTGTGGCTAATGACTCTTGGGTGTTTGCCATTTTGGCTGTTTTTGGGCATTATAGTGCGCCCTGACCAGCCCCACCCCTCACAAATAATTAATACGTTGCTCGTTGCTCTATTAGCAGGCGTGGCAGCGACCACTATATTTTTGTATGCGCGCGAGCAAGCTGTTACTTCAAGCGAGGTTGCAGGCGTTGACTCAACCCAAGCCAGTGAAGTTATCTTTGCTTTGATTGGGGGTATATTATTGTTAGATAACGCTATACCTTCGGCGATGGGACTGGTCGGTATAGGGCTGATTATTGTAGGGCTGATATTTTTTGCAAAAGATGGCTAAATGGCGCTATAGCACTACGCCCATTTCTCCACAGTCATGCATTGAATAACCGCTTAAAAAACACCTATCACTTTGATGATCTCGATTTGGCACTATAACCATGGGTAATGCTGTGATTTTTCCTGATATTCTATTATATTTATTGGACATGGTTGGTATTGTTGCCTGCGCGATTGCAGGAACTTTACTTGCGCAGCATAAAGGCTTTGATATCGCTGGGTGTATCTTGGTAGCGATGGTCAATGCCATCGGCGGTGGTACATTACGTGATATGGCTCTCGACCGTCATCCTCTATTTTGGATGACTGATCTTAATTACGTGATCGTTATCACGGTGACCTCTCTTATTTTACAAATCTTCTTTCACCTTTATCATAAGATTGATAATGCGTTGAAGCTCTTTGATGCCATCGGGTTGGCCGCTTTTAGTGTCATTGGTTTTAAGGTGGCCTTAACCTTAGATATGTCTCCCCTGATTGCTATTATGATGGGTGTCTGGACTGCCATTATCGGTGGTTTGCTACGTGATATCATCTGTAATGAGATTCCGTTAGTGCTACAGCGTGAGATTTATATTACTGCCAGTATCGCAGGGTCTGTGACTTATTTATGTTTACAGTATTTCGGAGTCGGTGCCAGTCTCAACGAATTTGTTATGCTGTTTGTTATCTTTGCAGTTCGTATGCTCGCGCTCAGATTCGACTGGCATCTGCCTTCTATTCGGCTCGTAGACTGATTGATTGAGCAAGACTCTACTTAGATAGCCTTTGTTTGACTGACAATAATTGAAAATAGTGAGAACTGCCCATGTTGGCTATCGTATTGGACCCTACCGTACTGATCACTACTTTTGACCCGCGCTCTTTGATATATTTCTTTGATATGATTGGCATCATCGCCTGTAGCGTCTCAGGGACGATACTTGCCAAGCACAAAAACTTCGATGTCTTCGGCTGTCTGCTTGTGTCTATTGTCACTGCTATCGGCGGCGGCACGGTACGTGATGTCATTCTGGATCGTCATCCATTATTTTGGATGGTAGATATGAGCTATCTGACCCTTATTACGATTTCATCACTGGCGATGCAGATATTTTTTCATCCAAACTCAAGGCGAGTGGATAAGTTCCTCAAACTTTCTGACACCATTGGTCTGTCAGCATTTACGCTGATCGGTATCAAAGTCGCTGATAGTATGGGTGCCAACGTGCCTGTAGCACTATTGTTAGGTGTGATTACTATCGTAGTTGGTGGCATCATTCGCGATATGATTTGCAATGAGATTCCATTGGTACTACAGCAAGAGATTTACATCACCGCAGCGTTGACAGGTGGTGTGCTGTACTTTGCTCTAAAGAATTTAGGCGTGACAGATTGGGTAGCTGACATCTCTACAATGAGTACGATTTTTACTTTGCGGATGCTGGCTATTCGTTACGATTGGCAGTTTCCCACACTAGAGTGGAAATACTGATACTAGGGCGTGTCTTCATTTCAAAAATACCAATGCGTCCATATTTAAGCGCATTGGTACTATCGGTTTGACATTGTCACTTTACCCTTGCTCTATCACAGCCAAGTCTTTGACCATCAGCTGTAAGCTTTGCTTGCCATTCCATTCATTGATGTCTAGCTGAAATAATAAATGGACTTGCTTAGCACGGTAATCCCAAGCCTCATTATCAAAGTTAAAGCAAATTGCCTCTATCGGATATTGAACGTCCGGATAGCGCAGCGATAGCTTAAGATGTTTGTCTTTTAAAATCTTAAAACTTAGTACTTCGAACACACCGTCAAATATCGGTGGCGCAAATCCATGACCCCAGATACTGGCATCGGCTAAATGCTCGGCAAACCATAAGCTAAAGTCACTCCCCTGCAAAGGTCCATCGGTGAATTTTTGCTCTGCAAATACCTCATCATCCATCTGAGCCATCACTTCGTTAAAAGCTATGACAAATGCCTCAAAGTTGCGGCGCTTGAGGGTTAAACCTGCCGCCATCGCGTGCCCGCCGAAATGACTGATTAAGTCTGGATAACGCTCAGCAACTTGTTCAATCGCATCACGAATATGTACGCCAGCGATAGAACGTGCAGAACCTTTAATAGCACTATCTTCACCCGTTTGTTCAGTGTCTGCTGGTGCAAAGACGATACTGGGTAAATAATGGCTTTCTTTTAGGCGACCAGCGACAATGCCAATGACTCCTTGATGCCAGTCATCTTGGTATAAAATAATACTACGAGCACCTGAATTGCTGGCTTTAGCAGTAGAGACAGCTTGAATAATTGTGTCATCGTTACTGCCATTATCATCACTATCACCATTCGTACTATCGTCGTTATTATCTTTATTAGCCAGTGCTTGTACGATACTATCGGCTTGTGCACGCATCTCGCCCTCTACATGACGACGCGTACGGTTCAGCTGTTCAAGCTCTTGTGCTAAACGTTGGGCAGTACTCCAGTCTTCAGTTAATAAACATTCGATACCGATGCACATATTGTCCATGCGCCCAGCTGCATTGATACGTGGGCCTAATACAAAACCGAAATCCTGCGCATGAAGCTGCTTAGGATCACGGCCCGCTTGCTCAAGCAATGCCAATATTCCCATACAGCAGCGGCCTTGACGAATAGCTGATAGTCCGTGATGTACCAAGATACGGTTGTTTTTATCCAGTACCCCAACGTCTGCAATCGTCCCAAGTGCGACCAAATCTAAATATTGGCTTACCTGTACCGTAGACTTGCCAGCTTCGCGGCGTAGCTTTGCTAAGCGTCCGAGCACATAAAACGCGACTCCAACTCCAACCAATGCCTTACTAGCAAAGTCACAACCTAGCTGATTGGGATTGACTACCGCTTCCGCAGGTGGCGTCTCTTTGGTCGTGAGATGATGGTCGGTGATAATCACCGTGATACCATCAGCTTGGGCGCGCGCTACCCCTTCGTGACTTGAGATGCCATTATCAACCGTCACTATCATATCTGGCTGAAAAGTCTCAATACCTAACTCGACAATCTCTGGCGTCAGGCCATAACCGTACTTAAAACGATCTGGTACTAGGAAATCAACGACCGCACCCATCTTTGTGAGCGCGCGCATCATCAATGCCGTACTGGTGGCACCATCACAGTCAAAGTCACCAACGATCAAGATACGCTGACGCTCATCAATGGCCACATCCAATAAGCGCACGGCTTCAGTGACACCGTGTAATGCCTCAGCAGGCAATAGACCTGATAGGCTAGTCTCCAGCTCATCAGGCGCAGTGATACCTCGCCCTGCATACAGACGGGCAAGCGTGAATGATTGAGCGGCAAATGGTTGCAGCGCGGCGGGCAACTCGTCGATGCGAGTGCTGGTATAACGGGGGGTTAAATTTAGCATGAGCGTATTCTACTGGCTTTAGTAGAGGCTCACAATGACAATTTATACTACCTCTGTATATCATTAGGCATTGTGCAACCTGATGAATAATGCCTGCAAATTAGCAGTAATTGATACCGCCATTTTTATAGCTCATGTAAATCACCTTCGTTTAATCACTTACAAAAAAGGTGCACAGTGTGAGTAATTTCATTCATTTTGCTACAAAGCAATGATTGTAAGCCACGCATAAATCCATAAAATAGTAAGCAACTGAAAGATTTGTTATCTATTGAACTTTTTATCATTTATATTTTAATTATTTATAAGGACACTTTATGAAAACCACGCCACTTGCTGAAAAACTTCCAAATACTATCGACCCTAACCTAGACCTTGATAAAGTTAAAAAAGAATGTCAGGGAATGGTAAAAAGACGCGCTAGGGTTTCTGCTGGTGTAGCAGTTGTGCCAGTACCATTTTTTGATGTGGCAGTTGATGCGGGGATGTTGACGCAACTGATTCCAGAGATTAGTGAGCGTTTCGGTCTCATTGAAGACCGTCAGTCAGCTATTAATCTAGAATCTCGCGAAGTGCATTGGAGCGCAGTAAAAGACCGTACCGTAGATTTCGCTGGTCTAATGGCGACACGTGGTATTGTCAAAAAAACCATCCAAGGTTTCGGTGGTCGTATCGCTGCCAAACAAGTGACCAAGTTCATCCCACTTGGCGGCCAACTAGTGGCTGCAACGATGGGCTACACGATTTTTAAGAAAATTGCCAATGACCATATCAATGAATGCTATAAATTGGCAAAAGATATTCAGCAAAAAGAACACGGCAAAAACGTATAAATAAGCCGAATAGCTTAGTCTATATCAAGCCAGTTAAGTGATCACTTAGCTGGCTTTTTTGTGGTTAATACATATAGGTTATAGAGTTCTAAAATAAAATGCGCCTGTGGTTAATGATGTTATTGCTAGGTTTTACTGATAATATACAGCTTTATTTATGACAGACACCTTAAAGGACTAACTTATGAAAAAAATCTTGGCTTCAACGATTATGCTAGCGACTTTTGCCTTGGCAGGATGTACCACAACAGGTGCTACAAACAACGGAACAGGTACAGCAATCGGTACCGCAAATGAGATCGGCATGAATGTTTTTAAAGCTGCGATCGACAACCAATGCCGTAGCCAAATTGAAAAACAAAACGCGTGGCGTGTTGCAAGCGTCGCCATGACAGAAGCACAGCAAGAATCTGTTAAAACCAATGTTTGTGGCTGCGTCAGTGAGCAAGCACCGCAGCAAGTAACGATTGTTGAGCTGGGCAATGCCGCGATTGACTCTCAGTACCGTACTCAGTTAGTCACACAAGTCGTCGCCAAATCTCTACAGAGCTGCTATACAAGCTTTGTTCAATAGAACAATTAAGTTATTCATTAGAATAAAAAATAATAAAAAGGGTGCGTTATGTATAACGCACCCTTTTTATTGCTAACAGATTGGTTCAATTAATTAGCCTAAAACTTATTTGTGTCAGATGTTTGAGACGTTATAGAAGCCGTAAAAGGCAACGACTGGCTACGACGGAAATACTTCGAGGTGCTATCAATAATTTTATCTACTTCCTTAATTAAATCATTAATCACATCATCATAAATACCATGATATAGCTCTTTTTCAAATGCTGTAAATGGATGCTTGCGTGACGCTGAACCCACCTCAGTGACACCGTCTTTACTATAAAAAATGTCTACGCGACCATCACTATTCAACACACAATTTAATAGTCCACCTTCAATTTCCATCTCTACGCGTTCTGGCATAAAAATATAGTCATCTACATTGATAAGCTTTTTTTCTACTTCTCGTTTAAAAAATGATTTGATATCGAACATAGGTACATCCCTAACTTTATAATTATAAGATACGTGAGCATGCCGAGCACTGTGACTGTTACCCAGTATTCATCTGCGTGGTTAACGGGTTCTGCGTGGTTAACGGGTCATGCTTTACTCAGTTATCCTATAAGATAGTGTTAGTTTATTTAAGGTGCGATATGTAAAACTGCGTTTGATGTTGGTAAAAATGTGCGCTTAACTCTGGCTTCAATACAGTTCCAACAACCGAAATACACACAACGAAAAAGGAAGCTACCAATAAGCAACTTCCCTTTTTTATTATCGAACTACATTAACTGACTTAATTAGACCCAGCCCTTCTCACGAAATAATTTGAGTACCTTTACAAATACTGCCATCTCATCAGGTCGACCAAGTGTTAGGCGGTTAAAGCCAGTGATAGGTGCAAACTCGCGCCCGACCGCAATACCATATTCGCGCATTCTATCGATATAGGTTTGCACATCGCCTTTTATCTCATGGAATATAAAGCTTGCCTGTGATGGCAAGTAGCGTAAGCCAAGCTCATCTAATGTTTGCTCAACCAACTGACGCGATTGATTGGCCGTACGTAAGCTCAATGCCAGAAACGCTTCATCATCAAGAGTCGCTAACGCAGCCACGGCACCTGCCAAGTTGGCATTATCAATCGAGATAAAAGCCTCTAGTTTGGCTATCATTTGCGGGCTAGCAACTGCATAGCCGACACGCATGCCAGCAAGTGCACATAGTTTTGAAAAAGTACGCACCACAACGATATTTTCTGAGTACTCCTCTCGTATCCATGTAACACCACTCTCAAAACTTGGATCAGTCACATATTCCGAATAAGCTTCATCTAATAAAAAGTAATGGTTACTTGGTGTATGCCCTACCCATTCTTTGAGCTTTACTGTGTCAGTAATAGTCGACGTTGGGTTGTTTGGATTGCACAGATAAAACAAGCTAATACCGTCAAAGTCATCAGCCACTTTTTGCATGCTTTGCAAGTCAAAGGCATAATTTTCAGTCATCAGCGGTACTTTTACCACAGGTACATCGATAGATGTCGCATACAACTCAGCATAGGCAAAGGTTGGATGCGGCACGATAACTTGGAATTTTTTGCCTGCTACTAATGCTTGATTTTGTAGCATTTGGACGACAGTACGAATATTTTCACTAGATCCACTGCCTAGAGAAATTTGGCGCTCTGCTACACCGTTTATCTCAGCGACTTTGGTAATCAGCGCTGCACGTTGGTCATCGGGATAACGAAAGCCGATGTCTAGAGAGTCGATAACGGCTTGTTTGGCAGCATCTGACATGCCGAGTGAGTTTTCGTTAGAGTTTAATTCTATTAAGTTGTTGGTAAGCACAGTGAATAATACGCCTAGATTATGTCCATTCCAAAAATTTAGTCTATGTTGACAATGTGAGCTATAAAAACAGTAAGCCTAGCCCAAATAAAGCATTACACGTGCTCGGCTTGTTAGCTTGCGACTTAAATTTTTGAAATATTCTATGGATGGTGAGATTTATGCGGATATGGTAAGTGGCAATGCGCTGTATTACAAGCATTCTGCACATTCCGATATTGAATAAACCATAAAAAAGTGAGGTACTCAACAAGCACCTCACCTTCGCTATTGTTTAGCCTCTTTTTAGCCCTAATATTTAACCCAAGTTATCAGATTAAATGTGCTTTTAACTCAAGCACTTTGTCACGCGTTTTTGCTGCTTCTTCAAACTTCAAATCACGCGACATTTGCTGCATTTGCTTCTCTAATCGTTTGATTTCTTTGGCAAGCAGATCAGGGCTACGCAAGATATTGATATCAACATCTGGCAAGTTACTCTTAACTGGGATAGCTTGATTGTCATTGGCATCCAAGCTTTCGCCAGTATCAATCTTGTCCGTGATACTACGGCGAGCACCTTTTGGCGTGATGTTATGCTCAAGGTTAAAGGCAATCTGCTTATCACGGCGGCGATCCGTCTCATCTATCGCCTTTTGCATACTTGGCGTAATGCGATCAGCATAGAGAATGGCTTTACCATTCAAGTGACGCGCGGCACGACCAATGGTCTGAATCAGCGAACGCTCAGAACGCAAGAAGCCTTCTTTATCAGCATCAAATATCGCTACCAGTGATACCTCAGGCATATCCAAACCTTCACGTAACAGATTGATACCGACCAGCACATCATGCACGCCAGTACGCAGCTCATGAATAATCTGCATACGCTCAACAGTATCGATGTCCGAATGTAGATAGGCAACCTTTACATCATACTCTTTGAGGTAACTGGTCAAATCTTCCGACATACGCTTGGTCAACGTGGTAATCAGTACACGCTCGTCCTTTTCACGGCGTTTGGTAATCTCTGATAGCACATCATCGACTTGCGTCAAGACTGGACGTATCTCAATCTCAGGGTCAATCAGACCCGTCGGACGAACGACCTGCTCAACGACTTGCTCGCTATGCTCGAGCTCATATAGCGCTGGCGTAGCACTGACATAAATGGTTTTGGGCTTAATACGTTCCCACTCTTCAAACTTCATCGGGCGGTTATTCATCGCACTTGGTAATCTAAAACCATAATTGACCAAGTTTTCTTTACGCGATCTATCGCCTTTATACATCGCGCCAATCTGAGAAACCGTCACGTGCGACTCATCAAGGAACAACAAGGCATCTTCTGGAATATAATCAAACAACGTCGGCGGCGCTTCCCCTGATGGACGACCAGAGAGATGCTGCGAGTAGTTTTCAATACCATTACAGTAACCAAGCTGCTGAATCATCTCCAAGTCATACTGAGTACGCTCTTTGAGACGCTGTGCTTCAATCAGTTTGTTGTTATCACGGAAGTACTCTAAACGCGGCTCTAGCTCAGCACGAATCGTATGACTGGCAGCTTCTAGCTTATTTCGCGGCGTCACGTAGTGCGACTTTGGATAAATAGTAATACGTGGCACACTGCGTACCGTCTTACCCGTCAAAGGATCAAACCACGTGATTTTCTCGACCTCGTTATCGAATAAATGCACACGTACGGCTAGCTGCTCAGACTCAGCAGGATAGATATCTAACAGCTCTCCACGCAAGCGATACGTACCACGGCCGAAATCTAGCTCGTTACGTGTGTACTGCATCTCAACCAAACGCTTGATAGTCGCTGTACGATCGATGTTATCGCCTACGACGACATGCAGTAGCATTTTTAGATAGCTCTCTGGATCACCCAAACCATAGATACACGATACCGAAGCGACGATAATCGCATCACGACGCTCTAACAAGGCACGCGTGGCTGACAGGCGCATCTGATCAATATGATCATTAATGGCGCTGTCTTTTTCGATAAAGGTATCACTAGCAGCGACATACGCTTCTGGCTGATAGTAGTCATAATAGCTAACAAAATATTCGACCGCATTATTAGGGAAGAACGATTTGAACTCACCATATAGCTGAGCGGCTAGCGTTTTATTATGCGCCATAATAATGGTCGGACGTTGAGTTTCAGCAATAACTTTTGCCATGGTATAGGTCTTACCAGAACCAGTCACACCCAATAGCAACTGCTCGTCCATGTCCGAATTGATACCGTTAACTAGCTTCTTGATGGCTTGCGGCTGGTCGCCTGCTGGCTCAAAGTCAGTAACCATCTCAAAGGCACGACTTGATATTTGCGTCCCTGACGCATTAACACCACTAATTTCAGCTTCGCCTTGGAGCTGAGTGGCCAATTGATTTAACTGACGCGATGAGCGCGGTTCAGGCATTCGCATAATGGCTTTCTTCTTCTTAAGGTTTATAACAATATGGGGTCTGAGCAGCGGTTTTTAAAGGAGAATAAGGAGTCTTATCCTATAGTCAAAACGTTCTCTCGCTGCCCAAAACATGAGTATATAAATGTACGGTTTATCAAAAGTTAAGGCTTAATAGTAGCGGATAAAACTTACATCGTTATAAAAAACGCACACAGTATTCGCTAAATTTACAAAGCTTTTCATGGTTAACAAACTCGTTACACGACCACTCAACAAAGCCTAACACTCAAGGGTTCCAACACTGATTTAAGCTGCTATTATCATTCTTGAATTAACAAGTTGATGACTTTCTTAGTTCTAGTGAGCAGTACTAGTAAGTTGATAGATTTATAGCAACTCATATCATTAGCTTTAACTTAATTGTCATCGAATAGAAGACCAATAAAAATACATTGAACTTTCATTCAATATAATAATTTTAAATAAATGACGGAGTAAAATATGAGAGAACGTTACGCAAGTGGTATTTCAGACGAAACTGCGAAAAAAATGATTGATTTGCTAAACGCTAACCTAGCAAATGTTATTGATTTAACCTTAGATGGCAAACAGTGCCATTGGAATCTACAAGGCACTGGCTTTATCGGTGTGCATCAATTACTAGATGAGACATCAGATCGTATCCTTGAAGTATCAGATACTATCGCAGAGCGTATTGTAATCCTAGGTGGCCAACCAAACGGTTTGGCAAGTCGCGTAGTAAAAGAGTCTATCCTAGATGATTATCCAACCGACATTACTGAAGTAGATCAGCATGTTCGTGAGCTAACTAGCCGTTATAAGAAAGTTGCAGAGACATTGCGTGAAGCAATCGCTACCGCTGGCGACGCAGGTGATGAAGACACTGCTGACTTATTTACAGAAGCTAGCCGTATCATCGATAAAGATGCATGGTTCATTGGCGCAAACGCTCCAAAGAACTAATAGCATCCAATTTGACTAGTTATTAAATTCTAGAGTCATAAAAAAAGCCGTCATAGTTGACGGCTTTTTTGTGTCTGGGTTTTTGAATTTAGAAAGTGTACTTAAAATCATCTGATAAGACCTACATATTACACATTCAATCTATCAAATCCCCAGATTAAATATTCTCTAAACTTAGCAGCTCAGCGTTAGGTTCGGACAGTGTCAAGATAGCCTCTTGAAATACCGGATTACCTCTGAATAAATTCTCAATCTCTTCAAACTTCTGAGCGATATGTTCTTCTTTTTGATTCCCTGCTATATCTACTGCTGCCACCATAAATATCTTTTTTGGTCCGACCCACTCTAGATGCAGGTAAGACACACTGTCGATATCTGGATGATTCAGCAGCTCGCTCAAAACATATTCGTGCATACGGTCAGTGACTCTATGCCCGACTAAGAAATCTCGGTTACGACTGATCAAGAATATGGCGACGACACCCAATAATAGACCGACGATGATAGACCCTAACGCATCCCAATATGGTTCGCCCGTATAAGCGTGCATACCCATAGCAGCAGCGGCAATCACCAAGCCGATAACCGCTGCTAAATCTTCAAAGAATACACCGCGCAACGTTGGGTTGGACGTATCTACAACATAGCCAAGCGCACTGATATCAAGTGCCTCGCCATGTTTTTTACTCTGTCTGTAAGCCTGAACCAATGAGATCCCTTCGAGCACAAACGCCACTGCCAATACGATAAAGCCAATCGTATAGTTAGCCTCAGACTCAGTAGCGTTCCATTCTTTGATACCGGTATAGATAGAGACGATCGAGCCGGCCGTAAACACACCAAAAGCAGCAATCATCGACCAAACATAAGACTCTTTGCCGTAGCCTAACGGATGGCTTTTGTCAGCAGGTTTGATGGATTTTTTTTCTGCGACGATCAGCAAAGTACCATTGCCAGCATCCGCCCATGAGTGAGCTGCTTCTGCAATCATAGAGGCTGATCCTGTCATAAAAGCGGCAACGGTTTTTGCAATGGCAATAACCAGATTGGCCCCGACCGCAATCAACACGGTAATGAGTGAGCCTGAATGCTCATTGTTGGTTTCAGGGCTTTGATTAAGGGTATGTTTTAATTCAGGGTCATTTGAAATTTTAGGATTACCTGCCCCACGCGCGCGAGGTGTTTGCGCCTTAGGAGAGACTGGTAAATGACGCTGGGGATTAGCAATAGATGGCTTTAGACTCATGCTAGACTCACTGAAATAACGTATTGATAGTAGAATTTTTCGCCGTAGATGAATGGCTTGAAACATACATCAGCTTAAAATAAGCGATCTACAATATCAGTGTCTTTTTAGTGAGTCGTTGTATGAATTATTAATTTAATAAACATAGATAACTTTATACAATTTTAGATAGCTTTGAATAACTTGGGCTACTTTGCTACCTCGGTATCTGCTTCGTGTTCGCTAAACTGCTTGTTAATCTCTTCGAAGTCGCAACTAGGACGATGTGAACTTTCCATACGCAGTTTCTTTCGTTCTTTAGCTGCATCAGCTCGACATTGCTGCATCTTGTTTTTGATATCGAGTGGCGGTGCGGATGTCGGTTTACCATTGTCATCAATAGCCACCATCGTAAAGTAACAGCTGTTGGTATGACGAACAGTACGACCACGCACATCTTCTGCTTCGACGCGGATACCTACTTCCATTGAGGTATTACCAACATAATTGACGCTGGCTGCAAAAGTAACCAACTCGCCCACATATATCGGCTCACGGAACATCACCTGATCGACAGACAGTGTCACCACATAGTTACCACTATAGCGACTGGCACAAGCATAAGCGACCTGATCAAGCATCTTGAGCAAATCCCCACCATGCACATTGCCAATGAAATTCGCCATATCGGGCGTCATAAGTACTGACATATATAGCTCGTGGTTTAATGGGGCTTTTTTGGCAGTGGAGCTGGTATTGTATTGCGGCATAATATTCCTTAATGGTTTGACACTTATTTATTATGCCTACCATTTATACAGCAGGTCGCCGTATAGCACAAACAGACCTCTGTCATTAGACAGTCTAAATTGTGTAAATTGGTGCTATTTAAACAGCGTTATATAGGCCAAGATATAAGCGCTAGCTTAACCAATGAAAGCGATACGCAAGCCATGCTACTATCGCACTCACTGAACCGGTCAAAATACCACCCCATACAAAGTCAACCAACGCTGTATCTAGCGTAAAGCCTTTATACAGTGCCAAATTGGTAAAGTCGTATGTGCCATAAGCCATCAAGCCAATCAACCCGCCGAGTAAGAAGATATGACCAACGGATGCGCCAGCTTTGATTTGCGGATATAAAACCAAAATACAAAGCGCCAATATATAAAACATATAAAACACGCCAGCGGCTATCATATTTGGCTCATCGGCCAATAGATGTCCGATACGCGACTCATAAAAGGCGCCTTTCATGGTCGTCAGCCAGACAGCATCGACACCCAAAAAGATAACCACAGCAGCGAGATAAATAAAAACGTAACCCATGATATTACCTCTTATAAAATGAATAGAAACGGATAAAAGTTATAGTGTTAGTCTTGGTTGGATAAAGTCTAAAAATGCCAAAATACGCGAAGATACGGCACTGTTTTTGTAATATACCGCCTGTATGGCTTCACGGTTGTTTGGTCTGACTATCGCCTCAGGCAATACTTCAACCAATTGTCCAGATTCCAAATCTTCACCAATCATAAAATGTGACAATAAAGCAATACCTTGATGATTCAAACATAACTGACGTAAGGTCTCGCCGCTACTGGCTGTCATGTGGAAATTCAGTTTAACTGGTGTTTTTAGTGGCCAACTATTTAGTTTTGACGCATCGTTAAAGCCAATCAATTTGTGAGTGCTTAAATCATCAATATTCAAATCATCAATATGAGTCACTTCATCATGCTGGTGTAAGTATTCAGGACTGGCTACTAGCCGCAGTTTACTTTTACCTAATAGACGCGCATGTAGATTTGAGTCTTTTAAATCACCAATTCTGATAGCCAGATCCGTCTTGTGCTCAAGTAAATCAATAATATTGTCATGCGAGGTAAGGTCGAGAGTGATGTGTGGGTATTGCGCCACAAAATCACCAACCAATGGCGTCAGTTGATGAAAGACAAACGGGCTCGCGGCGTCAATCCGTAAATGCCCACTTGGCGCTTGTTTTAACAGCTTAAGCGCCTCTTCACCGGTATATAACGTATTTAAACTCTCACGCGCATATCTTATAAAGACATGCCCTTCCTCCGTCAGCTCCAAGCGCCGTGTCGTTCTATTTAGCAGCGTGCATTGCAGCGTGTCTTCGAGCCTGGATACCGCACGAGATACTTTGGCAACTTGTTGATTCAGCAAGTTGGCAGCGCCAGTAAAGCTACCCGTATCTACTACCGTCAAAAATATCTCTATATCTTCTGTTTTAGCATGTCCCATCATCATGTTTACCTTTACAAAATTGACAAAGGTATTTTGTCATTTGTGCTGTTTTTTGCAAACTATAAATCGGTCAAACTACGCGCATCATTTAATTATTAGGATGTCGTTATGCCACTCGCTTTATGGGCGCTTACTCTAAGCGCATTTGCAATTGGGACAACCGAATTTGTCATCGTTGGATTGGTACCAACTATTGCCGCCGATCTGGGCGTAAGTTTACCTTCCGCAGGGTTACTCGTCAGCCTATATGCCGTCGGTGTCGCTATCGGTGCCCCTATACTTACCGCACTCACTGGCCGCTGGAACCGAAAAATCGTACTGATGAGCCTAATGGGTCTGTTTGTCCTGGGCAACTTGCTGGCTTGGCAAGCACCCAGTTATGAAACCTTAATACTTGCCCGTATCTTGACCGGTCTGGCGCATGGTGTGTTTTTCTCTATTGGTTCCATGATTGCTACCAGCCTTGTCAGTAAAGAAAAAGAAGCCAGCGCAATTGCCATTATGTTTACTGGGCTTACCGTGGCGCTCGTCACTGGCGTACCTTTAGGTACATGGATTGGACAGCATTTCGGTTGGCGCGCTACGTTTTTGGTCGTCTCAGTACTGGGTTTAATTGCTTTAATTGGTAGCGCCATATTGGTACCAAAAAACCTAAAAAAATCTATCCCTGCAACGTTCAAAGAGCAATTACAAGTCATTGTAAAACCACAACTACTGCTGGTTTATCTAATGACTATTCTTGGCTATGGCGGTACGTTTACGGCGTTTACCTACCTAGCACCTATCTTAGAGCAGCAGACCAAATTTGCGCCATCAGCCATTGGTCTCATCATGCTCGTATATGGCATGTCCGTTGCAATCGGTAATATCTGGGGCGGAAAACTTGCAGATAAACGTGGCCCTATTAGTGCGCTTAGCATTATATTCAGCGCCTTAAGTGTCATTCTTTTACTGTTCACCTTTACTATGCAGTCCAAGATTGCCGCAGTGCTGACTATTCTGGTATGGGGTGCGTTCGCCTTTGGTAATGTACCAGGCCTACAGATCTACGTGGTCAAACAAGCTGAAAAATATACGCCGAACGCTGTCGATGTCGCTTCTGGATTGAATATTGCTGCATTCAATATCGGTATTGCATTAGGCTCAATCATCGGTGGTAGCGTGGTTGAAAATATGTCATTGCAAGACACAGCTTGGATCGGCGCTGTTATTTCTCTAATGGCGTTAGCGGTCACACGCTACTCAGGTCTACGTGATAAGCGTGCCCTGCAAGCATCGTAGAGCTTTTCAATATACAACCTTTCGATGTAGAGCTTTTCAATGTACAACCTCTCAACATATGGGTCTCAAACTGTTTATGCAGTATGAGACCCTATGAATGTTATGAACAAACCATATCTATATCACCTAACTTATACTGGTGCTGTGTCTGACGTATCTTCTTCACTAAAGGCTGTCTCATCGTTCAAAACCGTTTTATGATTTAAGACGGCAGATGGCAAATCAGAAAAATGTAGCGTATCAATGTTGTTAGGCTTCACCGCAGTAACTTGTACCACACCGATCGTGCGCTCCAAAAAACCACCTTCGCAATAGCAAAAGTAAAACTCCCATAAGCGGATAAAGGCATCGTCATAGCCAAGCGCTTGAATCTCTGCACGCTGCGCTATAAATGCAGCACGCCAGTCACGCAGCGTGTACGCATAATCAAAGCCATAATCATGCAATTGTTTGACGACCATATCGGTCTGTTCAGTAAATTGTGTCGTCAGCTCTTGGTTTGAGAGCAGACAACCACCTGGGAAAATATGCGTTTGGATAAAATCAACCGAGTCGATATAGTCTTGATAATTCTGATCATTAAAAGTGATGGCCTGCAATACCATAAGACCTGTCGGCTTGAGTAAGCTATTACACTTGGCAAAGAAAGTCGGTAAATACTCATGCCCCACCGCTTCAATCATCTCGATACTGACTAACTTGTCATATTGACCTGTCAGCTCGCGGTAATCTTGTTTGAGTAGCGTGATTTTGTCAGACAGACCTGCCGCCTCAACTCGTCGCTGTGCCTCATCATACTGGGCATCAGAGATAGTCGTGGTGGTCACATGACAGCCGTAGTGCTTGGCCGCAAAGATAGCAAAACCGCCCCACCCTGTACCAATTTCAATCACATTATCATCAGCACTAAGCTGTAAACGTTGGCATATAAGCGACAGTTTGTGCTGTTGTGCATCGCTAAGCGTCACATCAGGCGTCGGATAGACTGCTGATGAGTACATCATCGTATCGTCCAAAAATCGCTCATACATGTCATTGCCCAAATCATAATGCGCTAGGATATTGGATTTGGAGCCAGATTTGTCATTGCTACGTAGCTGATGCTTCGCTTTTTCAAAGGCTTTACTAATACCAGCAAAACGATCCTCTAGTTTATTGAGCACTGCTAAGTTACGAGCTGCCAAACGAATCAAACCTGTTAGATCATCCGTATCCCATTCACCATCGATATAGCTGTCTGCTAGCGCGATAGAGCCACCAAGTAATAGCTGACGATAGACAGCAGAATCATGAATCTGTAATGTCACGTGTAGCGAATGGCGACCAACCGCCGAGCTACTAGCGTCATTAGTAGCTACCTTACCAAAACTACTTGTCTTAGGTTCCTGCTCGTCAAATGTTTCAATCAGCGTGAGGCTACCAAACTGTATATGCTGTAGCGCACGAAAGATAAGCTTTCTCGCTAAGTTATTCACACTATTGCTGACTGGCTGTAGTACCGCGCTTTCATTAACTACTTTGCTCACACGAGCAGTTAATTTTTCTATTTTTGTGACTGGTGCTCGATCGGTCGGTCGTGCTGGCATCGTGTATTTATCCTTGTTTAAATGCTTTATTTTTAGTGGTTCATTTTTAGTATTACATTGATTAGATTTTTGGATTGTTGATATTTAAAAATTGCTGGAACTATAAGAAGTCTTTTTAACCATTATCTTTCTGTTGACTGTCGGCCAATTTTTCATCGTAGTTGATATATGGCACCTTTTTAATCGCATAGAGCTTAAACGCGTGCCAATAAATACGGGTTAAGGACGTTATATTCATCAATGGGTTTTTTCGCAAGCTATGACGAACAGCATCTTCTGTCATTAGCACCCCTGATATCTTTATACCAGTTTTTAGCACTTCACCGCGCTCATCGCTAATGTTGATAGCGATACGCACTTGTAGGCCAGTATTAAGTTGCTCGTCTGTCTTTATACGTTTTACCGTAACCTGCCAGCGGTACAGCTGATCGATAGGGTTAAAAGGTGATACGTGAAAGTCCTTGTCATGACAGAACTCAGTATCCTCTCCTTCTAACAAAAACCCGTAGTAATGACGCTTGTCCCATGGCGTATTAGACACTTCAGCCAGCAGATGAGTTGGCGTCTGCTGTGCATCAAACCCCAAGTAAAAGTTAACTGGGCTAAAGTACATGCCCACATTACGGCAGACAAGTAATCCCAAAATATCGCCTTCAGGCGCGCTCCCTGCATGTTTTTCAAATGCTTGGCTTAGACGTTTTTCTAGTGCTTGAATAGACTGTGTACTACTATCATGTTTTTTATCATTGCTTAGGCTATTATTACTCTGTAGGTCAGTATACTGTAGATAGTCATCAGCACAGAATCGTTGTAGCGCCTTTTTCTTTGCTGAAAATAGAGGTAGACCTTTCGCTAGCAGCTTTTTCGGTAATACTTTACGTAATGGTAATTTTTCTAAAAACTTACTCTCATCAAATGACGCCGTGTTAATTTCAGGAAGTTCCTGTCCTGCCGCCAGCGCACTAATATTAACGCCCCAATAGCGATAAGGGTAAACGAATTTATTTACACTAGGTAACAGCCGACTGTGCCATGTCGTACCCTCAAATAGCTGATGCGGCAATGCAGTGGTATCATAAGAATACTCATGACTTGGCATAGCATGGGTATCTTGAGCGGACGTGGTCATAAATAGTCTCTTGGGTAACGGCGTACTTTTTATATGGCGAATATTTCAAAACACTTAGAATACATAACAGCATTAATCGTCATATTATTTGGTTTTACGGCGACCGAATAAGCCACGCTTCTTATATTGGCTCGTATCAGCAGTTGAACTCTGTAAACGATCAGCATACTCAACCAGCTCCTGATTGGTTGTCGCTGTGGTTACTTCACGCTTGTTCAGTCTGCGTAATTTGATATCCGCTTTTATAGGCAAGTCTTTATAACGAAACGGCGTATGCGCGCTATCAGCGTCAGGTAAATGAGCTGGATCAACCTCGTCTTTTATATCAATATCAAGACCAAGCGCCTGACAGACGCGTAATCCACTGCGTACGCCATCTTCATGAAAGCCATTAAACCAATAAGCCCCGCAGAAATGCGTGTGCGAACCGTTACCCGAGATACTCGACCATTTAGTCTGCGCCTCAATCATCGCAAGATCGAACACTGGATGACTATAATCGATGCTCTTAATTATCTGCTTATCATCGACGCTTTTGTTGTCTATAGCTGGATTTAATGTGACCAAATAATTGTGTTTTTTGGTCAGGCGTTGCAGGATATTCATATGATAAGTCAGCACTGGCTTTGTAGGTACCTGTGCGTTTCCAGACGCTTGCTCATCCTTAACACTGCCTGAAACTGTTTCATCTATTAAGTAATTCCAGCTTGCCCATGCCAGTGGTTTCTTAGGTAAAACACTGGTATCGGTGTGCAGTACAGCCGTGTTTTTGGTAAAGCGGAAATGACCTAGCACTTCAGATTCATCGGTGCTCGCATCCTTTAAAATCTTTAATGCGGTATCTGCATCACAAGCAAATATAACTTCATCGAATACAAGATTTTCGCTACGGTTGTCAGAGTTACCTTTATCCTGCACTGTCAAAGCATTCTGTACCGTCAAAGTCACTTGCTCACCATCACGCACTACAGACTGTACTGGGCTATTGACTCGTATCTTGCCACCCGCTTTGATAAAGCGCGGAATCAATTTATTGACGTACTGCTTTGAGCCGCCTTTTATCGTAAACCACTGCGGACGGTTGACCACATCCAGTAACCCGTGGTTGTCAAAGAATTGTGCAAAAAACACCAAAGGAAATTCTTGCACTTCATCTAGACTGGTTGACCAAATAGCCGAGACCATTGGCAGTAGATAGTTATCGGTAAATAGCTGACCGTATTTCTTTTGTGCTAAGTAACCACCGAGCGTTTGTTCTGCAAAGCTACTGACATCTTGTCCTTGGGCGCGCGCGCTATCATAATCTTGGCGTAGCTGTTTGATATGCTTATTAAACTGTAAGATATCCTTGATGAATTGCCAAAATTTTGGATTGAGTACATTTTTACGCTGTGATAATAAAGTGTTGAGCGTATGACCATTGTATTCAAAATGACGTGCAGTGTTTTTGACAGAAAAGCTCATATCCGTCGCCTGAAACGGCACCTGCAACTCATGAAGCAAACGAAAAAAGTTCGCGTATGTGCGCTCATTAAAAACAATGAACCCTGTATCTATCGCACTACTCTCTACATTGCTACTCTTTGCTTTTTTACCGTCCTGTAGTGCCACGTCAATCGTATTTACATGTCCGCCGATATAATCATTGGCTTCAAACACCGTCACATCATGTTGCGTACCTAGATAATGGGCGCATGTCAGTCCTGATACACCTGAGCCAATGATAGCGATACGTTTTGGGGTAGTTTGATGGTCAGAATCTGTTGTAGCATCGGTAGCATTCTTTTGGTTACTTGCACGCTTGAAACGAGTAAACGGCATAAAAGCATTCCCTTCTGTATTTTTCTGTCGATATGATGGCTGAGAGTTCTATTAATAGTAGATTATTTTTTATTGAGTTTTTCGCTAACTTGCTGCCAGATCAAATCAGGCAACGTACCTAATGCCTTTAATGGCATAGTCAATTTCTTTGGAAATTCAATCACATCATGCCCGCTTTCGATACCGTCGCGTATAGCCTGACTGGCCTGCGCTGGCGTCTGGATAAATGGCATCGGAAAGTCATTCTGTTTGGTCATCGGTGTCTCAACAAAACCAGGTACAACTAAGCTGACTGAAACATCATGCGGAGCAAGGCTAATCTGTAGGGTCTTCATTAGATAATGGATAGCAGCTTTTGAGCTACCATAGGCCTCAGCTCGCGCAAAAGGCACATAAGCAGACGCTGAACCGATACCGACCAAGCGACCTTTTGAAGCGATTAGCTTTGGCAGCACTCCTTCGATCGCATGAGACAACGTACCCATATTGACCGACATGACTTTCATAAAGACACTGCTATCAAAGTTCGGCATATCTAAGTACTCGCACATGCCAGCACCGCAAATCGCTAGATCGACATTGTCGATTTTTTCAAAAGCTTCGATGACCTTTTCTCGATCCATGAGGTCTAAATCAATCGTTTCTGCGCCTAACGCCTGAAGTTCAGCCAACGCTTCGTCGTTACGGCCAACTGCATATACATGATGATCTGCTAGCAGATAGTCTTTTGCCAACTGCTTGCCAATGCCTGACGTCGCCCCAGTAATGAGAATATGTAATTTTTCAGTAGAATCTGTCATCGTAAATATCCTTTTTGAGTATTCTTATCTTTTTAAGTATTTTCATAATATGGAATTAATGCTCTTAAACTGATTGCTTAATGAAAATTTAGATTTTTGATAACAGCTAGCTATTATTGTTATTATTATTCACAAATATCATTGGTCGCATTTCATTAAGCTATAAGCCATTTTATTTAACAAATCTAAATAATTATAGTGGTCGGCTACAGGTTTATTGTTGTGTCTTCGCAATCGTCTGGGCTCAAGCTTAATCTCAGCGTGTTGTTTGTCATTTCCACAAGGATACTGCTATCACAAGCGACAACACAATATTCTGTTACTAGGGTCATAAGACAGCTCAATATCAGCATGCTACAATGCAAAAACTAATGCAAAAACTAATGCAAAAACTAATGCAAAAACTAATGCAAAAACTAATGCAAAAACTAGCAATCGCGTCGTTTGCCGAAGCATCATCACCATCGTCTATAGTCGAATGAGCACCGTATCACGGTAAGATGATGCTATCTTTTCTTAAACTATCTGACATCTTGTCCTGATAGCAATGAAAACGTTATATAATTAATATCAGATTTCCACCAACCCCACCCTCATATAAAAAAGGATCTCTCATGAGCGAGTTGCAACTGTCTGACCGCGTCAACAACATCCAACCATCACCTACGCTAGCGATTACCAATAAAGCCAAAGAGCTAAAAGCAGCTGGTAAAGACATTATCGGTTTGGGCGCTGGTGAACCTGATTTTGATACCCCTGAACACATCAAAAAAGCAGCAATCGATGCAATCAATGATGGCTTCACTAAATATACGGCTGTCGATGGTACGCCAGAGCTAAAAACAGCCATCATCGAGAAATTCAAGCGCGACAACGACATCAGCTATGAGCCAAATGAAATCCTAGTATCGGTCGGTGGGAAGCAGTCATTCTTTAACCTTGCCCAGGCGTTTATCAATCCTGGCGATGAAGTCATCATCCCAGCACCATATTGGGTCAGCTATCCTGACATGGTTATCATCGCAGAAGGCGTGCCAGTCATCGTCAAATGCCCAGCTGAGCAAGACTTCAAAATCACTCCTGAGCAGCTAGAAGAAGCGATCACTGACAAGACTAAACTATTGGTATTAAACAGCCCATCTAACCCAACGGGTATGATTTATACATTAGATGAGCTAAAGGCCATCGCTGAAGTATTGAAAAAGTATCCACAAGTCTATGTAGCTTCAGACGATATGTACGAGCATATCCGCTGGACAGGCGATAAGTTCTACAATATCTTAAACGCGGCACCTGAACTAAAAGATCGCGCTATCATCTTGAACGGTGTGTCTAAAGCGTATGCGATGACAGGCTGGCGTATCGGCTATGCGGGTGGCCCTGCTAAGCTAATCGGCGCGATGAAAAAGGTACAGTCACAGTCTACTTCATGCCCGACGTCAATCAGCCAAGTGGCAGCGGAAGCCGCTATCAGTGGTGATCAGAGCGTACTAGAGCCGATGGTAGCCGCCTTTGAGAAGCGCTGTGACCTAGTCGTAGATGGTCTAAATGCCATCAAAGGCATTACTTGCCTACGTCCTGATGGCGCATTTTATGTCTATCCAAATATCGTACCGCTAATCAAAGCGGCTGGCCTGTCGTCATGTACTGAATTCTCAGCATGGTTATTGGACAAAGTAGGCGTGGCAGTTGTACCTGGCGATGCATTCGGTCTTGGCGGCTATATGCGTATCTCGTACGCTACTGATGAAGCAACGTTGAAAGATGCCCTATCACGTATCGAAAAAGCAGTGGCTGATTTGGACGTTGCTGAATAAATCGTAAAGAGCAACGAGTCTTACCGCTGTTCATAAAAAAGACGCCCTATATACACTATAGGACGTCTTTTTTTACGAGAGTCTTAGGTATAACTAGGAAAAACACGCTATCTCGTCATTAAAATGATAATTTTTACTAATTATGCAAAAAAAGGCTTGACGTATTTTTTAACTTTGCTAGAATACGCCCCACTTAGCAAGAACTCGTTAGAGACTTCTAAGGCTCGTTGTAAGCGATTAAACACTTACAGCCTATTCTCCAATAGCTCAGTTGGTAGAGCAACGGACTGTTAATCCGTGTGTCCCTGGTTCGAGCCCAGGTTGGAGAGCCACATTTTAGTAGTAAATTTCTTGAGTCAACTTTGATTCAATTATGGCATTTGCCAAAACCCTCATCAATTTGATGAGGGTTTTTTTATGCGTATCATTTAAGGTCTGTTGAACATTCAAATGTGGTACTGGCAGTGACTATTTTTTAGACAATACGCAGTGAAATTTTTGACGCCTAGTCGTTCTAGGTTAGACAATTTCGCCATGTATTGGCAAAAAGTAGCCCTGCCCTCCACTCGAGCACAGCTCTCGTCTTGCAAACGGGCAAAGCAGTGCTTTACTCGATCCGTTCTCAAGGCTGATGCTAGAATCACCTCAAACGTTGTTGCAAGCCTAGTTAAGGTCTCGACATTATCGTCGGTTTACGCCTAGTTTGATGCGATTTTCGCGATCAGCAGTCCTAATATTTGAATGTTCAACAGACCCTAATATTGTTTATCTATTTTGCCGCTTTGATAAGCGCTAATCACTACTTTATTTCATACTTGATTATGACCATGATATTTAAAAATGAATATCATAGTCACGATAAAACATTACTGTAGCAAGTTCTCTATTGGCTAGCTTAGCTTGGCAACATTGTTAGCATTGGCAACCAGAATACCAATGCCAACAATGTCACTAACAACACAGGCGGCGTGATCAGTAGACCAATCTTTATGTACTGTCCCCAGCTAATTTTGTAGTCCTTCTCTGCCAATACATGTAGCCATAGTAAAGTAGCCAGACTACCAATCGGCGTAAATTTAGGTCCCAAATCATTACCAATGACGTTGGCATAAATCATTAGCTCTCGCGTTGCAGCAGGCACTTGTGCTTGATCAATCGCAAGCGCGCCGACTAGGGTTGCTGGCATATTATTCATAACAGAAGCGACTATCGCTGATAAAAACCCAGTTCCAACGGTAGCAATGACTGGGCCTTGTTGACCCAACCAGTTGAGTACTTGCGCACCATAGGCCGTAAGCCCCGCATTACCTAAACCATATACCACCAGATACATACTAATTGAAAATAGTACGATTTGCCAAGGCGCTTTACGTACTACATCGCTCACAGAGACCACCGCACCGCGACCGCCCTGCCATATGCGGCCAGCGATTGCCATTAGCGCAACAGCAGCGATACCCGTGACCAGTGAAATAGGTAGCCCCAACGGCTCAGTCGCAAAATAGGCGACCAGTAGCAAACCTAATAGTGGAAAAGCAGCTCGAAACACCAATGGATCGGTAATAGCAGACTCTGGAGCGCTTAGCTCACTAGTCGAGTAAGTTTTTGGAATATGACGTGCATAGACAATCCACAATACCAGTAGCGTCGCTAATACAGACACTATATTGACTGGTACCATCACCGCCGCATAACGACCAAAGCCTATGTCAAAATAATTGGCACTGACGATATTGACTAGATTTGAGGTAACCAATGGCAGGCTTGCCGTATCAGCGATAAAACCAGTGGCTATGATAAATGCCAGAGCTGATGGTGGCGAAAATTTCAGACGCAGCAAGATAGCGATGACGATCGGAGTTAGTAATAGCGCAGCACCATCATTGGCAAAAAAGGCAGAAATAAAGGCGCCCAATACGACAATCATCGGAAACAACAAACGCCCTTGCCCATTGCCAAGGCGTGCTACGTGTAATGCAGCCCAGCCAAAAAACCCTGCCCGATCTAAGATAAGCGAGATGATAATCAACGCCACAAAAGTAAAGGTCGCATCCCAAACAATATCCCAGACGATACCCACATCTGATAGCTGCACGACGCCAAGCGCTAACGCGACTAAGGCACCACCCATGGCGCTCCAGCCGATACCCAATCCTTTAGGTTGCCATATAACTAAGACTAAAGTGACCACAAAAATAGCAAATGCAAGCATTGTACAACCTTACTTAAGCTGATTTTATTCAGCCGATTTAATATAGGAAATTAGATCGATTAGGAGGTTAGATCGATTTTTGATTAACGCGGCTCGATAGTTCTTCAGCACTCTCAACGCGTTCTGAATAACGATCAGTGAGATAATCTGAACGTCCGCGTGTGAGCCAAGTAAACTTCACTAGCTCCTCACAAACATCGACAAGACGCAGATATAACGGAGACATATCCATACGATTGTCGTCGTTGAACTCTAAGAACGCTTTGGGTATCGAAGATTGGTTGGGGATAGTAATCATCCGCATCCAGCGCCCGAGAATACGCATTTGATTGACTGTATTGAAGCTCTGACTACCGCCGCTGACTTGCATCAGTGCTAGGGTTTTACCTTGAGTTGGACGTACGCCACCTAGGGACAGCGGTATCCAGTCGATTTGCGCTTTCATGATACTGGTGATACTGCCGTGACGCTCTGGACTGACCCACAGCATGCCTTCTGACCACTGCGCCAGCTCCCGCAATTCTTGCACTTTGGGATGGTCTGAGTCTACATCGTCAGGCAACGGCAAGCCGGATGGATCAAACATTTCTACTTCACAACCATACCAACGTAGCAATCGGCTAGACTCTTCAGCAGCCAATCTAGAAAACGAGCGTGCACGGACAGAACCGTATAGCACTAATATTTTCGGTGGATGACGTGAGTCATTTGGCGCAACCAAAGAATCAATGTCGATAGGCTGAAGATTATCTACATCAATATTGGGTAAATCGTCTAAGCTAAATTCTGGCGAAACAGTAGGATCAACTGCTAATGTTTGGTCAACCTCAGTGTTTATCATGAGTAACAACCTCGCCGTCTTCTTTTGTGAAGCTACTTACTGGATTGGCTAGCAATTCAAACACACGTTCAGAAGGACGGCATAGAGCAGCGCCTTTATCAGTCACTACGATAGGACGATTGATTAAAATAGGATGCGCAATCATGGCATCGATAATTTGATCGTCAGACAACTCAGGATTATCTAAACCAAGCTCATCATTGATAGCTTCTTTGCTTCTTAATAACTCTCTAGGCGAAATCTGCATTTGTGCCAATAGCTCAACTAAGCGGTCGCGCGTTGGTGTATTTTTCAGATATTCCACCACTTCTAGCTCTTCACCCGACGCTTTAATAATGGCAAGTGTGTTACGAGAGGTTCCGCATTTAGGATTATGAAAGATTAATGGCTTCATAGTGTTTACACCTATTTTATGTATTTATTGAATTGATAATTGGTTTAATTATTACCTTGCTCAGCAGACTCATTTACTCTGCAGCCACTCAGGCTATCCATGAGTGACGCACACAATTCTGGATGTCCCGCACAGCAATCTTGCAACAGAAACTGAATGACGTTATCCATATGTGATAGCGAAGCACGATAGATAATCTGTCGGCTATGACGCTGTGAGACCACCCATCCTGCCCGTGCTAGCACCGATAAGTGGGCTGACATTGTGTTATGAGGAACAGAGAGCTGACGGGCTATTTCACCCGCAGGTAGGCCTTCAGGCTCATGGCTGACTAGCAGCTTAAAAGCCTTTAAACGAGTATCTTGAGAGAGCGCAGCAAAGCTTGCGATAGCATTAGTTATTTCCATATGTCCAATAATACAGACATATTAAAATAATTCAATGTTTTTTGAACGGTTTTTTCGCTTATTTTAAGTGTCAAAACTTAGTAAAAATGCGACGATAAATATATTTTCTAAGCAGTTGATGCTAATACTTACTAACATAAGATTAATTACTACGTATGCTCAAGTAGCTATATTACATGTTCGCGTGAAGACAATGCTTAACCACTTTGAGTCTAACCTTCTCTGATGGTTTGAGGCTACCATTTATCCAAAAATCATTATCTAGCTTATCCATATGATTTTCAGATCTTTTCGAATGCTCTTTTTTAAAACCAAAATCCTTTAACTCAATTAACGTATAGCCCTGCTTTTCCTCCTCGCTGAGTAACACTTTAGGAATCCAACCATTAATTTTTATTGCATGATCTAGCTTAAAATTAATACTAAAAATTAACCAATATTGAGTTTCCTCGCCTTCATCTGTTAAATAACTCAATGTAAAATTATTTTTATACCAAAAAATAAAATTATCCGTGGATTTTAAGAAATACCAAGTTAAATCCAATAATTCTCTACAACGTTCAATATTAGGCGGTAGAGCATCATTATGTTCAATGTCATTTCTAATAATCATCATCTGTTTTAACATATAAGGTCGAACTAAGCCTAAAGACTCTAAATATTCTAGATATCCTTTTGGTGAATCAGATAAAGCAATTTTTTTGAGCGAATATACGTGTTCTATAAACTTTAGTCTTTGATTGAGACAGCGCTTTAAGTTAGAAACAACATCTACTCGATTAAACTCATTTGCATTCCCTGTCAAAATTAAGTCAGCATGATTCCAAAGATCGTATGCTCTCAGATGATCTGCTTCGTTCGTATAACTATAGCTCTCTATTGTTGCAGGCCAATCTAATACTGAATCGCATAACCACATATATTCTTTCTTCATATTTTATTACTCAATTTTTCTAACTGATTAACATCATTATATAGAAACTTAGAACAGACCAACCTTAAAAAACAATCTTTGTAAAGTTGCCTCACCTAGCCTTTCAATAAAATGCGTAAAGATAAAAAAGCCAAGAAATCTAATGGTAAAAGTGAGCATTTCTTAACCTTCTCAACCTAAAGCCTTCTACGTTTGGCCTTATGTAAATAACAAGTTTAATATATGTTATTGTATATTGATGACACTTATAAGTTCATGCTAGATTGAATACAAGTTTATGCACAGTAAAACTAAATTTGGCTGGTAGCTCTCGCTCTGTACTGCCAATTAACCTGATTAAAATAACTATTATGATTAAAACAACAATAAGGAAATGACCATGCTACTAGAGAAAATTAAGACACCTGGACTTTCGCACTTATCCTATTTGGTAGGCTCTGGCGGTCAAGCAGCGGTAATTGACCCACGTCGTGACTGCGCGATATATGTAGAAAGGGCGCGTGCAGCAGGACTTGAGATTACTCATATTTTTGAGACACATCGTAATGAGGATTTGGTTTCTGGAGCACCTATCTTGGCCGCAATGACAGGGGCAACCGTTTTGCATGGACCTAATCCAGAACAACCTGTTGTCTACGCTGAGACCGCACGTAATGGTGATTGCTTTTCAATTGGCCAATTAGAAATCCATGTCTTAGAAACGCCTGGTCATACTGATGATCATCTTGCTTATGCGCTGTTTGACACGGCGTATCCAGACAAGGCGGTTGGCGTTTTTACTGGGGATGCGCTCTTTGTAGGTGATGTCGGTCGTACTGACTTCTATCCCAATCGTCGTAGAGAAGTTGCAGGTTTACTTTATGACTCATTACAAGACATTTTAGCGCTCGGTGATCAGGCGATTATTTATCCAGCTCATGGTGCAGGCTCCATCTGTGGATCAGGCATGGCGGAGCGAGAGTTTTCTACCGTCGGTCACGAAAGAATGAACAATCCACGTTTACAGATTACCAATCGTGAGACATTCATTGATTTCAAGACTAGCGAAAACCATTATCAACCACCCTACTTCAGATTGATGGAGCGCCTTAATATGGAAGGTGGTGAAGCGCCTCCAGTCGTTATGCGTCCGCGTAACCTTTCGCTTAAACAGCTAAATGACTGCGATGCTGATCATCTCATCGATATTCGTGAACCAATGGCGTATGCGTCAGGACACCTGCCCGGTTCTATGAGCTTACCTGTCAACATGCTACCTGCGTTTGCTGGATGGTTTATCGAGGAGGGACAAAGCTTGGCACTGATTGCCTCTGATGAAGATCAACTGGCAACTGCAATGGAGCATCTGGTACGTATTGCTTTTGATAATATTGTCGGTGGCTATGTGGGTGTCGTCCCTGCGGCTGCCAAAGGGGAACAGATGCAGCAAACCCCTATGATCGATACAACCGAGGTAGAGAGTCGCCTTAATAATTCTCAGAACTGGACATTGCTCGATGTACGCGATATCGATGAGAGGAATACTAGTGCGATTGAAGGCTCACAGCATATCTATGTTGGACACCTGAACGAGCGTTGGCATGAGCTTGACCAAAGTCGCCACTATACCTTGATGTGTGCCAGTGGTGCTCGGGCAACAATAGCAGCAGGGTGGCTTGCTAGCCGAAGTTTTGAGCACATTGATATATATCTAGGGTCGATGGGCGCATGGCAAGCAACGCATGAATAACTCTTTACCTTTAACTAAAATCTACAACTATCTAAAACGCGTCATAGATTCTGGATAATGCGTTTTAAGCAAAGGCATTTTAAAGTGCTGTAACTAAGACATGCTACACCTAAGATGAATACGACAACGACCCTTCTTTTATTCAATATAAGACTGATATAAAAGAAGGGTTTACCTTTTAGCTGACTTTTACTGTACTTCCTTACCTGACTTATCACTCATAGAACATAGATACATAAAAAACAGACACAAAAAAACCCCAAACAATCTAATGCTTGAGGCGAAACTTGCTTAAACTCGAAAGTCTAAATTCGTTTTAAATATGGCGCAGCGGACGGGACTCGAACCCGCGACCCCCGGCGTGACAGGCCGGTATTCTAACCAACTGAACTACCGCTGCTTAGGTCTCTTAGCTTGTTTAGCCACTTGCTAAGAAGTGGTGGGTGATGACGGATTCGAACCGCCGACATTCTGCGTGTAAGGCAGACGCTCTACCAACTGAGCTAATCACCCTTCGAACAATTGCGATGCAATTTATTCAACATCAACTGAGCTCTTAAGTTTGTCACTAAGCTCCGTTGCTGTGGGTGTGTATTATATAGATTTACTGTTGGGTGTCAAACAGTATTTACCACTTTTTTAGATATTTTTTCAATTTTTATTAGAATTTCTAGCAAGCATTTGTTTTTATTGATTTTATATTTTCATACAAAACCAATATTTTTTAGGTTTAATGCTTACTTATTGGCCAGTGCTTGCTCGATATCATTTTTGATGGCTTCTGGCTTAGTCGTTGGTGCATAGCGGTCAATCACCTGGCCTTTACTATCGACTAGGAACTTGGTGAAATTCCACTTGATACCATCTGTTAGCACGCCACCCTTTTGTTCTTTGAGCCATTCATAGATAGGATGAGCATCTGCGCCATTGACATCAGTCTTTGCCATCATCGGAAAGCTGACTCCATAATTCTTTTGGCAAAACGCACCAATCTCATCGTTGCTACCTGGGTCTTGGCCACCAAATTGGTTACAAGGAAAACCGATAACCACCAGTCCTTGATCTTTATATTGTTGATATAGTGATTCTAAGCCTTCAAACTGCGGCGTAAATCCACATTTGCTTGCGGTATTGACGATTAATAATACTTTATCTTGATAATCTGAAAAGGCTTGCGAGCTACCATCCATGCGCTCAGCCGTAAAATCATAAATTGTACTCATCATTTATCCTTAAATTGAGATTTTTATTGTTTTGAGTGTTTATGCACTACTTCTTTTTCTATCATACACATAATAAAACTATTGAAAAGGAAGCACCGTGTACTTCCCTTTCACACTTCTAATACTACTTACTTCTCAGACTTATCTAAATCGATAGATACTGAGTTAATGCAATAGCGCATGCCTGTTGTCTCGGTAGGACCATCAGGGAATACATGGCCTAAATGTGCGCCGCAGTTGCTACAAGTGACTTCGGTACGAGTCATGCCTAGCGAGTTATCGACGTGCTCTTCAATCGCGCTGTTATCGATACCTTGATCAAAACTTGGCCAACCACAGCTCGCATCAAATTTATTGCTTGAGTCAAATAAGCTTGCACCGCAGCCCTTACAGCGGTAAACGCCATCATCGGTCGCATCATTGTATACACCTGTAAATGGACGCTCAGTGCCCTTCTCACGCATAATATGATATTCATCAGCGGTTAAACGCTCTTTCCAGTCAGCTTCAGTCAACTGGCTGATCTCTTCTTTGCTTAGTTGGTTGTCTTGCATAATTTATCCTTATTCGAGTATTTATTATCTAATCTCGGTAACTACTTTATCGCCATATGATTATGAAAACGACGTGCTCTATCTGTTGGTTATCGACGCACTATTCAAGGCATATATAAGAAAAGTACTCTCTATATTGTGAGATAGACAGCATAATTTAAGCGATTGATTGAGTTAAATATAGCAAATTAATTTTAGATAATGATGGGTAAAGATGTAATTTTGATACCTATATATTTGATAGTCTAAATAAGAGATTTAGAGCCATATAATATAAGCCAAATGTCAATTGCAAGATATACTTGCAATTATTAATAGAGCTGATTGTAAAATCATTTGCAAATTAACTATCAATGCAATAATATCTTGCATTAGTGTTTAACTAAAATATTTAATATACCTCTACACTGAATATTTACTGATTAACAAAGGCTCAAACGACAATGTCTGACGATAATAGCAAAAGTACGCAAGCGGAACGACTGGTACAGTTGCGCCGTGACAAAGGATTTACTGCTGAGCAGCTAGCGCAAGCCATGACAGCCGCTGGTGCAAAAGTGAGCCGTGGTGCTATCTCAAACTGGGAGCGCGGTACCAATGGCATTGTCTCATCCAAGCTGCCTACACTTGCGCGTATTTTGGGCTGTAGTGAAGGATATCTGTTGCGCGGCGACCTCAACAAAGATGCTATTGATGCAGACGAGTTGACATCATCTATAGAGTGCAGTGAATATCAAGAGATAGATACTATTTCCCACACCCAGTCAGATATTAAAGCAACTGATGCTCAATCGCCGACAACTCCTACTGCTGGTAAAGACTCAAAAACCAATTCGACAACCAATCCGAAAAACGGTCACGCTATGAACACCATAAAAAAATCTGATAAATTACAAAACGTTTGCTATGACATTCGTGGTCCTCTATTGCAGACTGCCAATAAGATGGAAGCAGAAGGCAAACGCATATTAAAACTGAACGTGGGCAATCCAGCGCCTTTTGGTTTAGAAGCCCCGCATGAGATTCTGCGCGATGTCGCTATGAACCTATCTGAGGCGACTGGTTATTCAGACTCGCAGGGGATTTTCTCAGCGCGTAAAGCTATTTTGCAATATTACCAATCAAAGGGGTTGCTGTCGGCCGTTGACGTACGTGATGTATATTTGGGCAATGGGGTTTCTGAGCTTATTGTCATGACCATGCAGGCATTGATGAATGATGGTGATGAAGTCCTAATTCCGATGCCAGACTACCCGCTTTGGACTGCTGCTGCTAATCTCGCTGGCGGTACTGCGGTGCACTATCGCTGCAATGAAGAGGACAACTGGCACCCTGATATTGAAGATATTAAGTCTAAAATTACGAGCAAAACGAAAGGTATCGTGGTTATTAACCCGAATAACCCGACAGGCTCCCTTTATAGCGATGAGTTATTAAAGCAAATTATTGAAGTCGCTAAAGAGCATGATTTGATCATCATGGCTGATGAGATTTACGATCGTATTCTCTATGATGATAATATACATACCCCAATGAGCACCCTAACTGACGACGTGCTGGTACTTTCTTATAATGGCTTGTCAAAGTCACATCGTATCGCAGGATTTCGCTCAGGTTGGATGATGGTATCAGGCCGCAAACAGCACGCAGCTGACTTTATTGAAGGCTTAGATATGCTAGCATCCATGCGCCTTTGCTCTAATGTGCAAGGACAATATGCTATTCAAACCGCGATGGGTGGGCATCAGAGCATGCAAGACCTAACCTCTGAAAAGGGTCGCCTATATAAGCAACGTGAAATGGCAGTCTCACGTCTTAATGCTATCAAAGGTATTTCTTGTACCATGCCTCAAGGCGCGTTTTACTGTTTCCCAAAAATGGATCCAGAGGTTTACCCTATCACCGATGATATGGATTTTATGATGGACTTGCTCGTTGAAGAAAACGTATTAATGGTTCAAGGTACTGGGTTTAACTGGGATAGACCAGATCATTTCCGTCTGGTGTTCTTACCTAACTTACTTGACCTAGAAAATGCGATGGATAGGTTGGACAGATTTTTTGCCAAGAAACGTAAGCAATTTGGTACCGAGTAAATCGTTATATATCATTAAAAAAACGCTTATCGGCATGATGCTGATAAGCGTTTTTTATTGCGTTGAACCTAAGGCGTGTCTTCAATTCACTCGATAGTTATCTAAATGGGCTAAAAGCAGCTAAATTTTGCCAAACATCGTCAAATCGCTGGTTAATATCCCGATATTATCTGCACTATTTTCCTCGTTTGACGGCAATTTATCTCATTTTTATCACCATTTTTGAAATGAAGACACGCCCTAGTTATTCAAACTCAATTATGATAATTCACTGGTAAAAACAGCGCATTAAAAAATGTTGCTCAATACGAGATAACTAATGGCAGACATAGTAGCCGCTGCAGGCAGTGTCACAATCCAAGCCAAGCCAATTGGTTTCATAAGCTTCCAGTTAGTATCTCTGTTGACGATACCGATACCCAGTACCGCGCCTACTAGCGTATGAGTACTAGATACAGGCAGACCCATTGTCGATGCGCCCATTACAACAGCTGCTGCTGCCAACTCAGCTGAGAAACCTGAAGCTGGATGCATTTTCGCTAGATTGGTACCAACGGTTTGAATCACTTCTTTACCAATGAACCAAAGACCAACGATTAGTGCCACACCAAAAGTCAGCATGACAGCAGGTGGCACAGCAGCTTCCGTAGCGATACTATTAGTACGAATCACATCCATAATGGCAGCAAAAGGACCAACCGCATTGGCGATATCGTTTGAACCATGACTAAAGGCAAAAGCTGACGCGGTAAAGACTTGCATCCAGCTAAACATAATGAACGTCGCTTTGGTCAAATCTTCTTTGTGCTTACCGCGGATACTCTTGGTATAGATATACGTCGCTAGCCATACTAGCGCCGCTATCATACCCATAATCAAGAAGCCCTGCAGTGTGGTCAGGCCGCTATTAACATTTTTCAGGCCTTTAAAGACGACTAGAGAAGTCATCACCGCACCACCTGCGGCAGCAATGATAGGTACCCATTGCTTAAGTGCTTTTAGAGTATCAAGGCTACTGCGCTCATTTTCAATATCATAAAGCTTTTTGTAGTAATCAGTTTCTAGGTCTTCAACGATACAATCGTCATCTTTATAGATTTCCTGATCACGTAACATCGCTGACGTATAGGCCAATTGTTCAGACTCTGTCAAACCATCCAAAAACTCTTTATGGTTTTGCTTTAAGACTTTTTTATTGCCTTTTAGCGTCGCAATATAGGCTTCGGTTTTATCATTATATTCAATGATGTTTTTCTTGATTTGTCCATATAAAAGATAAGACAACACACCACCTAGTAGCGGTGACAGTACCCAAGAAATAGCGATAGTTCCAACCGTTCCCCAATCTACCGTTGATAGCGCCATGTCCGTACCACCTAACGTGATACCTAAAACAATGGAGCTACCAATCACACCGCCAATAATGGAGTGAGTGGTCGAAACAGGCAGACCTTTTTTGGTCGCAAATAACAGCCAAAATGCTGCTGCAACCAATGCGGAGAGCATGACATAAATGAACTGATTGGGCGTCACTGATAGACCATCTAGATCAACGATGCCGCTTCGAATCGTATCAGTCACCTCCCCGCCTGCAAGAACTGCCCCCGATACTTCAAATATCGCGGCAATACCCAATGCTTGCGGGATAGTCAACGTCCCTGCACCCACCGAAGTACCAAAGGAGTTGGCGACATCGTTACCACCGATATTGAATGCCATAAAGACACCAAAAGCAGTCGCCACGATGAATAGCGTCGTTTGCTGACGCATGGTGTAATCTAAACCCCACCACAAAAAGTAGGAAGTCATCGCAATCAGTAAAATGGCAAAAAATAGATTTATTCTCATAGAGCCAACTGGCTTGACTGACTCTGTAGAACTGCTGCTAATACCCATACGTTAGTACGTCCTGCGTAAGCTGATTAAAATTATATGAGGTTGATAATATTGCGCTGCTACTCACAGTACTTGTTACGGCATCTAATGAAGTAGCATATATAAAATATACAACATGCGGTTAGAAAGTCTTAAACCGACTAGAGCGAAAGTAAATAATACATCTCTCAACATGTCACAAAGCCGCAAGTGATATTGCCAAATCGTCTGATTACAGCATCTTGCGGCTTATATATTTCTTAGCGATATTTGTGGTACTACTAACAGCTATTGTAACAATTTTTGTCGTAATTATTAAGTTATCTATACTAAATAACTAAAACACGTTGTTTGCTAAATTAAAATTATTATTTAGCAGGAGCTGTTTTGCGCTCTATTATATTAAATATGAGCACATAATGCATGATGATATTGCGAGATTTGTAACTGCGAGTACATACGGACAAGACCACACTCTGTAAAAGACAGGATGGCTCGAATATGTTTCGAGCCATCCTATTTAGAAAACACTTGGAAAATACAATTATATAAATCTATGACAGTCCTTAAGCTTCAGTCATTTTTGACAATTATTTGCTTTCAGTCAGTGCAGACAACTGCTCAATAGCATGATCTAACACATCTAAACGCGCCTGACGCTTTTCGTTGGTCGCAATAACACACCATGGTGCTATCTTGGTATCTGTACGTGCCAGCATATCTGCTGCAGACTGCACATAGTCTGACCATTTATCACGGTTACGCCAGTCATCATCCGTTAGTTTAAATTGCTTATGCGGTGTTTCTTGACGATCTTCAAACCGTTTAAGCTGCTCTTTTTTATCAATCGCTAGCCAATATTTGATAACCAACGTTCCTGCTGCTGCCAAATCCGCCTCAAAACGATTGATTTCATCATATGCTCGTTGCCATTCATCAGTAGACGCAAATCCTTCGATGCGCTCAACCAACACGCGCCCATACCAAGTACGATCGAAAATAGCGATACGGCTAATACGATTCGTTTGCTCATCAGGCAATCTCGTCCAGAATCGCCACAAGTAAGGATGCTGAGTCTCATATAACATCGGTGCGCCAATATTATAGATTTGATACTCGCGGGGATCTAGCGGTGCGACCAATCTTTTTATTGCACCGCCCTTTCCCGCAGCGTCCATTCCTTCAAAGGCAAATACAACATGCCGGCCATTGCGTGCACGTAACAATTCAGCGAGCCTTGCCTGCTTCTCTGCCAATGCCTCACGATAGTCGGACTTACTGATTTTTTTATCTTTAATAGACGTCAGCTGCTTAGGTATCGGTACAGGCTCAAACTGTTTTTGTTTAGTATCTGAGTTAAGTTCCAGTTTTTCGGACTGAGGATGGTTTCTTGATGTTTCATTGTTATTGTCGTTATCATTGCTATCTGTCTGACTACTTGCCAGCGCGGTTTGCATAGCATGTAGCACCAAATGACAAAAGTTATCAGCGGCCTCTAACTTATCATCACCATCAATGATGACCCAATCATCCTGTTGACGCAGCAAGGTCGCAGCCACCTCATTAAACTTCTCAATGACTTGCTTATTATTCCAGTCAATTTGATACAAAAACTGCGGATCTGCTTCATCATCCTTTAAACGACTGTGCAACGTTTCAATATCGACATGAAACCAACATTTTAATAACTTGGTTTGATTGGCAATGAGATCCTTTTCAAATGCTTTTAGCGTATCTAACTGCTGCTGTAGATAGTCTTGCCACTGAGTAATAGGAAGCGAATTTTTATCTGTTTGACCTTTATTATTTGATAATGCTTCAAGGTTCTCACTATCTGATGTCGCCAGTCGCATGACGTTGTATAATAAATCAGCATACCAGTTGCCGAAATATACCATGACATCACCATGGCGCGGCATGGCGCTAGTATGCGCTTGCCAAATGGGTTGATAACTCAATGGCGAATGACCAATGGTTGCCTCAACTTTAAGCAGCCTTGGATCCACCCATTGCCGTAACTGTTTAACAGCGGTACCTTTACCTGCTTGCTCCATTCCATTAACTAGCACCAATAGACCTGTTGGTTTATTGAGGGTCGGCGGCGTTTGCTGGCGAGTGGCTTTTAAAGCATACTGAGCTGTTACCAGTGCCAATCTAAGCGAATCCTCATCCAGTGAAAACTGACTCAAAGGATTGGGCTTTAGACGCTGCTCCACAACTTGCTCACTAAATTGTGTACTTACCGCTTGTGGAGCTTTTGGTTCAGTAGTATCATTTTTTTTAGACATGATTACACTCGCTATTATTGTTATTGGGCTGCTTTACTAATGAATGACTTATGGGATAGCTATTAATAGGACAACTCTTAATATTTCTATCTCATCGCTCATATTTATCTCATTTAATCATAGCACTGCGCCAATCGAGTAAATAATATTGCCGTGTAACAGATTGATATTTGTATTCTTAATTATTTTCTTTTAAGGTGAACACAATTTTGGGTATAGGATAGAACAGTTGTTGAAAACCTTATAACCCTGAACCACTATATTTAAAACAACCATATTCAAATTTGATTACCCTATTTACTTCTACAGGATTTACAGCCATGACCGCTTTAGCTGATTTACAACAGCATTTGACACGTTTTTGGGCGATGCCTCATCACCAAGATGATGAATTAAATGCTAAGCTCAAAGAAGTACAATCATGGCAACAAGCACGTCTGCAGCAGACGCATCGTGAGCTATTTGAACAACCTAAAAATAAGTTAATGGCAGACTACTTCCTCACCCAACTATATGGCGGCGAAGAATTCAAGTTATTGGCAGAGCAGTTAGCACGTATCCTGCCAAAAGCGAAAAAGCTAGAACGTCTTGCTAAAGAGTCAGCCCTAGAGGCTGGTAGCATGGGCATCCAAGCGGCGATTTTTGCCATTGAGCTAGATCTGCACTTAGCCCAGTGGTTACTCGCTCAGGACTTACCAGTGAATGAAGAGAATATGCTAGCCGCCTATCGTACTGTCGATGAAGAAGACGAGCGTAGAGTTCAGATTGCCAATTTAAAAGACGTCTGTTATCGCACGGACAAACACCTAAACTCGTTTATGCTCAAAAAAGCCTTTGCACTAGCAAAAAACACGGCCTATCGTCACGGTTATCAGCCGCTTTATGATTTTATTGATACAGGCTTTAAGGCCATGAAACCTCTGACCAGCGTCAGCGATTTTATCGAACCGTTCTGCAAGCGTGAACTGTCCATTATTGATCAGGTTCATGATACGGATAATGGCAGTAAGCCGGTAGCGTTTGGTGTATCATAAGCTCAATATGCTAAACAACCAATTGATGCTTACTATTTAACGATTTCCTCCGATAAAGACAATCATAAAAATAAATTCTAGGACAACATGATGACTGATAATTCAAAAGATAGCAGCGCTCCTTCTAATCAAGCCGCAACGACCAATGGTCATTTGCAAGACAAACTGGTAAAAGACAGTATTGCTCATAATCAGCAGATTAGCGCGCAGATATTACGTAACCAAACTACCAATGTCGTGCCGAGCAAGAATAATAGCGTTGCTAATTATGACAATAGCGACTTTACTAAAGTTCAAGACCTACCAACTGGGACGCCGCAAGGCCAACAAACTACTATGCCAAACAACGATCAAAAGACTCGCACAAACACTTCAGAGCAAACCATAAAACAAACGCTATTCAATCAGCGTGATGATATCAATAATCCGCACACGCCTGAAACAGACGGCAACGAGCAGACGCATTTTGGTTATAAGACAGTCAATAAAGCAGAAAAACAAGCACGTGTGGCTGACGTATTTACCTCTGTTGCCAAAAAATACGACATCATGAATGATTTGATGTCATTCGGTATTCATCGTCTATGGAAGCGTTATGCGATTAGTCTATCGGGCGTGCGTGCTGGTCAGCATGTCCTTGATATCGCGGGCGGTACGGGCGATTTGGCCAAAGTATTTAGCCGTGAAGTCGGTAGAAATGGCCACGTAGTACTATCTGATATCAATGCTGCGATGCTAGAAGTAGGCCGTGAGCGCCTGATCAATGCAGGCTGTAATAACGTTGATTTTGTATTGGCGAACGCTGAGACGTTGGCCCCTTTTGATGACGAAAGCTTTGATTTAGTCACTATTAGCTTTGGTTTGCGTAACGTCACAGACAAAGATGCCGCGCTAAAGTCTATGTATCGCGTCCTAAAGCCAGGCGGTCGTCTATTGATTTTGGAGTTCTCAAAGCCAGTATTTGAGCCACTATCTAAAGCCTATGATTTGTATTCATTTACCGCACTGCCAGTAATGGGTAAACTGATTGCTAATGATGCTGAAAGTTATCAGTACTTGGCTGAGTCAATTCGTATGCATCCTGATCAGCAGACACTTAAGCAGATGATGCAACAAGCTGGGTTCGAGAACTGTGATTATCATAACTTGACTGCTGGTATCGTGGCTGTCCATCGCGGCTTTAAAGCGTAACACTAAAGTACGATAGGCAAGACCATTATGTTTAACAGAGCCTATTGAACCTAACACGAACATACCATGCGCTGATGCAGCTAATGCAAAGGCGCTCATTTACCGATGCGAGAGCCTTATGCTGACTGTCCTTCTATTAGCTGGTGCCGAAAAGCTAATTAACATTGCCATTGCTAGTGATGAGATTACCAGAGCAGGTTTAGCGCCGCTTGCAGGTAAGGTGTTACGTCTTAATATGGGAATGCCTGAGATTCATTTAGACATCCTGTTCACTCATGAGCGTTTGCGCTTTGAGCCAGTCACGACAGAGAGCATATTTGAGCCAAGTGGCCAAATGAGTGAGCGCCAAAGAGCCGGCATGGAGCGCGCACGTTTTGGTCACAGTCGTCCAGACTGTACTATCACTGTAAATAATGCCGCTCAACTACTCAATCTAATGCGCGGCGCTGAAGGCAACCTGCCAATCGCTGGTGATTACAAGGTGCTAATGCAGCTCAAACAATTGGTTGCAGGGTTTGATCCTGATGTTGCTGGACAGCTTGAGCCGTTTATTGGTAAACCAATGGCTAGCCAATTACATCTTCTTATCTCTCAGCTGAAAGGTAGCTGGCGTCATAGTGCCAAACGTGCTTTTGATGACGTCAGTGATTGGGCCAATGAAGTAGCTGGCAATAGCACACCTGATCCTATCGAGGTGGCTGAAGTAAATGATCTAAAACAGCAACTGTTAAAATTACGTGCTGACGTCGAACGGGAAGAAGCCAAACTTGCTGCTATCAAAGAAGAGCAAGCGCAGCTCCTTAACAACTCGTTTCATCAATAGCCGACTGCATCAATCATAAATGAACGCTATTACCGATAGTACTATTTATGATTAAGCACAGCGCTTACCCCATTTTCGTCTTTGTTTAGAGTACCTAACCTCATGCTATTATCGCACCGCGCTCGTCTACTTGAGCTTTGGCGTATCGCCGCAATGTATCGCCTTGATACCCATTTTTCTATTGAAGAAGCACCGCAGCTGCAACCTTTGGCGCGATTAATTCGCATTCATCCAGCAGCATGGGGCAAGAAGCACCAACCAAATGCGATTAAGTATGCGCTTGAGGACATGGGTACACTGTTCCTAAAATTAGGCCAGTTACTCTCAACACGTCGCGACTTGGTACCGCCTGAGATTATCGCTCAATTGATTCAGTTGCAGGACAAAGTTAAGCCTTTTGACGCTGATATTGCTGTCGCTCAAATTCAGCATCCTAAACATGGTCTTGGCCAGTCTATTGAGACCTTGTTTGCCCGATTCGATATCAAACCACTAGCGGCCGCTTCTATCGCCCAAGTTCATACTGCTGCTCTACATGATGGGCGTGAAGTCGTGGTAAAAGTGGTTCGCCCCGATATTCGCACTGTGATTGTTTCTGACTTTGAACTATTGCGGGAATTGGCAAGTTGGGCATCTGCGCGCATTGAAGCAGCACGTGCTATTTATATCATTGATATTGTCGAAGACTATCGGCAAGTCATGCTCAACGAGCTTGATTTGACACTTGAGGCTGACAATACTACTCAGATGCGCAACAACTTTTTGGGTTCAGCACTGATGTATGTGCCTGAAGTTTATGACGCTGCCAAAAACGTGATGGTCATGGAGCGTATCCAAGGCGTCCCTATCTCACAAGTTGAGATGTTTGATCAGTTAGGTTATGACCGTGCAGCGCTTGCAGAAAAAGGCTTAACGATATTTTTTACCCAAGTCTTCCGTGATAACTTCTTTCATGCTGATATGCATCCAGGCAATGTGTTTGTAGAGACGCCACCTGTGCAAACTCTACATGCAGGTATGGCCGCAGTTGATTTAGGTCATGAACCACGTTATATCGGGCTTGATTGCGCCATCATGGGCACTTTATCAAAAGACGATCAGCTCATTGTGGCGCGGATGTTACTTGCCGTAATGAACAATAACTTTACCGCTGTAGTTGATATCGTCAGCCGTGCAGGTTGGATACCGCCAAATGCTGATAAGCATGCCCTGATGCGTGATATGAAACGTACCGTCGGCCCTATGCTACAAAAATCAATCGATGATATCGACTTTGCTGGCGTACTGATGCAGATATTGGACATTGCACGTAGACATCATATGAGTATCCCGCCGCAGCTAATGCTTTTGCTAAAAACCTTGGTCCACGTGGAAGGACTCGGTCGTGATTTATATCCTGACCTTGATATTTGGTCACTTGCCAAACCAATTCTAAGCAGTTGGATTAAAGAACAGTTAGATCCTATGCGTAATCTACAGCAACTGCGTCAACAACTGCCTGAAATGCTCCTGTCTACCACTGATATTCCTAAACTATTAGATCAAGGACTACAAAGCCTTGCCTCACAGGGCTCTCGTCAGGACAGTCAACTACGTGAGATACAACAGATTCGCGCTGACATGCTAAACGACCGTCGCCGCGATTGGTTGGCACTGGCAGGGTTTGCTATATTTATCGCTATCGCTACGCAAGTTATCGGCTGGCTATCACCTATATTTTATATACTGGCTGTCTTGGTAGTTGTTTGGAGAATTTTAGCTTAGAAATCAGATTTATTTTTAATCAATCAGTTCAGAAAAATTTTCATAATTTTAGATTTAAACAAAGAAAATGCGCCTACTTCTCATCAAAAGTAGGCGCATTTTTTATACTGAATACTATAGCATCTGATCGATTGCCATCTGTGTCAGTACGCGGCCACGAGCCGTACGCAGCACATAACCTTGTTGAATCAGATACGGCTCAATCACATCTTCAAGTGTACCACGATCTTCAGCCATCGCGGCTGCCACTGCTTCAACACCAGCAGGACCACCATCAAAGCGCTCATGCAAAATTTCGATATAGCGTCTGTCTAGATGATCAAGACCACGTCTATCCACTGCCAACATATCTAGCGCGCTACCTGCAATCGCGCCATTAATACTACCATCGCCTCTTACCTCGGCATAGTCACGCACACGGCGTAATAGGCGGTTAGCAATCCTTGGTGTACCACGTGCACGGCGCGCAATCTCTACAGCCCCATCTTCACTCATTGGTACACGCATTAAACGTGCTGCGCGACTGACAATCGTCGTTAGATCAGCGATATTGTAAAATTCGAGTCGCTGTACAATCCCAAAACGGTCACGTAGTGGTGACGTCAGTAGCCCTGCTCTAGTGGTTGCTGCTACCAAGGTAAATGGCGGCAAATCAAGCTTGATAGAACGCGCAGCAGGCCCTTCACCAATCATAATATCTAATTGGAAATCTTCCATCGCTGGATAAAGGATTTCTTCAATAACCGAGCTCAGACGGTGAATTTCATCAATAAACAGCACGTCACCCGCTTCTAGATTGGTCAGCATGGCTGCCAAATCACCTGGACGCTCAAGTACAGGCCCTGAAGTAGAACGCAAATTACCACCCATTTCACGAGCGATAATATTGGCGAGGGTCGTCTTGCCCAGACCCGGTGGACCAAATATAAGTGTGTGATCTAGCGCTTCGTCACGGCCACGAGCAGCACCGATGAACACTTCCATCTGCTCACGTACCACCGGCTGACCAATATACTCAGCCAATAATGCTGGTCGGATATTGGCATCAGGAGCATCACTTGCACCTTCTAGCGGATTAATTAAGCGATCTTGCGTCATAGAATTTATCATTATATTAAAAAATTAGTTAACAAATAGCATAACCAAACGCTGCGCATAAGTCATGCAAAACCTCATTAAGCGAGCACTAAAACGGAAATAAGCGACATTCAATGTCGCTTATTAATTTAATACATTATGTATTTGTCATCGATAGACGGCTAATTAATATGAATTAAAAGCCAGATAACTGCTGCAAAGTAGCTTTTAACAAGCCTTGAGTATCAGCAAAAGTATCTCCTTTACTCCTAGCAGCTTTGATCGCTAACTGAGCTTCTTTTTCTTTATAACCCAAGCTAATCAATGCGCCTTCCACTTCAGCGATGATACTACCTTCGTGAGAAATCGTAGTTTCCTGTGGTGTCAATTCAAACGCACCATTATCAACGTCGATATTTTTTAGCTTGTCTTTTAGCTCAATTAATAAACGTTGCGCCGTCTTTTTACCGATGCCTGGGATACGAGTTAATGCCGTCTCCGACTCTTGCGCGACGTGCATCTTTAGCTCAGCTGCTGACATTGCAGACAGCATAGCCAAGGCCATTTTTGCCCCAACCCCGTTAATTTTAATTAACTGGCGAAAAACATCGCGTTCTTTTCGATCGATAAAGCCGTAGAGCAACTGGGCATCTTCGCGAACATGGAAATGTGTCCAAATGCTGGCTTGTTCATTCAGCTGCAACTGACAAAATGAAGGCAATGGCAGTTCGATATCATAACCCACACCAGAGGTCGTCATGATACAAGCCGTCGGTGCCATCAAGTACTGCACCTGTCCGGTAATCAATCCAATCATTATTTACGACCTCTTATGTAAAATATTATAAAATCAACTGCTACTTCATGATTAACAACTACGTTCTACAACACAGTCTTATTGGTAAAAGTTCACCATACCTTCAAGACTGGTTGGACGAATTTTGTGTGCTTGACCTGCAGAACCAAACGCTTCAAAACGATTGGTACAGATATCTGACATGGCTACCATAGACGCTTTGAAGTATTTACGCGGATCGAATTCACTTGGGTTTTTTGCAAGGAATTCACGGATAGCACCAGTTGATGCCAGACGTAAATCCGTATCGATGTTTACTTTGCGTACGCCATGCTTGATCGCTTCAACGATTTGCTCAACTGGCACACCATAAGTTTCGCCAATATCACCGCCGTTTTCATTGATGACTTTTAGCCATTCTTGTGGCACTGATGAAGAACCATGCATAACAAGGTGGGTATTAGGAATACGGGCATGAATCTCTTTTACGCGCTCAATAGACAAAATATCGCCTGTCGGTGGACGTGTGAACTTATAGGCACCATGGCTAGTACCGATAGCAATTGCTAACGCATCGACATTGGTATCTTTTACAAACTGTTCAGCTTCGTCAGCACTGGTCAAGAGCTGCTCATGATCCAATACGCCTTCAGCGCCAGAGCCATCTTCTTCGCCAGCCATACCAGTTTCAAGACTACCTAAACAACCGATTTCGCCCTCTACAGAGACACCGCAAGCGTGGGCCATTTTGACGACTTCACGCGTGACGCTAGCATTGTAGTCATAATCCATTGGCGTTTTGCCATCTTCACCAAGTGAGCCGTCCATCATCACTGATGAAAAACCTAATTGAATTGAGCGTTGGCAGATAGCTGGTGACATGCCATGATCTTGATGCATTACCACTGGAATATGTGGCCATTCTTCGATCGCAGCGATAATCAAATGACGCAAAAATGCTGACCCTGCATAATTACGTGCGCCTGCACTGGCTTGGACAATAACAGGTGAATCACAAGCATCCGCAGCCATCATGATTGCACGCATTTGCTCTAAGTTATTGACGTTAAAAGCAGGAACACCATAGCTGTGTTCAGCGGCATGATCTAGAAGTTGACGTAAGGATATTAGGGCCATAAGACGCTCTCTGATTAGATTTTGAATAGTATTTTAAAAAACAGCTTAATAGCAATCATTTCACTGTATATTCGACCATACTGACCGTATATAGGTTAGTAAAAGTCTGAATGATATTAGATATGATTACCACGCGGTGATTATAGCAAAAATTGTTCTGTCTTCGTAGCGGTTGACCGACTATTTGTCAGTCTATACCGTCTCTTGATATCAGTTTAATTTTATAAACTGTTACTTTATAAAATGTAACAATGGCATACAACGCAAAAAGCCTTGGCAATCACCAAGGCTTTTTTAGTATTTTGAGGCTTATAAAGCAATGACTCTTTTTAGATATTATTTACCGATAATTATCTATCAATCGATAGACTCCCAGTAAGTCAGCCATTATAGTGCTTAGTTATCGCGTAGCTTAGTACTGTTGCTCTGCATCAACTGCAACATCATTTGCGCCATCAGCAACAGCGTTAGCGCCATCAGCAACAGCTTCAGCAGTATTTTCAACCGCTGTGTTAGTGCCTTCAGCAATAGCATCGCCAGTGTTTTCTAGAGCGTCTGTCGCAGCTGCACCAGCAGTGTCAGCGCCTTCGGCAACTTCAGTACCAGCGTCTTGAGCAGCAGCTTCAGCTTCAGCAGCAGCAGCGTCTGTTTCAGCGGCAGCAGCATCAGCGTTTGCAGCAGCATCATCGCCAGCAGATTCAACAGCAGCTTCAGTGTTTTCTTCTGTTTGTTGGCTACATGCAGTGATTGCAAAGGTACCAGCAAGTACGCTAGCAAGTAATAAATGACGTTTTAACATAATAAACCTCTCGTAAATAATGCATGTCAAAATACATGGTCGCGCTATTTTATAGAGTGCGAATCAGACATGCAATAATAATTTTCAGTATATAAATAAATAATTACTGCTTAATAATAATCGATGGCTATTGCGCTTACTTATGTCAATAAAAACAAGCAATTTAACAGCCAAAATATTATTTTTACAGACTACCTTAGTTATTTAAAGTTAGTTGTACGTCTAATGTTACTAAGCTACAGAGTATCGTTAATTAGTTAGGCATCTATTTGCAGTGCAGCAACTGCTGGGAGTACTTTACCTTCAACAAACTCCAAAAACGCCCCGCCACCCGTTGACATATAACTCACGCCTTCAGCAACTTGATATTTATCGATGGCCGCTAACGTATCACCGCCGCCCGCGATAGAGAAACCATCGCTGTCTCTTACAGCAGTGGCCAATATCTGTGTGCCTTGCCCGAAAGCATCAACTTCGAAGACACCCACTGGACCATTCCATAAGATGGTTTTTGCATTAATAATAGCATCGGCAAGCTGTTGTGCGCTTTCTGGTGCGATGTCCAATATCATGTCATTGTCACCGATCGCATCAACTGCTTTGATCGTTGCGGTAGCTTTTTGCAATGAGCCAGTAAAGTCAGCGAAATCAATGTCATTTTTATCAGCGACGACGACGTATTCAGGCAGTAGAATTTCAGTCTTAGTCATAATGTCACGTGCAGTATCTAGCAAGTCTGCTTCGTACAATGAGGCGCCAACACTGTGACCTTGTGCTGCCAAGAAAGTATTGGCAATACCGCCACCAACGATAATCTGTGTGCACACTTCGGCCAAGCTGTGTAGCACTTCTAATTTGGTTGATACTTTTGATCCACCAACGATAGCAAGCATTGGCTGTGCTGGTGTTTCAAGCGCTAGGCTTAAAGCATCAAGTTCAGCAGCTAACAATGGCCCTGCACACACAGTTTTGTCTGCTTGACGCATCGCTTGCGTAACACCCTCTGTTGATGCCTGTGCACGGTGCGCTGTACCAAAAGCATCCATCACAAACACATCGCACAAATCAGCATACTTTTTCGCTAGCGTGGCATCGTTTTTCTTTTCACCGTCATTGAAGCGTACATTTTCTAATAGAACCACTTCGCCCGATTTTACATTGGCACCTTGGGTAAGGTAATCACTATTAAGACGTACAGATGTCGATAATTGCGAGCTTAATTTTTCCGTTAAATAGTCAGCAACCGGTGCCAATGAATATACAGCTTCAGGATTGCCTTCTGTTGGGCGGCCTAAATGTGAGCAAACAATTACCGCAGCACCTTTTTCGAGCGCCATTTTGATGGTAGGAAGACTGGCTTGCAAGCGCGCATCGCTCGTGACCTTACCGTCTTTAATAGGCACATTTAAATCTTCTCGAATCAAGACCACTTTATCCGTTAAGTTCAACTCACTCATACGCAAAAAATTCATCACCTGCTCCTATGCATCAATATATCTGTTAATTTGCGATTACTGTCGTTACTGATATGACTATTATAATCAGCTCTATATAAATCGGATTCAGTGCTAAGCTCGATCAATCTACTATTTTGTAGCATTCTCGCTCGCCTGCCATATAGCCAAGCTATTTTATACCCGTGCTATCGTGCTATATAGTCACTATCAGCTTTATTGCTTTTTAATATTTTTAACGCTTGGCTCTGACACCTCTCAAACCACTCTGATGAGTCGCTCAAGTAAACAGAATTTAGCGGCGGTGTATTCTACCAGTTTTCTACCACAGTCTCACAAGCAACCTGACACAAATTTCAGCACGTTTAAAATATTTAGTCTAAATTCTCAGACCGTTATTCGATGGCAACAATTGCGGTTGCTAGCTTTAAGTACAGTCAATAAACCGTAACATTTCGTGGTGGTACTCAGCAGTCAAGCTCTTTATGATAGAAACATTGACAATAAAAATAATCCATTAGGAGAAAATGATGAGCATCAACTTAGACACTGCTAAACAAAACCTATTAAAATTAAAAGATGAGTACGAATCTCGAATTGATAAGATAGAAGATCACATACAAAACCCGCAAGATGATCTCAATGAACACTGGGAAGATCAGGCCATATCCTATCGTCAAAATGACATGCGTAAAAACTTAATGAGTGAAGCGCGTCAAAGCTTAATCTATGTCGAAAATGCACTGAGTCGGATTGAAAACGGTACTTATGGCGAGTGCGAAGTCTGCGGTGAACAGATCGAAGAGCAACGCTTAGAGGCGCTACCCTATGCCACCTTATGTATGGAACACGCTGAGTAGCGCTGTCATATTAATACTCTATTGTAAGACTATTGCTACTCTAAAACTTCTCTAAGAAGCATGTTTCAAGTAGGTATTTTCCATTTAGAAAATGCCTGCTGCCATTCATGACAACGCTGGGCTATGTCTGCTACTGGCAAATCCATGATATCCCCAACTACTGCTACAAGCGCAATGGGCAAATCTACCAGCTCTGAGACATTTTCTGCAGTTAACCCACCTATCACACATATTGGTATGCCTTGCTGACACCCTTCCACAAGCTGCTGACGTAAAATGATATTAGCATTTGGCTTAGTTGTAGAAGTAAATACAGCACCCATCGCAGCATAACTTGCGCCATCATTTTTTGCTTCTTTAATCAGCGCTATATCACCATGACAGGTACGACCAATTATTTGGTGCGGCGATAGAGACTGTAAAGCATCACCGATACTGCCGTCTGTTTGTCCAAGATGCACCCCTACGTCAAGCTTTTCGGCCAACTTCACATCATCATTAATAACAACTGTCACATTGTACTTTTTAGCTAACTCAACAATTTTTTGTGCCTCATCAAAAAGCTTCAAAGCTCCATCAGGTAGACTAAGAACTTGCTTACGACGAATTTGTAATAGTGCAATCGATCCTGTCGATAAGGCTGCCTCTAACTTTTGATATAACAGCTCAAATTCATCATCGTTGGTCAATAAATATAGCTTAGGTATAACTGAGGAGAATGGTGAATGACCCATAGCATGTATCCTTAATTCTTAAATTCAACACAATAAAAAAGCCGTTATATGATATAACAGCTTTTTTATACATTTAGAACCGATAGCTTATACTGTACGGCGTGTAGCCAAACTATTTAAGATATTTTTAGCATCACCCCAACGTGTTGCTGAGCTGTTTGCCCCTAAGATAACGATAATCGCAGGACGGTTATTGACCCGAGTTTCCATTACAACACAACGTCCGGCTTCATTGATAAAGCCTGTCTTAGAGATACCGATTGGATAGCTGCCGTCACGGACCAACGTGCTAGTATTACTGGCTTTATAGGTACGGTTACCACTTGAGTAATTTGAGACAAAAAAGTCATAGCTCTTAGTGGTAGAGAAACGACGAATCACATCATAGTTACCAGCGGCACGTACCATTTTGACCAAATCTTTTGAAGAAGCTACGTTGCGCTTATCAAGTCCAGTTGGATCGCCAAAAAATGCCGTATTCATACCTAAGTCTTGCGCTTTACGATTCATCGCACGCATAAAGGCATCATAGCCACCTGGGTAGTTACGTGCCAGACTCTTCGCCGCTGGATTTTCAGACTTCATCAACGCCATCAATAGCATCTCAGCACGGTTTAAACGATCACCTGATTTCAAACGTGAGCTTGCACGCTTTGGACCAACGAAATCTTCTGGATCAAGCGTGATTTCTTCACGCATATCAAGGCCTGCATCCAATACGACCATAGCCGTCATAACCTTGGTGATACTAGCCATTGGGCGCGCGATATCAGCATCTTTTTCGTAAATAGATTCGCCAGTTTCAGCGTCGATCACCGCAACACTACGTGAATCCGTACTAATCGGAATCATATCGCTGCTACCAAATGCCCCGCGATAGGTTGTGTTATAGCGGGCACTATTGGTGTTATTACTACTAGCAAAACTATTAGTATTCGTGATGTTTGTAGTGCCGTAGCCATTATCGACTTTCTTAATAGCAGAGCCATTAGACTTGTACATAATGTTGCGAGCTTCAGACAAACTATCAGCGCCGCCCCAACTCAGGCGTGCACTAGAGGCAGTGTCAGTGCTACCATTAATTGTAAGTGCGGCTTGTGCAACACTGCCCAAACTCAATGAAATCATAGCAGCGATCAATTGCTGTTTGGTTAATGGTAGTTGCTTCATTATGCCTCCTGCTGTCGCTATTACGCCAGTTACATATTGTCTGACGCCAAAAACGTACGTAGCGTTTATAGATGTGTTTGTAAGTACTCACATAGAGCTTTTGTATTTTTAGTGTATCATGGTTTACATTTAAGTTTAATCTATCAAACTGATTTAGTAGTTTTTTTTGGCTTCATTCAAACTTTGCTACAACCAATTTATATTATAGAAACATCAATTCACACTGCAGCAATATAATTTAACTTCGGATGTTATGATTACTCGTATTTTGTTATATTAATCAGCGGTATTTTGAATATATAAAGATAATTATAATGGTTGAAATATATTCATTTTTTATACTATCTGGACCTAATAAAGCGTTCATTCTGACAATCAATAAAGAGTATGGTTATGATTAAAGTATTAGTGGTAGATGATCATGATTTGGTACGGATGGGTATTAGCCGTATGTTGTCAGACAGCCCCGATATTGAAGTGGTAGGTGAAGCAGACAGCGGTGATATGGCTATAAAACAAGCCAAACAATTACATCCTGATGTGATTTTACTAGACGTCAATATGCCGAATATTGGCGGGCTCGAAGCAACCAAACGTTTGATACAACTCGACATGGGTATCAAGATTTTGGCGGTCAGTAGTATGTCTGCACAGCCCTATCCCTCAATGCTAATTAAAGCAGGTGTGAATGGTTACATTACCAAAGGCACGCCACTTGATGAAATGATACGTGCGGTCAAAAAGATTTATCAGGGAGGTCGTTACTTCAGTCAGGATGTAGCTGAACAGTTAGCAGATGTTCTATTATCTGATAACGCAAACTCACCTTTTGACTTATTGAGTGACAGAGAAAAACAAGTGGCCATGATGGTTGTTAATTGTCAAAGCCCTCAGCAAATAGCCGATCAATTGTTTGTTAGTGTCAAGACCATTAATACGTATCGCTACCGTATTTATGAAAAAGTTGGGGTTGATAGTGATGTTAAATTAACTCATTTGGCCATTCGTCATGGTCTGATTCAACCATAAACCATTTTAGCGTTTATTCTATTACGGCCAGTTTATGAACCCTGCTACCAATCTTAGCTCTGCCATTACTCGTTATGTTCATCATGACGATACGCTTCCTCTGCCGCAGTTGCGTAAGTTGGGGCTGATCTATAGCAGCTATCGCTTCGTTGTTAGCCTGTTCTCTATGCTCATGCTATATATCTCTGCTCGTACTGGTGATAGCACTTCTTTACCGAGTTTTTTACAACAAACGACTCTGAGCTTCTATGTACTGTTAAGTTTGATACTGCTTGGATTATTTTATGTCGTTAGAAAACATATGCGCCGCCAATTGGCATTCGGACTGGCCTTAGACGTTATTATACTAAGCCTGCTGCTCTACACGACAGGTAACCCTGATTTGCAGTTAACCATGCTATACATGGTAGTCGTCGCGGCCAGCTTTATGCTACTACATGGCTCACAAGCGTTGGTTATTACTTTACTTGCCATCATTCTCGTTATTTATCAGCAGTTTTTTTACGCTATTGCTAATAGCATGAGTCTAGCCAACCTAGGTGATGCGTTACTGATGTCAGCGAGTTTTTTAGCAGTGGGCGGTTTAAGCTGGTCTATCTCTCAGCGATTGGTACAGCTTGAAAAGGTCGCGGCAAACCATGCTAAGGAAGTCGAGCGACTCAACGTGATTAATCAAGAGGTTATCACGCAGATGGTGAATGGTGTTATCGTTATCGATAAGCGACATATTGTCTTAGCAAATCTTGCAGCACATCAATTGCTGAGCCTTTCATTTGTCACGCCTGCCACGCCTATCACAGAACAGAATACCCTTGACGATACAAAAGAGACTCATAACAAAGCACTTCTCTCTAATTTTGAGCAGCAACTCAATGAACAGCATTCCCAGTTGTTTCATGCCTGCTTGTCAGTAGCATCTGGGCAGTCACGCGCTTTTACCTACGATGTGCCAGCTGTCGCAAACGCTTCAATATTTGGCAAATTACGTGTACAGATTATTCCACTAAAAGATGATAGCAAACTTGTCATATTAGAAGACTTACGCCGTGAGCAAGCCAGTGCTCAACAACTGAAACTGGCTTCTTTAGGGCAATTAACTGCCAGTATTGCCCATGAAATCAGAAACCCATTAGCAGCGATATCGCAAGCCAGTCAGCTATTAATGGAAGATGTTGCAGAACAAATGGAAGATGACAGTGCATTAACAAGTGAATCGAATGCTGCCATGACTGGCAACCATGAGCTTTATGAAATGATATTTTCACAGACAAAACGTGTAAACCGTATCATTGAGGATATTTTAAAGCTGTCTCGTCAGCAGATGGCTACCCAGCAGGTGCTCGAATTGGCTGAATGGATGCCATCGTTTTTGGAAAATTACTTTCAAGGACACGACATTTTTCTACGAATAAAAACCAAACCTATCATATCATTTGATACTCATCAGTTAGAGCAGATATTGATCAACTTAATCAACAATGGCCTGCGCTATAGCAGCTATTCTCATCCTCATGCTTATGTAGAAATCGACATTTACTGTGCAGACAACGATGTTATAATCGATATATTGGATAACGGTGATGGTGTTAGTGCTGGGAATTTAGAACTTTTGTTTGATCCATTTTTTACAACAGATAAAGCTGGTACAGGACTGGGGCTCTATTTATCACAAGCATTTTGTGAAGCCAATCAAGCACGTTTACTCTACATTCCTGAACATGAGAAAACATGCTTTCGCTTGATTGTACCTTCTATTAAATCTGATAATAAATTTCAAACTATCGAAGAAAATCTTACCTAAATTTATCTTTTGAAAGCTATTACACCTATTTAGACCAAGCTATTGATTTTATAGCCATTGAATACGATGAGATGATGTATGACAACAACCGCGCTAGTCGTCGATGATGAAGTAGATTTATGTCGATTGATGCAAATTACCTTAACTAAAATGGGTATCAGAAGTGATGTGGCTTATACATTGTCGCAAGCAAGAACGTTTTGGCAAGACAATGACTACGATTTTTGTCTGACGGACTTAAAACTGCCAGATGGCTCTGGACTGGAGCTGGTAAAAGAAATTAGCAATAGCTCTAATATTCCAATAGCGGTGATTACAGCTCATGGCAGCATGGATTTGGCTATTGAGGCGTTGAAACTCGGTGCCTTTGATTTTGTCAATAAACCGTTAGAACTACCACGTTTGCGCCAACTGGTAGAAAATGCCCTAAAAGTTATTCATCAAGATAACGAAGTACAAGCTGCACCAGAATGCTCTCCTGAACAAAAAATGCTAGATAGTAGATTGATTGGTAATTCTGCTGTCATGCATCCCCTCAAAAACACTATTCTAAAGCTAGCACGCTCACAGGCACCTGTGTTTTTATCGGGCGCTTCTGGCACAGGTAAAGAAGTGGTCGCCAGATTGATCCATGATTTAAGTCCACGGCGTGATGGCAGCTTTGTACCAGTGAATTGCGGTGCGATACCATCGGAGTTAATGGAGTCGGAGTTTTTTGGTCATAAAAAAGGCAGCTTTACAGGGGCTGTCGCTGATAAACAAGGCTTATTCCAGCAAGCCAATGGCGGCACGTTATTTTTAGATGAAGTAGCGGATTTACCTTTAGCCATGCAGGTTAAATTGTTACGTGCCATTCAAGAAAAAACAGTAAGGGCAATTGGTGATACAAAAGAAGTTCCAGTAGACATCCGCATTTTGTCTGCCACTCACAAAGACCTGAGCCAATTGGTACAAGATGGTGCATTTCGACAAGACTTATATTATCGCATCAATGTCATTGAGCTAAAGCTTCCAACACTTAATGCACGCCGTGATGATATTCCTGTATTAGCAGACCACTTTTTGGCTATGATTGCTGATGACTGGCAATTAGAGTCGCCGCCGTCATTGACGATGGAAGCCTGCGAACGCTTACAACGCCACGATTTTGCGGGTAATGTCCGTGAACTACGTAACTTATTGGAGCGTGCAGTTACTTTAGCTGATACCTCATATATAGACGTTAGTCATTTAGGTCTTCCTGACATTGAACCTGAGCTTGTAAATACACAAGAGCAAAATCATAGCTCAGCTGTCGATAGCTCTGAGCTACCTGCTCGTGACGTAGAAAATCAAATAGACGTTCAATCTACAGCCCAATCTACAAAGGACGGTGAGCAAGTCATTCAATCTAGCAGTATGGTGACGCAGGTTGAGCAAAGAGCGACCAATTTACATCCCTATCGTACTAACACCAACCACTACCCTTCAATGGTGCAGCATTCGTCAGCTAGTAATGATAATTCGTCAACCAACGTAGCAAATACTTATGACGAAGAATCGCTCCTTGCTTCCACCGCCCAACAAGAAACATCTAAAGATATATCAGATTTACAAGAATTGTTTGACGGTCAACTACCGCCTCAAGGGTTAGAGCATTATTTACAGGAACAAGAAAAGCAGCTAATTATCACGGCACTCAGACAAACTGGCTGGAACAAAACCCAAGCAGCTGAGTTATTAGGAACTACTTTTCGCTCTTTACGCTACCGTATGAAAAAGCTCGAAATTTCTGAAGATGCGTCTGATTAGCTTCTTTTGAACGTCATCTTCAAATATTTTTAAACGTTGGATGGTATGCGCGGTTAATTGACTGCTACGAAAATCTATTCTTTAGTAGCATTTTTTCTAACAAAGCGAATACCCGAATCAAGCGCGCGCGCTTTTACTAATTCTAATGCTTGCTGTTCCCACGTGTTCTCGCTGCCTGATAAAGTCACATCAGGTTCTACGCCGATCTCATCTATTTGTTTGCCTGCTGCCGTCATATAATTGGCCACAGTCAATTTGACGGCTTGCTCATCGTTTAGCGGTATGACCGATTGTACTGAGCCCTTACCATAGCTGACTTCACCGATAATAGTAGCGCGTTTTCGTGCTTGTAAACTACTGGCAAGCACCTCTGCCGCTGATGCTGAATAGCGATTTTGTAATACCACTAATGGCAAAGGTTTAAGTATCGCATCACCTTGAGTCGATAGTACCCGTGATTTATTTTGACGTGCTTGCACCTGCACCACATCAGTATCATCCATAAATAAACTGGCCATACTTACTGCTGATGTCAGTACACCACCTGGATTATCTCGCATATCTAGTAAAATTCCTGATATAGGAGCGTTTAGGTTAATTAAACCTTCTAGTAATTTCTCACGGCTGTTGTTTTGAAACGCCGGTAATTTAACAATAGCAATGCCATCAACCAGTTTGGTCTCGATAATCTGCGGATGACTATTATTACGCTGTAGCGTCGTTGTGTGTTTACGGCGACCAGCTTTGGAAGTGATAATATCTACCTGCGTACCAGCAATACCCGTCAAAAGCTGCTCAACGTCATTGACCTGTCGCCCTTCGTCTAGCTTAAACTCATCAACTTGATGCAAATAATCACCAACTGCGATGCCTTTTTTGTCTGCGGGTGAATCATCGATAACCTCTGTCACAACCCAATAACCTGCATCTGGCTGGTAATTAACTTTAATACCAATATCACCAACGTCGCCCTCAGTAAAAGCACGCAGGTTCTCATAAGCTTCTGCGTCCAAAAACTCAGCATGGCTATCAAGTTTGGTCAGCATACCGCTCATCGCATTGCTAAATAACTCTTCGTCATTGACCGCATCGACGTATTGACGACGTACTAAATCCACCACAGCCACAAATGTCTTTAGCGTCTCAGGAGAGATAGCATTTAACGATACTTGTGCAACTTCTGCTGGAATCTCCGTATCAATATCATCGGCATCATCCGTTAGCGCGCTTTCATCTGGCACACTATCTATCGAGTCATCTGGCTCATCGGCGACATCTAACATATCAGCAATATTCGATAAGTTATCAGCGTCGTTTTCATCCGCTATCTCATCTGCATTCAAACTGATGAGCTGTAGACCATTCGTAGGATTATCATTGTTTGTAGAAGCTCCCACTGCTGCTTGTACATTTACGCTAATCGCACAACCAAGCACACCTATTAAAATTGCAGGCTGCAAAACCGTGGACACGACTGATGCCCTCCCTACTGATTTACTTAACTCTTTGGATAAAAAAGAACGTGCAAAAGAAATAGGCTGCATAAAAGAACTCATTTGAATAATAGAGAATACGAATTTATCGTTATATAGCGATTTATAAGATAGCACCAAACGCATATTTCGAACTAGCATAGTATTGCAAGTAAATTAAGTAAAATGTATCACAAAAAAAGGAAAGGATAATAGGTTATCCTTTCCTTTTCAATATCTTCTAATACAGCTGTCAAATCAGTATAAACCACAGTCATTCAAGTACTGTGTTTTAATTCGACTGACCTAGACTGCTGGAACCAATAAGCTCTCACCTGTCATTTCAGCAGGGGCGTCAACATTCATCAGTGATAAAATAGTCGGCGCCACATCACTAAGTTTACCGCCGCGGCGTACTTGCAGCTTTTGCTCACCTACGTAAATTAATGGCACATGTTCTGTCGTGTGCTGTGTATGTACTTGGCCACTTTCATAGTCTTGCATCTGCTCACAGTTACCATGATCGGCTGTGATAAGCATGTCACCACCAGCTGCTCGCACTGCCGACTCGATACGGCCAACGCATACATCCAAAGCTTCCACTGCTTTTACCGCTGCATCAAAGATACCTGTGTGTCCAACCATATCACCATTGGCATAATTGACCACCAATACATCATACTTACCAGACTCAATCGCTTCTACTAATTTATCAGTGACTTCAGGCGCGCTCATCTCAGGCTGTAGATCATAAGTTGCAACGTCTGGAGATGGCACTAAAATACGAGTTTCACCCTGATACTCTTCTTCTCGGCCACCACTAAAGAAAAACGTCACATGCGCATATTTTTCAGTTTCAGCGATTCGCAGCTGTGTTTTTCCTTGATCCTGCAAGTACTCTCCCAATGTGTTGGCCAAAGACGTTGGGTAGTACGCAATGCTGGTTTTTGGATTGTCAGCTAGGACATCTGAATACTTAGTTAGCATCACAAACGCCGCCAGTTTTGGCTGTTTTTGACGTGCAAATCCAGAAAACTCATGATCTGGCAGAACAAATGCTTGGGCAAGCTCACGAGCACGGTCAGCACGGAAATTCATAAAAATAAGTGCGTCGTTATCATTGACAGTATATGGCAATTCATCACGTCCAATTACGGTCGTTGGACTAACAAACTCATCGGTCTCACGCGCTTTATAAGCAGCTTGAACAGCGCCATCTGCCCGTGTCGATAGACGATCAGCTTTGCCTTCAGTAATCAGCTCATAAGCTTTTTGCACTCTATCCCAACGATTGTCGCGATCCATTGCATAGTAGCGACCGATGATACTTGCAATCTGTACGCGGCCACCTTCGTAATGAGCATTCAACTTATTGATATAATCACGCAGACGATTGATGTACTTATCAGCAGATTTAGGCGGAGTATCACGGCCATCTAAGAAACAATGAATAAAGACATTCTTGGCACCATGGACCAATGCTGAATGACACATACCTTCGATATGGTCTTGATGTGAGTGGACGCCGCCATCAGAAAGCAAGCCCATAATATGGACGTTACCGCCACGCTCATTAGCCGCTTTTACCGCATTGACCAATGCTTCGTTCTTATAAAATTCACGATTGGCAAGTTCACTTGAGATACGTGTTGAGTCCTGATAAAGAACGCGACCAGCCCCTAAATTCATGTGACCGACTTCTGAATTACCAAACTGACCATCTGGCAAACCAACATCTTCCCCTGAAGCTGAAATCAGCCCATGAGGATATTGCTGATAAATCTTGTCTAAATTTGGCATATTGGCAGCAGCGATGGCGTTATCTTTATCTTCTTCACGATGACCAAAGCCGTCCAATATCATCAAGACATGCGGTATTTTTTTATTCTGTGCACCGTCTTGGTTATTGCTAAGCTGTGTTTTATTATTATCAATAGAGTCTGATGCTTGTTGGGTACTGGTCATATATTACCGCTCCTCGAGTGAATGAACGCCTATAATGCTGTGTAAGGGAATATAAAGCCCTCTATATTAACACACATCTTGAAATAGCTGAAAAACTGAGCATTTTTCGTGAGTTTATGAATAATTTTATAGGGTTATCTTATGATGCTTTTTCTATGCAAGACAATATAAATGCGGCCAACTAACCAAGCTACGTATCAATCTGTAATTCAGACTTGCAATCACTCTTTTCATTGGTTAAGATAAAACTATTCTGAAGTGTTGGCTAGTAGATGTTTATTCCCTGAGCCGATAATGCTTTACCAGGATGTGGTACCTATTGTCTCATTGTGTATGCCTGCACCGCTTGCGGTGTATCAGGAAACCTGCAGAGATGATGACGCATCCGCCCTGAACTTCACGGTTCATGGGTCACCATCTTACAGCGGCACTTCGGTTGTTTCATTCGGTTAGTAAGTATATTCCTTATAATTTATTTACTACCACTAAAAAACCCCTTTCGTCATTGATGAGAGGGGCTTTTTTTATGCTTACGATTTAACTAAATAGTTATTCGTCATTAGCAGACTTGGTAATTTTCTTTACATCTTTAGGGATGTTTTTGGCAGTACCATCAACCGTAGTATGCTGTTTAAACACATCACCAAATGGGTTTTGCTGCTGTTGACCAAATGGATTTTGACCATTCATGCCGCCTGCGCCACCGAACGGGTTTTGACCGCCCATGCCACCAGCACCGCCAAATGGATTTTGACCGCCGCCCATTTGACCACCCATCTGCTTCGCCATCATTTCCATCATTTTTTGCTGATTATTCATGACGTAGTTATTAGCCAAGTCTTTTAGCTTTTTCTGCACAGGTGGCAATACTACCAACAGCGCCATCAAATCACTAAGTACCCCAGGAATAAGCAGTAAAATACCTGCAGCTGCCATCGCGATACTCTTGATCATCGTGGTCTCTGGCGGACGCATCGCAGGGTTCATCATGCCACCAGCTTTCATTTGCTGTGCCATTGGATTAAGAGCAGCCATACCTTTGCGCATCAAAGAGATACCGATAACTGCGGCGATAATAAACCACATAAACACCCACCAGCCGCTCATAAACTGAGCAAGCAAATACCACAGTAGCATCTCGATAATAAACCAAACGATGGCTATACCAACTATCTGACCCATAAAGTGTCGTCCTATAAAATAAAAACCAATAAATTGAGCGCCATGAAAATTAAAATGGCTAACATATGATGTATATGGGGATTGGTTGCTATACTATCAAACTTAAGGCTAATTTTTAAGCCATATAGTCGGTACGATATAATTTGGATACAAGTAAAGTGAGCGACAGTACTACGAATAGTAGGCTAAGCGAGTCTGACATCGTATCCAATTTATATTGTATTGAATATAAAATGACAGGTAAGCAAGACGGAATATTATGGCAATTATTATAGGAATTGATCCAGGGTCACGCATGACCGGTTACGGAATAGTACAGCAGACAGGTGACAAGCTGACTTATATCGATGCAGGGACGATTCGTACAGATACCAAAGAGATGCCTGAACGCCTCAAGCGTATCTTTAATGGACTAACCCGTATCACACAGCATCATTTAAAATACGCAGACGAGCCTATCTATACGGCGATTGAGCAAGTATTTATGGCAGAAAACCCTGATTCTGCACTTAAGCTTGGGCAAGCAAGAGGTGCAGCGATTGCAGCGATGGTGGCTTTAGATTTAGAAGTATCAGAATATACGGCTCGGCAAATCAAGCAAGCAGTCTGTGGCTATGGAGCGGCGGCCAAAGAACAAGTACAGGAGATGGTGTGCCGGATATTAGCGTTAGAAGTCGTACCGCAACAAGATGCTGCCGATGGACTTGCCTGCGCCATCTGTCATGCTCACTCAAGCCATTCAATGAACAAACTGATATTGAATAGCGCCATGCGTGGTCGCGGTGCTTCTAAGAAGAAAGGCCGTTGGCGTTTGACGGAAGAAGATTTGGGTAACTTACGTTAAAAATTAGCGTCAAAATAAATAAACAGCAAATTAGACACCCCACAAAAAACACGCGCTACTAGACGCGTGTTTTTTATGACTATGAACATTTCAAAGCTCAAACTATAATAGGCTACTCTACAACTGCACTTTCAATCACAGCATCTAGTATATAAGCATACTTTTCATCAGCAGTATCATCTTTAGTTGGCTCATTAGTCTCTGATAATTCATCGATGTTTAGCGGATAGCGTTGTAAGCGTAATACTTCTTCGTGTTTGCTGTCATGCTGATAGCCATCAATCTCACCAACGAATACTCGCCACTGTCCTTCGTGAGTTTTGATGCCTTGATCATTATAAGTAATAGGCTTAATTTGTAGACATTGCTCAGAGTTACCTGCTTCGCAAGGTACAGTTTCGGAGTTTACTGCCCAAAATACTGTTTCACCCTTACTGTTATATTTCGCTTGCGCAGTAAGCCTACCATTCCAAACCAGAGTCACATCATCGTCAGTAAACTGGGTCAATACTGGGTTATCACCTTGATCAACTTTGAACTCACTACTGCCCTGCATCAACGTATTCAAAGTGTTTTCTGCCACATCTAGCTCGCCACAAGACATCTTCGTACTCATACCCTCTTCAGTAGTTAAGGTATGTCCTTTTAACTGATAGCCAGCACTAATTGTATTACAGCCTACGCTATAGCTTAGCGTGTCTTGCCCTTGATATTGGTTGAATGCAAGCGTTACCTGACTGTTGATATTCGCAAATTCAGCCATAGGTTGTTCATTGGCGTCGACTGCATTTACTAACGTCCAGCGATGATGAGATAATGTGGTCGTCAGCTTTTCTTGAGCAGTTAATTCAACAGGTTCAGATTCGTCTGATGTAGGGCTCATACTAAATACCAGACCTTCACTTACGGCTGAGTCTATCATCTCGCCGGCTTCAGCACCCTCTAATGTATCATTTTCGCTAGACGCCGCTTCTTTTTGACACGCACTTAGCATCAGACTAACTGCCATCATACTAGGTAATAGCAGTAATTTTAACGTTGGCTTATTTCGGCTACCTACCATATTACATACCTCTTAGTAAGCTTGTACAACTTATCTCGCGTACCATCTATATTTTAAAAAACCTATTCAAAAAAGTCATAATTTAAAAGCATTCCTCTTAAATGAACGTTTTAAAAACATAATTGATATAACTAAGCTAGATTAACCACTATAACCTTGGCTCTATTAACCTATGTAACGAAATGTTGAATTTTATTATATTTCATAAAAAAACAGCTAACGATTGAGGTTAGCTGTTTTGCTTTATAGCGATCAATTTACCAAATAGGTTAATAGATAAATTTTATGATTTAAACTATTTTTCTAGAACCTTTTAGTCATTCACACTGGCAGGTTTGGCTTTAGCCATATTTTTAATACTGAAGCGTTCATTCATCTTTTGATAAAAACGAGCTAGGTTTTCGCCTTGCTCATTAGGATTAATCTTCAATACTTTACCAAAATCTAAGCTTAGATATAGCACGATATCCGCAAAACTTAATTGTTCACCTACTAGGTATTCGCGGCCTTCTAATATCGTCTCAAAATACGCCATGGCTTTGACCGCACGAGCAATTGATGGTGCGACGAACTCGGGCACTTGCTCAACACGTTGTGCTTTAGATGGATGACTGTGTTGAAACGCGAGCATCAAGTTATACATCACTTCAAACTCTGCAACACGGCGCATAGAACAAACCTGCGCACGCTGTACCACATCATTACCCATGACTGAACGCTCACCGTAAACGCGATCCAGATACTCACAAACTGCCTGCGAATCATTCAGTACTGTACCATCATCTAAGGTCAAAACAGGTACGGTCTGCATTGGATTCATTTGCGTAAAGGATTCTGACATTTGCTCATTTGCCGCAAAATCAATATCGATCACATCCACATCATCCATGTCATCGACATCGATACCTTTTGAAGCCAATAAGATAAGCGCTTTACGCGGATTGGGCGCTGTACGGGTAATATATAGTTTTTTCATAGCAAACTCCTTGTAAGAATGATTGGACAGCGATTTGACGCTGATACGCTTTATTATGGTTGTTGTACTAATAAACACAAATATTGATACGCTATACCACAGTTATAGCCTAATCTGGCCATCATGGCAAAGTGTTATTAATCATAAAGTAGAAATAATAAAAGCCCCATAACCTTGAGTCATGGGGCTTTATTTAATTACATTTACACATCAGTCTAGTTATTTGTTTGGTGCAGGTGTGGTACGTAGATACGGCTTAATCTCTTTGTGTCCTTTTGGATATTTTGCAGCGATATCTTCGTTTTTCACACTTGGTGGAATGATTACGTCATCACCATCTTTCCAGTCTACAGGTGTCGCAATGTTATACTCATCCGACAACTGTAGTGCGTCAATTACACGGATAATTTCATCAAAGTTACGGCCACAACTGGCAGGGTATGTCAGCGTTAAACGAACTTTTTTGCTTGGATCAATGATAAAGACGCTACGTACCGTATGAGTGCTATCGGCATTAGGATGCATCATGTCATATAGCTCAGCGACTTCTTTATTAGGATCAGCGATGATTGGGAAGTTCATATCTGTGCCTTGAGTCTCACCGATATCGCTCGCCCACGCTTTGTGATCTTCTAGGCTATCAACAGAAATACAAATCGGCTTTACATTGCGCTTTTGGAACTCGCCATTCAGTGCAGCGGCGCGACCAAGCTCAGTGGTACATACTGGCGTAAAATCTGCTGGATGCGAGAAGAAAACGACCCAATGATCACCTGCCCACTCGTGAAAATTGATGTCACCTTCTGTGGTTGTAGCGTCAAAATTTGGTGCGGTATCACCTAAACGTAAATGTGCCATGCTTGATTCCTTAGCTATGTGAATGAACGCTTATATCGACACGTCGGCCTCGCGTTCTATTATTATCATCGACGTGCTCAGTTATCAAATATAACATAAAGCACATCCGTAAAAACTGACTTTATCTTAACAAACTGGTTATGAATGTCTTGTGACGGATTGTAATGCGGTTATTCCGTTTAACTCTAAGCTGATGGACAAATTTTTTAATGAGTTTTTATGGACCAGTAGCTTTGTTAAATAACTAGACCACCATACCTGCATCCCATAAGCAAAATTCGCCAAACTTACCCTTTTTACTGGTACCACCAGCTGCGCGTCCAGCATCAGTCAATACTAGCTCACCATCTTGCGATTGTAGGTAACCTGCTGCAAGCAGCTTGTCATTCAACTCTTGCGTTTTAAAGCCCAACTCTTTAGCAAGCTTGGCGGTGGTCAGTTTAGAATAATTGGGTGTGGTTTCTGTCGTAGAGTTACCAGTTGCGTTGGTAGTAGAGTTTGTTGTTTTGGGACTGGGCTCAGAATTACTTTCAGTTTCGGTCACTTTTTCAAGAGACATTCTCACTTCATCACTGATACGAATGATGCGCTGCGCTTCCTCATAGGTGTCGGCATAAAGTTTGGCATCATCATTACGATAAATCAGTACGCCCATCTCATTGTTATTAACTTGGCTAAACTCATAAAGATTTAAACTGGTAATAATGCATTCATTTTCATTCAGGTAGCATTTCGCATGTAAGTTTTTGCAAAAGCTAGTACGAATAAAGGTCAGGTTTTTGAGCCAGTTTATTTCTTCAGGATGTAAGTCATTCTTACCATAAACAATGCGAATGTCGATCTTGAGGCGGTTGCGGTCTTCCAATAACTCTTTGATACGTTCATTAAGCTTCAAATATGGGCTAATAATAATCAACCGATCAGACGCATTTTTGATTAATTCTTCTAAATGATACGTTGTGCCACTGCTGTTTAGAAACTTTGCCATTCTTATTTCCTCAAATCTTACTATGCTTAACTTTATAACTGCACATAAAAAAGCCCATTCCTAGCGTACTAGAAATAGGCTAACTTGCAAACTACTATTGTTCAGTATTATTTCAAAATATCTATTTGGATAAGGATACTTTTAAATACTAAGCCAATATAAATCAAGCTGGCTTATAGCTATCACGTAAGCTAACGATTTGGTTAAATACTGGCTTATCCGTGCTGTGATCTTCGCTATCAGAGATGAAGTAACCTTCACGCTCAAACTGGAAGCGCGTGCCAGCATCTGCATTGACCAAAGATGGCTCAACCACTGCATTTAGCTCAGTGAGCGAGTTCGGGTTTAGCGCTTGATGAACATCAGCGACGCCACTTGGGTCCTCAGCACTGAATAGCTGCTCATACATACGTACGGTCGCTGGCACACCTTGACTGGCTGATACCCAATGAATCACGCCTTTGACCTTACGCCCTTCAGGGTTATTGCCCAAAGTAGCAGGGTCAATCGTCGCTTTTAGCTCAACGACATCCCCGTTTTCATCAGTGATATGCTCAGTGACGGCTAATACATAGGTGTTACGCAGACGAATCTCTGGCTTTTCTGGAGAAAGACGCTTGTAGCCTGCAGGCGGCTCAATTTCATAATCACCTTGGTCAATGTATAGCGTTTCGGTGAATGGAATCTCACGCTCACCCATATCGACGTTAGGATGGTTCGGCTGAGTCAACCAAAGCGTCTGAGTCGCATCGTCAAAACGTGCATTAACACTATCGGCTTTTTGCGATTCCCATCTGCTAACCGCTTCTGCAAAGTTCGTAATGGTCACTTTTAATGGCTTTAGTACCGCCATACCGCGACCAGTTGTCGTCTCTAACGATTGACGAACGCTAAACTCTAGCAAACGGAAATCAACCACACTATCCGCTTTGGTCACACCTACACGCTCACAAAAATCACGCAAGCCCTCTGGCGTATAACCACGGCGACGCATGCCAGCGACGGTCGGCATACGAGGATCATTCCAACCACTGACGATACCTTCATCTACCAGTTGCTTTAGCTTACGCTTACTGGTCAATGTATGGTCAACATTTAAGCGGCTAAACTCGTACTGACGCGGCGGTACGTCAAAGCCGATTTTTTCAATGACCCAATCATAGAATGGACGATGATCTTCAAACTCAAGCGTACATAATGAATGGGTAATACCTTCTAACGCATCCGAGAGTGGATGAGCAAAGTCATACATCGGATAGATGCACCATTTATCACCAGTCTGATGATGCGCTTGATGCATCACGCGATAGATAACAGGATCACGCAGGTTCATATTTGGGCTGGCCATATCAATCTTGGCGCGCAAAATAGCCTTCCCTTCAGCGTATTTACCGTCTTTCATATCATTAAAAAGCGCTAGGTTTTCTTCAACACTGGCATCACGATACGGTGAAGGCGTTCCCGCTTCATTAAATGAACCACGGTTTTCTTTGATTTGTTCAGGGGTTTGCAAATCAACATAAGCGTCGCCTTGCTCAATCAACTGAATTGCCCATGCATGCAACTGATCGAAATAACCTGAGGCATGATGCGCCTCGCCTGCCCACTCAAAACCTAACCATTGCACATCGTTCTTAATATTGTCGATGTAATCTTGCTTTTCAGCGGTTGGGTTGGTGTCATCAAAACGCAGGTTGCACACACCGCCGAACTCTTTGGCCACACCAAAGTTTAAGCAGATAGATTTTACGTGGCCTAAATGCAAGTAGCCATTTGGCTCAGGCGGAAAGCGCGTTACAATTTGCTGGTATTTTTGCGCATTGACATCGTCACGAATGATATTACGAATAAAATCGTTTTTTGGTTCGTCTTTTTGTGCATTGTTGCTTGAGTGATCACTCATCGGGCATTGCTCCTAACGCAAATTGTCAGTTCATGGTGCGTGCCATCACGCATCACGAAACGTTTAAACTAAAGTGTTAAAATAAAGCGAGAATATTAAAACTTAGATAGTGCGACCGCATTATCAAAATTTGTCAAAAATAGGTAAAGTTGCGTTATTCTATCAGGTTTCGCAAACGCATTAACAGCCTGATACATGACACGGGATAAAAAAGCCGTTAGACTACCCGTAACTTTTTAACCACCACTCACAATAGTGCTATTTAAGGCGCTGCAATCAAAAAGGAATATCTCATGGTAGACATGCCACCAGTAGTAGAACTTGAAACTAATATGGGTGCGATCGTTATCGAACTCAACGAAGAAAAAGCACCAAAAACCGTAGAAAACTTTTTAAACTACGTAAAATCTGGTCAGTATGACGGTACAATTTTCCATCGCATCATTGATGGTTTCATGATTCAAGGCGGCGGAATGGACGCTGAGATGAATGAAAAACCAACCAATGCGCCTATCGAAAACGAAGCGGACAACGGTCTAAAAAACGACAAAGGTACTATCGCAATGGCGCGTACTCAAGATCCGCATTCAGCGACTAGCCAGTTCTTCATCAACGTAAAAGACAACGACTTCCTAAACCACTCTGGCAAGAACATGCAAGGTTGGGGTTACACTGTATTTGGTAAAGTAACAAGCGGTATGGACGTTATCGAAAAAATGCGTAGCGTACCAACTGGTCGTTTCGGTATGCATGCTGATGTGCCAAAAGAGCCAGTTGTTATCAACTCAGCAACCATCATTACTCAGTAATAGTAATTCAATAGCAGCTAGTCAGTAATATTTATTTAGCGATAGCTGTGAATGAGCGAGCATTTTCTAGTAGAATTTACTAAGTAATTCTCGCCATACGATAAGTCACGAGGACCAAGATAAATGCAAAGTTTTGATCACTTAATCACGACCCGCCCTCATCAAGTGCGGCAAGTATTGATTAGCGATTTGCATTTATCGCCTCAGGAGCCTGCCTTAGTGCAGGCTTTTTTGGCGCTATTAGATGACTGTCTCGCCCTACCTGCGCTCAAACGCCTCTTTATATTGGGTGATTGGTTTGAGGTGTGGCTAGGTGATGATACCTATTTGTCCCTATTAAAAGAGAAAAGATCAGAAGATGAACAAATAACGCATTGGCTAACCCCATTGATTGCAAAGCTAAAACAGCTACGTATCAATGGCTGTGAGATATTGGTCATGCACGGTAACCGTGACTTTCTATTGGGTCAGCCGTTTTGTAATCTATTCGGCGGTGAGCTTATCAGCGAGCCATATACTTTGCCTATTGGTCAGCAGAACTACCGCTTAGAACACGGTGATGCACTCTGTACCGATGATAAAAAATATCAGTTCTTTCGCAAAATCATGCGTAACCGATTAACCCAGTGGTACCTGCTTAATAAGTCATTAGAAAAACGCTTAGCCATCGCAGACAATATGCGCAAAAAAAGCCAGCAGAACAATGCAAATAAAGCTGCGCATATTATGGATGTGAATGATAAAGCCGTACGTCAAGCCATCACTACTAGCGATGCATTACTACACGGACATACTCATCGTCCAGACATCCATCAGGCGACTGATAATAAAAAGCGCTACGTGCTTGGCGACTGGCGCTTGATAGATACCGACACACGCCAGCCGAAAGTCAGTGCTGTGATTGGCGCAGTGATAGATGACGAGCATTCAAATGACGGTTTAAATAGTAACGATTTAAGCAGTAATGATGTTAAGTTTGAATTGTTTGAGTTTACGATGCTTGTTTGATTCTAACGTTGAATCTAGCTTAAAAATAAAAAGGGTCTGTTGAAATATCAACAGACCCTTTTTATTTTTAAGCTAGATTCTTTTACTATACTTTTAAATGGCTTATCGCTTGCCAGTTTTTAAGGTATTAGCTTAAAGAAATGCTGACGATAGTGCTTTAGCTCACGGATAGAGTCACGAATATCGTCTAAGGCTAAATGACTACCACCTTTTTCAAAATTCTTTAAGATATCAGGACGCCAGCGGAAACAAAGCTCTTTAATTGATGACACGTCAAGATTACGATAATGGAAGAAACGCTCAAGCTCTGGCATTTGGCGCGCCATAAATCGACGATCTTGACAAATAGAGTTACCACACATTGGCGACTTACCACTATCGACCCATTTGTTTAGGAACTTGATGGTCTCCGCTTCGGCTTCTGCCAATGTCACCGTACTACGACGTACACGATCGACCAATCCTGATTGACCATGCTGCTTGGTATTCCAGTCATCCATTTTGTTTAAGACTTGATCTGATACCTTGATAGCAAACACAGGCCCTTCAGCAAGTACATTCAAATCTTCGTCAGTAACGACAGTAGCAATCTCGATAATCTCATCGTTTAAGGTATCAAGTCCGGTCATTTCTAAATCAATCCACACCAGCCCTTTTTTGCCTTGATTTTTGATTTTAATCTTATTGGGATGGTCACCGGTAGTCATACAATATCCTATGGTCATTAAATTTTGGGACAGTTTTAAACATAATTTAAAAAACGTATTACGGTTGAATACTCATATTCAGATAGCATTGCAATGCACTGATTGATTCAAAAAATCTAGCAATCAGCCAAAATATTACAAAACCCCTGTCTGCCGCAGACGCTTTAGGCTGTATGTTAGCAAATTTTCACGCTACACTTAGCAATATTTTTATAATAGGTCAAAAACCCATGGCATTAATCCGGCAACGCAAACTGACTAAACAACAGATTCGTCGCATCGACAAGCAGCAACTGTCCAACCAAGATAGTATTGATGACAGTTTGATGGATGGCGTGGTCATGGCGCATTACGGTAAGCAACTAGAAGTACAAGTCACTAGCCTGCCTGCAGTCATACCTGAGCAGCCAGAGATTGCACCTGATGATCCTGAGCCGTTTTGGCAAACGCTTGAATTGAATGATATCTGGCGCTGTCATGTGCGTACCAATCTACCGATGCTAGCTGCCGGTGATCAAGTACGTTGGAATGCCGACTCTAATACTGGCTTTGGTCGTATCGAAGCGGTCAAACCGCGTACATCGCTGGTCTCTCGTCCTGACCGCTATCATAAGCTCAAACCTGTTGCCGCCAATGTCGATATTTTAGCGATTGTTTTTGCGCCATTGCCTGCCGCCGCGCCAACGCTGATCGATCGCTATCTTGTGGTATGCCATCATGCAGGTGTCAAACCACTGTTGGTACTCAATAAAGCCGATTTATTGGCAGAAGAAAATGGCGTAGATACCAATGAATTATTGGCGCAGTATGCCGCGCTTGGCTATGAAAGTGTTCTAACTTCGGTCGACTGCCCTGAAAATATCGCTGAGAGCGATGAGCAAGAAGGCCTTGATGAACTAAAGCGTTATATAGATAAAAAGCTGGTCATCTTCGCGGGTCAATCTGGCGTCGGCAAAAGTAGTCTAATCAATGCCCTTCTGCCTGACTCTGGACAGAGCGTCAATATTATCTCGCAAAACTCTAAGCTTGGTCAGCACACCACGACGACCAGTCGACTGCTACCATTTAACCCAGAAGACCTCACTCAAGGCGGTATCGTTGATACACCAGGGATTCGTGAATATGGTATTTGGCACCTCACCCCTGATGATATTATTTCAGGCTTCGTTGAGCTAGCACCATTGGCTGGTGACTGCCAATTCCGTGACTGTCGTCACACCCATAACAGCAAAGGCTGCGCGCTATGGCAAGCAGTAGCTGATGGTGAGGTATTGCAGCGCCGCGTTGAAAACCTCGTCACGCTACGAGAAGAGGCCGATACTAAGCCTTATTAATATTTGGCTTGTTAGTGTCCGCTTTAATTAAACGCGGTCTTGTGAGTAGATACTTTTATTAGGCTAAGAAGATCCATAGATAGGTACAATAACCGCCCAATTATTGCCTATGTTATCGCCCGTTTACTATAGATGGCCTTATCGGTATAATAGCGCCTTGTTCAATATCATTGGGCTGTCTTCTCAGCTTAATAGAACACTTATTTTTTTGGAGGTATGGTTTGGATCGTGCGCTGGAATTTGTGGGCAACCACCCGTTTTTATTTGGTATATTAGCCGTACTTGCTATACTGTTTTTTACGATTGAAAACAAACGTAGCGGTAGAAAAATATCGCCTAACACGCTTGGCATGATGGTCAATTCTCAAAACGCGCAACTTATCGATATTCGCGCTAAGAAGAAGTTTGAATCAGGCTATATTCAAGGCAGCCGCAACATACCGTTCACTGACCTCAAAGACCGCTTAGAAGAGATTCGCGCGATTGAGCAGCCAGTGATTATCATCTGCGACATGGGCGTCCAAGCAGGCGCTGCGATTCAGATGATTGGTAAAGATAGTGTCTATCGCTTAGATGGCGGTATTGGCGGCTGGCAAGGCGCTGGCATGCCGTTGGTTGGTGTAAAAGACGCCAAAGCAAAGGCTAAAGGTAAAACAAAACCAAGTCTAAGCAAGTAATAGATGTGTATAAGCACTTAAGTGAAGCGGTTATACACATCGCTTAGCTGATGTTTGTGTGACCTGACTGACGTTATCAGCGCTACCAACGCTATAAAGAAGACACCTTTTTATCAGGTGTCTTTTTTTGTGGTTTATTTTTTATGTTCTATTTATCATGTTTTACAGCACTAAAATACGTTTTGAGCCAAAACGGCTTGAATTTGTTATGCCCATCCCCACTTTAGTAATGAGCATCACCGAATGCATTTTTGCTTTACTCATTGATAACAGACTATACCAACGCTTAGACTATGATAATTTATCATGCTCTTTATAATACGTTTGTTATCCCATAAATTTATAAATAAGGATTTACTATGACTGTATCTGTGAAAGTTTACACTACCCCTATCTGCCCATACTGCTCAAACGCCAAACAACTACTAAAAACCAAAGGCGTTGATTATGAAGAAATCGGCATGCACGATATGAGTAGCGAAGAGCGCCAAGCGTTGATGAAAAAAACCAATAACTACCGCACTGTGCCGCAAATCTTCGTTGGTGAAACCTTTGTCGGTGGTTTTGATGAGCTTAACCAAATGAACCAGCAAGGCAAACTTGACGAGCTATTGGCAGGTTAATCTGCTACCTTTCTTTACTGTCTATCTTTATTTATGTAAAGATAGACAGTGTCAGGTTTTAATAGAGCAGTAAGAAGTAATGATAAAAAATATCGAGACAATACCAAAAAATAGTCTCGATTTATATTACAATGAACTTTTATTAAAATAACGATTTGCCCAATCATTTGATTTAATTTTAGAGGATTTACCATGGCTGAAGAACAAGCACAACCACAATTGGCACTAGAACGCATCTACGTAAAAGACATGTCACTTGAAGTCCCAGGCGCTAGCGTATTCACCAAAGAGTGGAACCCAGAGCTTGATATCAATTTGTCTAGCAACGCTGAAAAACTAGATGACGATCATTATCAAATCATCCTAACTGTGAGCGTTACTGCCAAAAATGCGGAAGAAGCAGCATTTATCGCTGAAGTGCATCAAGCAGGTATCTTCTTGCTAAAAGATATTCCAGAAGATCAAATCGGTCAAATCTTGGGTGCATACTGCCCTAACGTGTTGTTCCCATATGCTCGTGAAGTCATCAGTGACATCGTGACACGTGGCAGCTTCCCACAATTGCTACTAGCACCTGTGAACTTTGATCAGGCATATGCACAGAGCCAACAGCAAGCACAAGTTGATGCTCAAGGTAACGCATAAGCACTAACCAAAAATATATGAGCTCTACGAATCGTATATTTGATGAAAGACCGTTTACTTATAATGAGTAAGCGGTTTTTTTGTGGGTGTTTTTTATGAGGTGTAAAATCATTGTCCATAAAAAAACCCTGCTATTAAACAGGGTCTTCAACGACTACATCGACTGGCTAAATCAATTAGCTAACATCGAACATTAGCCTCTTAGTGCAGACAAAATTTGCTGCTTAACGTCATCGATACCTTGCGTACCATCAAACTTGTCATAGTTAGGCGCATCATCGCCTTCTTTAGCTTTATCTTGGTAAAAGCCAACCAATGCTGACGTTTGCTCATGATAAGTAGATAGACGGTCACGGATAGTCGCTTCTTGGTCATCTTCACGCTGGATAAGCGCTTCACCAGTGACGTCATCGATGCCTTCAACCTTTGGTGGATTGTGATCGACATGATAAACGCGACCTGAACCTGGATGCTGACGACGGCCAGACAAACGGCTCACGATTTCGTCATCAGGTACGCTGATTTCGATGACATGGTCGATAGCAACATCAGCGTCTGCAAGTGCTTGCGCTTGAGGAATAGTGCGCGGGAAACCATCTAGGATACAACCATTCACACAATCAGGCTTAGCGATACGCTCTTTCACTAGGTTGATAATGAGGTCATCAGAAACCAAACCACCAGCATTCATGATATCTTTGGCTTTTTTGCCAAGCTCGCTACCTTCTTTAATTGCTGCACGTAGCATGTCGCCAGTTGAGATCTGTGGAATATCATATTCTTTAGAAATAAACTGGGCTTGGGTACCTTTACCGGCGCCTGGTGGTCCTAGTAAAATAATACGCATCATTACACGACTCTCCTTAATAGATAGGATTTTGGGATTAATAAAACTTTGGGATTAGTTGTTTGCAAAGCTACCTTACCTTGTGGCCCTGCAAAGCTCAAGTATTTTCATTATTGATGTGATAAGTTGGCATGACTTATCTGTTCATACATGGTCAATTCAAGATAAAAAGTAGCAGCATTGACTGCGTTTGGAGTGCCCATTTATCTTTCTGGATTCACTTCACATCTCTATCAAATTAGAACAATCATAGCACTGTTGCTCGCGTCCATACTGAGCAACAGCGTCTGTATACTACATACCATTAGCGTCCGGTATTTATATTACTACTATGACTATGGCACTTGCTGATTGATTTCCACGTTGACCTGATTTTGTTCTGCGCTGATAACCACTGGATTTCCCGAGAGGTCGCCTGACTCTGCGGTAGCATTGCCACTATGACTGATACGAGCGATGACCGCTAGCTGTACTTTATCAGAACGAGCCGATCCTAAGGTACGCTCTGGCATCATAGCATCAAGATCACTTAGGCTAATAACCGCTTCGCCCTGTTTGATATTGCTAATTGGTAGACGCTTCGCAGCAAATGGTGGACCACCTTTCACGTCACGTATCGCTACGAATAGCGTATCGTCAGCTTTTACCAATGGTAGCAGACTAGCATTAATTTTGACGGTCACTTCGACGCCTTCAGAGGCTTGCTGCTGCTGCATAATAACATTAGCGCTAAGCTCGTCTAGACTTGATAGCGCTTGTGTATGATCGCCTGGTTTGGCCGCGATACTGTCACGCAGACGTTTAATCCAGCCTTGCGCTTGATCAAAATTACTAGCACGTGCTTCACCCATCGCCATAAGCATCTGTGCGCCCTCGTGCTCTGGGTTTGTGGCCAGTATGTTTTCTAACACTCGGCGGCTATTGGCATCTAACTGACCCTTATTAGCAAAGAAACTAATCTGCGCATAAGTGGTCGCAATCTCTTCGTTATCAGGTGATAGACGATAAGCGCGCGACAAGGCCTCTAATGCTGAATCAGTCGCCTCTAATGACAAGAACAGCTCTGATAAGCGCATCCAGCGATTGTAGTCACTGGCATGACGATAGACGTTAGTCTGCATGGCACTAATCAGCTGATTACCATCTTCAATTGCCCAAGCAGGTGGCTGATCGATTCTACCTGTTAATAGATCGTCTGCCACTTGACCGACTTTGTCCTCGGCAGCCCACAGCTCAAAGACAGGTGTGCGATCACCGACCATTAGATATGCCATAGCGGTCAATACAGGCACCCAAACCATAATAATTAATCGGCTTTTGATACCTGGCGTGACCATCGGTGACACTTCACGCTGAGCATCCAAAAGCTGACGTTCAAGCTCAAGCTTCTGGTTTTGATAGTGATGCTCATCAATGATACCACTGTCTTTATCTGTTTTCAGCTCTGCTAGTCGCTCACGAAACACAGCAACGTTTATATCCAGCAGTTGATTGTCCACAGGCTTACTATGCGAACGCGGTGCTCTTAACCATGGCTTAATAGTGATAACACCCAACAACAAAGCGACAAGTAAACTTAGCGCAATAAATAAGCCAACAGTAGAAAATATGGTCATTTTTTGCCCCCAAGGCTTGTAGTGTCGTCTTTGTCATCGTTATTGGCTCGTGACAATAAGCGATCAAGTTCTGCTTTTTCAGCGGCAGACAACGCTTTAACATGGTTGTCTACTGCTACACCACTCTCGCCGCTGGCGACAAGCTGACGGCGTTTACTTTGCCAAAACCAACCGACCAATAAAACGATCAATAATAATGGTGGGAAAAACCATAAAATCCATGTTGAAGGGCGTACTGGCGGCTTATAGCTGATAAAGTCGCCATAACGCTCTTGCATATAGGCTCGAATCTCACCATCACTACGACCATCTTTTATCAAGTCGTAGGTTTTTTGCTTTAAGTCTTGCGCAATTGGCGCATCAGAACCTGCTAAGTTCTGGTTTTGACATTTCGGGCAGCGCAGCTCTTCGATGAGACCACGGTATTGAGCTTCTTGTTGCACAGAATCAAAATCGTAGACATCAATGGCAGCAAAGCTTGCCATGCTCAATAGACAAGCGATAAACAAGCTTGCTAACTTTATGGTCGCATTTCTTATTTGGTAGGCTATCATTTGCACGCCTCCGCAACTTGGCTCGGATCTGGACTGACACCATTATTACTAGCGTCATTGAGCACCATCAAGCAAGGCGTGATACGACTTTGCCAATTGCTCTCATTGAGCTCACCGATGATATGCTGACGAATAATCCCATCACCATCGACGATGAAAGTCTCAGGTGCACCAGTCAGACCTAAGTCAAGAGCGAACTGTCCTGACAAGTCCTGAATAGACATAGAGAACGGGTCACCACCGCGATTCAGGTACCCTAATGCATCACCAATATCATCCTTGTAGTTTACGCCCACCAAGTTAACGCCGCGCTCTTCTAGCTTCATCAAAAAAGGATGCTCAATGATACAAGTTGGACACCAAGAGCCCCAAATATTCATGAGGAATGGCTTATCTGGCAAGTTGTCATTGGTCATAATACGACTGGTATCTGATAACAATGGCAACTCAAAGGCAGGTACTGGACGCTCAAGTGCCGTATTGGTCACGATATCAGTCGGCTTGCCCAAACGCATATAGAGCATAGCGACCAAGCCGATAAAGATAACCAGCGGAATCAAAAACCCAATTTTTAGTTTTTTCTTAGTTTTTACTTTATTGCTGCTCGCAACTTTAGGGTCGTTGACAGCCTCTGGCTGAGCTTTTTTATCAGATTCATTGTTTGAGGTAGTCATATTAACGCTCCCCTATCTTTGTAGCTGGCGTATCCAAATCTGCAACCGTCGCGAAGCCTGATTTTTTGGCCGCGATTTGCGCAGGTGTTTTGGTTTTTTTGATACGGTAACGATTGTCTAGCATACTGAGCAATGCGCCAAACGCCATGATAAGTGCACCCAACCATATCCAGCGGATAAGCGGTTTGACATAGATACGGAAAGCCCATTCATTGCTATCTTCAGCAATTGGCTCACCAAGTGCTACGTACACATCACGCATCAGACTGGCATCAATCGCAGCTTCTGTCATCGGCATCATACTGATAATGTAGTTACGCTTTTCAGGATATAACGTGGTCACTTCTTGACCGTCTTTACTGACTGTTACTTCTGCTTGCGTAGCGTCAAAGTTACTGCCTTTTACTTCACTAAAACCTTTTACCGTAAAGTCATAGCCTTGCACATTGACACTGTCATTAGGCCCTAATGCCACATCGCGCTCAATGCTCAACGTACTGGTAAATGCCACGCCGATGACCGCAATGATAACGCCAATATGAGCGGTCTGCTGACCCCAATAACTCAGACGTAACTGACGTAAGCCATTTAAACGACTTGGTGCATTTTTGGTCTTGTCTTTGAAATCGACCACCATCCATAACAACACCCAAAAGCTCACAGCCAATGTTACACCGATATTTAGCATCGCTGATGGACTGGTAAAATAGGTGATAATGGCAGCTAATACCAAACTGCTTACCGCGATAACCATGCCAGCACCCAATAATGGGCGGCTGTCTTGTTTCCAGCGGATATTAGAGCCCATACCCATCGCCACCAGTAGCAGCCATGTCAACGGCACAAACAGGGCGTTGAAGTATGGAGGGCCAACAGATACCTGACCTAAGTTAAAGGCATCAGCAATAATAGGATAGAGCGTACCAAGTAGTACAACTAAGGTTGAAATGAGAATAATAACATTGTTAATTACCAAAAATGATTCACGTGAGATAAGTCGATACTGACTCTCGACCGTCAAACGCCAGCCACGTACAGCAAACATCAACAGACCACCGCCGACGATGATACCGAGAATGACTAGAATCACTAGACCTCGCGTCGGATCAGCGGCAAATGAATGCACTGACGTAATGACACCTGAACGTACTAAGAACGTACCAAGCAGACTAAGCGCAAAAGCAAAGATTGCGAGCATGATTGTCCATGCTTTAAATACACCGCGTTTTTCAGTGACAGCAAGTGAATGCAGTAGCGCTGTTCCTGCCAACCATGGCATTAATGAGGCGTTCTCTACTGGATCCCAGAACCACCAACCGCCCCAGCCAAGCTCATAATAAGCCCACCACGAGCCAAGCGCGATACCGACTGTTAAGAAACCCCAAGCAGCCAATGCCCATGGACGCGACCAACGTGTCCATACCGCATCCAAACGCCCTTCCCACAGTGCTGCCATACAAAACGCAAATGGCACAACCATGCCCACGTAGCCCATATAAAGCATCGGCGGGTGAATGATCAGACCAAAATCTTGCAATACAGGGTTTAGATCCGCACCATCAACAGGTAGATTGGGTAATGTGCGATCAAATGGCGATGAGGTAAAGATAAGCATCGCTAGCATCATCATCTGCACGCCTGCTAATATCACAAGCACTCGCGCACGCATAGACAACGGCAACCCACGGCTGAAGTAAGAGACCAATGCACACCAAGTGGCCATGATGGTCATCCAAAGCAGCAACGAGCCTTCATGCCCGCCCCATGTCGCCGACAGCTTGTAGTACCAAGGCAGCAATGTATTGGAATGCTGAGTGACATAGACGAGGCTAAAGTCGTTGTAATAAAAGCCTGCCATCAGTGCAGCAAATGAGGTAATCATTGCCGCAAATTGTGCCCATGCCAGACTTGGCGCCAAACGCTGCCAAGCGACGTGGTCACGCATAACGCCAATGGTTGGTAGTACCACCTGCAAAATCGCCAATATAAAAGCGGCCAGCAAGGCAAAATAACCCAATTCTGTGATTAACATACGGTCTAACCTTGTTTACCTTGGATACAATTAAGGGTTCACCGATGGCATTGCTAGCCACTGGCAAACGCTAATAGTCCTTTATGCGGTCATAGTTTACGGTTAAAAACTGAGGTTTCAATTGCTGTAGAAGCACATAAAACCCGCTACTATCATTGTGACGTATCAATATGAATGATTGATACAAAATGCTTATCTGTTGTTAATTTTACATTTTTTAGTTATTCAAAGCTTATTCAATACAGCCGTTCATGACTAATTAAAAATACTTATTAATGCATTATTGCATCGAGGGGAAAAATACTAACACTAAATGCAACCAACCTGCTAGAAAACCAGTCAAACCGCCCAAAACAATCAACGTCATCTCATCCTCTCGGAAAGCGGGACGCAACAGATTCTGAAACTCATTTGGCGTGAGCGCACGTATTCTATCGCGAAACAGACCGAATATCTTACTGGCTCGGCTTTCATTTAGCTCAGGATCTCGCAGTGGCACCATCGTTGCGACAATAGATTTGTCTATAATGGTATTTTTAAGTTGCCCATAATCGCGGCGTCCCAACCCCACACGTAATGTCGTGCTAATCACTGGTGACTCTAGCACCGTATATAGATGCGATTTCATCAAATCACGGGTTTGTGCTGAGCGATCACCATACATCATCTCATTCATGATGTTTTCTAGAGTGACCAAATCCTTTACCACAATTTCAGCAAAAACCTCAGAAACTTCCTCTTGGCGCTTCATAAAGCCGCCTTGTAAACGATACTTTGCGATATGCGGTACGACGGGTTCGATAAATGGAAAGCGACTCTGCACCGAAAACAGCTTCAAATAAGGTATAAAGTGCGGCTCTACTGGATTAAACACCATCCAAATGGCAATCCAATTGGTGAGAAAACCCCAAATCGCGGCAAAGAACGGTACGGTCCAATGCTGCGGCACCACCAAAAATATAAACATCTGGATAATACCAAATACCAGACCAATCAAAGCACTGATGTGCCAGATAAAATCGATTTCTTTTTGGCCGACCTTTAGAAACATATTGACCATCAGGCGACGATCGTTTTCCATGGTGTTGACAATCATTTTGCGCATATCGACCAAGTCTTCGACATGATAAGTCAAATCTGTCACAAGCGACTGCATAATACTAGGTAGCTCTTTATGAGCTTGCGCATAGACACGGCGCTTTAAGGCGTAAGGCAGATTGCCCCACAATGCTGGCGAGTGATCCAGCATAATCTCATCAATCAATGGCTCAAGGTTTTTGTCCACCGTATCAGTGACAAATATCGCCATTTGCTCAGGCTCCATCGCCTTAAAAAACTCATCAAGCGACCCGAGTTTTGAGAGCGTCTGGTCAACGATAACCCCAGATATCTTGCCCGCTTTGCGCGGAACGATACCTTGCCAACCAATACCTGGTAACCCAAAAAATGGGAAGTTAGGAATACGAATACCCCAGAACTTGACCGGGTAGAACAGCATCTTGAGCGCCATCCACACATGTACCCAAGTAACGAATGCCGTCACTGGTGGAATGGTCAGCATGGCAAAGAACTCTGGGTGTTCAGCTATCGTCTGCCATAATGAATTTACGTCCATGACTTATCTAGTCCCTGACAGGTTGATTGTCGTTGCTAATATTATCGCTACTGATAACGAGACTTTAGCAAAATGAGAACGTTTCAAAAGACGCTCCGCCCATAATAACTACTATAAAATAAATCGCCTGATTTTAGCATACTTGCCATTTATTAGCACATATAGACCAGCGGCAAGTTGTGACTAAAGATGACATGGTTGATATCGTCTGCTCCCCAACAAAAACCTAAATATAAGCCAGTGCTTGGTCAGTAGATAATCAAGACAAAATATATGACTGAGTACTGCGCCTGCTCATTTGTTCTGTTATAATTTGTAGTGCAATAACAAAGACTACCTGCGTATAAATGACTGCATGACGATTTCACACCATACCCTTCTATGTGATTGAAACCATTTGCATTATCTTTTAGACTCACCGCACTTTGGTTAACCAACCTGCCCTCTTATTTTTCTTTTATTGACTCACTGACCGTTTGGGCTCTGATCTTCTATGAATAAACCGATAACTCCCAATACCGAACAGGTCAACAGTACCTTTACCAATCGTATTATCATCTTTGGGATTATAATATTGATTGGTTTGGGCGGTTTGATAACACGTTATGGGTATTTGCAAGTCTACGCTCATGATCAGTACACAACGCAAGCCGATAACAACCGTATCAAACTGATATCTGCGCCGCCTAGTCGTGGGTATATCTATGATCGTAACGGGGTAATACTGGCAGACAACCAGCCTGTCTTTACAGCGATGCTCAGTCCTGATGAGGTCGAAAACCCTGAGCGTACGTTGCATCTACTCGCGCCAATTTTTGATTTAACCGATACAGATATTACTGATATCTTGGCGCGTCTAAGTAAAAATAAAAACGACCCTGTGACGATTAAGATTGATTTAACAGAAGCACAGTTGGCTCAGTTTAGTGAACGTAAGCCATTCTTCCGTGGGGTCTCTATCCAAAGCAAGCTTACGCGCTCTTATCCTTATGATGAGCTGTTTGCTCATGTCATCGGCTATGTCGGACGTATCAATGACAAAGAGTCAAAGCGTATTGATAAAGACCGTTACGCTGGTACTGACTTGATTGGCAAGATTGGTATCGAAGACTACTATGAAGATATTTTGCTTGGGCAACCGGGTTATCAATCGGTAGAAACAGACGCACATGGCAATATTTTGCGTCAACTGGATACCAAGCCGCCGATAGCGGGTAACGATATTACGTTGAGCTTGGATTATGGTCTGCAAACCATCGCCCAGCAGCAACTTGATGGACGCCGCGGTGCAATCGTTGCGATAGATCCCAAAAACGGTGACGTCTTGGCATTTGTTAGTAATCCAAGCTACGACCCTAATCCTTTTATATCGGGTATCTCTTTTAAAGATTACGACGATCTGCGTGAAGATTTAGATCAGCCGCTGTATAACCGTGCACTACAAGGTACCTACCCACCTGGCTCTACTATCAAGCCATTTGAAGGTTTGGGCGGTATTCATTATGGTCTACGCGATTGGAACAGCACCATCTATGATCCTGGCTATTTTAGTTTGCCTGGAGACAGCCATCGATTCCGCGATTGGAAACGTGGCGGTCATGGCACGGTAGACCTAAAAAAATCCATCGCGATGTCGGTCGATACTTATTATTATAAGTTGGCTTATGAGATGGGTATTCAACGTCTGCACGACTGGATGGTGCGCTTTGGTTTTGGTGAAGATACTGGTATTGATTTACCTAATGAAAAATCAGGCATCATGCCATCACCAAAATGGAAAAAAGACACTTACGATAAGGACTGGCTACCCGGCGAAACCATCTCGGTTAGTATTGGACAAGGATATTTCTTGGCAACACCGCTACAGATTGCCAACGCTACAGCCATGACAGCCAGTAAAGGTCAGCACATTACCCCGCATCTATTAAAAAGCAGTGACGGTGCCGCGGACGTCAAAATCATCACTAAGCCAGATGGCAAAATCGACTACAACGGTAAGCCGTCCGACTGGTTGCGTATGCATGATGCGATGGAAAGCGTGGTAGAAAATGGTACAGGACGCGGTATCTATACCCCGCGCTATCGTATCGCTGGTAAAACAGGTACCGCACAGGTGAAATCTATCGCCCAAGGCAAACGCTATGACAAGTCAGCGATTGATAAGCGCCACTGGGATCACGCTTGGTTTAATGGTTTTGCGCCAGTAGAAGACCCGCAGATTGCCCTTGCGGTATTGGTTGAAAATGGCGGCGGTGGTAGTGCTGTTGCAGCGCCTATCGGCCGTGCTCTATTTGACTACTGGGTATTACAACGTAAAACGGATCCTGTGCTACCACCTTCTGCTGATGAGCTCAAAGTCATTAAACGCCAAAAGGCTTTTGAAAAAGCGATGCGTGATGCCATTCGTGATAAAGAAGCAAAAGCATTGGAAGAGAAAGAAGCCGCGGAAGCCGAAGCGGCAGCAGCAACATCTGAGTAACTAGACGTTTAAGTCATTAATAGTATAAAAAGCAAAACCTAGCATAGAATTGGTAAGCGAGACACGATAATGAAAAAAGCCTCAAATGAGCGCGCACCAAAGAATAACCGTAAGGCGAAAAGTGCGGCAGCGGGTGATGTGCGCATTATCGGTGGTCAGTTTAAGCGCCGTATTGTAAGTTTCATTGATGCAGATGGCCTGCGCCCGACCCCAGATCGCTTGCGGGAGACTTTATTTAACTGGCTACTCGCTGACATTCATGACGCCCATGTACTCGATAGCTGCGCTGGCAGTGGCGTACTAGGATTTGAAGCACTATCTCGCGGTGCGGCCCACACAACATTTATCGAAATCAATCCAGCACAAAGTAACATGCTACGTCAGAGTGCTGAGCAATTACGTCTTGAAGCTGCTGCTTACCAAATCATCACTGGCACTGCTGAGCAAGTATTGCGTCAAGAGCAGCTGACTGCGCGTCCTTTTGATATCGTATTTATCGATCCACCTTATGCTCAGGATTTATGGCAGCCTATTTTGACTGCGCTTATTACCAATGCCTTAATAAATACTGAAACACTAATTTATTTAGAAGCTGATAAAGATTTGTCAGCACAGCTTAAGCAATTGGAAGCGTCGCTAAATGAGAATTTAAACCCTCAATCAAGCATCACTCAGCAACCAATTGCTTTTGAATGCTTGAAACAAACCAAAGTCGGACAAGTTGTTGCTGGACTTTATCGTCTATCATCGTCATAATTGTCGGGTTAATGAAAGCCGTTAACGTATTTTACAAATGTTTAGAACCGCTAAAAACTGGCCGACGCTGCAGTTTAATGTATATAAGGCGAAAATAAACCCCAATGCAGCTTGCAAGCGTAGGCGCTACTGCTTATAATGTGCAGTCTGTTTTTTGAGAGCCCCGTTCCCAGCTAAACTCTCAACGAATTCTAATTTTAAGGTTTTATCATGAAAACACTTAGTGCAAAACCAGCTGAAGTGACCCATGACTGGTATGTCGTAGATGCTGACGGCAAAACCCTTGGTCGCTTAGCCACTCAAATCGCAACTCGCTTACGTGGCAAGCACAAGCCTTCTTTTACTCCGCACGTTGATACTGGTGACTTTATTGTTGTCATCAATGCTGACAAAATCACGGTAACGGGTAAAAAAGCACAAGACAAAAAGTACTATCGTCACAGTGGCTACCCAGGTGGTATTAAAGAAACCAACTTCAATAAGTTGCTTGCACATAAGCCTGAAGATGTTCTACACAAAGCAGTTAAGGGTATGCTTCCAAAGGGCCCTCTTGGCTATGCGATGATCAAGAAGCTGAAACTTTATGCAGGTACTGATCATCCACATACTGCACAGCAACCTAAAGAACTAGACATCTAAGGATATACTTATGGAACGCAATTACGGAACTGGTCGCCGCAAGACGTCTACTGCTCGTGTATTTTTATCAAAAGGTACTGGTAGTATCGTTGTTAACGGTAAGCCACTTGACGAATACTTCAGCCGTGAAACTTCACGCATGGTTGTACGTCAGCCATTAGAACTACTAGACTCTGCTAACGCATATGACTTATATGTAACTGTTGCAGGCGGTGGCATTAGTGGTCAAGCTGGCGCAATCCGCCACGGCATCACACGTGCATTAATCGAAGCTGACGAAACTTTGAAGCCTGCCCTAAAAGCAGCTGGTTTTGTTACTCGTGATTCACGTCAAGTTGAACGTAAGAAACTGGGTCTACGTAAAGCACGTAAACGTCCACAGTTCTCAAAACGTTAATCAAAACTCTCTCTTATATTTTTGCTGCTGTTGTCTTTTTCTCAGAGCTTCAGTAGCAAAGTTAAATAAGAGTCTGGTTTTGCAAAACCTTATAAGCTGGTCACAGCTTATAAGGTTTTTTTATGCCTACTAATAGCGTGTTGATTATCTGATTGACTTAATCAAACAAGCTTTGTTTTATGGTGATAATCAACATGAGTGCTTTGTTTCGACACTACAAAGTAGAGCGTCTGTAGAAATTCTAACTTGCAAAGCATTACACGCTACCCCATCATATCAGTAACTTTTTATTATTTGCCATGATGCCTCAAACCGTGCTGCAGAAGGATATTATGAAAGCGCCAGAACAATTCGACCCTAGCAAGCCATCTGCCAACAGCAGCGTGCCGCCTAGCATCAAACAGTCGGCTAAGTCGCCTGCGATACCGGCTGGCACACCGACAATTACCCAAAATCATAAGCGTACAGCGCAAGCAGATAACAAGCCATTTCAGTGGCAGTTCTTATCACCAAAGAATTGGGGCATTTGGTTATTATTTTTGATAATGCTACCGATGATATATCTGCCGTTACGTTGGCAGTTTTGGCTAGGTCGTAAGCTAGGCATATTGATTTATAAAGCCGCAGGCTCACGTAGACGCGATACGCTAATCAATCTAAAGTTGGCTTTTCCAGAGAAGCCTGAAGCTGAACGTGAATTGATGGCCAAGCAAGTATTTGTCAATCAAGGCATTGGTGTGTTTGAAACGTTATGCGCTTGGTTCCGGCCCAATATATTTACTAGAACTGTATCCATCTCAGGGTTACAGCATATTGTTAATGCGCAAAATGAGCAGCGACCAGTTATCCTGCTAGGTGCACATTATACGATGCTAGATTTGGGTGGCCTATTATGTGCGCAGTTTTTCCCTGTAGACTGTATGTATCGTACGCAAAACAATCCTTTATTAGACTGGTTTATTTATAATGGTCGTACCAATATTTTTGGTAAGCAAATCTCTAGTCGTGATATGCGTAGCCTAGTTACCTCTATCAAAGCGGGACACGTCATTTGGTACTCTCCTGATCAAGATTATGGTCTCAAGCAAGGTGTCATGGCACCATTTTTCGGTGTGCCTGCCGCAACCATTACTGCATCGCGTCGCATGGCGAAATTGGGTAGCAAAGCACAGCCACCAGCTGTCATGGCACTGCATACTTATCGGCAAACGCCTGATAACTTGCCGCGTGGTAAACGTCCCCATTATCATTTAACAATTACGCCAGAATTAGACAACTACCCAAGTAAAGATGAAGTCGCTGATGCCACTCGGGTCAATGAAGTCTTAGAAGGACTCATTCGTATTGATCCTACGCAGTGGATGTGGTTCCATCGCCGTTTTAAACATGGGCCAAACGGTCGTACTGATATCTATAAGTAAGCCTTTATTCCCAAAAATACTGGTGAAGTTTGCTATACTTTGCGGCTAATATTTTGCATTTTAGCTATGCACTGATAATAATTTGATAAACAAAATAACGGATTTTCCATGAGCAATAACAGTACTCCTGACAATCAAACTTCTGATACTTCAACCGAAACTAAGCGCATCCTGACTGGTATCAAACCGACTGGTATTCCGCACTTAGGTAACTATGTTGGCGCGATTCGTCCAGCGATTGAGTCTATTCAAAATAGTGATCATGAAGCGTTTTTCTTTTTGGCAGACTACCATGGCATCATCGGCTGCTATGACCCTGCTATCATTCATGAATCGACGAGAGCTATTGCCGCTACGTGGATTGCTTGTGGTCTAGACCCAGAGCGTGTGACATTCTACCGTCAGTCAGACGTACCTGAAATTCCAGAACTTGCTTGGATTTTGAACTGCTCATGTGCCAAAGGTTTGATGAACCGCGCCCATGCCTATAAGGCAGCCGTTGATATCAATACAGAAAAAGCCGATGTCGATCCTGATCAAGGTGTCACCATGGGGCTGTTTGGTTATCCCGTGCTAATGGCGGCTGATATTTTGATGTTTAATGCAACCCACGTGCCTGTTGGTCGTGATCAAGTACAGCATATCGAGATGGCGCGTGATATCGCGGGTACTTTTAATCATCGTTATAAGTCGCTTTTCACGCTACCGTCAGCAGTCGTTGATAACGATATACCGCTGCTTACTGGACTTGATGGCCGCAAGATGAGTAAGAGCTATAGCAATACTATCCCCCTATTCGGTGATCCAAATCCACAAGTCAGTCCTGAAAAACAAATGCATAAAGCCATCATGAAAATTGTGACTAACTCACAGCTACCTGATGAGCCAAAAGATCCTGATGACTCAGCTATCTTTGAGATTTATAAAGCATTTGCGACCGCTGAAGAGATTGCTGATATGCGTGCGCGTTATGCCGCTGGTATTGGTTGGGGCGATGCTAAGCAAGCTTTGTTTGATAAGATTAATGACGAAATCGCGCCATTCCGTGCACGTTACGAAGAGCTGATGGCCAATCCAAAAGAACTAGAAGAAATCTTGCAGATGGGTGCGGATAAAGCCCGTCGCCATAGTCGTAAGCAACTAGATAAAGCTCGCCGTGCTATTGGTATCCGCCCACTTGCCAAACTCAAGTAACATATAAGTTATCGGTGGATATAATTTATGTCGGTACATAAATCTTTTGAGCGTACTCATTTTTTATCGTACTGCCAGTCTTTATATAAAACTGACAGTACGTATGACTCTAAACAAGTAGACAGACTCGATCGTCACCGCCATGTAGAGCCAGAGTCTGCTGAATTTTTGGCCAATATTGCTACGATAACTAAGCCAAATAAAGTATTAGAGATTGGTACTTCAACGGATTTTTCGACCCTATGGTTGGCTTATGGTCTACGTCATCAAGCTCAATATGACTTTATATCGTTAGACATCGATAAAAGCCGCAGTGACGCCGCTCTCCAGCATTTGAAAAATACGGGGCTATCTGACTCTGTTAGATTAATCGTACAAGACGCCCTTATTTTTTTAAATAGCAATGAAGATGTCTTTGACCTAATATTTTTGGATGCAGAGCGGCAGTTTTATCTGGATTATACCCAAGGTCTACATAACGCATTGGACGTCAGTAGTGTGCTTATTGTTGACAATGTCATCTCTCATCGTGATGAGGTTTGTGCGTTCTTAGCAGAATTCACCAATGATTCTCGTTATATTTGTCACACGCTAGATGTTGGTGCTGGATTATTTATGGCAGTACGCCAGGAACATTAAGTATTATGGATACATCCAACACCATTGCTCTGCGCATCTATCAGACGCCAGTACAGCATTTGCCAGAAGATCTATATGTACCGCCGCAAGCATTTGCTATTTGGTTAGAGCAATTTGCTGGTCCATTAGATTTTCTGTTGTATTTGGTCAAAAAGAACAACGTCGATTTGACCCAAATGCCTATTCTGCCCATCACTGAGCAATACTTAGCTTATATCGGTGAATTGGATACCGAGCACTTTGAATTAGCGGGTGATTATCTTCTTATGGCATCAACGCTTATCGCTATCAAAACCGAACTGCTATTGCCTGCTCCTGATACCCCAACCGATGAGCGTGACCCAAAAGCAGAGCTAATCGAGCGCCTCGAAGAATACGCGCAAATCAAAGTGGTCAGTCAGCGCTTAGACAATCTAGTACGTCTAGAGCGCGATGTGTTTTTGGCAATGGTTAGTATGCCTAATCAAGACGTTATGAATGCGGAGCTGCCAAGCTATTCACCTAACTTGCTGATTGATAGCTTATTTAAAATGCAGCTACAGCCCGACTATCAAATGCACACGATCAAAGTTGATGCAGTACCCCTTGCCGATCGTATTGCCAGTATTAGCAGGCAATTAAGTACGGACGGGGCGCGCTCCTTTTATGAGCTACTAGACAAGGCACAAGGTAAAATAGGCGTGGTCGTAAGTTTCGTCGCCGTACTTGAGCTTATAAAGCGGCAGTTGGTTGGTGTTGTCCATACTGAGACAGATAGCAACATCGTCAAATCTGTTTCTAACGATGAACCGTCTGATATGGATAGTGATCCTACCGCACTTACGTTACAGTGGTTAGCCTAGCAGGCTCTAAGACTGTCTCCTAGCCCATTCTCTATCAAAATCACAATATTGAAATAAGAGCATACTTTAAATGGTAGATATTGAAGACCCAAAGCAGCATGACGAGACCCAAGAATCAACAACTATGACTACATCTCCATCAGCTGAAGCGCAGCATGATTCTTTGGAAGAGTTGAGTAAACATATCGAGGTGCTGCTGCATGCCTCAGAGGCACCACTGACCGCTCACGCGTTAAAGAAACATTTGTCATTATCTACCAAAGAATTAAATCAGATTTTGGAAGTGCTGCAACAACGCTTAGATACAGGTGTGCTTAGGCTACATGAGACCGCCAGCGGTTATCGTTTACAGATATCTGATGACTACAGCAGTCTAATCCAGCGTACTTTTCCGCAGCGTCAGGAACGTTTGAGCCAAGCCTTACTTGAAACCCTAAGTGTCATTGCATACAAGCAACCTGTGACACGCAGTGATATCGAGCATGTGCGCGGAGTGACATTATCGAGCAATATACTGCGCCAGTTATTTGATAAAGGATGGATTGTAGAGAAAGGTTTTAAAGATACTCTGGGCCGTCCTGCATTGCTGCATACTACTGCGCAGTTTTTAGATGCGTTTGGATTAAGCCATCTAGATGAATTACCACCTATGCCAGATATGGAAACTATACGAGCCATGTCTTAAATTTTCTGTTAAACAAAATATAGTTACTCACACAAAAAAGGACAGACCGCATAGGATCTGTCCTTTTTATTACGTTGCTAATTTTGAACTGATATCAAAACCTAGCAATATATTGGTTAATTACTGATTGATAACGTCAACACCCTTTGGTGGTGTAAATTTAAACTGACTGCTACCAATACTTGGGTTCATCTTGATACCGCTAAACTTGATAGAAGTTGTTTGACCCAAGGTGTCATTCAATACCATCATGACAGGTTTGCCACCACTAAAGCTTATTGAAAGACTTTTGAAACTTGCACTGTCTGACTTAGGATAGAGCACATAGTAGTTTTTGTTGTCATATGGCTGAGTGATTTTAAAGTTTTGATCAATCTTGCTTGGATCACCTGACAGTAGTAACGCTGGTGTATTACCTACTTGACTGTCAACATTCTGCTTAGTCGCTTGCTCTAAATCCTTGTCATAAACCCACATAGAATTACCATTAGCAACGATCAACTGCTCTGATGGTGACTTGGTTTCCCAGCGGAAGTTATTTGGACGTTGGACACTCATAGAGCCTTTAAACGTACCACTACTCGCGCCTTTGGTCGTTTGGCTAAAATTAGCCGTCATACTCTTGGTATTGGTCAGCAATTTGTTCAAACGTTTGGCAGCTGTTAGATTATCAGCAGGAGCTGCGGTAGCCGTTTGAGTCAATGCCATCATTGGCGCTGCGATACCTAGCGATGTCATTAATACACCTGCTAAAGCACCACTCATCAATTTTTGTTTGGTTGATTTTTTCGTAGATAAGTTCATCATAAATCCTCTCTAAAAAAGCATAATCGCTTTAAAGTTGTCGCTAAAAATAAAATATTCTATTGAAATTTTTGTTTTCTATAAACACTGATTTTACCAAGCTAAAACTGGTAACCATCAGCAATGGCAACAGTGTGCCAGTTTTTTTATTACGCGCCTAGTCATGATTTGCAATCTTTACTACGGCTGCCATACACGCTTGTAACCAATACAGTTACACGGTAAAAGTTTGCATTTAGAATTCTTAGCTATAATAATTATTATAATAGTGGCTTTAAAAATATCGCTCAAAAGAATTATTATTAATTTATATCACCCTACAAACGTAAAAAGCCCCTACTACCATAAGGCAGTAAGGGCTTTTTTAATTATCTGATCATTCTGTCCAAAGAATAAAACGATCTAAATAGATAATTATGCGTTTTCAACCGTAACATAACGACGGTTAAATTTACCTTTGGTCGCAAACTTTACAACACCGTCATTCAATGCAAATAAAGTATGGTCACGACCCATGCCAACGCCTTCGCCTGCGTGGAATTCTGTACCACGTTGGCGAACGATGATGTTACCAGCTGTGATAGCTTGGCCACCAAAGATTTTTACGCCTAGCATTTTTGGGTTTGAATCACGACCGTTACGGCTCGAACCGGCAGCTTTTTTATGTGCCATGAGAAAATCTCCTTGTTAATTTGACTTATCGCTGATGCGATAACTCTTAAGCATTTAGTGCGCTATTTAGCAATAATTGCTAAATGGATAATTAGGCATTAATCGCTTTGATTTTTAACAAGGTGTACCATTGGCGGTGACCTTGTTCTTTGTGATAATGCTTACGACGGTTGTGCTTGATGATACGGATTTTTTCGCCGCGACCATGCTCAACAACTTCAACTTCTACGCTAGCGCCGTCAACAACAGGCTGACCGATTTTGACGTTATCGCCGTCAACAACCATCAACACGTCTTCAAATTTGATTGTTTCGCCTTTTTCTGCTTTTAGTAGTTCAACTTTAAGCAATTCATCGACGACTACACGGTGCTGTTTACCACCAGTTTTGATTACTGCGTACATTGTATGACTCCGTTTAACCCGTGTGCCGTGGCTGATGTTATACCAACGCTTTTACGACGAACACGACAGGGAAAAATTAAAGGCAAGATTTTACGGCTTTTTGCTCATAAAAGCAAGCCGCGCCTCTTGTTTTTGCAAGGTGGTTACACTAATGACCATCTCTCATTTAGCTATAACGGCTGTTCATCAAAGAAAGTCGATAAACGACAATACGAATATAAACATGAGAAATAGTAATGATAAGTGATAGATTAAGCCCAACAGCGGCCATTATAACTTATGCAATCAGTTACTTACAGCCTTTTATGAATCATTTATGTGACCAATAAGCTTAAAATGCGCTAGAGAATATATCTGTAAAACATAAGATATTTCTTATCGTTCTTATTGTATCCAGTAGGCATAGTAAGCCCCACATATCATACGCCTGACCTACTTGTGCTATATACTTTAACCAACAATTTAAGCAGATAGCTATGCTATCATAAGCGAAATAATACCTTACCTATAGATAGATAAAGCCAAGGTTATATCAACTCTCTTTACTCTTATTAATATGACTATTTATTATGACTAGTACCTCTTTAAATAATACCGTGCCTGCCTCTCAATCGACGCCTAGCTATGCTGATATTCAAAGTATTGTAGCCAATGACTTTGAGGTAATGGACAAGCAAGTATTTGGCAGTTTGAACTCAAAAGTACAACTCGTCATGAGCGTCTCGCAACATGTGATCAATGCTGGTGGCAAGCGTATGCGTCCGCTGATTACCTTGCTCTGCGCACGTATGTTTGATGACAATCCATCAGAAAAGGCCATGCATCTAGCAGCTATCACGGAAATGCTACATACCGCTACCCTAGTCCATGACGATGTCATCGATGAGTCAGGGCAACGCCGTGGAAAGCCAACGGCAAATGCGACGTGGGACAACGCCACTGCTGTGTTGGTCGGTGACTATTTGATTGCTCGCGCGTTCAATCTGTTGGTTGGTTTTCAGAGCTTGCCGTTGTTGCAAGTGTTCTCTGATGGGACATGTGACATTGCTGAAGGCGAAGTGTTGCAACTACAGCATCAGCATAACCCTGCCGCGACAGAGGAAGATTACTTACGCATTATCGATGGCAAAACTTCACGCCTGTTTATGATGGCGACCCAAGGTGCTGCTATATTACAAGACAAGACAGAATATATGACGGCATTGGGCTATTTCGGACAGCATTTTGGTAATGCGTTCCAAATTATCGATGATGTGCTCGACTATAGTGGCGACAGTGAAGTGATGGGCAAAAACCTAGGCGATGATCTTGCTGAAGGCAAACCTACCCTACCGACTATCAAAGCACTCGAGCTACTCAAAGACAGCGACACTGAAGGCTATGAGCAGTTACGTATCGCCGTTCAAACGGGTAAGACACCAAACGCTGAGCAGCTGATTGAATTGGTACGTAGTTCTGGCTCATTGGCTTATTGTAAGCAGCGCGCACTGGAAGAAACCAAACTGGCACAAGAAGCACTGAGCACACTACCTGATAACCGTTATCGTACAGGCTTATATCAATTGACTAAACTCGCTAGCGCCCGACTAGTATAGTTAAAGCTGAGTCGTCTGTGTTATTAACTAATTAAGACGACTCTTTTTTTGACAGAATTTTTTAGCATGGCTTTTTAGCAAATTTCTTTAGCAATTGATAAATAAAAGCTCATAAATTAAAAACTACCCTCTTAAAAACTAGTGTGTCAGCCAAATCGTTACCTTTCTTTAAGTTTCATACATCTTTGCAGTACTATAATCGTATAAGGCTTTTTGACAGTCGGTCAAATTTTGATGACGTTTGTTAGGGACATAGCGATAGTTATTTTTTATGACTGTAATTAGGGGTTGCTAAAATTGTCATTTTGTTCACAAAGTCGATTTTCTGTCGTTTAAAAACCTTAGTTACTATAGGGTTTTAGATTTATAACAAAAGTTTACAATATATTTTGATACTAGGTTGTGCATGGTTCTATTAGCTGTTAATAGAGACGACGCTTACTATGACGGTAATCTATTAATTCGTAAACTGTAATATTACCGCTTTTCGGTCCAGCTCATATCGCAAACTACTTGACTGTGGGGTTACCCCAATAGTTTATAATGACTCATTAAATTTATTAATCCATTCTGTGGTTTGCTTAAACAATTAATGCTAAATAATCCTTTCGATACTTAATCCATATCGATGTCAGATTTTCTATTAGTCATATTTCGCTAACTGGATAATCTGAAACTGGAATAAATAATGCTAGCTTAGGCTATTTATTCTTTTTGTTTAGCATTAGCAAGACCCTTATATTCAGTACGCCAAACTTATTGATCGATTTTTATACTGTCACTATTTATATATATTGCCGAGGACATTGATGAAGCACTCTTATCTTGCGCTTGTAATAGCATCTGTACTATCTGGAGCTGTACTGGTTGGCTGTGACAACAACGAGGACGCCGCTGGTGAGCAAGCCGCACAGCAGCAAATGCCGCCTGCGGTTGTCAACGTTCAGACAGTCACTCTCGATACCGTCCCTCAAGTACAAACTTTTTCTGGTCGTACTGCAGCTTATCAAACTGCCGACGTCCGCCCACAGGTCAACGGTGTGATTGACGAAGTACTATTCCGTGAAGGAAGCAACGTCAAAAAAGGTCAGCCACTGTATCGCATCAACACTGACAACTATGCCTCATCTGTAACGAGTGGCCAAGCTGCCGTACAGCAATCACAGGCTAACTATCAAACTGCTGTGGCAAACAATGCCAATGCAAAAGCTGAGTTGGTCAGTCGTCAAGCGTCATTAGCACAAGCGCAAAATGACTTACAACGTCTGCAAGGTCTGGTCAGTATTGATGCCATCTCAAAGCAGCAGTACGATCAAGCACAAACAGCCGTGCGTACGGCACAAGCAGCTGTACAAAGTGCCGCCGCCGCTGTCGGTCAAACTCAAGCAGGTATTGAGAGTGCAAAAGCAGGCATTCAGACCGCAAAAGCAGGTTTAGAAGCCAGTACCTTAGATCTAAACCGTACAATCGTACGCGCACCGCTTACCGGTCGTACTGATCGCTCTAGCGTCACTGCTGGTACTCTAGTCAGTGCTGGTCAAGCAGATCCATTGGTGACTATTTCACGCTTAGACCCTATCTACGTCGATATCAGCCAGTCTTCTTCTGAATTGCTAAAGCTTCGTCAGCAGATAGCAGATGGTACTGCTCAGCCAGGTATGAACTCAGTTGAATTGGTACTAGAAGATGGTTCTGTCTATCCAGTACGCGGTAAGCTTGCACTATCTGAAGCCAAAGTTGATGAGTCAACAGGCGCTGTCACTTTGCGTGCTATTTTCCCAAACAGCAACAATATCCTGCTACCAGGTATGTATGTCACGGCACGTTTGACACAGAGTGTTATTACCAACGCAGCCCTTGTCCCGCAAAGTGCGGTCACTCGTACGCCTAAGAGTGAGACGCAAGTCTATATCGTTGACGAAAATAATAAAATCCAAGTACGTCCGGTCACCATTAATGGTACTTACGATGGACAATGGGTCGTCACTGAAGGCTTGAAAGCAGGTGACAAAGTGGTTGTGATTGGCGGTGCTAAGGTCAAACCTGACCAAGAAGTGGTCGCCAAACCGTTAGAAAGCGCAAATCCGGCACCAGCTGCACCAAATGCGACTAATACCAAAACGCCGCAGCAAGCCGCAAAAACGATGGATAAAAAGCCAGCTGGCGACGAGACTTCTACCAAAAAACCAACAGAAGCCGCTGCCAACTAATTCCATTCAAGACAGGAAGACTTAGGGATATACTATGTCACGTTTTTTTATTAATCGCCCTATTTTTGCATGGGTGCTGGCTGTTTTGGTCATGCTCATCGGGGTGATATCCGTTCTTAATCTACCGATTGAACAATATCCACGTATCGCACCACCAACGATTTCAGTTAGTGCAAGCTATCCTGGTGCCAATGCGCAAACCGTAGAAAACTCAGTAGTACAGATCATTGAGCAGCGTATGAAAGGCCTAGATGGCCTGATGTATATGTCATCGTCGAGCTCGTCGAATGGTAGTGCGTCAGTGACGCTAACCTTTGAAAATGGTACCGACTCTGATACTGCGCAAGTACAAGTACAGAATAAACTACAAGCCGCGATGAGCTCGCTACCTGAATCAGTGCAGCGTCAAGGTGTCAACGTCAATAAATCATCTAGCAGTTTTATGATGGTACAGGCGTTTATCTCTGAAGACGGCAATATGGATCGGTCTGATATTGCCGATTATATTAACTCTAACGTCCTCGATTCGATCAGTCGTGTCGAAGGTGTGGGTGACGTTCAGGTCTTTGGTTCTACTTATGCGATGCGTGTTTGGTTAGACCCATCACGCCTACGTAGCTACAACATGATACCTTCAGATGTCGTCAATGCGATACGAGCACAGAATGCTCAGGTATCTGCTGGTCAATTGGGGCAAGCACCTGCCGACACAGACAAACAAGTTATCAACGCCACTGTTACTGTTCAAAGCTATCTACAAACGCCTGAAGAGTTCAAAAACATTCTACTAAAAACGGATACTTCTGGTGCGCAAGTACGTTTGGGCGATGTAGCAGATGTCGAAATCGGTAGTGAAAACTATAGTATTTTGTCTTTATATAATGGACAAGAAGCCGCTGGTCTAGGTATTTCGCTTGCGGGTGGTGCTAACGCGCTTGAAACTCGCGAAGCGGTTGCCACGCGTATGGCAGAGCTGGAGCAAAACTTCCCAACAGGTCTAGCATCAGTTGTTCCTTATGACACAACGCCATTCGTGAAGCTTTCTATCGAGCAAGTAGTACATACACTTATTGAGGCTATTGTCTTAGTATTTATCGTCATGTTCATTTTCTTACAGAACTGGCGCGCAACCATTATTCCAACGCTTGCAGTACCTGTGGTTCTATTAGGTACCTTTGCAGTGCTATACGTTGCTGGCTTTAGTATCAACGTATTGACCATGTTTGCCATGGTATTGTCCATCGGTCTACTGGTCGATGATGCGATCGTCGTCGTAGAGAACGTCGAGCGAATACTAGAAGAAGATCCTCACATCTCTATCAAAGACGCAACTATCCAGTCGATGGGTGAAATCAGTAAAATCGTTATTGGTATTGCGCTTATCTTGTCCGCAGTATTCGTACCGATGGCCTTCTTTGGTGGCTCAACAGGTGTGATTTATCGTCAGTTCTCTATTACGCTGATTACCAGCATGGTGCTCTCTGCCATGGTCGCGCTTGTATTCACCCCTGCCCTATGTGTGACATTGCTAAAACGTGGCAAAAGTCATGAAAAAGGCAGTACCGAAAAGCAAAAAGGCTTCTTTGGTTGGTTCAACCGCGGCTTCTTCAAACTTAGCCGTTCTTACGAAAACTTTGTAGGCAAAAGTATTCGTTTTAAATGGTTATATATGATCGGCTACGCAGCCATCATCGGTATCATGGCGGTCGTGTTCTTACGTATTCCAGGCTCGTTTTTACCAGAAGAAGATCAAGGTATTATGTTTACCTTGGTTCAGCTTCCGGCTGGCTCTACGTTAGATGAGACGCAGGACGTATTGGATAAAGTCAGAAACTATTACGATACCCAAGAAACCGATAATATCGCTTCGGTCTTTACCATTGCAGGCTTTAGTTTTGCAGGTCAAGGTCAGAATATGGGTCTGGCGTTTGTGCGCTTATCAGACTGGGAGGAACGCTCGGGCGATGAAAACACCGCTCAAGCTGTCGCTGGTCGAGCAATGGGGTACTTCTTTACGCAGCTAAACGAGGCACAAGTATTTGCCATCGTCCCACCTGCGATTACTGAGCTTGGTAATGCCAGTGGTTTTGACTTAATGATTCAGGACAGTGGCAACCTCGGACATGACGGGCTACTTGAAGCTCGAAACATGCTCTTAGGTATGGCCGCACAGAACGATCAAGTGGCTGGCGTACGTCCTAACGGTCAAGAAGACTCGCCACAACTTAAAATAAATATCAATCAAGAACAAGCGGCGGCTTATGGCCTGTCACTAAGCAATATCAATAGCGTTATCTCAACAGCGTGGGGCTCAAGCTACGTTAATGACTTTATCGATCGTGGCCGTATCAAACGCGTCTATGTACAAGGTGAAGCCAGTAGCCGTACCAACCCTGATGATATTGGTAAATGGTATGTACGAAATGACATGAATGATATGATTTCGTTCGATGCATTCTCTAGTAGTGAGTGGCAGTCAGGCTCACCGCGTCTTACTCGTTACAACAGCCTACCGTCAATGAACATCCAAGGTAGCGCCGCACCAGGACTAAGTACTGGTGAAGCAATGAGCTCGATGGAAGCGATGATAGACAAGCTACCTGAGGGTATCAGTTATGAGTGGACAGGCATGTCATTGGAAGAGCAAAAATCAGGTGCCCAAGCGCCGATGCTTTATGCGCTTTCAATCCTAGTTGTCTTCTTATGTTTGGCGGCTTTGTATGAGAGCTGGTCGATTCCTTTCTCTGTGTTACTAGTGATTCCACTTGGCGTATTGGGTGCAGTGATATTTACCTGGCTACGTGGTTTTGCCAATGATATCTACTTGCAAGTTGGTCTACTGACTGTCGTTGGTCTGTCCGCCAAAAACGCCATTTTGATTATTGAATTTGCGAAAGAACACCAAGAAGAAGGTTACAGTCTCAGAGAGGCCGTCATGACCGCAGCACGCCAGCGTTTGCGTCCGATTATCATGACCTCACTTGCCTTTGGTCTGGGTGTTGTGCCATTATTCTTGGCGAATGGGCCAGGTTCAGGCAGTCAAAACGCTATTGGTACTAGTGTTGTTGGTGGGGTAATCACAGCAACCCTCTTAGGTATCTTCTTTATCCCAATGTTCTATATCTGGGTGCGTAGTGCGTTCCCGCATAAATATGAGAACAACACACCCAATGATAAAGATGGTGGCAATGGTACGCCTAACTCGCATAACCCAACACCTTCTGAGAGTTATCAGCCTGCAAGTCTTGGAGACAATACACAATGAGTGCTCAAAAAACATCTATCATCAACTCGTCATCGGTAGCTATTACAGCTATCGATGCGCAGCCAGCACTATCTCGTTTGCGCAAAAGCAGTGGCCGCCTGTTAGGGCTGACTGCATTGGCAATCAGCATGGCCGCTTGTAACACTATTCCAAAAGCGGATATGCGTCCTGTGCTAGCAGAGCCGAATATTCCTATGCAGCAATCTTACGGTGCATTTGATAAAGAGACTGTCAGTAGTGCTGACCAAGCAAGCATCGCCAGTCAGCGCTGGCAGAATTTTTATAGCGATGAGCGCCTAAAGGGTCTGATTGCTCTCGGTCTTGAAAACAACAAAGACTTTGAGAGTGCGCGCTTAGCTATTGAAAAAGCTCGTGCACAGTATCAGATTACCGATATTAATGACTTACCTGCTATTAATGGCAGTGCTGGTTATACTCGTTCAGCACAGAATCGTACTGATCGAAACGCTAGTAGTAGCTACAGTGTCAACTTGGGCCTTGCCAATTACGAGCTCGACTTTTGGGGTAAAATTTCAAGCTTAAAAGATCAAGCATTGCAGAATTTCTTGGCGACCACAGCAGCCAAAGATGCGACCCAAATCAGCTTGATTAGTAATATTGCCCAAAGCTACGCCAACCTAAGTTATAGCTTAGCGCAATTAAAACTGGCTGAAGCTACAGTTGAAAGCCGTGAGCGTTCATTATTTATCGCGGATAAACGTTTTGAAGCAGGTATTGATCCTAAGCTACCTTCACTACAGTCTTCTGCCTCATTAGAAAATGCCAAGCTTGCTGTATTACGTGCCCAGACCAGCGTTCTTCAATCACGCAATGCATTGCAGTACTTGGTTGGTGGCGCTATTCCAAACGAACTTATCCCAACACCTGCCGTCAGTAATATCACTAGCCAGCAGATATTCAATGCCGGTCTACCAAGTGAATTACTACGTTATCGCCCTGATGTACTACAGGCAGAATATAACCTAAAAGCTGCTGGTGCGAATATCGAAGTGGCCCGTGCCTCTTACTTCCCATCTATTAGCTTGACCAGTAGTGTGGGCGTCAGTAGCGGCAGCTTAAATGACTTGTTCAAAAATGGTGCCGTTGGCTGGTCGTTTGGACCTAGCGTTAGCGTCCCTATCTTTGATGCAGGCCGTTTAGATGCCAACTATGATGTGGCTCAAATCGAACGTGAGCAAACGCTTGCTAGTTATGAGAGCTCTATCCAAACGGCATTCCGCGAAGTGTCAGATGTACTTGCTACACGTGCGACGCTCGGTGAGCAGTTAGAGGCGCAGTATCGTCTGCAGGATAATTTTGAGCAGACCTATCAGATAGCAGATGCGCGCTTTAAAGCAGGTATCTCGAACTATCTGGACGTACTTGACGCGCAGCGTTCACTGTTCTCTACTCAGCAAGGTATCCTAGATTTAGAGCTACAGAAAATCGTTAGCCAGATTGAGTTGTACCAAGCGCTTGGTGGCGGTGCGAACCTTGATGTACCGTCTGTCATTCCTGTACCGCAGCACACTAACTTGGCACAGATTGTCACTGGAACTGCTACTAGTGCAAAAACCAAAGCGACAAATGCCATCAAAGCAGCTGGTTCAGCGCGTGTGACTACGCCGCAAGAAGCTGTAGCCATCAAGCAGTCGCAAGCGGTAGAAACGACTACTTTTAAACCGACTGCTATCGTCGATGTTAATGATGATGGTAAGAAGGATGCCGCTGTCGGCGTGGTCACTGAAGAGACTCGCTTCAATAATAATAGTGTTGAGCAAGTTCCTGTGACCCAGATTGTTGAGCCTTAAATGACCCAGCCTTAATCTGATGACGCAGCTCTATCATCATATTGACAGTCGATACGTACTATCAGCCCTACCGATTTAACGTGGTGGGGCTTTTTGCTTTTATTAACGTCTTTTGGTTATAGTAGGCTCACTTTATGTAAGCTCTCTTTATATACAGCCACTTATAAAGCACAGATTTTGATAAGCTAATTCTATAAAATACCGCTTATAGCGATATTATTTTAACCATGTAATATGATAACTATTAGGGCGTGTCCTCAATTCAATTGATCATATCTAAACGGGCTAAAAATGGCTAAATTTTGCCAAACATCGTTAAATAGCTGGTTAATATCCCGATATTATCTGCGCTATTTTCCTTGTTTGACGGCAATTTATCTCATTTTTATCACCATTTTTAAAATGAGGACACGCCCTAAAACAATCACAAGGAATTATTATGAGCTATACCTTTAACCGTCAATACCCTGCTACTCGCTTACGTCGTCTGCGCTACAACGACAATGTACGTTCAATGATTCGTGAAGTGGAGCTGCATCCCAAGCACTTTATTGCCCCTGTCTTTGTATTAGAGGGTGAAAACCAGCGCGAAACCATTGCTAGTATGCCGGGCGTTGAACGCTTGTCGATTGATTTGCTTATCAACTATGCCAAAGAACTGTTAGCAGAAGGTGTCACAACCATCGACCTTTTCCCTGTGATCGATAACGCCTTGAAAACACCAGACGGTAGCGCCGCTTATGACGAAAACGCCCTAACTGCACGTACGATAAAAGCGGTCAAAGATGCTGTGCCAGAAATGGTCGTCATGACTGACGTAGCGCTAGACCCTTATACCTCACATGGTCAAGATGGTCTACTTGATGACAGTGGTTACGTCATCAATGATGCAACCATCGAAGTATTGGTCAAGCAAGCGTTGGTACATGCGCGCGCCGGTGCAGATATCATCTCTCCTAGTGACATGATGGACGGCCGTATCAAGGCCATGCGTGACGCGTTTGAAGCAGAAGGTTTTGTGAATACGGCTATTATGGCTTACTCAGCCAAATATGCGTCTGCCTACTACGGTCCATTCCGTGATGCCGTTGGCAGTGCTGGCAACCTAAAAGGTGGCCATAAGAAACAGTATCAGATGGACTTTGGCAATCGTGCTGAGGCGCTACATGAAGTGGCTATGGATATCAACGAAGGCGCAGATATGGTCATGATCAAACCAGGTCAGCCTTATCTTGATTTGATTCGTGAAGTCAAAGATACCTTTGGCGTACCCACCTTTGCGTATCAAGTCTCAGGCGAATATGCCATGCATATGGCAGCCATTCAAAACGGCTGGTTAAGTGATGCAGTAATTTTAGAGTCGCTGATTGGCTTCCGCCGTGCTGGTGCTGATGGCATCTTGACCTACTTCGCTCTAGAAGCGGCCCGCCAGCTAAACAATGCCTAATAGTAATTACACTAACTTTTATAATGTAAAAACCCCAGCTACCTATTAGTCGCTGGGGCTTTTTTTGAATATCTTCTGATAAATAAAACTATAGACGTGCACGGTCATGTGTTTCATTAAAATCAAGCACTGGGCCAGTAGGGACAATACGCGTGGGGTTGATATTGGCATGACTGGTGTAATAATGCTGCTTGATATGATTCATATTTACCGTCTCTGCGATACCAGGTACCTGATATAAGTCACGCAGATAGCCCCAAAGGTTTGGATAGTCAACGATACGACGCAGATTGCATTTAAAGTGCCCAACATAGACAGCATCGAAACGAACCAACGTCGTAAACAGTCGCCAATCTGCCTCAGTTATAGTGCTACCTGTGAGATAACGCTGATGTGCTAAGCGCGTCTCAAGTGTATCTAATGCCGCAAACAGCTCAATCACGGCCTCTTCGTAAGCCTCTTGTGTGGTAGAGAATCCTGTCTTATACACGCCATTGTTGATAGTTGAATAGACAAAGGTATTGATATCATCAATTTCTTGTAATAACTCTGCTGGCACAAAATTACCTGCTAGCGCACCAATCTCATCAAAGGCAGAGTTAAACATGCGAATGATTTCAGATGACTCATTACTCACAATTGTGTTTGTTTTTTTATCCCACAAGATAGGTACGGTGACTCGGCCTGTATAGTCTGGCTTTGCCTTGGTATACAGCTCATAGGCATAGTCTGCATTGATAACTGGATCAGCAACGACGCCTGCACCTTCTGCAAACGTCCAACCATACTCACCCATATATGGATGTACTACAGATATCGGAATGATGTCTTCTAAGCCTTTAAGCTTGCGGTAGATAAGGGTACGGTGTGCCCAAGGACAGGCTAGCGACACGTATAAATGATAGCGGTCAGGTTCGGCTTTAAAGCCCTCAATACCTGTAGGCCCTGCGCTACCATCTACCGTTACCCAGTTTCTAAAACCAGCATCTTCACGCTGAAAGCGGCCGCCACTCTCCTTTGTCTCATACCACTTGTCTTGCCACTGCCCGTCTACCAAGAGACCCATGTTATTCTCCAACTGTTTTTAATATTTGTTTAACGCTTAGTCAGCATGACTGACTTTAAGCCATTATTATCATGACGATTACGTTGTTTAGGGAGATATCATACCAGTTATAAGGGTTTAATCATTAGCGTCACCCCGTTTATTAACAATAAAAACTAAACCGTTTAAATTTATTGTTTAGTAAATATACACAAAAATATATCTAAATAACTAATATAAGCCTGAATAGCAGATATTATGATAATAAAAGAGGTTTAAGCTAAAAAAGACTTGCAAAGTCTGGGAAACTTGCTAAAATGCTCAACCTAAATAGGCGTATAGCTCAGTTGGTTAGAGCGCTACCTTGACATGGTAGAGGTCGTTGGTTCGAATCCGATTACGCCTACCAGATTCGAAAAGCCCCAATCTTAAGATTGGGGCTTTTTTTTGTCCGTAAAATATGGGCTGTAGCGGAAAAGGAAACTATACGTCGATTCAAATTTCCTCTTTTCTCACTTTCAGCAAACGTCATCAAAAAACGTGTGTGCCCAAATTGTGCCTAAGTTGTGCCTGCTCTCTATTTAGCATTCCTTCCAGAGTAGCACTTTTGACCTCTACCCCAAATTATCTAAAACACTCTCAAGATTTATTTACTTCTCTTTATCTAGCGACTCGTTAGGTACATAAGTAAATAAATCACCTACTTCGATATCTAGTGCCTCACAAATTTTATCAATTAGATCTTAGACACTACGACTTACTAATTTCTGTTATTCTTTATTTATACTTATATTTTTTAAAGTAAACCATGCCATAAATATCTTCTGAGTTATTACTATGTTTAACTTCGATTTTAGTCTAAATGTTCTGGTGTATCATGCCTTTCAATTAGGTATTGCTTTCATATTGTCACTACCAATCGCGCTTAACCGTGAACTTGAAGATAATGGTGCAGGTTTGAGGACTTTTCCTTTAGTCACGATTGCTTCATGTGCTTTTATGCTAGTGGGCATGGACATTTATCAAGACGCCGATGCTGAGGCTAGAATTATGTATGGCATAATCACTGGAATGGGTTTTATTGGCGGTGGCGCTATCTTTAAAAATGAAAGTGGCGCAAAGGGTACTGCTACTGCGGCTGGATTGTGGAATACAGCCGCCATTGGGATATCGGTGGCGTATAGTCGCTATGAGATTGCTATCATCTTATCAATAGTTGGTTTTTTGATCCTACAATTCTCAAAACCTTTTAAACCAAAATCTTAACGATGCCACTCTTAGTCATTAGAATAGAGAATCAAACCGCGATTTTAACAATAACTTCATACTTACTTTGCATTGGACAAAGTTGTTAGTGGTTGAGCTCCTTTAAACCTTAACAAGCGTAAAGCATTGAGAGTTACTAGTACCGTTGCACCAGTGTCCGCTATCACAGCAATCCATAGTCTGGTAATACCTAGTAAAGTAGTGATTAGAAATATGAATTTTAGACCAAGCGCAAACATCACATTTTGATGAATATTGGACATGGTTGCGCGCGATAAGGCAATGAGATAAGCAACGTCTGTAACACGACTTTTTAATAATGCGATATCGGCCGTTTCGATAGCGACATCCGTGCCGCCACCCATGGCAATGCCCACATCTGCGGTTGCTAATGCTGGCGCATCATTAATACCATCACCAATCATTGCTATCTTGCTATTATCCTTCATCTCATTGAGCAAACGTAGCTTATCTTCGGGCAATAGCTCAGCTTTCCATTCTATATTTAAATGACTAGCAAGAGCCTGTGCCGTCAGATGGTTATCACCTGTCAGCATCACAGAGCGCACACCCATCGCTTTGAGCTGTGCCACTCCTGCCTGAGCATCCTCTCGCAATTCGTCTCGTAGCGCAACCAACCCAAGCACTTCGCAGCTCTGCTCATCGAACAAAACTGAGACCGTCTTACCCTCGTTTTGTAGTGCTTCAATTTTTGCATCTTGTTCTAGTGATATCGATGTTTCAGTGGCAGCATAAACCGGTGATCCAATGGCTAAAGGGCGCCCGGCTACCGTTGCATGTACTGCTTTTCCCGCAGTAGCATAGGCATTTGAAGCTATCGGTATAGAGATATTAGCGGCTTTGGTATGATCAATAATCGCTTTTGCCAGTGGATGACTAGAAGCGGACTCAACGCTGGCAAACAGCGCTAGTATCTCATTATGACCTTCAGATCCTGGATATTCGTGTACTGATTGCTTCTGTGTAAAGGCAATAACATCGGTCACCTGTGGCTTGCCTTTAGTCAACGTACCTGTCTTATCAAAAGCGACAATATTCACGCGACCAATGGTTTCTAAAGCGCTGCCCCCTTTGATAAGTAAACCGCGGCGTGTACCGACAGCCAATCCTGATGCAATGGCAGCCGGAGTAGATAGTACAAGCGCGCAAGGACAGGCGATTAGCAACAGTGCAAAACCACGATATAACCAAGTCGCCCATTCTCCGCCCATCGTTAGCGGCGGAACGATAATAACCAGTGCAGCGATAGCCATCACCGCTGGGGTGTAATAACGACTAAATTTTTCAATAAAACGAGCCGTAGGGGCTTTAGAGGCTTGCGCCTGCTCTACAAGAGCAATAATGCGTGCAATGGTGTTGTCAGCAGCTGTCTTTTGTACACGGATTTGCAGCGCTCCATCCATATTGATTGATCCTGCAAATACCGTATCACCTATCGCCTTGGCAACGGGAATTGATTCGCCAGTAACAGGTGAGTCATCAAGACTAGAGCTACCTTGAACAATGACACCATCAGCGGATACTTTATCGCCAGGACGTACCAATACCAGATCATCGACCTGCAACGAAGCTGCCGGAACGTCACGTTGTCCGCCTTGTGCATCAAGTAAAATCGCAGTCTTTGGAACCAATGATGCCAATGCTCTGATGCCAGCACGGGCACGATCTGCTGCCACACCCTCTAACAATTCACCGACGGAGAACAAAAAGACAACCGCTGCCGCCTCTTCAGCCTCACCAATAATAAGCGCGCCAATTGCCGCGATAGACATCAACATTTCAATTGAAAACGGGGTGCCTGTCATTGCCAAGGTCATAGACTTTCGGGCAAAAGGGAAAACACCCACAACGACGGCAATAGCAAATGCCCACATGCCATAATCAGGAAAAAGTAATGCCAACGCGTAGGCGACGCTCATCAAGACGCCGAGACCAACCACTTGCTTACCTTTTCTGGTTTGCCACCAACGCTGTTGCTGCGTATCTAATAGATTATAACTAATGCTGTCTGCTGCGTTTGCTTGATCAGTAGTGGCAGATATGCCAAAACCCAGACGCTTGATGGTCTTTTCAATATCGCTGTACTGAGTATCTGAATCAGGGGCAAGCGATAGCTCTAACTTTTCAGTCGCAAAATTAAGCTGTATGTCAGAGACACCAGGCATACGTTCTAATGCAGTTTCAATTTTTCTGACGCAACTGGCACAGTCCATACCTTCAATACGATATTGCATAATAAACTGCCTCATTATAAGAATTCATTTGATAACGCTATTGTGAACCCTCTAGTGGCTTCAGAGTCAAGGCCGTTTATATGCAATTGTATAAACTTGATTTACTTAGGGCTAAACCTTATAGTTACTTTAATGTTTTCAATTTTGAAATGACTTTGTAATAACTTCAAGAGAACTGTGAGATAACTTTGGAATAACTATGCTAATAAAAATTGGAGAACTTGCTAAGCGTACAGGCGCTACAGTAGAAACCATTCGCTATTATGAAAAAGAAAAGCTATTACCAGAGCCTGCGCGTAGTGAGGGGAATTATCGCTTATATCGTGAAAGCCATATTGAACGTCTACAGTTTATCCTGCACTGTCGCACACTCGATATGACGCTAGATGAAGTACGGACTTTACTTAAGTACTGGGAAGAGCCTAGCAGAGATTGCGCTGATGTCGATACCTTATTGGATGAACATATCCGTGCTGTAGAAACACGTATAGAAGAGCTAAAGCAGTTAAAAAAACACTTAAGTGTTTTGCGGCAGAAATGCGTCAGTAGCGCACCAGCGAAGTCATGTGGCATATTAAATGCGCTTGCTGATCATTCTTGTCATGAAAATTCGCCATATGGCTCACAGTAAATACTATCTGAATAGCTGCAAATAATTAATGCTTATTCATTGCTATAGATAGTGTCTCTGCTGTCTGATAATTACTATGCCACCATTTCACTTTATCTATTTAAACTGATTCTAATGACTTGGTTAAACAGATTCTAACGATTTGGCCTCTTCAAAAAACGCAAACCATAGACGCCTACCCTCTTCATTAATACGTCGCACCGTCTCAAAATACTTTTGCCGTGCTTCTTCATCTACTAAGGGAGCAGGAAGTAGAGGGTCAAAAACAACACTGCGGATACCTGCATCTCCAAGCATGAATATTTCTCGAAGCGCCACGTGGGACGGCAAATCATCCAAACCACTTAGCCAGTCGGTGAGCTGCTGCGACTTCTCCTTATAATGCTTTTCAAGATGCATGTCTGACCAAAGTGCTCGTGCTTTTTTCTGCCTAACCTCATCAAATTCATTGGCTTTAAAAACTGCGGCTTCATCTTCTAACCCCAAGTCCAATAGACGCTTACGGACGACATCGACACCGCCTAATAAATTATTAGGGCGCAGATAAAGCCCCTTATCTAGTTCACGAAACCCCAATAATGATAAAGCGCGAGCACGAGCACGCAGCGCTTTACGGTCACTGCGAGGTAACCCACCTGTAGCTACCGCTATCCATGAGCCATCGGATTCTATCGTTCTTTTATCTGCTGTCTGCCATAAGGCCACATCAGCGCCCAATTTTTGAGCTTTCGGTCCGAGTCTGTAGGTGGCAGGACCAATCAACTCAGCAAGATCCGCTTGGATCAGACGAGCCAACGTCACACGTATACTATTTTCTGTCATACCAAAGATAGAGCCTGCCAGCACCGCTTCGGAAGCACTAAGTGTGTTTGCTTCTGCCACCATAAGTAAGCGTAAAAGCAATAAACGAGGCGTTGGTTTGTTCATATTACACCTATTGACGGAATTATTTTTTATATGTAATACTGATCGTGTAAGTTACTTAACTACTGAAACTTAGTAAATGACATTTAAAATCAGGGAAGATAATCATCATGTCAATTGTAAATCAATTTAAGACCCATGAGGTGCAGAATCAACCTTTTGCCTTAGCCAATTATAATGCATGGGAAACAGATACAGCGCTCAAAGAAGCTGTCGCACGAGAGGGTGCTGCTTGGGCAGCAAGTCACTTGAAAGAGTTTGGCGCACTGACTGGTGGAGATCTGATCACTAGCGGATTCTTAGCCAATGAAAACAAGCCTAAATTACGCAACTTTGATAGCTATGGGCGGCGTATAGATGAAGTAGAATTTCATCCGGCTTACCATGATCTGATGCGTGCAGGAATGAAATATGGCATGAGCAATTTTGCTTGGCGCAATGAAGAGCGTGATAGTGCTCACGTGGCTCGGGCGGCAGTCATGTATCTCGGCTCACAGCCTGAAGCTGGATTTGGTTGTCCCATGTCTATGAGCTATGCCGCTATCCCTGCCCTACGTCATTCGCCAGCACTGGCCGAAAAATGGCTGCCAAAGCTATTATCCGAACACTATGATCCGCGTAGCTTGCCCATGGAAGAAAAGCTAGGCTGTACGATGGGTATGGGCATGACAGAAAAACAAGGTGGGTCAGACTTACGCCGCAATACGACTCGAGCCACACGACAAGCAGATGGCTCTTATGAAATCGTTGGGCATAAATGGTTTTTCTCAGCGCCAATGTGTGATGCTCATCTCGTTTTGGCTCAATCTGATAGTGGTCCTAGTTGCTTTTTAGTACCACGTTTTCGGCCTGATGGGACACCTAATGCCGTACAAGTTCAACGCTTAAAAGATAAATTAGGAGATTGGGCAAACGCTTCCTCCGAGGTAGAGTTTCAAGGTGCATTCGGTGAGCTAGTGGGTGTTGAAGGTCGCGGCATTCCTACCATTATCGAGATGGTCGCGCTAACCCGACTTGACTGTATGATTGGCTCCTCAGCTCAAATGCGCCAAGCGATCGTTCAAGCGATTCATCACACCAGTCAGCGTGAGGCCTTTGGTAAATTATTAGTCAACCAGCCTATTATGCGTAATGTATTGGCAGACTTAGCCTTAGAGTCAGAAGCGGCTCTAGCCCTAACAATGCGTATTGCGCGCGCTGTTGATAGGTTAGAAACAGACCCTCATGAAGCCGCGCTCGCTCGTATTGCTACTGCGATTGGGAAGTATTGGATATGCAAACGCGCGCCCGTTTTTATCAATGAGGCACAAGAGTGTTTGGGCGGTAATGGCTATGTCGAAGAGACTATTATGCCGCGTCTGTACAGGCAAGCACCGCTAAACTCAATCTGGGAAGGCAGTGGCAATGTGCAATGTCTAGATGTGCTGCGTGCCTTAAAAAAGGAACCAGAAACTCAGCGAGCTTTATTTAAGGAACTGCAGCAGGCAGCAGGGAAAAATGCTGATTATGATGCAGAACTAAACCTACTAATAGAGCGATTTGAGGATACGCAAACCCTGGAGTTCCGTAGTCGCTATGTGATTGAGCGCCTAGCATTGATGCTACAGGCTTCGATACTACTACAGACTGAACATACGGAGATCGCTCAAGCATTCTGTCGTTCTAGGATTGGGAATGAGCATGGACTGGCCTTTGGTACATTAAGTCCTGATGCTCCCGTGGATTTATTGATCGAACGGGCGGCTGGCGCGACAAAAGCAGTTCTGTAGATATCTTTGTATATAAAATATTCCTTTGCTACTGATTGTAATCATAGCAGAGGCTTTTGCCCTTAATGTCAGTCACTTTATTCTCAGCCATAACGGGCTCAAATAATGGTCACATAAAACACTAAAAAAGGCGCTTCTGAATTATAAAAATGCCTTACCGAATAGCCGTTCAAATGTTAAATCGTTTAAATAAGCTCATCATTTCGAAGAGTGAGAACTTCATAGCCGTCAGAAGTAACCGCAATGGTATGCTCCCACTGAGCAGATAGCTTTTTATCATTGGTGATTACGGTCCAACCATCTTTTTTGACTTTAACTTTGGCTTTACCTTGATTGACCATCGGTTCAATGGTAAATGTCATACCTTCTTGTAGGACTAGACCTTTTCCTTGATGTCCGTAATGTAGAACTTGCGGTCCCTCATGCATTTCGCGTCCAATACCGTGACCGCAATACTCTCGCACTACAGAATAGCCCTGCTGCTCAGCGTAACTTTGGATGGCATGACCAACATCACCTAGCGTTGCTCCAGGTTTCACCACTCGTATTCCTTCCCACATCGCTTCATAGGTCTGATCAACCAAGCGTTTTGCAAGGGGCAACACCTCACCTATCAAATACATTTTGCTAGAATCAGCGATAAAACCCCCTTGTTCTAGGGTAATATCCACATTCACGATATCACCCGATTTGAGTATTTGCTGCTCTGAAGGAATGCCATGACAGACCACGTTATTCACTGAGGTATTCAATGCATATTGGTAACCATACTGACCCTTACTGGCTGGACGCGCACCTAACTGATTGACGATATAATGCTCAGCAAGGTTATTGATATCCATCGTAGAAGTACCAACTGTAATTTGCTCATCAAGATAATCAAAGACAGAGGCGAGAAGTCGCCCAGAATCGCGCATGATTTCCAATTCTGCTGCGCTTTTAAGTATGACCTTATCCATCTATAAGGTTCCTTACATTGACATCAGCTTGTCTCATTTGCTCATTGATAATTTGGTTGTAAGACATATTGGGGTTGGCTTCAGCAAGCATGCCTATCTTCATCCAATATTCAGCTTGAGCGTTGATGGAGCGCACCATGACGGCACTTGCTTTACGAATATCTTCATGCAGTTCATCATCAATTTTAACAATACCCATAAAAATATCTTAATATACGAAACGTATATCTATTTTTGTATGGTTGCAAGAAATTATGTATCGCTTGAACTCGATTTCCTTATATCGAAATTATTTGAATTAAACTATAGCTTAATACTGATAGCAAAAAACCACCTATCAAGGTGGTTTTTTTAGACGTAGTGTAGCCAACTTTTAGAAAGTTCTATTTAAAAAATCATATGAGCACACACCGCAATGATTGGTAACGAGATAATGGTTCTCAATAGAAAAATGACTAATAGTTGAAAAAAGCTCACGGGAATTTTTGTCCCTAAAATCAATCCGCCGACTTCTGACATATAGATCAATTGAGACACTGACAAGCAAGCGATAACAAATCGAGTTAGTTCTGACTCGATTGAAGAACCGATAATAGCTGGCAAAAACATATCGGCAAAACCTACCATAATCGTTTTTGACATTTCTGCAGCAAAAGGTATGTTCAATAATTCTAAGAATGGAATAAACGGCATACCTAAATAATCAAATACAGGTGTTTCTTCTGCAACGATTAGACCCATAGTGCCAATTGCCATAACGACAGGCAATATTCCAATCCACATATCCAAAATATTTTTTAGCCCATCTCTTAAGAAAGTAAGAAAACTTGGGCTCTTATCTGCTTTTTGGACAGCTTTATGTAAACTGTGGGTAAATAACGTTTTTCCTTCGGGAATGGTTTCATGATCTCTATCACTGTTTTCGATAGTATAAGTATCTTCAATTCTAGATAAAGGTAATAACCTTGGAACTATTAGCGCACAAACAATGCCGCATAAAGCAACGACCCCAATCATATTGATAAAGTAGCTTTCGAGCTTAACCTGAGAAATGACAACCAAACAGAATGTAATCGACACTGCTGAAAAACTTGTAGCAATAATTGCCGCTTCTTTTTTGGTATAGAACCCACCTTCCAATTGTTTATCGGTTAATAACACACCGATAGTGCCATCGCCCAACCATGACGTTAAACAATCTACAGATGACCTACCTGGCAAGCCAAATAAAGGTCTCATTACTTTACTTAGTAGAACCCCAAAAAATTCTAACAAGCCAAAATCAAGCAATAATGGTAGCAGCAATCCAGCCAAGAAAAAGACGATAAAAAGTATTGGCATTAACTCATATAATATTAAGCCGCCAATATTGTCTGAATATATTGACTCAAACCCAAATTTAAAATAGGTCACGACAACAAAGAACGCACCAAGCATCCTAATAACAAGCCAAGGCGTTGTAACGTTTAATAAATTATTTAGAAACGCATTATTCAGAATAAATGCAGGTTTCATGATTTTAGTATATAAGGTACAACACAAGGTAATCATGATTGAGGTGACAACCAATAACGGCAAAAGGTTACCGATATAACCCTGTATATAATCCTTCAATACAGATATAGGAATGGTAAATCCTTCTGCATAGGTGACAAACTTACCGTCAACATAAGGAATTGGAAATACGAAAAGCATCAAACCTATAATAGATGGGATAAAGAACTTCAAAAATTGTCTGATATTGATACCGCTAACATCTCGACTTGCAGCGCTGGCTTTAATAATGTCCATATTATTTTTACTCGCAGTCCCTTTTTAACCAACCTAAAGAAGGTTTTAACAAACCCCTTTAGGCTAGATTCTTTTACTCATTTTAAATATTCAGTACTAGTAATTGCTCAAAAGTGTGTGGGTCACTTTTTCTAAAATTTTAAATATTCTGGTCGAGTCATCTTTTGAGTTGTTATACAAAGGATTTATCTCTGCCATTTCCCAGCAGCATACTTTCTTATTCTTGATTAACTCTATGTTAAGTTGCATCGCTTGCTCGTATGACAGGCCATTCATTGCAGGTGTACCGGTGCCTGGAACATATAAAGGGTCGACACTATCAACATCAAACGAGACATAGATATGATCACAATATTCTAGTTTTTTGAAGATTTCCTCTACGGTAGAACTGATGCCTTTTTGGGTTATCTCAGCCACGCTATATAAAGGGATTTTATGTCTTCTAATTAGATCCATCTCTTCTTCTTGATAGTCTCTAACGGCACAAAACACCACGTTTTCTGGCTTAATTGATGGCTCGCTCGATGCCATAAACTTCAACTTTTCCCAATACTCTTTTTCTTTTTCAGAAAGCTCGTTACGCTGACATTCCAAATTATCAATGGCACAAGCCATTGCCAAAGGCATGCCATGCATATTTCCTGATCCGCTGGTATATGGTGAGTGAAAATCGGCGTGTGCGTCTATATAAACCACGCCGATTTCAGCATCAGGATGTGCCATTTTTAGACCGTGCATGGTGCCCGCACAGCTAGAATGATCACCTGCAATAACAATCGGAAATTGATTTTCGTTTCTTATATCTTTGATTTTATGCGCCAATTTAGAAATAACAGGTTCAATGACATCGGCGTATTTTGCATGCTTAAATGATGACTCTTCTTCATGTATATATTCATTTTTTATACTATCAAGTTGCAATTTTTCATAGTAGTCTGCATTCATCTCTTTTGATGACGCGCGCAACGCATCGATTCCTAGTGACGCGCCTTTTTTATGCCCTGCGACATCTGAATAAACTTCTACTATTCGCACGTTTTTCATTAAATCATTCATTATTTTGTCTCTATTAAATAAAACAATTTTTCCATCATTTGAGTCCAAATCTGGCATTGAACTCCTATTTTTCTATATTCAAATGACTTATGATACGGCCATCGATTCATCCGTCTCTAGGCTACGATCTTTGCTATGAGCTTTTACGACCGAATAGAGGTTTTTAGGGTCTTGTTGCTGAGGAATCAAGTCGAGCAGCTCATATGCATCTTGCTTTTTAATCAAATCACGCAAAAATACCAAAGCCGTAAAGTCTTCTGAGGCAAAACCAACACCATCAAATACAACCAAGTTATCTTCATTGGTACGTACTTCTTTTTCACCGTTTACGATGCGGTGAAACTCTGTCACAGGGAAATCTTGAGAGAGCTGTTGAATGTCGCCTTCAATACGGGTTTGCGGTTCAAATTCCACGATTACATGATCGGCTCTTAACAAGATGTTGGCATCTAGCTCCGTTTTGCCAGGACAGTCACCACCGATGGCATTAATATAGACGCCTTTTTTGACCATATCATCACGAAGAATGGTGGCGTTTTTCTTATCTGCGGTACAGGTAGTGATGATATCTGCACCTTCAACCGCCTCTTCTACCGTTTTGCAAATAGTAATCTCTAGGCCTGAATCGGCAAGGTTGCGCGCCACTTTTCCAGATGCAGCTGGGTCGACATCATACAAACGTACTTTTGAGATACCCACGACTGCCTTCATACCCATTGCTTGGAACTCACCCTGAGCACCATTACCGATAAGCGCTAAAGTCTGGGCATTTTTGGGTGCACAATGTTTGGCAACCAGTGCAGAAGTCGCTGCCGTACGCAAGGCCGTTAAAATACACATTTCTGTCAATAAAATCGGATAACCTGTATCGACATCAGACAACAAGCCAAAAGCGGCTACCGTCTGCAAATCGCGCTTGGTGTTGATAGGATGGCCATTGACATATTTGCACGCAAACATTTCACCATCGCTGACAGGCATCAACTCTATGACGCCGTCTTTGGAATGAGAAGCAAAGCGACTGGATTTTTCAAAACTATCCCAACGAGAAAAATCTTGTTCTAAAGCATCTACCAATTCTTTTATCGTCTGCTCTATACCATAATTACTAATGATTTCAGCCATCGCCTGTACGCTAACAAATGGCACACCCTGCTTCTGTGATACGATAAATTTAGACATTAATTTTGCTCCATTCCTTGAATATTATTTATTTAACCGACAATTAATATGCTACCAATTATAATTGTCAGTTAAAATGTCAATAATTTACCAAATATGGACATTTTTTTGACACATTGTTAGGTACTACTTATCATAATGTCAAAATCCAATGAAGGAAGCATCTTTATGGCGTATTACACTTATGACTCTTTAGATAGCGAACTGATATCTGAACTTCGACAAGATGGTCGAGCAACCATCTCAAACCTGGCTAAAAAACTCAAAGTCTCTCGTGCCACTGTCCAAAACAGATTGGATAGACTGATTCACAACGGTGCTATTTTGGGGTTTACGATTCGAGTGCATGAGGCACTAGATAAAGAAACAGTTAAAGCGATGATGATGATTGAAGTAACAGGAAAATCTACTTCACAAGTGATTAGGAAACTGCGGGGTATTCCGCAATTGATTAAGCTGCATACGACAAATGGGGCGTGGGATTTGGTAGGAGAGATACATACTACAAGCTTGAGAGAATTTGATGAAGTGCTGCGTCAAGTCAGAGAGATTGATGGTATTTTGAATAGTGAAACAAGTGTTCTGCTTTCGAGTTTGTAATATGAATGTATACAGAGATAACATTTTCAGCACTGTCTCAGAATGCAACGCTCTAGCCCTACTTGGTCTGTAATCTAGTGATATTAATGTTGTTGATTCATTAAAATAGTCACATTTACCACCAGCTCTGAGTATGCTTATACCTAGCATATGTAGATAGCCCCAATCTCAAGATTGGGGCTGTTTTTATGTCTGCAATAAAAGAGCTGTAGCGGAAAACCTTTAGTTTCAGAGCCTTTTAATCAAAAATGGTTATTAAGCGTCATCATGGTTCACTTAATAACCCAGTCCAAAGCAGCTACCCTTCCACATGGTTGAATAACTCGTTTCTTATAAAATCTGACAAGCTTCATCAAAGTCCAATCTTGGAAGACGGCTATACAATTGATCTTCTTGACCATAACCTATATTAATCAGTAGATTTGAAGTCCATTTGCTACCCTCAAGAAAGGTTTTATCTACCAGTTCATTATTGAATCCAGACATTGGGCCTGTGTCTAAACCCAAGGCTCTACAAGCCAAAATCAGATAGGCCGCTTGCATAGAACTGTTTCTAAACGCCGTTTCTGTTATGAGTTCAGGGCTAGAGTTAAACCACGATCTGGCATCCGTATGTGGGAATAATTTGGGAAGTTGCTCATAAAACTCTTCATCATAAGCGACAATCACTGTGACAGGTGCTGTCATTGTTTTTTCGATATTACCTGATGACAGTGCTGGTTCTAAGCGCGCTTTAGCGTCATCGGATTTAAGAAATACAAACCGCGCCGGTGAACAGTTGGCCGAGGTAGGTGCCATTTTAACTAAATGGTAGATCTCTTCAAGTAGTGCATCTGGTACGTCTTTTTTTTGCCAAGCATTAAAGGATCTGGCCTTGCCAAACAGTTGGTCAAGACCTTCTGAGGTTAACGATAGGGAATCAGTCATAGTACGTCCTAATTGATATTAATTTTTGGATAAGAATTGAAGGATTTTGTTATTGGTTGAGCAGGTCTCTGTGATTGTACTGGCATGGCCACCTGTCACCATCAACTCAAATTGAGCATTATGCATATTATCGGCTAAAGCCAGACCGCGTTGCCATGGCACCAACACATCATCAAGATTGCTTAAAACTAGCGTTTTATTTTTGATATGCTTGGCATTTATCAGGGGCTGATAAGCCTGCAAGGCTTTTAGTCTCGTTGAGACGTTCTCGACTGGCGCAAAGTGAGCGATGGCTTTATCTTCTTTTTGTGTGAGTGCGTCTATGTTGTCTGAGATCCAGATCGGTGGGTATAAAAATATCGCTTGGGCACGTACAAATGCCTCTACCCCTGTATTTTCTATCAAGCTTTGTCGCATGCTAAAACATTTAATAGTATGAGGATCGAGGCTTTCCCAACCATTTAGGATGACCAGTTTATCTAATAATTCTGGCGCTTTATAAGCGACTTCCATACCGATAAATCCGCCAAGTGCGTGACCGACGAAATGACAGTTAGACAGCTCTTCTTGTTTCAAAATTTCAATTAATTGTTCTGCTAAATCTTGCATAGAATAGTCATCGGGTAAGAGATCACTATCAGGTGATACCCCCTCTTGTTCATAACAAATCACATTGTAATGCTCGGTAAAACTCTCAATTTGAGGTAACCAAAAATCAGCATGCCCGCCTAAACCTGAACTAAATACGACCGTTTCTAACGTGTCGTTCTTACAAGGATATTTTTTAACTAACATAGGGTTTCATCCAATTTCAGTAAAATTCAAATTGCAGTAAAAGTATCTAATAGCTTATAAAATCAAGTTAAATTAAAATGACTAAATCAATTCAGCGGTACGCTCATCGCTTTCATCATATTCATACGTTACGGTTTCTTCGAAACTTGCGACTTTGCTTTCATTTTTACTTTTATTTTCAACAGCCTCTTGAGACTTAATATATTTAATTAACGCGTCTATGGTACCGACCTTTAGATTATGAGTATCAGCGAATTTCATCAGATCATTTCTACGAGCCATTTCACCATCTTGGTTGATGATTTCTACAATAACCGCAGCAGGCTCCAAGCCAGCCAGTCTCATTAGGTCACAACCTGCCTCAGTATGCCCAGCCCGCTCTAAAACACCGCCTTCTTTAGCCACTAATGGAAAAATATGACCTGGGGTTACGACGTCATCAAAGGTAACGTCTTGAGACACGGCAGTTCTGATAGTCTGAGCTCTGTCTGCCGTTGATATTCCGGTACTTACCCCTTTTGCTGCATCAATAGAAACGGTGAAATTTGTACTATAAGGTGCTTGGTTGTCTTTGCACATGAGAGGTAGTTTTAATTTTTTGCAACGCTCGGAGGTCAAGGTCAAACAAACCAAACCTCTGGCATGGGTAATCATAAAGTTAATATCATCAGGTTTGGCCAAACTGGCTGCCATGATCAGGTCACCTTCGTTTTCTCTATCCTCATCATCCATGATTATGACCATCTTGCCTGCTTTAATATCTTCAATGATTTCTGGTATTGTATTGATATTCATAAAATCCACCATTTGCATTTATATTTGCTTTTGTATGTTGTTATGTAGAGCCTGTGTTCAATTAATCACACGCTCTACATAACGTCCTACGTTTGATATGGCCGTATAGCTATTTCATAGAAATAGTAGTATTTACGCCTTCACTAGCATCTTCATCAAACCAGCGTGAGATCACGGTTTTAGTCTGCGTATAAAACTGTACCGCTTGCTTACCATAAGGACCTAAGTCACCAAGCTTACTGGCTCTAGACCCTGTAAATGAAAACATTGGTAGCGGTACTGGAATTGGTAAATTAATACCAACTTGTCCAACATCGATATCTTGTTGGAACTTGTGTGCATGAGCGCCAGACTGGGTAAAAATTGCGGTGCCATTACCATTTGGATTGGTATTGATAATCTTAATCGCTTCCTCAAGCGTGTCGGCATACATAATGCATAGGACAGGGCCAAAAATCTCTTCGGTATAGCAGCTCATATCAGTGGTTACATGATCTAAGATAGTCGGACCAACAAAGTTACCATCCTCATAACCTGCTACCTGACAACCACGACCATCTAGCCTGAGAGTTGCCCCTTCGTCTATACCGGCTTGGATTAAGCGCTCGACACGGGCTTTGGCTTGCTTAGATATTAGCGGACCTAAATCTTTGTCATCCTTGCCAGCAGACACTACTAACTGTGCTGATTTTTCTACAATCTCATCAACCCACTGTTTAGATTCTCCAACCAATACCACAACAGACAGTGCCATGCATCGCTGCCCTGCTGCACCAAATGCGGCTCCTGCCAACTGATTCAGACTTTGTTCTTTATTGGCATCAGGCATGATAACGGCATGGTTTTTCGCACCCATCATACATTGCACACGTTTGCCAGCCTGACCGGCTCGATCATACACATGCTTACCCACCGCAGTTGAGCCAACAAAAGATATCGCTTTTATGTCAGGGTGATCGCACAGTGCATCCACTGTATCTTTACCACCATGAACCACATTTAACACCCCTTTTGGTATACCGGCCTCAAGCGCCAGCTCGACCAATCTCATGGTAACGATTGGGTTTTGCTCAGAAGGTTTTAAGATGAACGTGTTGCCTGTGGCGATGGCCATTGGAAACATCCATAGCGGTATCATGGCAGGGAAATTAAAGGGGGTAATACCTGCACAGACACCTATTGGCTGCTGCACGGTATACATATCGACACTACTGGCGACGTTTTCAATGTAGCCACCTTGCTGCAAGTTACCGATACCTGAGGCGTGTTCTACGACCTCAAGACCTCTAAATACATCACCTCTAGCATCTGCCAGTGTCTTACCTTGTTCTTCAGTCAGTAGCGCTGCCAGCTCATCCATATTTTCACGTATCAGTTGTTGATACTTTAGAAACACACGCGCTCGTTTGCTAATGGGTGTGACACGCCAACTCTGAAAGGCCTCAGATGCTGTTTTGATGGCTTGCTCGATTTCCTCAGGTGTTGACTGTGGTACCTTAGCGATAACTTCTTGAGTGGCTGGATTGGTGATATCAATCCATTCTGTGGTAGTTGACTCGGTAAATTCGCCATTAATCAATTGTTGTACGCTGCGTGGTTCTGTATTCATGACACGATTCCTTAAGGTGATATCAAATAGGGATTAAAATTTATGGATTGAGTTTTAAGAGCGGCTCTGATGTAGCGATTTCTCTCTCAGTGGACACGCTCACCTCTTTTTGTTTGTTGTTAAAATTGAAAACGAGATTCATAAGAATGGCTAAAAAAGTAGCGGTACCGATACCGCCTAAATCAAAGCCTGCAATGTTTAGTGAATAGTTGCCAGTACCTAAGATTACTGGGACGGCAGCTACCAACATATTGCCATTCTTACTAAAATCAATTTTTGCATTCATCCAAATGCGCGCACCAGCGATCGTGATTAAACCAAAGACAACGATTGAAGCACCGGTCAAAATAGGCACAGGAATGGTGCTGACCAACGTGCCAAATTTAGGGGATAAACCCAATAAGATTGCGAAAACACCGGCTATGACAAAGACGACTGTAGAGTAAATTTTGGTCGCGGCCATCACGCCGATGTTTTCTGCATAAGTCGTCATACCAGTACCGCCTACCGAGGCTGAAAGCGTGGTACAAAGGCCGTCAGCGAAGAACGCTCTACCCATATAAGGCGAGATGCTTTTGCCAGTCATGGCTTCTACTGCTTTGAAATGCCCAAGGTTTTCAGCGATCAAGATGATAAAGACAGGTGCAATGACTAATATGGCACTGGTCTCAAAGACAGGAGAATAAAGGGTTGGAATACCGAACCAAGCGGCATTTGCAATTGGACTAAAATCAATAGGCGTGCCCATGCCCAAGACGTTTGTTAATAGGAAATAAATAAAATATGCGGCGACTAGCCCGATTAACAGTAACAGGCGTCTGACCATACCTTTGGTAAATACGGCAACTGAACAAATACATAATACGGTGACTAACGCCATCCAAGAGTCAAAGCTACTGCCGATAACGCTTTGTATGGTGACAGGCGCTAAGTTCAACCCGATAATCATCACAATGGACCCAGTGACCACAGGTGGCATCAAGTTCTCAATCCACTCTGTCCCTGTTTTCATCACCAGCAGACCCATCAGTGCATATAAAATCCCGCAGACAACGGTACCTCCCAGGGCGATACCAATATTTGGATTGATACCCGTGCCGCTATACCCTGTTACTGCTGCGACCGCTCCGATAAATGCGAAGCTAGAGCCCAAATAACTTGGTACGTGACCGCCAGTAATAAGAAAGAAAAGTATCGTGCCTATACCCGTAATCAGCATGGTCAAGCTAGGATCAAAGCCCATCAGTAAGGGAGCTAAGATTGTCGCACCAAACATTGCGAATGAGTGCTGTGCGCCTAACACCACACTTTTACCCATTGGCAAGTACTCATTGATACCTACCGGTGTCGTTTCTAGGTTCCCAGTGTAGGGACGCCATTTCACAAACCATTTATCCATTTTGAATATCCTTAAAAAAAGTAGAGGTGTGATACTTAGTTTTTGCACTTACTTAATTGATGGTAGTCTCGATTGAAATAGATGAGACTTTCACAATCAGGTTTGTGTTTGATATCCAATACTTCACAAATAAGAATATCGTGGGTCCCCACTGAGCTGATGAGCTTGATTTTGCAATCAAAAGAAATGCTAGCATCCTCTAACACAGGCGATCCGGTTGACAGAGTGGACCAATTGCCTTGCTCAAATCTTTCTTCCAGCGCCTTTTTACCACCGAAAACACCGCTCAAATCTTTATGTTCAAGACCAAGTGTGTTGACGCATAGCACCATATTTTCTTTAAAAAATTTATACACAGAAGCGCTTCTGTTTAGACACACTAATAGGGTTGGCGGTTCGTCAGTGACACTGCACACCGCTGAGGCTGTAAATCCTGCCCGCCCTGCTGGACCTTCAGTGGTAATAATGTTCACGGCAGCCGCCAACTTACTCATCGCATCTCTAAAAGACTGCTGCATGTCGGTTAAGTTTCCTGCCGTAGAGGTGAATGATTCTTTAGACTTATGTTTCATTAATGAGGATTGCGTTACTTGGCTTTCTTTAATTACTGTATTCATCTGTCATTTCCTTTTAAACAATATTCCGCCACATGTGTAGTCAACTAAAGCGCCCTACTACAGTCCAATGCTAGGGGGTTCGATGTCAGGTAACTTTAAATTCACTAACTGCAGTTATTTTTAAACAGGTTTTTATCCAATGTGCGCTATGGACGCGATTTCGACCAAAGCATCTGGTTTAACCAATCCACATTGGATACAAAATCTTGCTGGCTTTTCATTGGGAAAAAATTCTGCATAGACTTGATTGACCGCGTCATAATCTGCCCAATCTTTTACAAAGATCGAATTAAAGGTCACATCATCCATATCGCCGCCAGCGGTTTGAATAACGTTTTGAATCGTTGTTAACACATGGCGAGTTTGAGCAGCGGCGTCACCCACATGTACGACATCGTTGTTTTCATCAAAGGGCAAGGTGCCCGAGACATAGACGATGTTGTCGGCTTTAGTCGCTGGTACATAAGGGGCTAATGGTTTGCTGGTACCTTCAGGGATAATCACTTGTTTAGACATATCTACATTCCTATTGCGGTTGGATTAAGTATGAAAATCGTGGTTTAGGTTGCTAAAAACTGGCTAAGTAAGACGTTAGCTATCTGAAAAACACTGCTGCATGCTGGCAACATCAGACACCCAACCAAAAAAGGTTTTTACGTTATATAGTGTGGCGTCATGAGCTTCTACTGGCCCTGCTTGATAACAAGCGTCATCTAATAACACCCCAAAATACTCAAGGAAAAATCCATCTCGAAGCGTAGATTCAACACAGACGTTGGTCGCGATACCAGTGAGCAACAAGTTACGTATGCCCCGTGACCGCAATACGCTATCGAAGTTAGTGTTCGCAAAGCCGCTATAACGAGGTTTATCTATAACGATGTCTTGAGGCGCAGGGCTCAGCTCGTCGACCAACTCGTAATCCCAGCCGCCTTTTGCCAATAACGTTCCCTCAATTTCAGGATTCTTACGCATGGTTTTTAAGGCATTTGACTTGTGATAATTGGGCGATCCACTACCACCAGCCTCTACATATTTGTTATCCCAACCATTTCTAAAATAGATGACTTGTATACCAGATTGATGCGCAATATCTACGGCTTGCTTGATTTTATCGATGACGGGTTTGGTCGCTGTGACATCAAACCCAGCCAAATCCAGATAACCACCTTGGCTGGCATACGCGTTTTGCATATCCACGACGATCAACGCGGTTTGTGATGGATCTAATTTGATAGGCTCAGGCAACGACTCTAAAACAGGAGAGGATTCCTTGGTAAAGTCTGCACAAATGGTATTAACCGAATTCATATCCGCTCCTTTTATTAGGCTTCGCTGACAGCTTGGCTGGCAACTGGGGTATCAACATTGATGCGGCTCTTCATCAAAGGCTGAATCTTACTGCCAAAATCTTCCACGCCTTGCACGAAATCATCAAAGGTCAATAGAACGCCATCTGTACCTTGTACTTCAGCGACTTCGTCTAACATGCTGGCGACGTTTTCAAAGGAACCAACCAACGTACCCATATTGATATTGACTGGTGAAACGCTTGAGGCCATATGGCGAACGTTGGTATCTTTGCCTGAGGTTTTGTCCTTACCACCTTGTGACTGCAGCCAATCAATGGCTTCAAAATCCGCGCCATCATTGTATGATTGCCACTTTGCCTGCGCTTTTTCATCGGTCTCATCTGCAATGACCATAAAGAGGACATAGGTCGGAACGTTACGACCCGTCTGATCCGTATGTACTTTTAAGCGATCATTGATACCGGCATAGGCAGTTGGCGTGTTCAGACCTTTACCGAAGACAAAGTTGTAATCAGCGTATTTCGCAGAGAACGCCAAGCCCGTATCTGATTGGCCCGCACAGATAATCTTCATATCCGCTTTTGGAATGGGCTTCACTTGACAGTCATTCATCTGAAAGAACTCACCCTTCAAATCAGATTGGCCTGTTGCCCAAAGATCTCTTAAAATTTGTACATATTCAGATAGGTAGTCATAGCGCTTACCAAAATAATCATCACCTGGCCACATGCCCATCTGTCCATATTCTGCTTCTTGCCAGCCAGTCACGACATTCAATCCAAAACGCCCGTTTGAGATGCTATCAAGCGTTGATGCCATTCTCGCTACGATTGCCGGTGGCATGACCAACGTTGCTGATGTGGCATAGATTTTTATCTTGGACGTGACTGCGGCAAGTCCTGCCATCAAAGTAAAGCTCTCGAGGTTGTAATCCCAAAACTCAGTTTCCCCGCCAAAGCCGCGCAGTTTGATCATCGAAAGCGCAAAATCGAACCCATAGTGCTCAGCCCGTTGCACAATTTGTTTATTTAGCTCAAATGTTGGTTTGTATTGCGGCGCGTTTTTTGAAATTAACCAGCCGTTGTTGCCAATCGGACAAAAAATACCTATTTCCATGATTTCACCTATACGTTTGAGGAAGAAAAGAGCGATAAAAGAAATAAAGATTATTTCATGTTTTTTATGTAGCATAATTTATGCCAAATTAATTAGTTGCTATTTATCAATAACTTATATTATTTTCATACAAAAATTATTAAACCATATGGTCTAAAAATATGCAGAGAAATAGTGCGGGCTGTTATAAATTGGTGCAAAGTGTTATAAAATAGTGCACAAATGTATAAATTGTTTATAAGTACATTTTGATGGCGGTTTGGATGAAGATAAGGTGGAATAAGCAGCAGAAAAGACTGGTCAACAGCAGGTTTCTATAGTTAGTGAACCTGCAAACCGATATGGTATTGCTCGCTGTTGGAGTAGTTGGCATATCGGTTTTGATCAACCAGTAGCATCTGCCTTTGGTTACTTCGACCCTTTTTTAAATTGAATTAACTATCATTTAAAATTAGGTTCATATGGCTTTACGATGAGGGAAAATATAGTGAAAGAATACGCACTAAAAGAAGAGACAGAGACGAGTGCAAAGATATTAAAAAAGAAAGAACATATCATCAATGCTGCATTGATCGTATTTTCCCAAGAGGGGTTAAATGGCGCGCGCATGGAGCAAATTGCCGAAGAGGCTGATATATCTAAATCGAATATATTTTATTACTTTCAAAGTAAAGAAGTTCTGTATGTTGCTGTTTTAGAAAAGGTGCTGAGTAAGTGGCTATCGCCTTTGAGTGAGATTAACGCCAACCAAGATCCAAGGGTTGCCCTTAAGACCTATATTGAAGAAAAATATAAAATCTCAAAAAAATCGCCTGCAGCATCGAGACTATATGCGTTAGAGATTATACAAGGGGCACCTCATTTGATGGCCGTATTAAAAGGCCCTTTAAGGTCTTTGGTTCGTGAAAAGGTGGCAGTGATTGATGGCTGGATTGCAGATAACAAGATTAAGTCCGTGTCTGCCATCCATTTGATTTTTCATATTTGGGCGGTGACTCAGCACTATTCTGATTTTTCTACGCAAACTGAAGCGGTGTGCAATCATAGCTTGAGAAATAAAAAGTTCGCTAATGAGGCATTAAACACTAGTACTCAGCTTTTGGTAGATAGTTTGATTCCGTGATTTAATATGAGTAAAGTACAGATCCCCAATTCGAAAAGCCCCAATCTAAAGATTGAGGCTTTTTTTATGTCCGTCATTTAAGGGCTGTAGTTTAAATAAAGACTATATTTTAAATAAAACATTACATGACTAAAACTTCTTTTCTTCAACCCCTATAGTCACGATTGTATAAGGATGACTTGGGAGAAATCAGCACCTGCAAGTGAGGTTAGCAACCAAAGTAAGTAGTGATATAATGTCCTGATAATTGATATTTCATGAAAGGGTTACATTATGGCTCGTACCGCTAGCGCATTGCACATTTTAGTAAAACATAAAGAACAAGCTGAGGACATTATTGCCAAGCTTAAGAAAGGTGCTAAGTTTGATGTACTGGCCAAGCGATACTCAACCTGCCCATCAGGTAAAAAAGGTGGCAGCTTAGGCGAGTTTGGCAAAGGTGATATGGTAGGGCCATTCGATAAGGTTTGCTTTACTGGCGAACTATTTACCCCGCATTTAGTAAAGACCAAATTTGGCTGGCATGTCGTAAAAGTCCTTTATAGAACTTAAGCATTGGCGTTTTGATTGTAAGCCAACTGAGCTATATCTCAAATATTGTCCTGATTCGCATATGATTTAACATCGTGGTAATTATGGTAATCAGGACTTGATGTTTGATCGACCTATCCTTTCTAATCCTTACGTCAAACTCCCCTTATTTTATTTAAGCAGTATTTTACTTAAGCAGTTTTCTACGAGTTAAGGTCAAATATTGAGGTGGCGAGACAAACTGTAATCAGCCTTTAAAACCCTTAGGTAATTCAGGTGCAGGCAAACGTTTCATATCAGAGTCAACATTACCGAAACGCTCATGGCCATTATTCCAATCAACAATAGATTGTTCAATCTCAGCTTTGTTATCAGCAACGAAGTTCCACCACATTAGCACTCGGTTATTAAGCGGTTCGCCGCCGATGAACATGATACGTGTGCCTTTTTTGGCAGCCAACTTAATACTTTTGTTATTGGCGACATCGCTATCATGAAAACGGAATAACTGATCTTGCTGACAAACCTTGTCTTCGGACTCTACCTCCCCTTCTGAAACCAAGATACCGTACTCAAAGCCTAGCTCTAAATTCAATGTCGTTTCGCCATCTTGCTTGAAGTACACATCTATACCAACCAGTTTTGAATACTGAATGGTAGGCGCTGCAAATGTCTCACCTGATGTATTGGTATAACTGCCTGTCGTCAGTATCATCTCTACGTTGCCCTCGCTCCATGTCGGTAGCTCAGGATAATGATGAAAACTACGTTCGATTTTCTGATCGGTGGGAAGCGCAATCCATAGCTGCACCATACTGATACCACGTGCAGCATTTTCTGAACCGCCCGTATCTGGAAAGACACTTTGCTCTGTATGACTGATACCTTGGTGCAGACCTGTACCTGCGGTCATGACATTGACTTGGTTTTTGGTAATAACCTGTTCATTACCTAAACTGTCTTTATGCAGCACTTCACCATTTAGCATCCAGCTGAAAGTCTGCAAATTAGTATGCGGATGGCGACCCACTTGCATCCCTGCATCATCTTCACCAAAATCAGCAGGACCTGCATGATCTAAAAAGCACCACGCACCGATCGGTTTTTTGCCTTTATTGGGTAATAAACGTGCGATTGGAATACCGCCGACATCAGCCAGCTTTGGCTCAAACGTTTGAATACTCATAAACCTACTCCTTTCTTGATACTCCATATATTACAAATAATGAGCGTAGAATGGTTGTTGGTACTTCCATGCTCAATACATCGGCAGCTGACATCTTATCATTTAGCGTTTTACTATTTATATTAACGCTTCTGCTAACGGTAAAGATATAAACGCCGTTGCGGGTATTTTTTAGCCGATATGGTTAATTTTTATCATCGTTCCTTTGTATACCGCGTATTTTCTCTGCATCACTATCTAAATTTATTATGCCACTACAGGTACAATAAAAAGAATATATAATTGACGCATCTAAAATATGAGCAATGAAAACATGGATATCGAAGGCAATACTGCTGATCAAATAGAAATTATCTATGAAGATGAGTATATAGTAGCGATTAATAAAGAAGCTGGTCTGTTGGTGCATCGCAGTTGGCTGGACAAAGGTGAGACAAGCTTTGCCATGCAGCTTACTCGTGATGCGGTAGGCTGCCATGTGTTTCCAGTACATAGGTTAGACAAACCTACATCAGGTGTGTTGTTATTTGCCAAGAGCTCAGCCGTGGCACGCAGCCTTACCGAAGCGTTTACTGAACGCAAAGTGACCAAGCAATATTTGGCCGTGGTGCGTGGCTTTATGTCTGAGCAAGGTACTGTTGATTATGCGTTGAGCTTTAAGCCCGACGCCATTGCCGATAAATTTGCCAACTTAGATAAACCTGCTCAAGAAGCGGTCACCCACTGGCAAAGTTTGGCACAAATTGAGCTGCCATTTGCAGTATCAAAAAAGCATACCACTAGCCGCTATAGTCTGGTTCGCTTAACGCCTGAAACTGGACGCAAACATCAGCTACGTCGGCACATGAGGCATGTATTCCATCACATTGTGGGTGATACCAGTCACGGTGATATACGTCATACACGATTTTTTCGTACTCACTATGAGTGCACGCGTATGTTGCTGCATGCTCAGACTTTGGCACTCAGCCACCCCGTCACTGGTGAGCCATTAATACTAAAGGCGGGATTAGACGATCAATGGATGCGTATCTTAGAAGAGTTCTCTTGGGTAGACAGCGCTAAAGCCTAAACTTATCTAAAATAGTCAGTGAAAAAAGCCAAAATAAGGCTGCTAAAGGTTCGGTTCCCTAGTGAGGACTTGAATCTTTGACTTTAGGCTAATGATATCGAGGTTTTGAATTACTGAGATAGCCACAGTGTACTTTATGGTGTACTTACCATACATACTCTATCTATGATCGGTGCGCTATACAGGCATCGAGCTGCTAGTATTCGAGAATACTTTAATCACTATAAAATTAAAGGAACTATCACACCATGATCGTTAAATACACAAAGTTGGATGATAATAATAGCTCTTTAACGCTGGGAAAGAACTATATCGTTATTTCTATTAGTATAAGACCAGATGAAAAACAACCTTTAATTACTATCCGAAGAAATGATGATGGAACACCTTGTGTTTTCAGCTTAGCGCTCTTTGATGTGATTGACTCTCAAATACCTCAAAACTGGGAGTGGTATGAATTGAATAGTGGTTTTAAGGGCTATTATCGATTACAACCAATCGAGTTCCATGGAAATTTTTGGCATGACTATCATGATGGTCATGAGAAAGCTGATGAGCTATTTGAAAAAGTCTATAGCCTATTAAATGATCGAGCTATAATAAATGGGTATCAAGTATAAATTTTTACAAATAAATTATTTTCTCTCAAAAGGTATACCTCAGCGGAACCAGCTATTTCACCCCAAAAACCTATTAACAGACTACTTAAAACAGACTGGTATAATGGAACCACTTATAACAGCTTTTAAGAATAGTTATATCTGTTAGGCTTTACTCGATTACTTTATATTCTCATAATACACTTAAAAGATAGTCTCTTATACTACGCTCCAAAACCTCAAGTTTTTCAAAATATCTTTTTATCAAGTCTTCAATATCTTGTAGCACTGCGCATATAGCTCACTTAATGATAACTCACCGTTTTTTGGTGATCATTTTATCAAAAACCTTTTGCACAGCTTTGTGACTACGCTCACGGATATTAGTCTCATTTAGAATGATGCATTTTCTTGAGAGTTAAAGGATGATAATAGAATAAAAAACGCAGAGCACCATTTGATGCCCTGCGTTCATTAGATTGAACTGTACTTACAGAATACTGCGTCTAAATTGTAGATAGGCCGCTGTGATTGCCGCGGCATCTTCTATCTGCGGATAGTGACCTAGCATAGGCATATTGGTTATATCAGCATTGGGTATCAGCTGACGATAACGATCAATCATATGCTGACCTGAGATAGGATCTTTGGCGCCAGCAATCAATTTAATCGGTACAGTACTGTTGATAATCGCGCCTACCCATCGCTCGCGGTACTGCTGACGTTGGGGCATATAGTTAATTAGCTTATGCATCACGCCCAATCCATCATTGTGATTTAACAGCTGCCATAGCGTATCTATCACCTCTACTGTGGGCTGCGTGTTGGGGCCAAATATCCGTTGTAAACTGCCCGCAAATTTCTGCTTATTAATCAGCTTTGATACCAGAGGACCCAGTGGCGATAGCAATAGTTTCTGTACCAAGATAGGTTTGTGCGTCTCAGGAAATAAACCACCGTTTAAAAAGCATACGCTAGCAATGTGTCGCTCAGCGCTACCCTCAACTTGTCTGGCTAGCAACTCTTGAGCCACTGTATCACCATAGTCATGCGCCAATATATGATAATCACTAACGCCCAGTTTTTCTAAAACCGCTTGATAAATATCAGCCTGCTCACTGATTAGATAGCGCGCGTTTTTGGGTTTGTCTGACAACCCAAACCCCAGCATATCGAGGGTGATAACATAATAATGCTCGGTTAGCGCATCCCACATGCCCTCCCAATCCCAACTGGCACTAGGATAACCATGAATCAATAGCAATACGGGCGCACTTTTATCCCCTGCATACCGAGTAAAGATTTGATACCCATGAATGGATTCATATTGCCCCTGCCGTTGCCACTCATCAAGAGTTATCATTAGAGACTTACTCCTCAAATGATGGGTCAGTACGGCGCAATTTTCTCAACAATGCAGGCCATGCGATATCGCCATTCGCGCCACGGGTGACTTGCTCTGATGCAGCTTGGATACCTGCCAATATTTGGGCTGGTATCGGCGTCAAGGCACCACCGCCGCTCTGTGCTTTGATCTGAATCTCGCAAGCTCTTTGCATGATATACATGTATAAGAACGCATTGGCGACCGTATCGGCACAGGTGAGCAGACCATGGTTACGCAAAATCATAAAGTGAGCATCGCCTAAATCAGCAACCAAACGTACTTTTTCTTCAGGGTTTAATGCGACGCCTTCGTAGTCGTGGTATGCCAAGTTAGATAGTGGAAATAATGATTGTTGCGAGATAGGTAGTAGACCTTTTTCTTGCGCTGAGACGGCAACGCCATCATTTGTGTGCAAATGAATGACGCAATGCGCATCATCACGAGCCTCGTGCACAGCACTATGAATGATAAATCCAGCTGGATTAACATCAAACTCTGATGGCGCTACTTTTTCGCCTGCTTTATTGACCTTGACCAAACTAGAGGCGGTAATCTCTTCAAATAGCATCCCGTACGGATTGATTAAAAACTCATCCTCAGTACCTGGTACGCGCGCAGAGATATGAGTGAATACCAAATCGTCCCAGCCATAAGAGGCAATCATTCGATAACAGGCGGCAAGATTTACGCGCATCTGCCACTCTTGTTCGCTCATATTATGGTGTACACTCGAGGTTGAATCGGTCGATGTCGCGGTTTGCATAGTTGTTTGCATGGTGTATTCCTTTACTGTGTTAGATATCCTGAATGATTACTTTACACCATTTTATAAAACCAAATCTGTCAAAAACATTACACTTATGAATATCAATCATTATTTAAATAACGACCCATGGTTTAGTCAATTACCAGCCATTGTGCAGCCACTACTGGCAGGCGATGCGGTGTTAAAGGTATACCAAAAAGGTCAAATGATTCATGCCATCGGTGACAGCGATGATGCGGCGCTACACTTTGTCGTGTCGGGAACGATTAGAGTCTGTAATGTGAGCGCTAGTGGCCATGCTATGACACTGGCGCATCTATCTAGTGGCGAGTGGTTTGGTGAGATATCTATCATAGATGACAATCCTCGCACCCATGATGCGTGGACGATTAATAAAGTAACGCTCATCTCAATCCCAAGAAATCTAGTCATTCAGACAGCGCAGTTGCATCCGATTTTATACAAGCACCTCGCGCTTATAACCTGCGAGCGAATCCGCCGAGCATTTGACTGGATTGATGATGCTACCTCACTTAATACCTCGGCGCGACTGGCTAGCATGCTGATTGGACTGATCGACACTTATGGTAAGCAAATAGGAGACGACATCAAAATAGAGCTACGCTTATCGCAAGAAGAGCTGGGCTTTATGCTTGGCACTACCAGACAAACCATCAATAAAATCATTCAATCGTGGCAAAAGCAGCATCTTATCGATATGCACTATGGTTTTATCACCATAAAGGACAAACCCCAGTTGATGGCAATGATGAATCCTGCCTGACTTGAATATATAAAATCGTCTCAACAATCCACACAACATCCAACTTATGATAGTTAGCATCAACTGCCTTAACATCTTCTTAACAGACCACTTGCTATGGTAAGGAATGACGTTTCCTACCATCTGTTGAGAAGTATCTGTATGTCCATACCTCAAGTCATCAAGACCAATGTGCTAAAAATCAAAGCACCCAACGCCAATACAAAGACCAGCTACCTTAGTAAGCTCTATGATCGTGAGATAAGTCTCAGTTATCTTATTTTCATTGTGGCTTTATATTTGGTAGCGACCGCAAATATTGGGTTCTTTGAGCAGGTGCTGGCTATCTATCCATTTAGCAAAAACATCGGATTCATCCTGTCTATTACTGGTTTGTTGTTTGGACTGATGTGGCTGGTATTACAGCTGCTTTGCTATCGTCCCATTGCCAAACCAGTGTTGATTGCGCTACTGATTACTGCTGCCATCTGTGGTTATTTTACCGATGCTTATGGGACGATATTTGACACAAACATGCTGATCAACAGTCTAGAGACCGATCAAGCAGAGGCGATGGGGTTGTTTGCCCCTAGCATGGTCATTCGGGTGCTGCTACTGGGCGTGTTGCCAGCATTTATTATTAGCAAAATTCGTTTAAAACGCTTTACTTGGCAACGCAGTATTCTACAAAAAACAGCCACGTTGATATTGTCTATCGCACTGATCGCAGCTTGTCTTTTACCCTTTGGTGACCAGTACGCCAGCTTCTTTCGTCAGCATAAACAAATTCGCTCCTATGCTAACCCGATCACGCCTATTTATTCTGTGATCAAACTTGGCGAAAACTATGTCGATGAGTTACGCCGTCCTGATACTTTGGCGCTGCATGCGACAGACGCAAAACGCGTGGCACCTGCTAATAGTGTGAATGGCGGCGGTAAACCTAAACTGATGGTGTTTGTGGTTGGTGAAACGGCTCGCGCAGATCACTTCGGTTTAAACGGCTATACACGCAATACCACACCCCTGCTCTCAAAGCAGTCAGACCTTTATAGCTTTAAAAATGCGGTCTCTTGCGGCACCTCTACTGCCTACTCTGTGCCTTGCATGTTCAGTTATGCAAATCGAGCAGACTATGATATCGATACCGCCAAGTATAATGAGAACGTACTAGATACGCTCAGCAAGCAAGGGGTCAATGTCGTTTGGCGCGACAATAACTCTAGCTCAAAAGGCGTGGCTGATCGCGTTACTTTTGAAGACTATAAAACAGCTGACACAAACCCCAACTGCGATGTTGAATGCCGAGATATCGGTATGCTTGACGGGTTTGATGAACTTGTAAAGTCAGGCAGCTCACAGAAAGAAATGCCGAAAGACACACTTATTTTGCTGCATCAAATGGGCAATCATGGCCCCGCCTATTATCAGCGCTATCCTAAAGAGTTTGAAGCGTATAACCCTGTTTGCATGACCAATGAGCTGTCTAAATGTGATGCTCAGTCTGTGATAAATGGCTATGATAATGCGATTCGTTATACCGATTATTTTTTGAATAATGTGATTGATACGTTAAAACCTTATGAGCAAGATTATGATGTGGTAATGGTATATATTAGTGATCATGGGGAGAGTTTGGGTGAAAATAATATCTACCTGCACGGCTTGCCTTATAAATTCGCACCAGATACCCAAAAACACGTGCCTACGATAGTTTGGTCGCCCAACAGGAATAGTATCGATACTGAAAGTCTTTCTAGCATGGTCAATCAGCCAGTGTCGCATGATTTTATTACGCCGACATTGCTTAGCTTTTTTGGTATTACGACCGATGAAGTCAAAGGTGAAACAACTTTTTTCAAACTGTCCCATTCTAATTGAGTGGTTAAAAGCGAGTTATTCCAAATAATTTGTTAAAACAGCTCACTACATACGTTCTTATATTACTCAGTCCTTTTAGGTAACCACTATTTTTTAGGTCAGCATCATGTACAAGATACTCGTCATTGAAGACAACCCCGATATCGTGGCCAATATTTATGCTTTTTTTGAGCCAAAAGGGTTTGAGTTGGACAACGCACATAACGGCTATAGCGGGCTAACACTTGCCTCAAACAATCGTTATGACGTGATACTGCTAGATGTAATGCTGCCAGGTATGGATGGCACGCAGTTATGTAAAAAACTCAGGGAAGAGTTGCATGACAAGACTCCTGTGCTAATGCTCACGGCTCGCGATACAATCTTGGATAAAGTGGCTGGGTTTGATAGCGGTGCTGATGATTATTTGGTCAAGCCGTTTTCGTTGGTTGAGCTGGAGTGCCGTATCAAAGCGCTCATACGTCGCACCGAGGACGATCATTTTGCCCACAGTATTGCTGTCGGAGCGCTATCCTTGAACAATAGTGAGCATACTATTATGCGTGAGGGACAATCACTGAAGCTTACCCCAACTGGCTTTAAAATATTGCACATCCTAATGAGTGCAGCGCCTAGAGTCGTCAGTAAAACTGAGATTGAAGAAAAAGTATGGGGACTAGACATACCCAGTAGTGATGCACTGCGTACCCATATGCATAGTGTGCGCGCACAGGTTGATAAGCCATTTGACACACCTATGATAGTCACAGTGCCTGGCGTGGGCTACCAAATTGTTGACCCTAATAAATCAGCAAGCGCGTAGTCATGATTGCAGTATGAATTGAATAAACCTTATCCAATTTACTAATCGACTTACCGTACCGTATTTGTCGCTCTATTATATATAGCCCTGTTATATATCGCCTTTTTCTATTAAGTTGTCCCATGCCATGCTCAATATAGACTCGATAGCCAATAAGTTCAGACTGTCTTACTTCATATTCGCATTATTACTGTGCGCAGCTTTTGTCAGTATTTTCTTATACGCAGAGAGCCGAATAGAGCAAGATTTGGTCAAGGCTCGCCTGTTGCAGCAGCTAGAGCTTAGTCAAGAAAAGTACGGTGACCAGCCTATCTATATCGCTGATCCAGGTATCAAGATTTATCGCTATGATAAAGCACCTACTAGTTTACAAGCGATAGCCAATGACACGGTGCAAGAAACCTCTGTCACTGTTAATAAAGCCTCTGGAGCAGGTCATGCCAACCTGCATCTTTTTGCCTACACCCAAGACGGTCAAACCTATATTTTGACTTATCTAGAAAACACCGAAATGGTGATGGGAAATTACCCAGTCTTGGCGATATTTGAGCACCTAGAAGACATTTTTGCAGATACGTTAAAGGTAGCCGTGATTCTAAGCTTACTTATCGCCGCTATCTTCTCCCAATTGTCCTCTAAACAAATCATCAAGCCTTTATTAGATTTGAAGCGAGCTGTCGAAACCGATCATCATAACTTAAGCGATTTGACACACTTGCCATCTGAGGTCGGTGTCTTGGCAAGGGCTATCGATGAGAAAAACCACAAGTTAGAACAGTACCTCAAGCGCGAGCAACTGTTTACTGGTGATGTCAGCCACGAGTTACGCACGCCATTGACTATTATCATGGGGGCTTCCGAGGTGTTGGCCTCGCAACTAGACGCTGACAGCCACTTAAATGAGTTTACCAATCGTATTAGCACTACTGCCAAAGAAACTTCTGAGATTATCACCGCTCTGCTTCTACTATCGCGCGCGCCTGAAAAGTTAGATGCACCGCAAACCTCTATTAACAGTATCGCTTTAGCGGAAATGCAGCGCCTAAAGTACTTACTGCGTTATAAGTCTGTCACTTGTCAGGTAATTGCTGAGCAAGAATACAGCGCTTACGTACGCCCCGAACTCCTAAAAATGGCATTGGGCAATCTCATAAAAAATGCGTTTCAATATACCGATGATGGCGAAGTAACCATTACTATCGATGACGAAAAAATCATGGTGACTGATACTGGTTTAGGTATTCCTGAAGCGATGATGCCTTTACTCTATGAACGGTTTGAGCGATTAGAACATCAGTATAAAGAAGATCAAACAATCCTGTTGTCAGAGCATGAGACAAAACATAAGGTTGAAGGCTCAGGTTTAGGACTCAGTATCGTCCAGCGTATCATGTCACATATGGGCTGGCAGCTCACTCATCAGGCCAATCGCTCAGGTGGTAGCACCTTTAGTATTTATTATAAATAACCTTGTGATAGTCCAAAGACATCTTCATTTCCCAATCATAATTACTGATTGGGAAATGATAAATTTCAATATCCATTACTTTTTATTCTCACCTCTCTATATCCTCTTAACGTTTTCTTAACCTCTCCCGTCTTATACTCAGGCTATCTTAATTTTAATAGACCGTTAAGAATGCCCTATGAAGCAAATCACTCATACCAACCTTATAGAACCATCAGCCGAGCATAGTTCTGTCAACCAAACAGCACATGATAATGCACTCGCAGCTGATAGCTTTGCGAGTCATGCCAAAGGTAAAACAGGAATCCTCCGCATTATAAAAGCTACTGGCTATTCAATGGACGGCTTTAAAGCCGCATATAAATTTGAAGCGGCTTTTAGACAAGTTGTGTGGCTCAATCTTGTACTGCTAGCTGCTGTCATCGTTATGCCTTTTGCGCTTGGTATAAAAATGATGCTAGTCATCGCGTCTTTTTTATCTTTAATTATTGAGCTGATCAACACGGGTATCGAAGCTTGCGTCGACCATACCTCAACCGCCAAGCATCCACTCGCAAAGATAGCAAAAGATGTCGGCTCTGCTGCACAATTTTTGTCGTTATTTCTCTTAACCGTTTTATGGTTAATGGTGCTGTCTGTCTTTTTATAGTTGTCTATTTTTTTATAGCAGCATGCTGGAAGCTCCATCACTTAATATACGTTATCAGGTGTATCCATGACTTTAGAAAACCACTCAATGGCTTGGGACTGGCTAAAACTACTGTGCGTAACCATCATTGCCACCTTAGTTTTTGAGCATAGCCAATTAGATGTACGCATCAGTGAGCTTTTTTACAACAATGGTCACTGGCTACTCGAAAAAGGCGCGCAGCCTTATGCATTTATCTTTTATGATTTACCCAAAGCATTATTGATTCTATTGGCTGTCTATCTCATAGCGGTTTTAATCATCAAGTATAGACAGTCAAGGCTTAATGCTACTGCCCTAAACTGCAATAAGCTAGATCGCAGTAAGCTCAGTCATAATAAGCTTGATAAATTTATGCTTCCTTTACCTATGCGCGAGATTGGCTACCTACTGATTATATTGGCTATTGTACCTGCTACTATTGCCACGCTCAAAGGCGTCACCCATGTTAGTTGCCCAAATGACTTAGCTATTTTTAATGGGGATTTGCCCTACCTCAATCTTTGGCAAAACATCGTAGCAGCAACGCCTGCCAGATGCTTCCCAGCAGCTCACGCCAGCGCAGGGTTTTCTTTATATGGACTGTCTTTTTTACCGACATTAAGAAAATACCGCTACCAGATAGTCATATCAGTAACCGTTTTGGGCTGGACAATGGGGCTATATAAGATGCTGTTTGGCGATCATTTCTTTAGCCATACATTGGTCTCAATGCTGTTGTCATTAACCATAGCCTGTGCGATCGCAGCCCTATTCTTCAAACAATCAATTAAGAGTAAAACACACAGCACTAGCGATGATAAAAGACATACTGGTCTTAGCTTGTCTAACATTGAGCACTCTAAAGTCAGCACCTAGCATTCAGTACTTAGCTTCAATAATTAGGTATCAATACTTATTTATCAGTACTTTGAATGGACGTTCGGGCATGACAGATTTGTTCGTTATCTCTTTACTAAAATAGCACTACTAAGTATTCGAGAAACCCTGTATAAATAATAAACAATCACTGGCTTATTGTTAAGCAAACGCAAGGATAGCGCTTGTGAATAAGCTCCTCTATTTCAGTAACTTGCAAAGGAATGTAGCTATGCGCTTGTTGTCTACTAGGCCAAAACCGTCGCATATCTATTCTTTTTTGACCATTCCATTATTGCTCGTAGGCGCTGCAAATAGCAGTCAAGCTGCCAGTTACGCTATTAATCCTGCCAGCACTCATATTCGATTTGCTATCGAACGCTTTAAGAGTTCAGCCACGACTGGTGGCTTTTATAATATCAAAGGTCAATTGCAATACGATCCAAACCGAAGATCAGGCGAAATCTCATTGATCATACCGATAAACTCTTTAAATACGGGCAACCCTTCTTTTAATAATAGTCTAACGGGGCCTGAATTTTTTGATGTGCAGAGATTTCCTTCAGCATATTTCGAATCGACAAAATGGCATTTTAATCAAGATAAAAAAAGCCCGCAGGTCACTCGGGTAGATGGACAATTGACACTGCATGGCGAGACCCACCCAATTAGCTTAACCGCGACTAAGTTCGGTTGTTATCTAAACACGAGCATCAGGAAGGATGTTTGCGGTGGCCAGTTCACTGCTACGATTAATCGCACAAAATGGAATATCAATAAATTCGCTTGGTTCGGACTGACCAAAAACCTTGACTTAAGTATCAAGATCGAAGCCGCCAGACAGTAGTATTTTTAACGTTTCGCCACTGTCTTAATAGATACAGGTAGTGATTTGTAGAAAGCTTAAAAAGGAATTAGACATGATTCATCGGTATTATAAGGACATTGTGAAGCCACTTTCTGAAATCGTGCCAGCATTGTCGTTTTCTTCAGTAATAACACTGACGCTGACATTAACGTTGGGATTCAGCTTAGTGTCTAACGTCGTGATGGCAGGCACGGTTACCCTACCAATGGAAACTTGGCCCAGTCGAATAACCCTACCAAATGTTAGCCCTGCTAATAGTGCGCTTGCCAATCGCGGCGCTTACGTGGCGCGTACCGCTGACTGTATGGCTTGCCACCGTGATGACTATAGTGGCGGCGTACCAATTGAGACACCCATTGGCAATATCTATTCAACCAATATCACACCATCGACGCGCTATGGCATCGGCAACTATACTGAAGCCGATTTCAAAAAGGCTTTGCAAAAAGGTCGTGCACCCAATCATCAGCTTTATCCTGCGATGCCTTATCCGTCTTATCATGGCATGACAGATGAGGATATCAGCGCCTTGTTCGCGTACTTTCAGACCGTTCCTATCGTAGACAAACCACCTGAAAAAACCACTCATTTGCCTTTCCCGTTAAATATCCGTAGCTTAATGCTGGCATGGAATGTCATCAATGTGCCCTCTACTGAAAATCGCTCAGGGCTGACGAACACTCAGCAGCGCGGTGAATATTTGGTCAATAACTTAGAGCACTGCGGTACCTGTCATACGCCGCGCAACTTAACCCAAGGTCTTGATAAAGACCGCTACTTATCTGGCGCACCACTTGGTAAATGGTTTGCACCAAATATTACGCCTGACAACGAAACAGGTATTGGCCTTTGGAGCGAAATGGACATCGTAACTTACCTGCGTACAGGCACGCTTGATAAGCGCGCTTACGCGGGCGGGCCAATGGCAGAAGCCGTGGCGCATAGTACACGCTACCTCACCGACGAAGACCTGATAGCGATGGCTGACTACTTAAAAGTCGTCCCAGCCATTAAGACTGATGACTATCTGATACCAGTCAATGTGTCTCGCCTGCCGCAGCCAGTCAGCAACTCCATTACTTATAACTTACTTGAGCAAAAAGACTATCTGGCGCGCGCCAAAACCAATACTGTCAGCAGTGTCAACAATAGCGGCAGCAATAATAACTTGGACAGCAACACGCCAAAAGAGTTGTATCTGACACATTGCGCTAGCTGTCATGGCGTCGACGGTTACGCCCAGCCCGATGCACGCTACGCCTCCATCGTTGGTTTGAGTAGTATTCGCCGCGTAAAACCTGATGCACTAATTGGTGTGATTGCTTTTGGCGCAAAAGGTGCATTTAACACAGCACCAAAAATGCCCGGCTTTTCAAAAGATTTAAGCCCTACACAAATCGCTAGTATCACTAACTATGTACGAGTCACATTTGGTGGTCTACCTAACAGCGATGTCAGCGCGGCTGACGTCACACACGTGATAAAAGAAAAAAGCTAGCTATAAAGAATAGGCCTAAATTAGTATTTTCAATAATAACGCAAAGACTTAGCACGATAAGGATAATCCTATGAATGACCTGCTCCAATCCCCTACGCGGCGACAACTGCTCTCCATGATAGGCAAGACGGCAGGCGCGACCGCGATGTATCAAGCGATGACCACGTTGGGGTTTGCATCTGAGTCGAGCTTTAAAGAAGAGATGAATCTTAAAGGCGCACCGGCTGGTGCCAGCATCCTGATTTTGGGTGCAGGATTGAGTGGTCTGACTGCTGCCTATGAGCTGCGCAAAGCAGGCTATAAAGTGACTGTGCTTGAGTACCAAAATCGTGGCGGTGGACGTAGCTGGACACTCAATAGTGGTGACAAATACACTGAATTAGGCGGTGCTGAAGTTACTTGCGACTTTGAAAAAGGTAATTATTTCAATGGTGGTCCATGGCGATTGCCCATCCACCACTACGCGGTCTTCCATTACTGCAAAAAATTTGGTGTGGCACTGCAGCCTTTTATCCAAACCAATGATCGCGCTTATCTACACCGTACCAATCACTTCGATGGGGCTCCGCAGCGCTTGGGCGAAGTGCAAGGCGATATTCGTGGCTATGTGTCAGAACTGCTGTCCAAAGCCGTGAATAAAGGCAGTCTCGATAGCACAGTTGATAAAGAGGACAAAGAAAAATTACTCGAAGGTCTCAAGGGCTGGGGCGTGCTAGATAACAACTATCGCTACGTCAAAAGCCATGAAACTGGTAAGCATCGTGGCTATAGTGTATATCCCGGTGGTGGTCTGATGCCGGATGCCAAGCCATCAACACCCATACCGATGGATAAGCTACTAGACTCAGGTATGTGGTCGGATATTTATAGCAACTATACCGTGCATGTGCATCAACCAACGATGTTTCAGCCTGTCGGCGGTATGGGGAAAATCGGTGATGCGTTCACACGTGAATGCCGTGAGATGATTACCTTCAATGCCAAAGTCACCAAAATCAATCAAGACGAAACTGGGGTTACCGTTGACTATGTCGATAGTAATAGCCCTGACGGTACCACCAAAACAGTGCGCGCAGATTGGTGCATTTGTACGATTCCTTTGTCCATATTGACGCAGATTGATATCAATGTCTCCGCGCCAATGAAACAAGCCATGGCAGCCGTTCCTTATGACAGCTCGTATAAAGTAGGTTTGGAGTTCAAACGAAGGTTTTGGGAAGAGGATGAATGGATCTATGGCGGCATCACTTATACCGATATGCCTATCTCACAAATCTCCTACCCGTCACAAGATATGTTTAGCTCAGGCTCAGGTGTACTACTTGGCGCGTATGGGTTTGGCGAGACTTCGTACAAATTTAACTCGTTGACTCCTAAAGAACGTATCAATGCCGCGCTCGCCTATGGCAAACAGATTCATCCGCAATATACCAAAGAGTTCCGCTCGGGCACCTCTGTCGCATGGCACCGTATCCCTTGGTCGCTTGGCTGCTACGGTATTTGGAGCGAGTCAAGTCGTGAGCAGTACTATGAGACATTATGCGAGATAGATCATCGTATTGTGTTAGCAGGAGAGCATTGCTCACATATTCCTGCATGGCAAGAGGGCGCGATATTATCCGGTATGGATGCTGCCAAACGCTTACATCAAAAGGCCAAGAAACTCGGGTAGCAGTGTCTTTTTAATAAGCTTCTGTATAACACGCCTATCGTTGAAGCAAGGATGATAACAATGAGCCTAGGCATATTAGGAATAATCATGAATATGGTGACAGTAAACCAGATAAAATTGTCTAGCTCGCTCAGCTGGGACAAAGCAATGATGACGGTTATGGTTGGCGGGTCAATCGCATTAACAACGTTGTCAGGCTGTAGTCAGTACAAGGCAAAAAACGCAGTTACTATCGCGAGTCAGCAAACAGCGCCCATGGTTTTCGACAACAATTTTGACAATCAAGCCAGTCGCAATCAAGGCGCATGGGGCGGCGTATATATGTCCAAAGCAGAATTGGCTGAGCCTACTACCAATATAGTCGATGTACGCTCAATACCGAAAATGAATGATGATGCCAGCATGCAGAAATGGCTTACCAAGTTTGAAGGCAGCCCACAAGGCGAGACGGGTTTCTTTACCACCAATGGCAAAAAGCTCTACGATGACTCTTGTGCAGGTTGTCATATGCAAAAAGGTGAAGGCGCACAAGGCGCTGGCTACTACCCTCCGCTAGCCAATAACAGCAAGATGCAATCGAAATACTATATTATTAGTGTGTTGATCAATGGCCTGCGCGGTATGCCATCATTTCACAGCATGATGAGCGATGAGCAAATAGCAGCTGTCACACAATACGTGCATAGCGATCTAAATAATTTCACAGATACAGTGCCTACTGCTAATGTCGCGCAGCTACGCCATGACTTCCCACCAGGGTCAGATCCTAGTGAGTGAGTTTACAAGAATCGCTATTAATAGAGTCAATATAACTTTACATACCAAAATACATCTAGAAAAAGCCATAATATGAATGCAAAAAAACGCCACTGGATTGAATCCAATGACGTTTTATGAAAAATCAAAATCTGTACTAGGTGAATAAACCTATAGGATAGTAGTATTCACATCAGTCTGAATCAACAGATCATGGTTACCATTGGTATCAGAGAAGCTATAGACGTTATAGCTGACGCCACTTTGGCTCGTAGTACCATTGCTGGTCCATTCATTGGTCAGTGTCACTGAATCACCGTTAATACCGCCATCACCCTTGATGATTAAATCTTTATCAGTCATGACCGTATCACTAATGATCTCAAGCACATCACTGGTCGACAGATTGGTTAGTGATTGCGCGCCATTACCCGTCATATCGATAACCTCAATACTTTCAAACTTAGATGAATCAAAAGTACCAAAGTCGATAGTAGTATTGGCCATATTAATCAATAAAGTATCGATACCTGCGCCACCATCCATCAACAAGTCAGCAGCATCAAATACTATCGTGTCATTACCCGTTCCACCATTTAACGTATCGGCACCAGCACCACCATCTATCGTATCGTCATCGGCGCCACCATTGATCGTGTCGTTACCCGCTCCACCAATTAACGTATCATTTCCAGCATCGCCATTCAGGGTATCTTTACCGCTACCACCGATAAAGGTGTCATTGCCATCGCCACCAGAATATTTGAGTGCCGCGGTTTGATTGACTGAAATCAGTTTATCAGCAGCATCAGTACCATTGAAAATAAACGTTGGAGCAATGTCGACAGGTAAATTTACTTCATCGATGGTCAGGCTATCGCCATTCGCTGATTCAACCGTCTCCAAGCTAATCTTTAACGTACCATTGTACGGTGCGCCTCCTTTTACAAGCAATTCATTTAGCTGAGCTGGTGTGACGCCTCTAATGGTATAAGTGCCAATGCCAGTAACCTCATCAAAAACAAACCCAACATCTTCTAGAGGAGTGCCACTGTTAGTTTTAACACTGAGCACATTACCATACAGGTTAGTGCCCTTCAGTATCACATTGACCGTTTCACTACCATCAATATCTACCATAGCCGCATTCAAATTAAGCGCTGTCCACTCGCCTTGAGAGCCAAGTACAGTCGATGGATTAAATGTAACTTCATCCGCGACCGGTGTCACAACAAGAGTCACTTTGAGTGGGGCACTAACTACGCCGCTATCACTAACGACTTTCACCTCAATACCTGCAACAGTACCACTGACGTTCTCAGGCGCTTGGATAAAGATATTGTCTTCAAAAGATGTGTCAATCTTAGTTGCATCGATTGTCCATAAATTACCGTTTAAGCCACCGTTATTACTGGCCAATGTAAATATAGGGTTGCCATCTACCTCTTTGCCACTAATATAAGAAACTAAATAATCCTCAGGTACATTATCTAGGCTGATAGCAGTGGCACTATCCTTCACAGTACCTCCATTGCCATCGCTGTCACCTTGGGTGTCAATTAAACCAATCTCATAAGGAATAGCGATCTTGGTATCCTCAGCACCTATTACTGTAGCAGTAGTCTCTTCGGTACCAGATTTGAAGATATTAAGCGCATCAGGTTGGGCGATGACTTCGACATTATATTGATACTCGTAGTCAACCACAGCACCATCGTCAGCCACATCGCTCACTTCTTTGTGAGAAGCATTTACAGTGATGGTGGCACTACCATCAGCATTAGCAGCTGGGGTATATTGAACAGTAACGCTGTCAGGAGGATTAACTAAGTCTCCTGCGTCATTGTTTAGATCGACTATATAATTACCGTCAATGTCTGGTGTCAACGTTATACCGTTATATTCTAATTCGCCAGCAGTACCTGATCCTGTTTTTAATTCTGTTTCATCGATCTTAATATATAACTTACCATCCACTAGTGACACATAATTACCATCCGCACTGTTGGTAAGATCAATGACAATATCCACTGCTATATCTTCATCGGTTGAAACGACTGAAGTCTGACCATTATTATCAAATAGATCAGTCTCTGGCGCTACTACTATACTGACGCTAGTTGCTGGCAAAGCGTCTTCACGGTTTGCATTGTCCAGAGCAGTAAAGGTCACATCAAAGCCAAAATCTTGACTGCCACCAGGCACATTGGTACTGAAGTCTACTGGCGGTGTCACCGTTATTGCATTAAGTGCTGCTTCAGGTGTGAGGCTACTAGCGTCGCTGACGCTGATAATATATTGCCCAGCAATTTGTTGCACGCTCACATTACTATTATCACTAGTGATAGTAGTACCCTCTGGTACATCAGTCAGCGAGAAACTATAAGAAACGACGTTGGCTGCATTGGTATCATCAAGTGTGGCATCTAACAGTGCTCCCAAGTTAAATGGTATTCCTTCGTCTGCTATCAATGTATTGACCGTTAACGTATTGACAAGATCTACTGGTTCAGGATCTTTACCTTCAGTATTACTACGCGTTAAGACAACTTCAAAAATATCAGTGGCTGTTGCTTCGGCGCCGTCGATACTTTGAGGGTTATTGATATCTTGGGTTATGACTGTTACCTTAATACCAAAAGTATTTGCCGGAATATTAATCGTTGATCCATCACGCTTTAAGACCAGATCATAGGTAGGGTTATTACCTGTAGTAATGGCTTCGTTTGGCACATCGATATACCAGATGCCACCTGATAAGATGCCACCTTGTACGATGATACCATTAGGAACATTACTAACTTCTAGACGCGTAAAGCTCTCTGAGCCGTCTTTATCTGGTGAGGATATAGAAACAGTGACAGAAGCCGTATCATCTAAGCCATTGTTATTAATAGTATTGTCCGCAGTGGCTTCATCTATTAATTCTATGGTCGGTTGATCAGTCACTGCTTTGAAAGTCACATTTACGGTTGCATTGCTGGTCTTAGACTCGCTAATCGTGGCATTATCTGCTAATGACACGGTGTCGAGATACGTATAATCAAACCCAATATCAAAAGGAACATCACTATGTTCGTTAGCGCTATTGTATTTTACTTCGATTTTATCGCTGGCATTAAAGGTGTAGTCGCCAGATGTATAGGCAGTACCATTAACAAGTAATAACACGTTTCCTAAGTCAGCAGGGTTTAAAGTAATTGTATCAAGTACTTCATCGCCTATAGATGCATCCGTAGTTTTAAAAGCAGCGTTAAAGTCTATCGTCGTCCACTCATCTTCGACCGCTACCACTTGCGGATTATTGACGACTCCATCAGCAGCATCAGGCGTGATTAGAATAGATACGTCTTTAGGAGTATGGGTAACACTATTACCTGATATTGTTTCAGTGGTCGTTCCTGTAATAGTAAAACCAACTTCACCAGCGAAATTATCAGGCGTTACCAATTTTGCAGCACCATTTTGAAGCGACTCTAAAGACACAGACCAGCTACGCGTCTCACCACTACCACCTAAGAACACGGCGCCTGTAATATCGAATCCTGCAGGTAGCCCTGTCACTTTATAAGTGACCTGCTCAGCAGCCGGAGCATCGCCATCATAAGCAGCAATACTGGTAGGGTCATCGAAAAACTCTACTAACGCTATATTGTTACCATTAGCATCTTCGACGCCCACATAAGTGTAGTCTTTAGCAATAGAGTTTCCATCGCTATCAACTATCGTTGCCTCTTTAGTTCCCAGATCATCATTTAAGATAAGATCGGCTTTGCCAATAACTTTAACTGGTAATGTTAGTCCTGGATCCGGAGTAAATGCGGTTTCGCTACCATCAACTTCGATGCTTTTTGCCTGAACTATAAGCGGTATAGTACCGCTAAAGTTTTCAGTAGGAACAAAGTACAAGCCATCTACGTCCTTATAGTTGGATATGGTTGTACTGCCGAGAGTTGAACCTGTATTTTCATAATGTAAAGCGTAAGTATCACTAAGCTCATCATATATATAAAGCTTTGCTCCTACTGGAATATCAGATATTTTAACCTCGTATTTCTCAGAACCCTCATTATCACGTGAACTTGGACGAATATTTAGCTCAATGCCAAGAGCAGGATCAATTACTGCATCTGACGATCCATCACGGTTATTACCATTACCACCATTACCACCATCACCGTCGTCAGCTAATGCTTGATCTTCATTACCATATGCTGGGTCAACACCCAATGTGACTGGGTCAGCAACCCCTTTAACCGTAAAGGTTAGATAACTCTCACCACTGGTTGCCGTCACACTAGCACCATCATTTTCATCATAATCGATGGTTTTGGCTTGTACCTTAACGACCGTGCTTGAGCCAGCATCAAGGTCAAAGTCACTATAATCTTGTGGCGGCTTGACAGTGACTGTATTGAGATAGGCGGCCGGAATCTCAACGCCACTGCCGTTATCGACGAGAGTCTCGGTTACCGTTACGCCTGCACTGTTTTCATAGGTATAAGTAAATACCGCGCCGACAACCGAGCTAAATGCTCCATTTACTCCATTTACCTTATTACCAAAGGTTAAAAGCGCAAACGTTTCTTCTGAGTCTGTCTGACCTGTGACAGCACCATCATTAACCCCGAAATCCGCTGTGTCGTCTTGGTTTGACCAGCCATCTCCTAAGTTAAATCCACTCTCACTCAATGCAAATGCGGTGTCCTCTAACGCTTGTGTATTAAAGTCATAATTTGGATTGATGGTTAGGTCAGGCGTACCATCATTATCGGTGTCTGATATAGCACTGTCTTCATCAATTCTTTCGGCAGCTGGTGTAACTGTTACTTTTCTAGTCAATGTCGTGATAGTAGTATCAAAACTAGGGTTTGGAGTACCTCCATCATCATCAAAATCTGTACTAGTCAGTCTGAACTCGATGTTAGTATCTGCTGAAGAATGTGCAGCTGGCGTGAGTAAAAACCCACTTAGATCAGGTGAGTTAGTCATATTAATAGTAATTGTGTTATCAGGAGCTACTATAGCTATATCATCGTTATCGGTATATGACCAACCTGCTGGCAACTTGAACGTAATTTCAGCAACAATTTCTGGAATAGTTTCATTGCCCGACAAGTTATCACCGACTCGGAAATTAAATTCAGCAAGTGAAAAAGCAGTATCTTCAGTAGTACTAACATTTCTGGCTGTTACTCGACCAGCAACAGGTGTCACAGTCATATCGACTGTAACCGTATTTATTAGCTCAACAGAAGTATCAACGATATCAGAGTCAGCATCATGATCTTGAGTATATAAAGATACGGTAATGTTCTCCATATCGAGCGAGTTATACTCATTCGTTTCGATGCTAATTTTCGGCTCTGATGTTCCATTGACAGCAAGTTTTGTAGCGAGCGGCTTACCGTCATCATCAAGAGCATCAACACCAATTAATACTTGACCGTTACTGTCTGCAATATAATCAGGATCAGGAGTGTTGCTACCAGCTGGCGTAAATATAATCTTTGTTCCTGGTTCAAGACCATTAATGACAAAGCCGTAATTTTCGGTGCTGTCACTGTCTACCGATACTAAATCACCAAAATTGGTGGTGATCGGTAAGTCAACAGACTCGCCTTCTTTGGCACTAACTTCGTATTTCCCATCGATAGAGACCACTGTCCCTGTAGTATAGCCAAACTCACTAAAGCCATCATTATCGTCATGTGGATTATCTAGATTATTAGGATCATTTTTATCTTCGCTATCAGTTACGGCTTGGACATCAACTTTGATAGTTGTATTAGAAGTTGCACCATCTACTCCTGCCAATATATTGCCGTCATTATCCACTTCATACTCTGTTACCGACATTTGAATATCAAAGTTTGTAGCATCATCTTCAGGTGGCGTAAGGGTCATTTCCTCAAACTGCTTCTTGGTCATTGAGTACTTAGCATCAGCAGCGTTAATGCTGTCAAGGAAAATATCGCTATCATTTAAGAAAATAGTGATTGGACTACCATCTTCCTTGTCAGGGTTCACGCCATCGTAATTAAGCTTAGCGCCATTAGGGATACCTGTTAAGGTAATCAAACCGATACGTTCAGGGCTGTCATCGGCATTACTGCTTAAGTCTGTACTGTCTACGATGACAGGTGCGGTTAAGCCTAAGGCAATGGTGGTATCTTCATTTGTTTCTAGGTTAATATCGTCACCAATATTGGGGGCATCTGATACTGGGTTGACGGTGATGGTTAGGGTTTCTGTACCGCTTTCTGGGGTTGCGGCATCAGGGCCATTGTTTACCTTAATGGTAATCTCTGGCACTGTACCGCTAAAGTTTGCCGCAGGCTCAAAGGTATAGCTACCATCCGCATTTATGGTCAGCTCACCAATGGTCACTTCGTCTATAGTAACGTTAGTAACATCACCTACGTTAAAGGGTTCTGGTATACCATTAGTGTCTGTCATACCATTAATAGTATAACTTTCAACCGTTAACTCTGTATTAACGTCAACGTCTGCGGTATCGTTTTTAAAGATACCATTAGCGGCCGTCACTGATAGAATAATATCTTCATTAGTACTAGCAGTATCAGCTACAAGCGCAATACTATCATCAGTACCAGTGATGGTTACTTCAACATAGCGGATTTCACTAGTACTAAGCTCGTTACCATCAGCAGCCGTAATTACGCCTTTATTATCGTCAACTTGTACGGCATAACGAATAGTAATGGTTTCGCCAGCAGGAATAAAGTCAAGCACTGTGGATGATGCATTGATACTCCATATACCATCTGTAAAGCTACCCGTATCATTTGCGACTGAAAAAATACCGTCTAACGCTGCTTTTTGAAGCGTTGACAATGGCTCAGCATCAGTAAATGTCGAATTACTTGGATCATAGACGTAGATGTTTTTTGATGCTATAGCACTAATCTCTGGCTCATCGCTACTATCACTATCGGTAAAGCTGATGGTACCCGTTCGTGTAATAGCAGTATCATCTGTCTGTTCTGTTATTGCCGCTGCGGTTTCGATAATGTTATTACCATTCGCGACATTAGTGATGACAGGTCTGTCATTGGTACCATTGATAGTCACAGTCAAGGTTGCCGTGCTGGTATCGCCATCAGCATCTCTGATGGTGTAGTTAAACGTTTCTATTAAAGGTTCATCATCGACAGAAAGATACTGCACTGCATCATTATCAAGATCGTAACTGTAGCTGCCATCTGCATTGAGCGAAAGCACACCATAGTCTCCTTGTGTAACCGCTACCGTAGTAAATGTTACTGACTCTACAGCCGTAACGAGTGTTGCGTCTGCACCTAAACTATCAGCGACATCTGTTGCAGCGGCACCAGTAGCCGTAAGCACATTACCAGTGACCTTGTCTGTCTCTTCGGTCATAGTATTGGTGTCTGGATTGGCAACAGGTACTGTATCGATAATTTGAATGTCTAACGTATCAGATGTAGTACCACCAGCAGTGTTGGTAAGCTTGACTGTGAATTGATCTAATACGTTGTCACCAGCAGGGTTATGCGTTTCAGCACTGCCATCTTCGGTATATGCATAAGTGAGCGCACCTGTGGCTGAGTTGTAACCAGTAATGACCAATTTGCCTTCGCTACCATTGATAATGATAGGGTTAGCAGTAGTGGCTGTCGTTACATCGACACTGTTGATAGTCAGCGCTGCGACACTTTGCGGGTTAGTGATATCGATAGCGCCAGTCACAGTGTCACCAGTTCCTTCAATAACACTATTGTCAGCAGTAGTAAGCGTGCCATCTTCATCATCAACCGTGATAGTCGGTGCTGTGTCGTTGTCGATGATAGTGGTGGTAACGCTTTTCTTTGCATTATCAATACTGGCATTGAGTGACGGGTTAGATAAAGCAATAGTATAGTTTTCAGAATTTTCAAACAGAGTGTCGTCAGTAATAGCAACCGTTACCGTTTTGGTTACCTCTCCTGCTGCAAAGGTCAACGTGCCTGAGTTTGCACCATAATCAGCTCCAGCAGTGGCAGTTCCATTACTCGTCGCATAGTCAACAGTCACAGCGGTTGATGATGGGTTGGTTAAGCTGACGGTATAAGTGACCGTACCAGCATCTTCATTAACTACGACCGCACCATCAATCGAGATAATAGGCGCATCATCGTTGTCAATGATGGTACCAATCGCTGTACTTGGAGTGACTTGTCCGCTTGTACTTGCTGTAAGCGTGATGGTCTCATTCGGTTCATCAATATTGTCATCAACCGTAGGGACACTCACGATAATGCCATTTGTACTATTGGCTGGAACATCGACACTAAAGGTGCCATCTACGGCAACCGTAACTGTGCTGAAGGTGTTACCACCATCTAAGCTCACTTGGACAGGCGTTTCGATGTCTGTACCAAGTAATGCTGAGCCATTGGCCAATGTAAGTTCTACTGTAGTATCAGACTCAGATAGGTTACTCAAATTCACGGTGAACTCAAGAGCACTACCCTCAGTCACACTGTCTCCAGTAACAATCGCCGTAGGCTTATCACCATCGGTGTTACTGCCGTCACCTGGATCTGTAGCATCAGATTCATCAACAATCGTGCCCGTGGCAGCGGTATTGTCAATGGCTGCATTATCAGCACCAGTGACCACAAAGCTGAGCTGCTCACTGTTCTCATAAA